>JAJDAY010000038.1 GCA_029261655.1 Nitrospinaceae bacterium | reverse complement strand
ACGACGCTGGCCAACATCATCTCAGCCGAAATGGGGGCGAACCTGAAAAGCACATCGGGACCGGTGATCGAAAAATCCGGCGACCTCGCGGCTCTTTTGACCAACCTCAAGGAAGGCGATATTTTATTCATCGACGAAATTCATCGTCTGTCCAACGTCATCGAAGAAGTGCTGTATTCGGCGATGGAAGATTTCAAACTCGACATCATGATCGGCCAGGGTCCGAGCGCGCGCTCCATCAAACTGGATTTACCCCCTTTCACGCTGGTCGGGGCGACCACACGGGCGGGCCTTTTGACCTCTCCCCTGCGCGACCGCTTTGGCGTCGTCCATCGGCTGGATTATTACACCGCAGAAGAACTCACGATCATCGTCACCCGCTCCGCCGCCATCCTTGAGATTCCCATCCAACCAGACGGGGCCGGCGAAGTCGCCCGCCGGTCACGCGGCACCCCGCGCATCGCCAATCGTCTGCTAAGACGCGTGCGGGATTACGCCCAGGTCAAGGCCGATGGCGTGATCTCACGCGAAGTGGCGCGAAAATCCCTCGAAATGCTGGAGGTCGATGCGATGGGACTGGACAAGATGGACCACAAACTGCTCCTGACCCTCATTGAAAAATTCAAGGGCGGGCCAGTGGGTATCGACAGCCTCGCGGCGTCCATCAGCGAAGAAAAAGACACCATCGAAGACGTGCTGGAACCCTACCTCATGCAATCCGGTTTCATCCACCGCACCCCAAGAGGCCGAGTCGCCACCCAGATGGCCTACGAACATTTCGGCATCCTCCCGCCTCAACAAGGCGCGCAGGAGAAGTTGTTTTGATAACTCCCCACCTACCCCGCAGCAAAACCTAAATCTTGATGTTCTCCACCCCCCGATAACCCAAACTTGACACGCTTTCCTGGGATGGGTAGAATTGTGCCAAACCTGCAACTATTTATTTAACAGCAACGTTTGGCGACTGTATTGTTTGAGTTGCTGAAAACGTTTCATAATGAAATGAAAGGAAAATATCATGGCTTCTGCCAGCGCCCGTCACATCCTTGTGAAATCCGAAGAGGAATGTATTAAGTTGAAAAAGGAAATTGAAGGCGGCACTGATTTCGCCAAAGCCGCCAAGGAGCACTCATCCTGCCCCTCCGGTAATGACGGCGGCGCTTTGGGCGAGTTTCGCCCCGGTCAGATGGTGCCGGAGTTTGACACGGTCGTTTTCAATGACGAAGTGGGAAAAGTGCACGGTCCGGTGAAAACCCAGTTTGGCTATCACCTGATCGAAATCACCGATCGAAAAGACTGAGTAACGCGGATCGAAAGTCAATCTCCCCCGCCCTCAGGGAAGCACTTCCTGAGTGACGGCAGGTGGGGGAGATTTAAAATTCTGCGTGTTTGGGCGTACGCGGGAAAGGGATCACATCGCGGATGTTTTCCATGCCGGTCACAAACTGCACCAGACGCTCGAACCCGAGGCCGAACCCGGAATGCGGGGCGGAGCCATAGCGCCTGAGATCGAGATACCACCAGTATTCTTCCGGGTCCATTTCCTTTTCTTTCATCCGGGCCGTGAGCTTGTCCAGGTCATCCTCTCGCTGACTGCCGCCGATAATCTCCCCCAGCTTGGGCAGGAGAACGTCCATGGCGCGCACCGTCTCCTTGTCTTCGTTCAGCTTCATATAAAAAGGTTTGATCTCTTCGGGATAGTTGTAAATGATGACAGGTTTCTTAAAGACCTTCTCGCTCAGATAACGTTCGTGTTCCGATTGCAGGTTGCACCCCCATTCCACCGAGTAGACGAAGCTCTCACCGGATTTCTCCAGCAGGTGGATGGCGTCGCTGTAATGAATCCGTTCAAATTCGCACTCCACAATATCCGTTAAGGTCTGGAGAATGGTTTTGTCGATGCGCTGATTGAAAAATTCCATATCCTGTTGACAGTTTTCCATAACGTCTTTCATGAGGAATTTGAGGAACTGTTCCGCAAGATCCATGTCGTCGTCCAGATCGTAAAAGGCCATCTCCGGTTCGACCATCCAGAACTCCGCCAGATGCCGGCTGGTGTTGGAGTTTTCCGCCCGGAACGTGGGGCCGAATGTGTAGACGTCGGACAGGGCCATCGCGTAGATCTCGCCTTCGAGTTGTCCACTGACGGTCAGCCCCGTGCGCTTGCCGAAGAAATCCTGGCTGTAGTCGGTTTTGCCGTTGTTTAAAGGAAGCCGGTCCATATCCAGGGTGGTGACCTGAAACATTTCGCCTGCGCCTTCGCAATCGCTGGCAGTGATGACGGGGGTATTCAGATAAAGAAACCCCCGGTCCTGAAAAAAATTATGTATGGAATGAGACAATCGGTTACGGACACGCATGACCGCACCCAGGGTGTTCGTCCTGGGGCGAAGATGGGCGATTTCCCGTAGAAATTCGAAGGAATGGCGTTTTTTCTGCAAAGGATATTTCTCCGCGTCCGCAGAACCGTACAGCTCGATCTCGCTTGAGTGAACTTCCCATTGCTGTCCTTTGCCCTGGGAGGCGACCAGTTTCCCGGTGACCGCCACGCAACTGCCGGTGTGCAATTGGCTCGCGACCGCCTGATAGCTGGGCAACGTATGATCGGCCACCACCTGAAAACCGGCGAGACAGGAGCCGTCGTTGATTTCTAAAAATGAAAACCCGCCTTTGGAGTCCCGCTTCGTCCGCACCCACCCTTTGACGATGACGCTGGCATTTTCTTCTTTGCTGTTTAGAAGGTCTTTCACCTTATCCCGAATTTTTTTTGGCATGGCCTATCCTTGAATTGCAGTTAAAAACAGGGTTGTCGCGATACATTTGAACTTCGCTCCTCGAAATTTTCTGACAGGGACTTCCAATTGACAATATAATGGAAGTTGGTTACTGTAAACCTGTTAAAAATCAAGGATATTACAGGCTTCCCATTTTCGACGGGAAAGCGCTTTGCTCATTCGTCATAACTCAAGCGGACACTCATGTACTTAATAGGAAATCTTTTAGGGGCAACGGCCAAGATTTTAGACATCGCGCTCGGTATTTATTTGTGGATCATCATTATCCGGGCGTTGTTGTCCTGGGTCAATCCAGACCCCAACAATATCATCGTACAATTTCTTTACAGCATCACCGAACCCGTCATGACCAAGGTGCGGCAAATGCTACCCATGTCCGGGATGGGGATCGACTTTTCTCCTATTATAGTGATTCTTGGAATCATTTTCCTCCAGGAATTTGCGGTCAAATCTCTTGCCATGTTTGCCATGCAACTGCAATGAGTTCGCCATGAGATTGAATCATCTGGACATTCTGGAACAATGCTTTCGTGATAAGTTCAGAGGCTACAACAAGCAGGAGGTGGATATGTTTTTACACCTTGTGGCCGATGACTTCAAGGAAATGTCTGCGGAAATTGAAAACCTCAAAAAAGAGATCGCGCATAATAACGATCTCATTGAGGACCTGAAAAGCCAGCCCCGGACGGGCGCTCAAAACGATTCTCCAGATTCCGGCTTCACGCCTGAGGCATTGAAAAACAAAGCCCGCAAGGTCATGCGGGAAGTGACGGAGAAGGCTGATTTTCAGCGCAGGAAAGCCCAACAGGAACTGAACGGCTTGAAAAAGGAAATCGAAAAACTCACCCGGGATAAATCGAGTCTGATCGACAACATTAAAAAATCCGCGCTCGAACATTTCGATCAGTTTAAAAAATAAAATGCGGGTTCCTCAGTCCGGCATGGCTTTAAACATTAATCAGCATGAGGAAGGGATTCATTTTTCCGTTGCCATTTTGCCAAGGGCATCGAAAAATGAGATCTCGGGCGTGATGAACGGCGCCTTGAAAATCCGTCTGACGTCGCCTCCGGTGGAAGGCGCGGCCAATAAGGCCTGCATCAAGTTTCTCGCCAAACGGCTTGGGGTCAGTGCATCGAGAATCGATATCGTCGGAGGACTCACCAGTAAAAATAAAATCATCCGTGTCGAAGGCATGGACGAATCCGCTTTTTTGCAAAAAATTCTTCCTGATAAACCGTCATGATTAACCTGAGAAAGATATGATCAAGACCATAGAGTGGGTCGATGGCGTGGTTCGCATGATCGACCAAACCCGTTTGCCAACGGAGAAAGTATTCGTCGATTGCCGGACGATAGAAGAAGTGAGCCTGGCCATCAAGACCATGATCATTCGCGGCGCTCCCGCAATCGGCGTGGCCGCGGCGATGGGAGTGAGCCTTGGGGCCGAGGAGATTCTGGCCGAAGACTTTGCCGGATTTTATTCGCAACTGGAAAAAAAATGCGCTGAACTTGCCAGGTCGCGCCCGACTGCCGTGAACCTGGCCTGGGGCATCGCCCGCATGAAACGGGTGGCGAGTGACAACAAAGACCTCGCGCTCCCGGATTTAAAAAAACGTCTGCGACGAGAGTCTCAGACGATTTGTGACGAGGACATCGCCGCCAATCAGGCGATGGGCGCTTTCGGTCAAACGCTCATTGCGGACGGGAATAATGTGCTGACCCACTGCAACGCAGGAGCCCTGGCGACGGCGGGTTTTGGGACGGCGCTTGGGGTCATCCGCGCCTCGGTGAACGCCGGGAAAAAAATCAGCGTACTGGCGAACGAGACCCGACCTTTCCTGCAAGGCGCCCGCCTCACGGTCTGGGAGTTGATGGAGGACAACATCCCCGTCAAACTGATCACCGACAGCATGGCAGGGCATTTCATGCAAAAAAAGCAGGTGGATGTGGTCGTGGTCGGGGCCGACCGCATCGCGGCCAATGGAGATGTCGCTAATAAAATCGGCACCTATATGGTCGCTATCCTGGCTAAAAACCACAATATTCCGTTTTATGTCGCGGCGCCGATATCCACCCTGGATTTATCTTTGGCCAGCGGGGAAGAAATCCCCATTGAAGAGCGTTCTGCGGATGAAGTGACCACCATCAATAACAAACGCATGGCTCCTGAGGGCGCGATGGTGGCCCACCCGGCGTTCGACATAACGCCTCACCAGTTGGTCACGGCCATCATCACGGATAAAGGAATTGCTCTGCCGCCCTTCACTGAAACGCTGAAAAAACTTGCGGGCTGACCTGTGAATCTCCGAACGAAATTCATAACTCAGCCAACCTTATCCCCGATGAACCCTTCATGCCCATGAAAGCCATGATCCTGGCCGCAGGGTTCGGCACCCGTTTACGGCCTTTGACTGAGACCATTCCCAAACCAATGGTACCGGTGATGAACCGTCCGCTTTTGGAACGCACGATTGAACTGTTGCGCCAGGCCAACATTCAGGACATCGCGGTCAACGTGCATCACTTGCCGGAGCAAATCATAGCCCATTTTGGCGATGGCTCCAGGTTCGGGGTCAACCTCCATTTTTACATAGAAAAAAAAATTCTGGGGACGGCGGGAGGCATCAAAGCGGTGCAGGATTTTCTCGACGGCGGGCCTTTTCTGGTCATCAACAGCGATATCCTTGTGGACATTGATCTCAATCACGTTCTGGAGTTTCATCGGGAACGGGGATCGTGTTTGACCCTGGTCCTGCGGGAGGACGATTCTCCCAAAAAATACGCTCCGATAGAAATCCTGCCCGACGGACGAGTCGTGCGTTTTATCGGCGCGTCCTCCCCGAATGTATCTGATGACGCAAGGCGTGTCATGTTCACCGGCATTCAAATCATGGAGCCTGAAATTTTTTCCCGTATACCGGCAGGAAAATTTTTCGGCACGACGGAAGATGTCTTTCCCGGAATGATCGAAGAGGGGCTTCCGGTTTTCGGTTATCTGCACAAAGACTATTGGATCGACATGGGAAACCGCGAGCAATACCTTAAAGTACACAAAGACGCGCTCGACGAGAACGTTCGATTGCAAACCGGTCCCCAAAAAAACTTGGAAGGTTTCACCGTCGTTTCGCCGGTCCTCATCGGGGAAGGTTGTCACATCGACCCTGATGCTCGTATTGGCCCTCATGCCGTTCTCGGCAATGGATGCCGTGTGGGGAAAAATTCTGTAATCGAAAATTCCGTTTTATGGGATGGCGTGACGGTTGGCTCGGACTGCACCCTGCAACGGTCGATTTTAGGAAGCTCAGTCACTCTGGCCGATAAAGCCGCGGTCACAGACCAGTCCTTGATCGGCGATTAGATCAGGTTCCAAAAAAAGAAACCCGCGCTGATCCAGATGGAATCGGCGCGGGCTTTTTTATCTTGAACTCTGCAGGTCAAAGGTTTTTGTGGTTACTCAAGGTCATGCTGTTGACCTGGATGGCCCCTTTTTCGCTGTTGATGATTCTACGATACTCTGGCAAATCAGCGTCACCCACACGGACATAATCGTCTGTATAGCTTTCCACATCCTTGATGCCGTTTTCAGTATTGAAGTAATACACGGTGTATTTGTGGGTTAGATATTTATTGTCCGGGTTTTTCACACTCTCTTCTATGTTGATGGTGAAAGCCATGCGCGGCGTTTTGCGATTGATCTGCTGAATCCGTCCATCCTTGATTCTGTAAAAAGAACTCATTCCGTCGCCGCCCATGCTGACAATCCGTCCCAGGGGATGCGTCCCGTCGTCGCCAAAAGACAGTTTGTATTTGCCGTCCGATTCCGCAAAACTTCTCGGCCCCCGGTGGCTGACGATCGAGGTCATGTTTTCAGTCAGGAATGTTTTGGCATCTTCACCCTGAATGGTGGTTTCGATTTCCTTGACGCTTTTTGCGGTGACGGTTCCCTTTTCTTCTTTACCGTTGATGTTGACCGATACATCCGCTGTGAATCCCGCGAAGCCCGCAGGCCAACGGGCGGTATTGCCAAAGACTTCTTCCATAGCCGCTCGGGCGGCGGCATCGTCTTCCTGAGTGGTTGCCACGTCTTTTTCTTTGGTGTAGGTTGCCATTCTTGTTATTTCTCCTGATGAGTTATTTTTTATAGTAAATGGAAATACTTTTTGGAATCATAAAAGATTTTCAATTGTCGCATTTTTCCGCAACTTCTGCACAAACTTCTCAACTTTTAGTTTAGCCTGTTCAAGAAATAAATGTTTCTGGATGGCTTCTTTCATCTCGTCAAAAGTAGCTTGTTCCGCGGGTTTGGTTTCACCGAGTTTGATGATGTGATACCCGTAAGAGGTGTCGACCACGTCGCTGACTTCTCCCACCTTCAATTTAGAAACGGCTTCATCGAAAGCGGGGTCGAACACGCCTTTATAGATAAAATCGAGATCTCCGCCATTTGGGGCGCTTCCTAAATCGTGAGAATATTTTTTCGCCAGTTCGGCAAAGTCACCGCCCGATTTTAATTCCGCAAGAATATCGGCGATTTTCTTTTTCGCTTCTTTGTCCAATTCCTCTCTTCTTTCGTTCAATTCCTTCACCGGAGTGGTTTTCATCAATTCCGGGGGGAAAATGGAAATAAAAATATGATGGGCGCGATAAGACTCGGGTCGAAAAAACTTTTCCTGGTTGCTGTCGTAATAACTTTTAACATCCTCGTCGGTTATTTTGACCTTTCCCCTGACTTGATCGTCGATCAGCTTCTTGGCTATGAGATCCACTTCAATGGAATTTCTCAATTCGTCCTCAGTGAGTCCGCGCGCATCAAGGGCTTTCTGAAAGTCCGCCTTGTCCTTATAGGGTTTCATGACGCCCTGGAACTCTTTTTCCACGGATTCGGAATCGATTTCCACCTTGGTGGCTTTCCCTTCCTGGTGAACCAGTTCGCGGACGATTTCCTTATCAACCAGGCTCGATACAATTTCCCGCTTCTCCGCCGGAGAAAATGGTCTTTTGCCCTTCCTCATGGAACTACTCAACTGGAATTTAATCGGGGCCGATTTTATTTCGACGCCATTGACTTTGGCAACCACATCTGGGATGGAAACTTCATCCTCCGCACCTTTGGAGTTGTCATTCGCCCAGGCGGACATCGGTGTCAGGCCAAACATTAAAATAATGAGAGCAAATATCAACTCCCGTCGCAATGAAACAAGCATTCACAACCCTCCAGACAAATTTAAGAAAAACGGGGCAAACTGGCGTCAAGCCCAAAAAATAAATCAGTATGGAGAAAGATTACCATTCTTGGATGAACCATGCAACGGTAACGGGGAAGGTGCGGTTTTCCAGGGTCCGGCCTTTCTCCCTTGCGTTGACTCGGTTTAAAGGATGTGGGACAATCCGCCAAAGTCCATCGTTATGCATCCTTCATGAACCTGACCCGTAATCCCCTTTTTATAGCCAT
The DNA here is from genome assembly GCA_029261655.1 of Nitrospinaceae bacterium. Taxonomy (GTDB): domain Bacteria; phylum Nitrospinota; class Nitrospinia; order Nitrospinales; family VA-1; genus JADFGI01. The sequence goes on along the minus strand of JAJDAY010000038.1, from coordinate 15,385 downwards.
TCCGTATTTCTGCCTGTTCCTCTCCGGGATGGCCAGTCTGACCTACGAATTGATCTGGATACGCCAGCTGACCCTGGTTTTCGGCGGCACGCTCTATGCCATCAGTGCCGTGTTGTGCGCTTTCATGACAGGTCTCGCCCTGGGCGCCTGGGGGATCGTCCGGTTTTTGAGATGGCAACAAGAGCGGGGGCAGGACATTCACCCGATTCTTCTCTATGGAATTCTGGAAGGATTGATCGGTCTGTTCGGGCTCGGGTTTCCTCTGGGCCTCGATCTTCTGGAACAAATTTATCCCCTGACAGGGGCTATGGGATCGGGGATGTTTTCACTTGTCGTCGAGTTTCTATTGAGCGCCCTCCTCATGCTCCCTCCGACCCTCCTGATGGGCGCGACGCTTCCGCTCATCGGCAGTTGGTGCATCGGCGAAAAATCTCAGCGAATTTTTCCCAGGGTGTCACTCCTGTACAGCTTAAATACCTTTGGCGCGGTTTGCGGTTGCTTGTACACGCAATTGTTTGCTGTCGAATATTTTGGAATTCGCGCCACCAATGGGACGGCGGTTACGATGAACGTTCTTATATTGATGCTTTGCTGGGCCTGGCAACGGAAAATGCAAGACATTGAAAGCCCGCAAAAACCTGCCCGAAAAAATAAAGACAGGAAAAGCCCGAAAGATGACCCCGCCCCGACCCGGATGCTGAGTGTCCTGCTGTTGTTTTTATTTGTCTATTCAGGAATGGTCTCGCTTTCCAGTGAAATTTTATGGACGCGGGTTTTGGTTTTCCCAATGGGAAGCACGCTCTATTCCTTCGCCCTGATTCTGGCGACGTTTCTTTTCAGCATCGCCCTTGGAAGTCTCGTCGCGGAAAAACTGTTGGGAAACTCCCGCTGGGTGTTAAAATTTCTGCTGATCGAACTTGGTATTGGCATCCTGTCCATCGGCATCCTGCCGCTTTTAGAACAAATCCCGGAATGGACGGCCAAAGCCGATTTATTATTTTACGACCTTGAAAACACGGCGGGGAAAACCCTGCTCGTCCGCTCGCTGTTTGCTTTCGGGCTGATGTTTTTGCCCACGCTAGGGTTCGGCCTCCTCTTTCCATTGGCAAACCGGATTCATCTCTCTCGCTTCGGCTCGGTCACCGGGACGCTTGGCAACAGCTACGCCTTCAACACAATGGGAGCGGTTATGGGAACAGTGTTGACGCCTTTTGTGTTCATTCCTCTGCTCGGCATCCGGCTTTCTTTGTTTGTCCTGTACGCCGTGCTCATTCTCCTGTCCGCCGGGGCACTGGCGCTTCATCTGGGCGGGCGGCCGGCCCGGTTCGCAGTCTCAGGTTCTTTCGCCCTGATTTTGATTTACGGGGGGTACTTCTGGTCGCAACCCACCGTAGCGGTTGAAAGTATTGGCAAACACAATCTGGCCAGAACGGAAGTGAACGAAACCAAAAAACAAATGCGCTTGCTGGATTACAAGGAAGGCGATTTCACCACCTTGAGCGTGGTCGAGGATGTCAAGTCGGGCGCGCGCACCCTTTACGTGAATGGATTCAGCACCGCGACGGTTTCCGAATCCATCGGGGGCAGTGCCTACATGCAGGCGATGGGCTTTATCCCCATGGCGCTACATCCTAACCCCAAACGCGCCCTGGTGGTTTGCTTCGGTACGGGCAACACCCTGGGCACGGTGTCTTTATTTCCCGGCGTTCAGGTCGACGGCGTGGAGATTGACCGGAACGTCTTGTCCTTTGCCAAATGGTTCTCCAAATGGAATCATGATGTGCTCGAAAAACCCAACACCCGCATCTTCGTGCAGGACGGACGCACCTTCACCCGCTGGACCGAGTCCTCTTACGATGTCATCACCCTGGAGCCTATGTCGCCTGTTCAGGCGGGTGTTGTTAATTTATATTCCAAGGAATTTTATGAGCAGGCGCTTGACAGGTTAAACCCCGGAGGTCTCATGATGCAATGGCTTCCTTTACATCTGGTCGGGCCGGACGACGCCCGGTCTATCATCAAAACTTTTCAGGAAGTGTTTCCTAACACCTCCGTCTGGAACAGTTTTTTAACGCGCATCGTTCTGCTGGTGGGTTCCAGGCAACCCATCCGATTAGATAGCAACCGTTTTGATGACCTGATGCGGGTACCCAAATTGCAGGAATCCGCCCAACAAATGGGCGTCACTTCCTTTCTCGATCTGACGGATTTTTTTCTCACCGACGGCGAACGCCTGAAACCTTATCTGCAGGGCACACCAGTCATCACCGACGACCATCCCCTTTTGGAATTTTCTCCAGTGACGTTATTGCCGCCGCTCAAATGGGAAACGGATGAAAGTTTTCTCAACCTCCTGCGTTACCGGGTGGATCAAATCCCGCCCGTTACCGGGTTATCGTCTAAGGGGAAGGAAGGTTTACTGCGGGATTTTGAAATTCGGACGGCGCAACGGTTCTCGGTATTTTCCCGCCGTTACCAGGGCCCCGGAGAGAACGCGTTCGCAAGGAAAAATTATCGTGCGGGCATGGAAGCCCTGAGAATTTATATGAATGACAAAAAGGACGCGCCCATCCGTTTGAAAGATGCCCAGTGGAAGTGAGGTTTTTTCATCTCAGCGCCTGAGCAGTACCGCCGTTTCGACATGTTGCGTTTGCGGGAACATATCGACGACGTAAATATCCTCAATGTGGTAGGCGTCCATGCGGGCAAGGTCGCGCGCCAGAGTAGAAGGATTGCAGGACACATAGATGATCCGGTCAGGAGCAATTTTTAAAAGGGAGGTTATCACCTCCGCCGAACAGCCTTTTCTAGGCGGGTCCACGATCACCGTGCCGATCGTCTCGCCCTCCGTGAAACGCGGCAGATGTTTTTCCACCGTTCCAGCCAAAAATTCGCAGGACTCGATGCCGTTTAGAATGGCACTTTCCTTGGCGTCTTCGATTGCCGGGGCAAACTCTTCGATGCCAATCACCGGCAACCCCGCCCGCCCCAGCCACAGGCTGATTCCCCCCGACCCGCAATAGGCGTCCAGAATTTTTCCATCGCCTGTTTTGGCCCATTTCTCGATGACTTCGTAAAGCTTGATCGCTTGCGGGGAATTGACCTGCAAAAAGGACCCCAACGACAACCGGAGTTTCAGACCGTCCAATTGCTCGGTGAAGTAGGACTTGCCCAAAAGGAGGCGGGTTTGCTGACCCAGAATGGAGTTGGTGCTCTGGTCATTGAGGTTTTGCATCACGCCGGTCACGTGAAAGCGGTCCAGATTTTTAGAAGCCTTCAGTTCCTCCAGAAACGGTTTAGGAAATCGGCCCTTTGTGGTCACGAACCCGATGAGGGTTTCAAGAGTGGTTTCAGAATGCCTGACGACGATGCCGCGCAGGAACCCCTTGCGTTTGGTTTCATCATAAATATGAACCCGATGTTTTTCCAGCAGGCCGCGAAGCCATTCTTTGACTTCATTGATGGGGGTGAGCAGGATATCGCAGGAATCCGAATCGGCGACCTCATGGGTTCCCTGTTTGTAAAACCCAATTTCCAGCTTTTTATCTTTCAAGGACAAGGCGAAACTGGCCTTGTTACGGTAATGGTAGGGCCTGTCGGCTTTTATGGTTTTGATATCTTCCGGAGGCGGTATTTTGGCGATGTGCTTCAAGCTGTCGGCCACCACCCCCACCTTAAACTGCATCTGCCGGTCGTAGTTCAGGTCCTGAATTTTGCAGCCGCCGCATTCGGGAAATACGGGACAAGGCGCCGCGGTACGGAACTCCGAACTTTTGATCCTCTCGATCACCCGTACCACCCCGAAACGAGGCGTGGTTTTAGTGATCTCTCCCATCACCTTATCCCCTGGCAGACCTCCGGGGACAAACAGTGTGTAGCCTTGATGACGGCAGATGCCGTCGCCGCTTGCGCCCTGAGTCTCGATGATGAGTTCGAGGCGGTCACCGGTTTTCACCGGAATGATGTTTTTGGTCTTTGCCATGATGCCTCAAGAATTGAAATAGGTTGAACCGTTCACCTTAGCACATTGGGAGTCCGGGTGTAAAAAGAACAAATTTTCTGGATGTCCGGGAAATGTATCGTTTACAATTTATTGATGATGGAAACTTTACTGACAGCCTACTGGGTAAAAATCTTTGCCACTCTGGCCCTATTCATTGCCATTTTAGTCCTGTTTTTACGAACCCCGGCGACCCCCGAGGCGGATGATTTATCCCTCAAAGCCAAAATCCATAAACTTGGGCAGGAATACACTCTGTTAAGCTACGTGGTGGTCCCTGCCCTTCGCGGGATGAGCAGAATCGACCATGTGATCGTTTCCCCCTACGGGATTTTTGTGCTGACCGTGATCCCTGAACCCGGCAAGGTCAGTGGACGGGAAAGAAATGCCGAGTGGGAAATAAAATCCGGAAGAAGACGGGAAATTCTATACAACCCGCTGTGGGAAAACCGGAAATGGGTCAATGCTCTGGAAGACCATTTGGGGCCACAGCCATTCATACCCGTCGTGGTTTTCACGCAAGCCAAACTGAAGAACGATTTCGGTAAAAACGTGATCCCGCTTTCCAGACTGCCGGGCTTCATCAAAAAATACAACCGGTCACGGTTATTCTCCGACAAGATGGAAGAAATTCTGCAAAAACTGGCCTCTAACGAACCGGAAAAACAATAAAAAAAGGCCGCCCAAATGGGCGGCCCTGGGGATGACTGTTCAACGAGAGAAACTTTGAAAAATAACGTCCTGCTGATGTACCACGCAATTTCGCCTGCCTTGACAAAACAACCATCCCCTCTCACGCTTTGTTATATTAGATGCCGATGGCGGTAAAAAGAACGTAAAAATATTAATCTCCACCCAGGCGGGGGAAAAAATTTCGTATGGACGAAGCATCCGTCCGTTTGTCGGAGGAGAGAGACCTGACCTCACACTTTTTTTAAGATATTATTCGATCAACCCCAGGCTTCTTGAAAACGGTCGAAAAATTCGTCATTCAACGGCGTGGTGCCAAGGAGAGCGGGCTTCTGGTAGGTGGTGAATCCGTGGAAATCGCGACTCCCGGTCACGATCAATCCCATCTTTTTAGTCAGGTTCGTGTAAAACTCGACTTTGTTGATTTTCTCATGGTAGGGGTAAATACATTCCAATCCCAAAAGGCCAAATGATTTCAATTCTTCCACCTGGGCGGGAATGTCGTCATAATCTCTCCCTTTATCGGGATGATACAAGGAATACGTCCGTTCCCCAGGATGGGCAAGCACCGGGACCCCGTCGCACCTTCTTATGAGGGCGATGGCGGTTTGAATATCGAGGTTTTTTCTCTCCACATTATATTGCACCAGGTATTGCTCGAACGCCTGCCCGGTGGACGAAACGATCCCCAGACGGACCATTTCGCGGGCCAGGTGAGGACGGGCCAACACACCCTCCGCCGCTTTTCTCACATTCTCGAAAAGGATCTTCCCCTTAAATTTTTCCGGAACCACGGAGTTGATACGGTCGATCAATTCACGCATCCGGCGCACCCGTTTATCAGACATCGCGGCCACGGTTTGGGCCAGTTCGGTGTCGATGGAATCCAGCGATTTAAAATACGCCAGCAGATGAACGTTGAAATCCCCATACTGGGTGGTGATTTCGATGCCGGGAAACGCGGAAATTTCCGATCCCTTTGCCGCCTGCACAAATTCTTCGATGCCCTCGAAGGTGTCGTGATCGGTCAGGGACAATATCGTAACCCCATTTTGCCTGGCGATGCGTACCAGCTCGGTGGGGGTGAATTCCCCATCTGAAAACGTCGAATGCATGTGGATTTCGGATTTTCTCATAACCTTTGGAGTTTATCAGGGATGGCGACAGGTTCCAAAGCATTTCAACCGGGTCATGAAAACGTGTTTTCCCCAATCAAAGGCAATGCTTGATTAACTGGTTGGATTAAGATGGATTGCTTTGGCAGGAAATATTGGATAATCTTGTGAATGAATCACCAAAAGAAAGATGCCCCGATGATCGAAATCCGCACACTAAAAACATTGAAACGCTTCCGCCGTTCGGCTTCTCATTTGCCAGGAGTCACCGGACTCGTGATCCTGGGGTCGATCTTCGTCTTTTTCACCTCCTGCATGGCCGCCCCAAAGAGCGATCACATGAAAAAGAGATCAGGTGAGATCCTCATCGTTTATTCCGGCAATACCCTGGGGGAACTGAAACCCTGCGGCTGTGCCAGAGAGGAGGATCAGGGCGGATTCGAAAAGCGGATGAGTTATCTGAAAAAAGTTCGTGCCGGTTCGGAAAATATCCTTTTGCTGGACACCGGCGACAGTTTCAAGGAACCCACCAGGCAGGGGAAAGTGAAAGCAAAATACCTCCTGAAAGCTATGGTGAAGATGAAATATGACGCGGTCATGCCGGGAGACCACGATTTTGTTTACGGAAATTCCTTCCTCAAAGAGCAAAAAGGCATTCCCTGGATATTGAGCAATATCGAAATGGAACCGCTTGCCGGGGTAAGAGTCAAGAGTTTCGGCGAGGGCTTGAAGGCGGCGATCATCGCAGTGGCCGACCCGGACCTGCTTTACGGAAGCCGTCATTCCGGGGACAAAATCATTCCTGTCAGGGAAGCGGTGCGATCGCAGTTGCGTCAATTGGACGGTGAGTCTCCCGATCTTGTCGTGCTACTGACCCACATGGAGAGGGAAAAAGCCCTGGCGTTTCTGGACGTGGAAGGAGTGGATGTGATCGTCAACGGGCATATGGAAAAGGACACGGACCCGATCGACATGGAACCGGTACTTAAAAACGGCAGGATTTTTGTCCAGCCCGGTCCCAGGGGACAAAAAATGGGCGAGTTGACGGTCATGATCGGACCAGAAGGAAAAAAATCATTTGAACAGAAAATGGTTCCTTTGGGTTCCAAAATTGCTCTGGACCCTGAAATGGTCCAGCTTTACGAGGAATACAACAAGGAAGTGGAGGACCTGTTCTTCGCCTCTTTATCTGAGCGCAAGGGGAAAAAGCTGACCGTGTTTGCGACCGACAAGGTCTGTAAAACCTGTCATCCAAAAATCCATACCACCTGGGAGCAGTCGCGTCATGGGCATGCTTATAATACTCTCAGAAAAATCAACAAGGCTTTTGACCCCGAATGTCTGATTTGCCATGTCGTGGGGTGGAATGAGCCGGGCGGGTTTGTCAGTGAAATCGACACTCCCGATCTCAGGAATGTGCAATGCGAAGTTTGTCACGGACCCGCGTTAGAACATGCCAGTGCGCCCGCGCCGGGGTTTGGACAAGACGCGAAACAAGCCTGCAAAAAATGCCACGTCAAAAATCACAGTCCCAGGTTCAATTTTAATAAATATTGGGATACAATAAAGCATTAATTCTAACGTAACATCTTATATAAAATACGCATCGACCGCCTTAACCCCTTCGGGAGAGACTCATGAAACTCGTTCTTGCCATTTTTTTATCCCTCAATTTCCTGATCCCGGTATCCGCGTTGGCGGGCGATAAAATCCGTGGCGAATATGAAGTGATCGGTGATCTGAAAAAATTAAAGGGAGCAAAAAGCATTGAGTTACAGGAATTTTTCAACTTCTCCTGTGGTCATTGTTACCGGTTTCTGGAGACCTCCAAGGACCTGAAATCCAAATACAAAGACAAACTGCACCACAAAAAATTCCCCATTTACTGGGGCAATCAAACCCCCTACCCTTCAATGGCGTTTTATATTACGGATGGATTGGGAATGGAAGAAAAGTTCACCCAGGAGCTTTTCGACACCAATTTCAAGCTGAATATCAATATTTTTCAGAGCCGGGTGATTAAATTTCTAGCAAAAGATCATGGCATCCAAAAAGAGATGGATGCTGGAATGCTGTCTGAAAAAATCAAGGCTAAAGTCCAAAATTGCTTGGATTTAGCCAAGAAATACAACGCCAACGAAACCCCCACCCTCGTCATCAATGACGTGCTAAAAGTGACTCCCAGCATGACAAAAGGGGATGTGGATAAGATGACAGAAAATTTAGACCTTATCTTTCAGGACGTTTTGAGTTATAATTAAGTCATCCAAAAAAATCGGCTATCTAGTTGATTAGTTTTGTCTTAGCGAAATCTCATGACGACTGAATTGAGGATCTGTCTCTATGTTCAAAATCATCAATAAGAGGTTCTTAGGCTGTATCGGAGCCGTTTTACTGACGGCTCTATTTGTCATCCCATCTGGCAATTCAAGGGTGGAAAGCCTTCTGATTCCCGATGCCCATGCCGGCTTTTTCAACAAGGATCTGGAGTTATTTGACGAAGTCATAGATTTGATTGCAGACAAATATGTGTACCCCCCCGACTTTAAACAATTATTTTCTGCCGCCATCGATGAAATGCTGGCCACTGCAGGTAATGACCGTCTCAATGTGATAAAAACCTCTGCGGGCCAGATGATCAAAGGCAGTAAATACGAAATTCAATACAATCTGAATTACGACCCGGCCCACGACCTGGCTTCTTTCAAAAAGGTCTATTATTTCCTGCTCGACGAATCGAATGAAAAATATTCCAAGGAAGACCTGGAAACCGCCGCGGTGATCGGCATCATGAACTCTCTGGACCCTTATTCCCAATTCCTGGACAAAAGCTCTTTTGACAAATCGATGCGGGATACAGAAGGTAAATACGGCGGACTCGGGATGATCGTCACCCAAAAGGACGATCAACTCATGGTCGTGAAAACCATGAATAACGGACCGGCTCACCGCGCCGGGATTTTGCCCAACGACATCTTCTCCAAGGTCAATGGACGCGATCTCAAGGGCATGAAAATCCATGACCTGGCTGAAATGTTGCGGGGATATCCCAATACCAAGGTGACCCTCTCGCTCAAGCGCCCTGTTGAAAATGGGGTCCGCACCTATACCCTGACACGTGAAGTCATTTCTATCGAAACGGTCGAATACCAGACGCTTGACAAGGGCATAGGTTATATCAAAATCAACAGTTTTTCCAAGCAGACGAATGACCAGTTGAAGGATTCTTTGGCGCAGGCAAAAATAGATGGCGTGAAAGCTTTTATCCTCGATTTGCGGGGCAATCCCGGCGGCCTGCTGAATCAGTCCGTCAAAGTTGCGAGTCATTTTCTTTACCGCAACCGTATGATCGTCTACACGCAGGGTCGCAAGAAAAGCGACTACAAGGAATACCGGGCGCAATATAAGAACAGTTTGCTCCATATGCCGGTCGTGGTCCTCATCAACCGGCACAGCGCCAGCGCGTCCGAGATCGTCGCCGGCGCTCTCAGAGATTCCGGGAAGGCCTTGATTGTTGGAGAAAATTCCTACGGAAAAGGATCGGTGCAAACCATTTTCCGGATCAGTAACGGGTCCGGCCTGAGACTCACCACCTCCAAATATTTCACCCCCTCAGGGATAGACATTACGGAGCATGGGATCGTTCCCGAAATTAAAATCGTCGAGGAAATCGGTACGGAGGCCTCTATTGGACCAGAAAGTATCATTCTGGGCGAAAAGGGCCTTAGAACTCCTTCCATCCGGCTACAGACAGCGGACCTGGAAAAGTTTTTCAAGGAGACGGACGACAAAAAGACCCAAAAACCCGCCAATATGAAACCTTTGGATGTGCAGATGAGCAGTGACATCAACCTCCGGTTCGCTCACATGCTCCTCAATAATCTAACCATTGCCAACAAGAAACAGACGCTTGACAAAGCAAAGGAAATCGCGGCAAATATACATTACTGATTGACCCTTTTGATAATTTGCGGCGACTGGAGTTTTTAAATGAATATCATCAGCATTGATTATGAAAAAGAAACTGTAGAAAGTGACTTTTTTATTTGGAAAATAATTTCCAATAACAATAACAAGTTCCTTCTTCTACAACGGGAAGACAAGGGCCGATTCCGCGCCGCCGAAGCGGATGTCAAAAAAAAACAGCTTTGGGAAGTGAAGGAAATCTCCTACCACGGACCCAATGGGGAAAAATTTTTCTACGATGAAGATTCCGGCGTGATGAGCTTTTGAAGGAGTTTTCGTTTTCGTCGGGGAAATAGTTCCACTGGCTGATGAATGATCCCATCCTGGTAAATATTAAATTCTCAATACAATTTAAGCGATTTCAGGTGGGCCAGGGTTTTCTTCAACTCCGATTTGGTTTGCCCGGATAAAAAATTGCCACGTAAATCCAGCTTTTGCAGTTTAGGGAAGGTTTTCGTGTTCGCAAAAGCCACCGCTCCCTGATCACGCACTTCATTCCAGCCCAGTTGAATTTCCACCAGATTGGGGAAATTTTTTGCGGTCGAGAGCGTGACCGCGCCGTTATCGGCCAGAAAGTTGTGCCTTAAAACCAGGGTTTTGAGCTTCGGCAGAGTGGGAAACCGGGTGAGAGCTTTCGCGCCTTCTTCGGTGATTTCGTTGTACCGCAATTCAATTTTGGTCACTTTTTGCAACCACTTTTGCTGACCGAGGATTTTCAGTCCTTCATCCCCGACCTTCTTTCCCGACAGGTCCAGGAATTTTCCTCCTCGTTGCAGACCCTCTTTAAATATTTTTTCATAATTCAGGGGTTCTCTTTGATCAAAACCCTGGGCATTCCCCGTCGTAAACAGGACGCTAAAAAGAACTAAAATTATTGCGGGCCGAATGAGATGATAAAATTGTTTTCGGCGCATAAGTATTAATCTTCCGTATCGTCATTACCGTTTTTGCTGCCTTTAGCTTCCAGTTCATCCCAACTGGAAGCATCGTCGTCATCCTCAAAATCTTCCGGATACATAAAATCTTCGATATCATCTATGTAAAGATGGCACAGGCGGGTCCTCGATTTACTTTTTTGCAGGGCTTCAAGCCCCTTGCGCCGCACCCGGTTGGAGGACATAAAAAGATGTCTCAACTTGGATAAGGTTTCCGATTCTGCGATGGCGATTGCGCCTTCATCCTCGACCAGGTTTCCATAAAGACTCAGCTTTTTTAATTTTGCCATATTTTTTGAAGACGCAATGGCCTTCACCCCGTCGTCGCCAATGACATTTCCATAAAAATCCAGATCGGACAAATTCTTGAAATTTTCCGACTCGGCAATGGCGATCGCTCCTTCGTCACTGATATTGTTGTTGGGCAGGCTGAGCCTTGTGAGCCGTCTCAGACTTTTCGACTTGGACAGGGTAACGGCGCCTTTATCACCAATATTCTGATTGCTGAGATCCAGATGCTTCCGATCCGGAGTCAAAAACTGTTTTATCAAATATTCGACGCTGGCCACTGAAACTCCTTAAAATGCCTAGGATAGAGAATGACTTATGAGTGCTGTTAAAAGTATATCACACCGCCCCTAAGCCCCCATTATATCCCGATAGCGATGGATAAATCACCGCAGGAATTGCTGTTCCACCAGGGCGATTTCGTCCTTTTTGGAATTGACCTCACCGTTCACTCTGGCATCCCTCAAGGTCTTGAACACTTGCTGAAATACCGGGCCTGGACTCACGCCCATCCGAATCAAATCATCCCCGGTGAGCGCCAATTTCGCCTGGCCCTGATATTGGGTCACGAACAGGGTGGCGTATTTATTGGCCCTGTCATCGGCCAACCTCGACAACAGGAAAATGATCCCCTCCGGGGAAAGGGGGAGAAAAATATCGTAAATCTCGGGCGGCGACAACTCTTTGGTCCCGGCCAATCGCCGTCCGGCTTCCGCACACGTCTCCAGATCCTGTTCCAGCCGTTTTCTAATACGCATGGGGATTTTCAGTCGCTCGACTGCCTGCTCAAACGCGGGTTTGTCCAGTTCACCGAGCAAGCCCATAAAATAAATAAACCAACTCTCAGGAGGCTTTGCAAAGGGCACCATTTTTGCCCAGGACAAAACACCCTCCACCCGGTCCAGAACTTCCAGGGCATGCGTGTCCCCAAGCAAATTCGGGGAAATGAATTGCAAAAGGGAGAACTCCCGCATACGCCGCAAGCAGGGCACCGGTTGGTTTTCCTTCATAATTAGAATAATTTCATTCAACAGGCGCGAACCGCTCAACTGATCCACCAGCCTTTTTTTAACCGCGGTTTTCATGAACGCTTCCGTCTGCTTGCCAATCCCAAACTGGTTGCGTTGCTCGAATCGTATAGCCCGGAATATTCTTGAGGGGTCTTCTATAAAACTCAAGTTATGAAGCACCCGGATCATCCGGTCCTTGAGATCGCGCTCGCCATTAAAATGATCTATGAGTGCGAAGGCGTCTTCTCCCGTCAGCTGAACGGCCAGGCAGTTGACCGTAAAATCGCGGCGAAACAGGTCCGCTTTGATGGAACTTTTTTCGACCGTAGGAAGCGCCGCCGGATGTTTATAGTATTCCATCCTGGCCGTGGCCACATCGACGCGAAACCCGTCTTTCAGAATAATGACGGACGTGCCGAATTTAACATGGCTCTTCACCCTCCCCTGAAGTTCGGTCGCCAACTCAGCGGCGAAACCGATTCCATCGCCTTCGACCACGATGTCGATGTCCAGATTGCGGATGCCAAGTAGTAAATCGCGGACGAATCCGCCCACGACATAAACACCATAATTTGATCCTTCGCCTATTCGGGCAATGGTTTGAAAAAGAGACATCAATTTTTTATCCAATCGCTCTTTCATCAGGCTCTTGACATTTTTATAGCCTCTTCGGTTCCTGCCCCACCCCATTTTTGCGGAACTTTCTTCCCGGCTCCCCCCCTGCAAAACACGAAGCAGGTCTCCCCGGCTGACGATCCCCACCAGCAGACCGCTTTTCCCGTCCACCACGGGAATGAGCTTTTGCTTCTCTTCAATAATGATCGGGGTGATGGTTTTAAAGTAGACATCGGGAGCGGTGACTGAAAATTCCTGGACCATAAAATCTTCGACCCTCGTTTCACCCAGTTTGTGGTGAATGGCCTTTTCCACGATTTGCCTCGTGATCAACCCAACGGGAATATCGTCGTCCACAACGGGTAACGTGTTCAAGTTGAACAGGGTCAACGTCTTTTCAACGGTATCAATGGTATCTTCCTTTCGGGCCGTGACCACCGGATATTGCATGATATCGCCGACCCTGGACAGGGGTTCCACCCTGTCATCCAGAATCGCCAACAATTTTTCTCTGACCTCGACGAGAGTCATTTCCCGAATGCTCGCGGAGGCGGCATTGGCATGGCCTCCGCCGCCAAACTGCCGGGTCACTTCAGCAAGGTCGAGGGCTTTGGTCCGACTGCGTCCGATCAAATAGACCCGCCGGTCCATACCGACGAGCACAATTAAAGCGGGAAGGTTTTCCAACTCCATCACCCGGCTGACCACATACGCCAGATCCTCAACAAAGTTTTCCGCCGTGGCCGTGGCAAGCGCAATTTCCACTCCATTGATATTCAATAATTCGATGCTTCGGATGAGATCGTTTAACACGTCCAGTTGTTCCTGATTCAATCGCGTTTGAATGAATTCAGCCACCACATTCAAATCCGCGCCCAGCCGGGCAAGTTCCGCGAGGGCGGATAAGTCTTCAGGAGTGGTGGATGTGGACAGAAGGGAATGGGTGTCCTCGTGAATGCCCAGGGCCATCAGGGTGCTTTCCTCCCTGTTCAGGGCGATCCCGTTTTCCCTGAGCACTTCCATTAAGACCGTGGTCGCCGCACCGCGCTTTTTTATAACCGTTTTAGACGCTTTGATGGCATTGCCCGCTTCAGGGTGGTGGTCGTAAATATGGACCTCGACGCCGGGCTTTTGAATCAGGGATTGAAATACGCCGATTCGGGCAGGGTTTTGCGTGTCCACAAGTATCAATAAAGAAACCTGGTCGAGATCAATCTCTTTGATCTTCGAGATCTCGAAAGCGGAATCCATCTTCTGCAAATACTGGTGCACCATTTTTTCTGCGGACCCGGACAAAACCATCTTCGCGTCAGGGTATAGTTTCTTCGCGGCCACCATGGAAGCCAGGCAGTCAAAATCCGCGTTCAAATGTGTGGTGATCACTTGCATAAACTTAACGCATTAAAATATCTATCAATAAAAACAAATGGTTACCGGAGCGGTATTCAACCATACATCCATTATATGGGCAAATATATAGGCATTGATGCCATTTTTACAGCATTCTCAAAAAATTTGTCCATAACCTGGGAGGGAAACAATAATTTACTTAGAGGAAAAATACCTGAAATTCTGAAAAAAATTCCCAGATCGATTGCATCCGGTTTAACGCCACACCCCTGCCTAAACCGGATGAAAAACCGCTTCTTATTTTCCTTCGAGTGGCTCCTGCCCTGGCCATGAAACATATTTCCAATGATTCACAGGAAAAATAAGTTTCCAAAAACATAAATTACCCTTTAGAATCAATAAGATAAAAGAATTCAACGCTTTTTGCCTACCTCTGGTGTAAATCTAATCGGTTCGTTGCCAGGGAAGACCATTTTATTTATGAAGACACAAAAAATTATATTATCCGTTTTAATTGTTTTGTTTTTTTGGGGTACAAGTTCCGCCCTCGCGCAATCCCCTGTCCCCAGAACCATCGTCACTTTTTACGACAGCAGGGAAAACCCCGATGTTCGTATGACCCGCACGCACCGCTATGTGGAAATGCCTTTGAATCATCTGGGCTTGAAATTTAAATTCCTCGACATCAATAAACCGCTTCCGCCCTTGAAGGATCTGGGAGACGTTCGCGGAGTGTTCACATGGTTTGAATCCGACCGAATGCCGAACCCGGCGGAGTTTCTTCGCTGGTCCGACCAACTCATGAACAAGAATGTAAAGTGGGTTATTTTTGGCAACCTGGGAGTCCATGCCGACATGAAGGGCAAAAAAACCCCTCTCGAATTGGTCAATCGTTATCTTTATCGATTGGGGTTGGGGACCGAGGGGAGTTGGAAGCAGGTCACTTATGATGTGAAATTGATTCATAAAGATAAACAGATGGTAGGCTTCGAGAGGCCCTTTGCAGGGGTCCTTCCTCCATTCCCACAAATTTTCCGGTTGAATGAAACCACCACCGCCATTCTTTCAGCAAGCTGGGGAGAAAATGCTACTGCCAAAAGCAACCTGATCGTGCTCGGTCCGCATGGAGGGTACGCGGCTCCCGGATATTCTATTCTCGACCGTGAAGATTTCCACCAATGGTATCTTGATCCGTTTGAGTTTTTTCGTCGCGCCTTTGCCACCGACGATCTACCCAAACCGGACACCACCACGCTTTCGGGCAGGCGAATGTACTACAGCCATATCGACGGCGACGGCTGGAGAAACGTAACGGAAATCGAGGATTACCGTGACACCAGAAAACTATCTGCAGAAGTTATCTTCAATGAAGCGCTCGAACCATTCCCTGATCTTCCGGTCACTCTGGCCCCCATT
>JAJDAY010000037.1 GCA_029261655.1 Nitrospinaceae bacterium | reverse complement strand
GTTTAATGTCGTGGTCCCCGCGATGTTGTTGCTGTTCGCGGCTGTGATGCCATCCACTGTGATGTTGCCCGTGGTGCTGTTGCCCACGACCAAATTGGCCGCTGTTATATTTTGCAGTTCCGACCCGCTCAACGAAAACGTTCCCGCGCCAGTTCCCATCCCGATCGTTCCGCCGTTCGACGACAACAACGTTGTCGTGCTGTTGACACTGCTCAGTGTACCGCCAAGAACCAGGTTGCTGCCTTTCAAGGTGATACCGCCGTCCGTCGATTCCAGAGAGCCAATATTGAGAGCGCCGCCGGCGATTAAATTTATATTGCGGATGGCTTTGATTTTATCGCCGGTGTCCCCAAAAGTAATCCCCCCGTTGACTGCGGTTAGGGTCACTGAACCACTGATGTTCAGGTTGAGAAGATTGTCGCTCAGATCGTTCAGGGTAACGGAGTTATTGGCCAACAATTCGATATTGGTATTTCCTGACAGCGCTTCAAGCGTTTCTTCAAAAATGGTGAAGGTGGTCGCGCCACTGGCTGTTGCTCCCGAACCGTCTGCGATGACGATGTCTTCCGGGTCCAGAAGCAGGGTTCCTGTCAAACCGTTGGTGGCTGTGGTATCCGCCCAGCCGCCAAAAAACAATTCTTCTTTGCCCGACACTTCGATAAACCCGCCGTCGCCCCATTCCCGGCCTCCGCGTGCGTAAACCGAACCGAAAAACCGCATGCGCCGGTTGGCCCAGAAAATGGATTTTCCGCCGTGGCCGGTTGAAATCGCATCATTGAAAATGGACACTTCCTGACCCACAAACACTTCTGAAGCGGTGGGGAAATAACCTTTTCCCTGATAATCCCCGCCCACTAAAATAGTGCCGCCGCCCGCGTCACCGGACGCGTTGAGTAGAGCCCGGTCGAGCAGCCTGATTGTTTCCCCAAACACATGCAGGTCTCCGCCCGTTTCTCCCGCCCCCAGTCCGGAAACATCCAGCGTGCCAAGGACATCGACCTCACCTGCATCGCCGCCTCTCAAGACGATGGTTCCATTTATATTTTCCGCCGTTCTGGCCTGGATAATCCCCGACATATTGATGACCTGATCCACCACCCCGCGGGCGGCGTTGACATCCAGCAAAACCGTGCCGCCGTCGGCAAATATTTTTCCTCGATTCGAAATCAGGGACGTCAGAACTTCTCCATCCAACCCGGTCACCTGCTGGGCGACCTGACTGCCAACGCCCAAATTGACCAATTGATCTCCATAGAGGTCCAGCGTGAATGTGTTGCCTGATGCCAGACTGACCCGCCCTAGCCTCGCTTGAATGATGCCGTCGTTTTGCACTCCCGGCGCGACCAGTGCCACCAACCCGCCCTGGGAAGCGGTGATGGTTCCCCGGTTGACCACGATGCCGTTTCGATTCGAGGGAATATCAAAATTATAATTGCCCTGCAAAAAATCCCGGTTGTTTATATTGCTGGTCGTCGCCACCAGACCGTTCACGTCTATTTGCGAGCCTGCGCCAAACAATATGCCATTCGGATTGATCAGAAAAAGATTTCCGTTTGAAGTCAGTTTCCCGAAAATGGCCGACGGTTCGTTGCCGGTCACCCGGTTGAGCGTCACCCCACTAGCTGTGGGAAGTTCAAAATCCACGCGCTCGTTTCCTAGAATCCCGAAACCACGCCAGTCGATGATGGCTTTATCAGTCGTTTGTGAAATGGTGAGGGCATTGGCGGACGATGCGTCAATGGTCACCGAACCCGCCTGTACGGTAGGATCCGACGGCAGGGCAAATAACAGGGAAGGAAAAATACCCAACAGATAAATCATGAATGAAATCAGGAACACCCGCAGGTTTCCCGATTTGCCGGGGGTTTTAAACACTTGTTTCCGGCGCCCGCCGAACGGTTTGGGTGCGACCGTCCGGGGCTTGAACATATCCGGAAAAAGGTTCTGGCTTTTTTGTATTGTGTTCATAGATTTATATTTAATACGTTGCCGATAAACTGAAAAATACCCTGGGGTCCCGATTGCCTTGAGTTGAAACATCCCGGTTCAGAGGTTTTGCCAATTCCACATAACCGGAAAAATGTTTGGTCAAATTAAAACGCGCGCCCAACCCTGTGGACGCCAGTTCCTGTTGTTTTTCCCCCGTTGGGGTGACAACGCGGTTCCAGACGGAACCATAATCAAAAAAAGCATAGGCCTGCAGACCGCGCAAAAATTTCATTTTCACATCGATCGCCCGCTGTAATTCCAGACCAAGCGCCAGCCCCTGATCGCCGGTGATTTCTGACGGATCAAACGCCCTGCCAAAGGACACGCCGCCCACCCCGAATTCTTCCGAGGCCAAAAGTTTTTCAAACGCGTACTGCCCGGCCACCGAGCCTAACAGCATCCATCCGGGCGCCAATTGTTGCAGTCGTTGCAGTTTTCCCGATATTTTTGTGAAATCACTTCTGCCCTGGGAGCGCGTCAGGTTGAGGGAACCGGGTTCGGTGGCGTCCAGAATATTGAGCCCCTGACTGATGTTGAAGCTGAATAGATTGATGCCCAATAACCGGTCGGCGTAGTCGTAAACCATGCCCATTTCCAGGATGCGCAAACGGTCTTCCGAGTCGAGGGATCCCAGAATATCCGTTTCGGTATTTCGATGCGTGTAGCCGAACTGGCCGCGCAGGTTTTCGCCTCGCGACCGAATGAAGGGGTGGTTCAAATTAAAGGAGAAGGTGTGGCTTTCCCCCTCGACATTGAAAACCTCCAGACTGGAACCGGGTTTGGATTGGCTGAATGCCCCGGAAAGACGGAACGTCGTGCCTTCGTTTGAAACCGGGGCTTCGTAAAAAAGATTGAAATAATACAATTCTTCCGGGTTGCTGGTGACCACGCCCTGTATTCCGGCAGTTTCATAAAAACCCAAAAGGGAGTTTTCGGCGGCACCCGCAAAGATTTGAAAAGGACCGTTGAATTTGGTTCCCCGGTTGTCGACGCCTGCGTGTGCGCTGAACGGTTTGTTATCCAGAATGAGGGTGAGGTCGGATGCCCCCGGCTGGTTTTCCGACGGAGTCAAAACAGATTTCACAAAGACCCCCGGCAAATCGCCGATCAACAAAAGATAACGCTCCAGATCTTTCGCGTGCAGGGGTCGTGATTTCAACAACCGTTTGCGGTAGGCGTTCATCAGGTTTTTAGGCCCTTCCAACCGGCCCTTGACACGCACCCGGTCGATGAACCCTTCCATGATATCGAGGCGCACGACGCCATCGTTGATTTCCTGGGGCGGCACAATCGCCTTGGTCAGGATGTAGCCGGCATTGCGGTATTTTTTTGTGACGGCATCGGCGATCCGGTAAACATCATGCAGGGAGATGTTCTTGCCCAGAAAATTCCTGTACAAATGGAAAAACTGTTTTTTCCTGAAAACCGTCGCCCCCTGGATCGCCAGACGGGTCAATTTGAATTTGACCTTTTTCAATTCTTCGGGGTGGAGGGGAACCAGGGTGTCCGGCTCCACGGGGATGATAGTGGACTGAGGGAGGACGGATTTTTCCTGGCTTTTAATAAACCGGTCGGGAGCCGCTTGCTTGAATACCTGGTCGCGACCCTTAGGAGTGATCTGGGCATTGGCGTCCATAAAAAACAAAAAGACCCCCGTCACGGTTAAAAAAATACCCCTGGCAAAAATCACAAGATTCATCAGGCTTTTGGCCCGCTTCATTTTTGTATTTGGTTCAAGCTCTTTGATGGGACACAATCCTCTATTTTCTAACGTGCCATTGGTTTTTAAGGACAGGCTGGATTATTTTTCGATCATTCACTACCTATCGGACAGGCAAGAGACTCTCTTGAGCGACTAACTTATTCAATAAAAAAGCGTTAGCAACGGTTTTGAGATTTGTAAAGCAAAGTCAATGCCAAACCGAGGCTTACGGGGCGCCCAGAAAACCTGTTGTTTTAAAAGAAGTTTCTAATTCGGGTGGGAGGGATCTTTTGAAGTGGTTCGGAATCAGGGAAAATTGTTCCGTTTTTGGGGGCAGAATTTTTCCTTCGGCTTTTTAAGTCAACGTATTAAAAAATAGGCCATTACGCGGCAATCATTTTATATTATAATGACCTGAGGAATTTTCTCACCCTATCGAGGAAAAACGTGGAACCCAAGAACCGACTGAAGAGCTTGAATATGTGTGACTTCTGCTCACGGGAACGCGAAACCTGTGGCGCTGAAATACTCCTCGCAAAGGAACTTGGCGAAGACCCAGGCAGGATATTGAACCCCGCCTCGGTCGTTTTCTGCGACATCTATGAAAGCCCCGTGGAGATATTGAAGAAAAAGTTTCACTGAATCAGCCAGGATTTTCAAATCAGAAAACCTCCTCCCTCCAAATCCTCCTCGGATGGACCCGGAACCCAGAAAACAGGCGTTTTCTCGCCCCGCCAATCATTCTATAACACATTATTTTTCAGGTAGTTACTTATTTTTCCGGCGGTTGTTTTTCACTCCCCGTTTGTTGACAAAGATGTAACTTCGGCTCAACCAGGATGTGATACCAGATTCCTATACTCACAAGATAACTTTTCAGGATCGGCTTGGGGCATCCCAAGGATCCAAAATTTTATTTTATGGAGTCAGGACTCATGCAAAATGAAGAAGAATCCAAGAAAAAACTGGTCGAGTTTTTGTGGGTGGAAATAAACCGCGCCATCATCGGTTCTCAGGACGTTAAATCCTGCATTAAAATTCTTAAGGATTTAGATCTGCTGGACCATGTGGAGGACTATAACCTGGTATTGGACGTGCAGGCGCTGATCGAATTGATTCAAAAGGACAACAAAAAAGGGACCCCGCCTTCCAACGAGGAGATCAAGGAAAAAAAACGCCCCTCAGATCTTCGTCAGGCAACACCTGCTCCTGACAAAAAAGTCGAGGACTCTCCTCAAACGATCGACGGGAAAAAATTAACGGAGAATGAAGTTCTCTTCCAAAAACATCTGGAACGAAATTTTGATGAAAGTATCTGGCTCAAGAAAGCGGGAATCCGGTTTCTAAATTAATCGTTGGAAACCGGTTTTCCGGGCTCAGTGACCGGCAAATTCTTGGAAGGAAAAATCTCGTTTTCCCTCCGGCACGGAAGGTCATTCTCCCACTTCCCTGACCTTGTCCGCAATAATGACCACGCTGTTTTTGTTGATCGCGAGAAATTCCGCTTCGTACATCAACCTTCCCGTGACGATATGAAACACTTTGGCCAGGGTGACGGGAAGGAAGGTTCCGCTGTCCTGATTCAACATATCCAGCAACCTGTTTTGGGGTAGCTTGAAAATAGTCCCCATAATTTTTTCACTGCCGGTGCGGATGATCACCTCGATTTTTTCTTTTTTTACGATGCCCTTATAGGTCATTGAACGTTCTCCCAAAATTTTCAGGTGACATTCCATCCATCGAATGTGAGCGGAGTTTAACTCCCGGGGCCTGCAGAAATCCAGTAAAACCTTTAAATTTTCCAACTGCTTAAGGCCCTAAACGCGGCGCAAACCACGGTCTCAAAACACCGGCGACAAAAATTTACAAAACCCGGCCCGTGTGCTAGGATTTCGCCTGTTCATGAATAAAATTCCGGCACTATTTTCTTAACGTCCAGAGCTTCCCGCCTGAAGAACCAAGAGAATATTCCATGAAAAAACAAAAAAACCGGCCCGACCCTTTCCCGCTCAGGCTCCAGGGAACCGACGGCATCCGCCGGGAGGTCCGCCCCGCCCGGTCCAAAGAGTTTAAAAACCTGTCCCCCCAACAGGTTTTTCTAGAGCGCGGCTTCATCACAGAAGAATTCATGGAAGTTTACACATTCGCCTATATAGACCATTTAATGAAAGCAAAAAAAATGCGAGCGGGCGAGACCGTTGTGGTGGGCTGGGACCCAAGAGATGTCCACGGAAAATTCACCGGAGCCGTTGTCAAAGGGATCTTAAAAGCGGGCGCTAAAGCCTTGACTCTTGGCATCGTCCCCACACCTCTGGTCCCGACTTACATGCTTTATAAAAACGCCAAAGCAGGCTTCATGGTCACGGCCTCCCACAACCCCAAGGATCAAAACGGAATCAAAACCTTTTGCGCCTACCGCGGCATGAAGCTCTTGCCGGAAAACGACATCGAACTCACCCAGGCCATCCGAAAAGTGGACCCCGCCAGACTAAAAATCAGGCCGCTGAAAGGCACACAAAAGAATTGCCGCCAGGAGGCGCTGGCAATGTTTCAACGGTTCACTCTGGACCCTGAAAATTCCTGGGCCGAACCTGCGGGTTTGGAGGTTTACAAAAAATTTGTATTGGTGGTCGACCCTGCGAACGGATCGCTCTCTCAAATGGCGGCGGACACCTTCCGCCAGGCGGGATTCGGCCAGGTGATCGAAGTCAACGGCAAACTGGACGGCAATGTCAACCTGTTCAGCGGTGTCGGCGATCTGGAAGGTCATTCGATCATCACATCCAAAATGATCGACAAACGGGCGGGGAATTTTCGCAGGCATAAAGCCGTGCTGAAACTTTTTGAACTGGGAAGAAAACTCAAAACAAACATCCTGGCCGGCGAAAACAAAGTCGCAGGAGCCGTGTTTGACGCCGACGGGGACCGGTTTTACCGATTGGAATACGACCCGTTCAAAGACGCCCTGATCGTTTTGAGCGGGGATGAAACGGCTTTTTTACAAGCCATGTATCTTATCAGGCGCGACCCCGGACGTTATAAAAACGCCCGCTACATCAACACGGTGGAAAGCGATCTCAACACGGCGGTGGCGGCAAGAGACCTTGGCCTGAAACCAAAACTGGCCGCAGTCGGCGACAAATGGATTTTACTGCAAACCGCTTTCCTGATGGTGGAACTGCGCTTGAAAGTCTTGAAAAAAATAACCAAACGCGAACCGCCCGCAAGCCTCAAACAACAGTGGAATGCCATCCGAAAAAACGGAGTTCTGAACGTGGACGCGTTTCACAAAATTGAAACCGCAATCGACGCGCTGGAGAAAAAACACCCGCCGACCAAGCCCATTGACACCTCCCGCCTTCTGCCATTCGCCGTGGGAAGCGAGGAGACCGGGCACAACATCACCACAGGCTGGCTGGATCTGAAAAAGGGAGGTCCATGCCCGGTGTTCTTTGGCAACGGCCTCAAAAGCGCTCTCAACACCTTCGCCGCCACGGAAGCTCTTTTCAACAAGAAGTCTGTTCGGGCTTATATTGCCGCCATCCACAAACCGTTCAAACCCGGATTCAAGGAAACTCTTTACGCCTATTACATAAAGAAAGAATTATTTCACAAGGATTCCGCCGTCTGGAAAAAAATCAAACAAACCCTGTTGGGCGACGCTCTGGACGCCGGGTTTAAGGGAAGGATCGTTAAATTCCTAGAAGACCCCGACATGCTGTATATTTCCCTGACACCCGCTGACGGGAAAAGCCCGACCGCCGGCATCTTCGTGCGAAATTCCGGCACGGAAAATAAAATCAGCGTCAACCTGAGAGGCAACAACAAGGAAGCCCGCCGGCTCAAAAAAATCGGCGAGAGCGCCATCCGTCTTCTCCTGGGCACGCTCAAAGATCTGGAGGACCATCATTACAAACTGGAACTCGATGTATTGAGCCAGCTCGCTCCCGGAACATTGCCTGAGGAACGTTTGATTCTGGATAAAAACTCCCGCACCCGGTTATTAGCTGAAATGGGCAAGCAAAAATTAATCGAGTTGACGGCAAAAGGCTATCGCCTGACGGCGCGCGGAAAATGGTATATTGCGTCCAGCCAGCCTGACGCCGAACGAGTTGTTCAGGCTCGATGACTTCTACCAAACGGACATCTCAATCAGGCCCGCTTTTATAACAACCGATTCAATCAACGGCAGAGACACTTTCCATGATTTCCATTGAAAATTTTTTCACTCATTTAAAGGATTTCGCCCACGCTGAAATGTTCGAAAACGTCGAATGGGTCTGGGAACCACTAAAGACACTGGACAAAAGTATCCAATCCTTCCTTGAGAAAAATTCACCCAAGGCCCAATCTCTGGATTTTCTGGAGGGAACCACTGTTTCGGACCCCGCCGACCACGGGAATGGCAAAATCGGCAAAAGCCTGTTCGTCAATCAATGGATGGAAATGAAAACCGCCGTCCTGATAAAACCTTTGGGCATTCTGATCGGCAAGGGAACCGTGCTGGAACCTTCAGCCATCCTCAAAGGCTCGATGATCATCGGGAACGATTGCGAAATCCGTCAGGGCGCCTACCTGCGCGGCAATGTGATCATTGGCGATCACGCGGTCATCGGGCATTGCACCGAGGTCAAAAACAGCGTCGTGATGAACCATTCGGAAGCCGGGCATTTCAATTATATCGGCGACAGCATAATAGGAAGTCACGTGAACATGGGTGCTGGGTCGCGTCTGGCCAATTTACAGTTTCGCACTGCGGAACAAAAGGAACGGGACGAACCCATCTTTCCTGAAATACCCGCTCTCGTCGACACCAGGCTCATCAAGACAGGGCTTAACAAATTCGGCGCTATTCTGGGAGACAATGTGGAGGTGGGTTGCAACGCGGTGGTTTGCCCCGGAGCTTTGGTGGGGAAAAACAACTGGGTTTATCCCAACTCCGTTTTAGCCAGGGAGTATTACCCGCCAGAGTCCCTCCTTTCCCCAAACAAAAGAAAACCAAAAATTTAACCAAGAGAGGGGAGCGCCTCCGTTTAAAACGCGCAAAACCTTCACCTGGGGACTTAAAAAACTTCCCAGTTGAATTCTCCGATTCCACTGCCGGCAATTTTTATCGTATCCCCTCGGACGAGCGGACCCACCCCCGAAGGCGTGCCCGTATAAATCAGATCCCCCGGTTGCAATTCCCAAATGTCACTCAGGTATTTAATGATATATGGAATGGGATAAAGCATCTGCCCCGAATTTCCTTCCTGGCGAAGCACCCCGCTCACCTCGCAGGAAAAAGAGATATTATCGAGATCAGTGGAATCCCCGAGAGGAACGAACGTTCCCAAAGGAGCGCTTTGATCGAAGGCTTTGGCAATTTCCCAGGGCATTCCTTTTTTCTTAAGAGTTGTCTGCACATCGCGCAGGGTGAGATCGACTCCAAGGGAGAGCCCGGCGATGTGGGATCGGGCAGCGGATTCACTGATATTGCTTCCTCCCTGCCCTATCAGAACCACGAGTTCCACCTCATGGTGCAGACAGGTTCCGTGCCGGGGAAGCGCAATTTTTTCCTGGGGTAGAACGATACAGGAAACCGGTTTCATAAAAATAACCGGTTGCTCAGAATCTTCGTCCCCAAGCTCCTTTATGTGCTTGCGGAAATTTTTCCCCACACAAAAAATCCGCGACGCCTCAATCGCTCGCCCTCCAACCTGAAACACCCTGGACATAACTCACCTTGCTCAATGCTCAATTTTTCAATTCATCAATCGGGCCGACGATGGTTAGGAACCCGTTCCATCCTGTCAACCCTAGTATACCGGCAGTCCCCCTTGAAAACCATTATCCCTTTTGCGAATTCGGAACTCCGGCCCTGGAAAAATTATTATTTGGATAGATAGTCTAGTGTTGTAGTATTGAGAACGGTTTGGTAGGGATGATACTGATTGTTGCGGGAGTGATGAAACTGGTAGACATGCGAGATTTAGGATCTCGTGCTTCACGGCGTGGGGGTTCGAGTCCCTCCTCCCGCACTCTTACGCAGAGGGCGAGTTTGCTGACGACGTGCCATGCCCCAGAGTGAAACCGTTTGCCCCTCCGTAAACGCGGGATGAAAAGTTACGCTATTAATTTATCAAAAACCCATCGGACGTTATTATGGGGTCCGTAGGCTGGTAAAAACTTATTGGAAAAATCATGAATATTGAAATTGAAGACGTCGATTCCTGTAACAAGAAAATCAAGTTTGATATCCCTTTCAAGGATTATCAGCAAAAGGTAAACGCCTACTACAAAACCCTGGGGCGGGATGTCAAAGTCCCCGGATTCCGCAAAGGCAAGGTGCCGCAGTCTCTTCTCGAAAAACAGTTCGGCCCCAGGGTCAAACAGGAGGTCCTCACCCAACTCATCAGCGACCGGGTGATGGAGGCAATCCGGGAAAAGGGCTTGAGAGCTGTCAGCCAGCCCAACCTGCTGGAAGTCCACGCCGAAGAGGGAACCGACATCAATGTCTCCGCCTCGGTGGAGGTGCTCCCCTCGATCGAACTCGAAGACTACTCAGGCCTTGAGATCAAGGTGAAGGTCGCAAAAGTGACCGACGAAGAAGTCGATCAGGAAATAGAAAGCTTCCGCACAAGCAAATCAGTGAGCGTTCCGGTGACCGACCGGGTTTCTCAAAAGGACGACTATATTAAAATCGACCTCAACGGATCTCTGGACGGCAAACCGTTCGAGGGCGGACAAGCCAAGGATTACATCATTCAGCTGGGAACCAACCAACTCTTGGAAGACCTGGAAAACAAACTCAACGGCATGGCCCTTGACGAAACCAAATTGGCGAAAGTCAATATCCCTGAAAATTATGGCAACAAGGCCATCGCCGGAAAAGAAGTGGAATTTGAGATCACCTTGAAAGGCATTCAGGTAAAAGAACTGCCGCCGCTGGATGACGATTTCGCCCGCAGTCTCGACCCTGAAAAGAAATACGACGGCCTGGGTGACCTGAAAGCCCAAGTGCGCGAAGATCTTGAAAACTACGAGAAAAAACAGGCCCGAAAAAAAGCGCAAGACCAGATTGCCGATAAAATCACTGCAATGAACTCCTTCAATCTGCCGGAAGGACTGATCCACGAGCAGATCAAGTTCATGGTCGAAGACGCTGAGAAGAAAAACAACCCTGAAAAAGCCAGGACTCACGATCACGATCATGACCACCACGACCATGACCACGCTGAGGAAAAAAACACCGAGGTGTCCGAAGCCGATCAGGAAAAATACCGTGCCCAGGCTCTCAAAATCCTGCAACAGGAGATCGTCATCGACAAACTGGCAACCACTCTGGAAATCGAGATTCCTCCTGAAGAACTGGACGCTGAGGTCAACAAATTCATGCAGATCATGGGCGGCGGCGACACCAAAACAATGAAAGCAGAATGGGAAAAAACAGGTGTTCTGGCTAAACTGCACAACCGGATGCGCAAGGAAAAAACCCTGGAGGCCGCCCTTGACAAGGTGAATATCTCGGAAGAAATGGTTGACAGGAAGGATTTAATTTCAGATAATTAATCCTGGAGAGAAAATACCATATCTGTTTATATCTTAACGAGTTACCCGTTATTTACCCGCATTTTTTTGTCATCCCCTTTTAGAAAGAAAAAGAGCCCATTATGAGTGAAATTTATAATCAGCTGGTGCCCATTGTAGTAGAACAAACAAGCCGGGGAGAACGCTCCTACGATATTTACTCCCGTCTGCTCAAAGACCGCATTATTTTTCTGGGGACGGGCATCGACGATCACGTCGCCAACCTGGCCATCGCCCAGTTGCTTTTCCTTGAATCCGATGAACCGGAACAGGATATTTATCTATACATCAACAGCCCGGGCGGACACGTGAGCGCAGGGCTTGGCATCTACGACACCATGCAGTACATCAAGCCGGACGTGCAGACCATTTGCATGGGCCAGGCGGCAAGCATGGGCGCTTTGTTGCTGGCCGCAGGCGCAAAAGGCAAACGCTTTGCCCTGCCCCATTCCAGAATCATGATTCATCAACCGAGCGGCGGGTTCCAGGGTCAGCACTCCGACATCGAAATCCAGGCAAAAGAAATTTCCAAAGTCCGGGAAGTTCTCGATGGCATTTTGGCGGACCATTGCGGGCAGGATGTCAAAAAAGTTCATAGCGACACCGAACGGGACCGGTTCATGACCGGAGAAGAAGCCAAAACCTACGGACTGATCGACAACGTGATTGCAAAACGGTCGGAATCCAAGGAGCTGGACGCCGCACTGCCTAAGAGCAAGAAAAAAGAAAAAGACGACAAATAATCTCAGCTAGGAAACACACAGTCTGAGGCCCCTCGAAAAAAATATCCATGTGAGGATTTAATGGCTAAGAAAAACTCCACAGCGGGAAACTACAGATGTTCTTTTTGCGGCAAGAGCCAGGAAGAAGTAAAAAAACTGATCGCGGGACCCACCGTTTATATTTGTGATGAGTGCATCGAGCTGTGCAACGAAATCATGGTGGAGGAATGGGCGCAGGAGAAAAATGAAGACTTTCAGCACCTCCTGAAGCCGAAAGATATCTACAAACATCTCGATCAGTACATTATCGGGCAGGAGCTGTGCAAAAAAATTCTATCGGTCGCCGTTCACAATCATTTCAAACGCGTGGACTCCACGGTGGACACGGACGACGTGGAATTGCAAAAGAGCAACGTGCTCCTCATCGGGCCGACCGGTTCCGGCAAGACCCTGATGGCGCAGACCCTGGCCAGGGTTCTCGATGTTCCATTCACCATCGTCGACGCCACCACCCTGACGGAAGCAGGCTATGTGGGTGAGGATGTCGAAAACATCATTCTCAAACTTCTGCAAAGTGCGGATTACGATGTTGAAAAAGCCGAACGCGGCATCATCTACATTGATGAGGTCGATAAAATTTCCAGAAAATCTGAAAATCCGTCCATCACCCGCGACGTTTCGGGAGAAGGCGTGCAGCAGGCGCTCTTAAAAATAATCGAAGGGACCACGGCGAGCGTCCCTCCGCAGGGCGGACGCAAGCACCCGCACCAGGAATTTTTGCAGGTCAACACCACCAACATCCTGTTCATTTGCGGCGGGGCGTTTGTCGGCCTGGGCAACATCATCAGAAACCGCATCGGTAAAAAGGCGCTGGGTTTTGGCCAGCAAATCATCACCAAACGGGAAAAAGAGGACGAAGCCATTCTGGAGAAAACCCACCCGGAAGATCTGCTCAAATACGGGCTGATCCCTGAGTTTGTGGGGCGGTTTTCCGTTGTCGCCACCCTGAAAGAACTCAATGAAGACGCTTTGGTGAAAGTGCTGACGGAACCTAAAAACGCCCTCACCAAGCAATACCAAAAGTTGTTTGAATTTGAAAACGTCAAACTGAAATTCACCGATGGCGCCATCCGCGCCGTGGCGCAAAAAGCGATCAAACGCAAAACCGGAGCCCGTGGCTTAAGAGCGGTGCTCGAAGACACCATGCTGGAAATCATGTTCGAAATTCCCGGAAACGATAAAATCGAAGAAGTCGTTATCAGCGAAGAGGTGGTTCTGAAAAATGAAAAACCTCTCCTCGTCTTCCATAAACAGAAACAAGCAAGCTAATGACAATAGAAAAACTTGAACTTCCCCTGCTCCCCCTGAGGGATATCGTTGTCTTTCCCTTCATGGTCATTCCCCTGTTCGTGGGACGGGAAAAATCCGTCCGCGCGCTGGAAAAAGCCATGGCCGATCAAAAGCATATTTTTCTTTCGGCTCAACGCAATCCCTCCAACAACGACCCCACTCCCGGAGAAATTTATGAAACCGGGACGCTGGCGAATATTCTGCAAATTTTAAAACTGACCGATGGAACCATGAAGGTGCTGGTGGAAGGGATACAGCGCGGCCGGATCAACGCGTTCACGGACAATGCCGATTTTTACCAGGTCGAAGTCATCAAAATCCATGAAAACACCCAGTTGACCGCAGACATCAAAGCGCTCATCCGGGGTGTTGGCACCGTATTCGAGCAATACGTCAAACTGAATCAGAAAATCCCCCTGGAAGCGGTTTCAGCCACGGCCAATATCACCGAACCGCATCGATTCGCCGACACCATCGCCGCCTACATGGTTTTCCAAACCGAGGACAAACAAGCCCTCCTGGAAACCTATAATCCCGTCGACCGCTTGAACAAGCTGATGTCCACGCTCAAATCCGAAATGGAAGTGTTGAAAATCGAGAAGCGGGTCCATGGGCGGGTGCGCAAACAAATGGAGCGCAGTCAAAAAGAGTTTTACCTGAATGAGCAAATCAAGGCGATTCAGAAAGAGCTTGGCAAACGCGATGAATTTAAATCGGACATCGACGAGTTGACCCAGAAAATCAAAAAAGCCAAGATGCCGAAAGAAGTCAACGATAAGGCCGTAAAAGAAATGCGGCGGCTGGAACTCATGCAACCCATGTCCGCCGAAGCCACCGTGTCCAGAACCTACATCGAATGGCTGGTCGACTTGCCCTGGAAAGCCCCTCGTGGTGCGGAAAAAATCAAACTCGATCGTGCCCAGGAAATTCTCGACGAAGACCATTATGGGCTGGAAAAAGTCAAAGAGCGCATCACCGAACATCTGGCGGTTGTCAAACTTGTAAAAAAAATCAAAGGGCCCATCATTTGCCTTGTAGGACCACCGGGCGTGGGCAAAACCTCGCTTGGCAAATCCATCGCCAAAGCGATGGACCGAAAATTTGTCCGCATCTCTTTAGGAGGCGTCCGCGATGAAGCGGAGATCCGCGGTCACCGCCGGACTTACATCGGAGCCATGCCAGGGAAGATCGTTCAGGGAATGAAAAAAGCCGGCGTCGCCAACCCCGTTTTCATGCTGGACGAAGTGGATAAAATGACCAGCGACTTTAGAGGAGACCCGTCATCCGCTTTGCTTGAGGTTCTGGACCCGGAACAAAACAGCAGTTTTAACGACCATTATCTTGAAGTGGATTACGATCTTTCCCACGCTCTGTTCATCTGCACCGCCAACGTACTGCACACCATTCCCCAGCCTCTGCTGGACCGGATGGAGGTTCTGCGCCTGCCGGGGTACACGGATCAGGAAAAAGTCAAAATCGCGGAAAAATTTCTGATCCCAAAAAAAATGCGGGAACACGGCCTCCTGAAAAAGAATCTCCAGATCAGCGACAAAGTGCTGGAGAAAGTCATCCGCGAATACACCCGGGAGGCGGGTGTTAGAAACCTCGAACGGGAAATTGCCTCCCTGTGCCGAAAAGTGGTCATGGAGGTGGTCAAGCAGGGGAAAAAATTCTCTTTAAAGCTGATCCCCTCGCAGTTGGATAAATACCTGGGCATCCAAAAATTTCAACCCACGGAAACCCTCGAGAAACTGGACATCGGTGTGGCTATCGGCATGGCGTGGACGGAGTTTGGCGGCGAACTGCTTTATATCGAAGTCACCGCCATCGCCGGAACCGGAAAACTGGTGCCGACTGGCAAACTGGGCGATGTCATGAAAGAATCCGCCCAGGCGGCGATGACTTATGTTCGGTCACGGGCGGAGGAACTGGGGCTTTCGAAAAACTTTTATCAGAAAATGGACATTCATATCCACATTCCTGAAGGCGCTGTTCCTAAAGACGGGCCGTCGGCGGGAATCGCGATGGCTGTGGCACTGATTTCAGCGCTGACCCGAACTCCCGTCCGTCATGGGCTCACCATGACCGGGGAGTTGACCCTGACCGGAAAAGTTTTGCCCATTGGAGGTTTGAAAGAAAAAATTCTCGCCGCTCACAGAACCGGCATCACCAACGTCATCCTCCCGAAAGACAACGAGAAGGACCTTCAGGATATCCCCGCGAATGTGCTCAAGGCCATCGAGTTTCATCCCCTGGGCACGATGGACGAAGTCCTGCAAATCGCGTTTGACAAAAAAATCAAGGTCAAGAGTAAAACAAGAAAAACCGCCGCGAAAAAAACCAAAAAACGATCCCCCTCAAAAAGCACTTCTATATCCACATTCAATTGAGCCGTTAGACAGCGTGACGGACCCCGAACTCAACGGGCGCGGGGTGAGCGAAAGGGCCTCAAACTTTTCCCGCCCAGAAAGCGCCGGTCACATATCCGGGTCGAGGTTTTCGTAAGGCGCGTCTTTTTCTTCGTTGAGCGCGAGAACGATGTACTCGTCCGTTGACGAAAGTTTTTTCAGGGTGTCGAGAAGCGTCACAGCGTCTGAGAGAAACCCCTGACTGCTGTTCGCGTCCACCTGCCGCATCGCCAACTCCTCGTAAAAATCAATCAAGGGCGTTGACTGGGCCATCAGTCCTTCTATGGAATTATAAGCGAGATCGCGCTTCTGGTTTTTCTGCCAGTAATCGGCATACTCCAGCCAGATGTCGATGTCTTTTTGCGCTTTGCCAAGGCCCAGGAATTCTTCGGCAACCGCTTCTTTTCCATTTTCGGAAACTTTATTGGAAATGACCCGCGCGATATTATTCTGCGGCAGACCTTTGGCGGTTTTACAAAGATGACTCAGAGCAAAAATCAGTTTATTGATGCGGCTGTCAATCTGCATGCCCTTGCCAGAATAGTCGCGTACCTCGGGGGATCGTTCAAAAGCACTCCACACACCCCCCGCCTTCTGCACAGCGGTTCTTTTTTTATCCAGAGGCTTCAACAAAGCAAGACAGGAGTCGGTGTCTTTCACCAAACCTTTGACGTCCGGTTTTGTCTCGGTTAATTTTTTTGCCAGAACCTCGTCGACGGGAATTTCCGGCCGGGATTCATCCTGTTTTGAAAAAAAGACATCCTTGGATTTTTTAATCGCTTCCTTGCGAACCCAGGTATGTTCCATTGGCGGCAATTGCACCGCCGGTTCTTCCTGAACTTCTTCAGCGCAGGCCGGTAAAGCCGCAAGCAATATAGTTAACAATACCCCCAGCACAATTGAATCTTTGGACATATAGACCTTCCTGACGAAATTTAAGATATTTGGAACTCTTATTTATACATGAATTCCAGGAAATTTTCAGATAATCCCTCACCAGATTCTTTCATCCTAAAAAATCGTCATTCAAACCACTTTTCGGCCTATTTTGCAAATGCGCTTTAGTAAAACCCGAAAAATGACGATAACTGTCTAAATTAATTGGGATTTCTAGCCATTATGAAAACAAAAAACCTTTTTTATCTTCCCATCCTACTGTTTTTACTGACCGCCTGCGAAGTCAAAATGGCTCCGTCGGATGGCTGGTCCTCCTGGTTTCAAACCCAGTCGGACTCCAGTTATTACAAGGGGAAAGCGGAAAAGCTGGTCACCAAATTGTCCACAGACACCTTCGAGTATGAAATCAGCCGAGTGGCGGTGATCGACCCGGTCAACGCGGAGTTGAAATCTCCGATTCTGGGGGAATACATTTCCACCCGGGTGGTGGAGGCCATCGCCAAAAAAAGGGTGTTTCGGGTGACCCAGAAGGGAGAAGTCGACGATGTTTTGACCAAGCTCAACCTGCCGGCCTCCTTCGCCTACACTAGGGCGGAGCTTGAAAGGCTGGGCAAAGCCTTAAACGCGCAAGCCATCCTGACCGGTAAGCTGACAGATTTGGGGACGAACCTCGACGTTCACCTGACCCTCATCGACATCGCCAGCGGAGAGGTCATCGCGTCCGCCACGGAAAGCCTGACCCGCACCAAGTTTGCCGTGGAATTGATGCGGCACTACTGAAAAGCTTCATTCCGGCTCCTGACAGGCATTGCGATAGCGGGACAGCGCCATCAGGGGGAAAAAGTGCTGATACATATGATATTTGATAAAAAAATGTTCCGGAAAACCCGTTCCGGTGAATTCATCCTCGTACCAGCTCCCTGCTTCATTTTGCGATTTCAGTAAAAATTCGACGCCCCTTTTTGTAGCCGGGTTACTGGCTTTCCCCCCCGCGACCAACCCTAAAATCGCCCACGCAGTTTGCGACGCGGTGCTCACTCCCTGACCGCGCAGTTCCGGTTTCGCATAACTTTCGCAGGTCTCGCCCCAGCCGCCGTCTTCGTTTTGGCAACTTTCCAGCCAACCCGTGGCCTTCAGAATAAAAGGCCGACTCATGTCCTCCTTCATGGAGAGCAGACCGTTCAGGGCTAAAAAAGTTCCGTAAATATAATTGACGCCCCACCGGCCCCACCAACAGCCATCCGGCTCCTGACTGGATTTCACAAACTCCAGAGCCCTTTGTACTGCCGGGTGATCCCTCTTAAAGCCCAGTCTCCCCAGACACCACAGGATTCTGCTGGAAACATCCACCGTCGGCGGATCGAGCAACGCTTTATGATCCGCAAAAGGAACTTCGTTCAGAATTTCCTTGTCGTTGTCCTGATCGAATGCCCCCCAGCCGCCGTTTTTGCTTTGCATGCTGAGCAGCCAGGTCAACGCCCGCTGGCATTCTTTGTGTTTCCAACGGTGATCGGGTATGGCGATGCGATCCAGGGCGATTAAAATTTCCGCCGTGTCGTCGGTATCCGGGTACAGCTCGTTATAAAACTCAAACGCCCAGCCCCCAGGCTCGGTGTGCGGATTCTTCACCGACCAGTCGCCAGGGTTTCTGACCTGCTTTTTCAGTATCCACTCCCCGGCCTTGACGAGCGCCGGGTCATCCGCCGGCAGGCCGGAGTCCAGAAGCGCGTTGCAGGCGATGGCCGTGTCCCAAAGCGGCGAGACACAGGCCTGCATGAAAGTGTGGTCCTCCCGTTCAATGAGAAAGCGGTCGACGGCTTCCATGCCCTTCACCATTGCCGGATGATCTTTGGCGTATCCCAAAAGGTGCAGGGCCAGCAGGGAATTGAGCATGGCCGGTTGAATGCCACCAAAATCGCCCTCTTTCTCCTGATGCGACAGGACCCAGGCTTCGGCTTTTTTCAAGGCCGGGCGCCTGAAAGGTTTCCAGGGCGACTTCCCCACAAACTTGAAAAAACCATCCAGATGAATGAAGAAATTTCTCCACGAGGAAAACAGATGGCCGTCGGCATGAAACCCCAGGTCCTGATCGGCGTCCGTGAACAGCTCCTGCACGCCCTGCTCCAATCGGTGGACGGGTTTATGAGCGCACACCACCGACAGGGGAACCACGGTCCCGCGCGACCAGCTGGAAATTTCATAGATATTCATCCAGCAACCGTCGGGCAGAAGAACCACCTCGACCGGGACCGCCGGCGGCACGTCCCAGGAAATCTGCCCGAACAGGGCGAGAAAAATTTTGGTGAAGACCCGGGTCTTTTTGATCCCGCCGTTGGCCAAAACCGCCGCCTTCGCCCTTTTGAGCGCCTCGTGGTCTGCAGAAAACCCCGCCATCTTCAAAGCCAAATAGGATTCCACCGTCGAATTGATGTCGCAGGGTCCGCCGTAATAGAGGGTCCAACTGCCGTCCTCCCTTTGCTTCTTGAGCAGATAACGAGCAAGTCTCTCCTGTTTTTCCCGGTCCACCTGCCCCGTCATGTGCATGAAAAAAATCAGTTCCGCCGTTATCGTGGCGTTCGATTCCAGTTCATCCACCCAGAACCCCTCGTCCGCCTGACAAGACAGGAGATAGTCTCTGGAGCGTTCGATGCCCCGATCCAAATCAGTGGTTTGCGGTTTTGTCATGTCATTCATTTCATTGCCTGCTAAAGATAAACGGGTCGCCATAAGCTATCCTAAACACCAGGGTTCACTAAAATTGGGTCCGGCGCACTGCTGGTTATTTCCGGGCGGATAAAATACCGTATTTAGACACAAAAAGAAAGCCGGCAACCGATGAACCGCTTTCCTCTGGGAATTCATCCAACCGGAGTCATCCAAAATACCGCCCGACTCGCCCTTTTTTCAACAACGGCCTTGTATTTTTTAAGTTTTGGCAACAAAACCATTGACAGAAGACCCGGATTTTCTTACTATCAACGGTTTATTATCCGTTAAGCCGAATTTGAAACAGAAAGACAGAATCTAAATGAAGACCTATTCCGCCAAAAAAGGCGACTTTGAAAAAAAATGGGTGATCATCGACGCCTCGGATCAAGTCCTGGGCCGCGTTGCCAGTAAGGCCGCCCAGATCATCCGCGGCAAAAACAAGCCCATTTTCACCCCGCATGTGGATACCGGCGATAACGTGATCATCATCAACGCCGCCAAAGTCCGGCTGACCGGAAAGAAATGGGATGACAAGATATATTATCATCACACCGGCTATCCTGGCGGAATTAAGTCCACCACGGCACAGCAAATACGGGAAAAAAATCCTTCAAACCTGCTCAAAAAAGCGATTGTGGGAATGCTTCCGAAAAACCGGCTGGGCCGGTCTTTGCACCTGAATTTCCGCATTTACGATAACGAACAACACCCGCATGTAGGGCAGAATCCTGACACTGTAACAGTTTAGAAGGTCGCCCCCATTGCGCTGACCCATTTTTTTTTGATAATTTTAGGAGCCGATTGATGGAAGTTGAAGAAAAGTTCTATGCCACAGGAAAACGAAAAGAAGCGATCGCTAAAGTGTGGTTGGAACGCGGCGAGGGTAATATTTCCGTCAACAAACGCGACTTGAAAGAGTATTTCCGCCGGGACAGTCTGGAAACCAACGTCAAACTGCCTCTGGTTTTGACTGAAACCCTGAAATCTTACGATGTCAAAGTCACGGTGATCGGCGGCGGTCTGGCTGGCCAATCCGGTGCCATGCGCCTTGGAATCGCCAGGGCTCTTATTGTCACCGATCCCAATCTTCGCACTCCCTTAAAGAGAGCAGGGTTTCTCACCAGGGACGCCCGTGAAGTGGAGCGGAAAAAATACGGTCAACCCGGCGCGCGCAAAAAGTTTCAATTCTCCAAGCGATAATCCCAAAAACAGCGTTCCGCTGACCAGGCCAATCCTGGATGAAATGTTGACGTGCGATGGGTTTTTCATTAGATTGAATCCTGTCGCATGTCGAATATTTTCCTGGTTTTCTCCACTCCCTATAGTCACAAAGCAATTGTTATAAATCCCGCGTTACAAATTAAGACTATGATTAAAGTCGGCATCGCAGGCGCAAGCGGTTACACAGGGCTGGAACTCCTTCGTCTGCTGATAAAACATCCTGAAGTCACAATAACCGCCATCACCTCGGAAAAATACCAAGGTCAGAAGCTGGCCGATATTTTCCCATCCTTTGGCGGTTTTTCGGATTTAAAATTCAGCCCGCTCAGTTCAGGCATCGCCGGGGAATGCGATATTCTGTTTCTGGCGTTGCCGCACACCACCGCCATGAATCAGGTTCCGGCTTTTCTGAACGGCGATTGCCGGGTGATCGACCTGAGCGCCGACTACCGCTTGAAATCACAGGAAACATTTCAGCAATGGTACTCCGTTCCCCACGAACAAAAGGAAACTCTCGATCAGGCGGTTTATGGCCTTCCGGAACTGCATCGGGACAGCATCCAATCGGCGAAGCTGGTCGCCAACCCCGGCTGTTACCCGACCTCGGTCCTGCTCGCTGTTTTACCGTTGATCGCAACCGACTGGGTGGATCTGGATTCGATCATCGCCGATTGTAAATCCGGCGTTTCTGGTGCGGGCCGAAAAGCTGTCATCAACACTCAATTCGCCGAATGCAACGAAGCGGTTTCAGCCTACGGTCTTGGAACGCATCGCCACACCCCTGAAATCGAACAGGAAATTTCAGCCCTCAAGGGGCGCACAATTAAAGTGACGTTTTCGCCTCACCTGATGCCGATGACGCGCGGCATGCTGAGCACCGTTTACCTCAACCTGAAAAAAGACCTGGCGCTTGAAAAACTGGACAAACATTATCGTGAATATTATAAAAACGAACCGTTCGTCCGCCTATTGAACCTTGGAACTTTCGCCAACACCCACACGGTCCAGGCTTCCAATTATTGCGATATTGGGCTTGCCGTCGATGCGCGCGCAGGCCGCGTCATCATCACCTCTGCCATCGACAATCTGGTCAAGGGTGCGGCAGGCCAGGCCATTCAAAATATGAACATCATGCTGGGGCTTGATGAAAAAACCGCGCTCGATTCGCCCGGCATTTTTCCATAACCAGCGCGACTTTAACTCCTCTGTGGAGAAACAACCTTTGCATAACTCGTCGTTGCGAGGAGCATAAGCGACGAAGCAATCCAGAGACCTTGGAAGCCTCTGAATCGCCGCGCCGCTTTACGGCTCGCGATGACGTTTTGAGTTGGTCCAAGGTAAAAAGCTAAGTTTATGAAAACACCCACTCCAAAAAACTATCAGGTTCCGGGCTTCAAAGCCGCCGGCATCGCCTGTGGTCTCAAAAAAAACGGTGCCAAGGATCTGGCCCTCATTTTGAGCACCACGCCTGCTGTGGCCGCCGGAGTCTTCACCAAAAACCGGGTGCAGGCCGCAAGCGTTACTTTAAGCCGCCGGACGGTAAAAAAAGCTGGTCCCATCCGCGCCATCGTGATCAACAGCGGCAACGCCAACGCCTGTATCGGCAAGCAGGGGATGACAGACTGTAAAACGCTCATCGACCGTCTTGCCCGTGAGCTTATGATCTCCAAAGAGGAAATACTGATCGCTTCAACTGGCGTCATCGGCGTTCCTTTGCCGCCAAATAAGTTGACGGACGGCGTTCCCGAACTGGTCGAAAAATGCTCTGCCAAAGGCATGAACGACGCGGCGGAGGCGATCATGACCACCGACCTCACGCGCAAAACCGCGGTCGCCCGCTTCTCCATTGGTAAAAACAAAATCGTGATCGGTGGCATCGCCAAGGGTTCCGGTATGATCCATCCGAACATGGCCACCATGCTGGCCTTCGTGCAGACCAACGCCCGCATCGACCCCTCGACTTTACAACAGGCCCTCAAAGAGGCGAACGAAGCTTCTTTTAACAGCATCACCGTTGATGGCGACATGAGCACCAACGACACCTTCATCGTGATGGCCAACGGACAGGCGGGAAATAAACCCATCAAACCGGGATCAAAAGAATACGCCCAGTTCACCGCCGCCTTGACCGAGGTGAGCAAAAACCTGGCGTTTCAAATCGTCAAAGACGGTGAAGGCGCCACCAAATTCGTGACCGTTCGCGTGAGCGGCGCAAAAACCAAAAATCACGCCAAAAAAGTGGCTGAGTCGGTCGCCACTTCTTCTCTGGTCAAAACCGCGATTTTTGGAGAAGACCCCAATTGGGGACGCATCATCTGCGCGATCGGCTACGCCGGTGTGCCCATTCACCCGGACCGGATCGTGATCCGCCTGAACGGGGCCACCCTGTACGAAAACGACAACCCCACCCGACACGCTTCCATGGATTCGCTTCGCCGAAAAATGCAGAAACCGACGATTCTCATTGCCATCGACCTCAAAAACGGCAACGAAACGGCTGAGGTCTATACCTGCGATTTTTCCTACGATTACGTTAAAATCAACGCCGAATACACCACCTGACCCGCGTGACGCTGAACCCGATATAAACGAGCGATGGGTTTACGGCTTACGGAACTCTGAGTCATACCCAACTTTTTCTTCCCGCATTGCGTAGCGGGTTTATTCATGACAAACCAGGGCTGATAGTTTAGACTTTACAGAATCGTTTATTATCGAACCATTTTCAAAAAAGAGCGCGTGGCGTGACCATTTTGACCATCAAAAACTGGCTGGACCCTGTCCTTAGAAAAAAAGGGGCGCCCGTTGAAAATATTGACGAAGCCATTGTAAAGCTGACCGAGGACATGTTTGAAACCACGCTCGATGCCAAGGGAGCCGGACTGGCGGCGAATCAGGTGGGCATGGCCCACAACCTTTTTGTGGTCGACATGGGGATCCAAAAAGGCGAACACGATCTTGTCACCCTGATCAATCCCGTGATCACGGCGATGGAGGGGGAAGAACTCGCAGAAGAAGGGTGTCTCAGCATCCCGGAGGTGTTTGCCACGGTCAAAAGAGCCTTGCATGTGGAAATCAAAGCCATCGATATCAACGGCAACGACGTTCGTTATGAAGCCGAAGGTTTTATGGCCCGCGCCTTTCAGCATGAGATGGATCATCTCAACGGCTCTTTGTTCTGGGACAACCTGGGAAAAGCCAGACGGGATTTGCTCAAGCGTAAATTCAAGAAAAAGCAGAAAGAGATGGTGGAATGAACATCGTCTTTATGGGAACGCCGGAATTCTCCGTGCCCACTCTCTCGGAACTCTCCCTGTCCGAGCATTCGGTGATCGCGGTCGTCACCCAACCCGACCGGCCAAAAGGCCGTGGTCAGGGCCTCACAGCCTCGCCCATAAAAATCCTGGCGCAACAATCAGGTATCGACGTCCTGCAACCGGAAAAAGCCGGCGACCCAAAATTTATTAAAACACTGCGTGATCTCAAGCCTGACGTGATCGTGGTCGTCGCTTACGGCCAGATTTTGAAACAAGCGGTCCTCGATATCCCCAAACACTTTTGCATGAATCTGCACTCGTCACTGCTACCCAAATACCGGGGGGCGGCCCCCATCAACTGGGCCATCATCGAGGGCGAAAAAGAATCCGGGGTCACCACCATGAAAATGGACCGAGGCATGGACACGGGCGACATCCTGCTGACTGAAAAAACTCCGATCACGGACCAGGACAACGCCCAAACCCTGCACGACCGGCTGGCGAAAATGGGCGCCGCTCTGGTGATGAAAACGCTTCAGCAGATGAAGGACCGGACGTTGACCCCGGTTGCTCAGGACAATGACCAGGCCACAACCGCGCCCAAGCTGAAAAAACAGGACGGGCTGATTCATTGGGAAAAAGACGCCATCGACCTGCGCAATCTGGTGAGGGGACTCACGCCGTGGCCGGGGGCGTTCACGTTTTTTCAGGCCAAACGTCTGCGTCTGGGCGTTGTTGAGACCACCGCCGGAGAAGGCAGTGATTCGCCGGGAAGGATCACCCGGGTCACCGACCACGGAATCGAAGTGGGAACCGGCAAAGGCCGTCTGGTCCTCACTCAATTACAACCGGAAGGAAAAAAAATGATGTCCGCCAAAAGTTTTCTTGCCGGACATAAAATGCAAAAAGGGAATGTTTTCGATAGACACCCTGAACTTTCAACACCAACCAGAGGAACTCATGCCTAGAACATTGATCACCGGAGGCGCCGGATTTCTTGGGTCTCATTTCTGCGATTATCTGCTGGCCAAGGGTCACGAGGTTATCTGCATGGATAACCTGCTCACCGGATCGCTGGGAAATATCGCCCACATCAAAAGTAGCAAATTCAGTTTTATCAAGCACAACGTAACCAACCACATCAAGATCGACGGCCCTCTGGATTATGTTCTGCATTTTGCTTCTCCTGCGAGTCCCATCGACTACCTGATCCATCCGATACCCACTCTTAAAGTCGGATCGCTTGGCACCCACAACACTCTGGGGTTGGCGGAAGCCAAGCGCGCGGTGTATTTGATTTCGTCCACCTCCGAAGTGTATGGAGACCCTCTGATTCACCCTCAAAAGGAAAACTACTGGGGCAACGTCAATCCTGTGGGACCGCGCGGGGTTTACGATTAAGCCAAACGATTCTCCGAGGCGATGGTCATGGCTTATCATCGCGCTCACGGACTCGACGCCAAGATCGTCAGGATCTTCAACACCTACGGCCCCAGAATGCGGTTGCAGGATGGCCGCGCCATACCGAACTTCATCAACCAAGCCCTTATGGGCGAAGACATCACCATCTACGGCGACGGCAGTCAGACCCGAAGTTTTTGCTATGTCCAGGATCTCATCGAAGGAATTCACCGCCTGCTGACCTCCGACATGAACAATCCGGTGAACATTGGCAACCCTAAGGAAATGAGTATCAAGGAGATGGCCGAGAAAATTTTGCAAGCCACTGGAAGCAAGAGTAAAATCATTTACACTGCACTGCCGGTGGATGACCCGAAAGTCAGGCAGCCGGACATTTCTTTGGCAAAAAAAGTACTCGACTGGGAACCGAAGGTCGGTTTGGATGAAGGATTAAAATCCACCCTGGAATACTTCAAGGCTAAAGTGAACTCTTATAAAGGCAACTAAAAAATTTTTAGGCACGACCTTTCCTTTTTTAAAGGAGCGAGGGCAACGGGGTTATTTTCAATCGATCCAAGGTCTCCTGGATATCCGATAAAGTCTCATGGCCGATCACAGTCCCTCTTCCATTAAAAACTGGCCCGAAGACGAACGGCCGAGAGAAAGGCTGATTAAATACGGTGAGGACAAACTTTCCGACGCTTCGCTGTTGGGAATATTGATAGGGTCCGGCGACCGCACCACCAAAAAAAATGCCATTGACTTAAGCCGCGACCT
Source organism: Nitrospinaceae bacterium (assembly GCA_029261655.1). Taxonomy (GTDB): domain Bacteria; phylum Nitrospinota; class Nitrospinia; order Nitrospinales; family VA-1; genus JADFGI01. Next base: position 54,690 of record JAJDAY010000037.1, on the reverse strand, counting down.
TTTAAGTATGTTCAGCGATTTTTACAGGATCGATCAGGCTTCCATAACGGAGTTGTGCAAGGTCAAGGGAATTGGCCTTGCCAAGGCCGCTCAGATCAAGGCGGCTTTGGAGGTTGGCAAACGAATGTCCGCTCAAAGTTCCGGGAAAAAGATAAAAATGGCGACCAGCCGGTGTTTTGTCGAACACTTCTCGCCGTTCATGAAAAACCTGAAAAAGGAAATCGTTAAACTCGTTCTTTTGAATCCAAAATTATTTGTGATCAAAGACATGACCATTTCCGAAGGCAGTCTGAATGCCAGCATCCTGCATCCACGCGAAGTCATGATTCCCGCGATCAAGGAATCCGCCGCTTCGTTCGCGGTGGTCCACAATCATCCAAGCGGGGACCCGTCTCCCAGTCAGCAGGATATGGAAATCACTCATCGACTCAATAAAACCGGCCAGATCATCGGAATCAGGATGGTGGATCACATCATCATCGGGGACAATAAATTTTTCAGCTTTTCAGATGAAGGACTGTTGTGAGCCCCGGCTTATTTCAGCATATCAACTTGCACAAAACTAAATTTATTTTCCAATGGAACGAATCAAAAATTTTCTGAACGCCAGCGCCGATTTGAAATATCAGGTGGCAGAAACTTTGTCGGAAAAAATACTCGAGGCGACTCGGCTGATAAAAGAAAGCCTGGCCGGGGGAGGCAAACTGCTTCTCATGGGAAACGGCGGCAGTGCGGCGGATGCCCAGCACATTGCGGCGGAATTGGTGGGCCGATTCAAGAATGAAAGACCCGCGATCCCAGCCATCGCTCTCACTGTGGACACTTCCATTTTGACGGCGCTCGGAAACGATTACGGGTTTGACACTATTTTCTCCCGCCAGGTCGAGGCATTTGCCCAAAAGGGCGATTGCCTGCTGGGGTTCAGCACGAGCGGCAATTCGGAAAACGTGATCCGCGCCTTGAAACTCGCCAACGAAAGAGGCGTCATCACCATTGGGCTTTTGGGCAACGAAGGTGGACGGGCAAAAGACCATGTGCGCCTGGCCATCGTCGTTCCGTCCGATGACACCGCGCGCATTCAGGAAGTCCATATCACCATCGGCCACATCATCTGTGAAATAGTCGAAAACGAGCTTTTAGGAGGAAATCCAAATTTAAATATTTTTTCGACAACAAAGAACGCCCAAAAGTTCTGGTGATCGGCGACCTCATCCTGGACGAATACCTCTGGGGCGGCATGACCCGGATCTCCCCGGAAGCGCCGGTTCCGATTCTGGAAACAAAATCGGAAAACCTTTCCCTGGGCGGAGCCGCGAATGTCGCCAATAATTTATCCGCGCTGGGGTGCGAAGTTTATCTCATCGGGGCCATCGGCCAGGATGAAAAGGGCGATCGGTTGTTACAACTGATCCAGGAAAAAGGCATCCACACCGAAGGCATCTTCCGGTTCGTGCATCGCCCAACAACATCCAAAATGCGGATCATCGCGCACAATCAACAAATCCTGCGTATCGACAAGGAAGACAACCGCCCCATCACCGAGGAAACGGAAAAGAAAATCATCCAATTCACCAATCAGATATTGCCTGAAATGAGCGGCGTCATCTGCTCCGATTACCAGAAAGGCGTGTTGACTGAAAAGGTCGTCAAGAACCTGATGCATCGCGCTCAAAACGCTAAAAAATATGTGATCGTCGACCCCAAAAGCTCCGACTTTTCCCTGTACAAAGGCGCCACTGTGCTGACCCCCAACCAGAAGGAAGTCGAACGCTCGGTGCCCATCAAAGTCAACAGCACGGAAGACCTGGAACGCGCCGCCGAATACCTGCTGACCCTGACAAAGGGAGAAGCCCTCCTGGTCACGCGCGGCAAAGACGGAATGACCCTTTATCAGAACAAGAAAAGCCCCGTGGACATTGCCACCGTGGCCAAGGAAGTTTACGACGTCACCGGCGCCGGCGATACCGTGGTCAGCGTTTTCTCGATGGCCTTGTTCGTGGGATTCAGTTTTCAGGACGCCGCCCGGCTTTCCAACATGGCCGGCAGTATCGTGGTCGGAAAAGTGGGAACCGCCGTCGTCACCCTAAATGAAATCAACGAGTTTCTGGAGGAAGAACTTCTCCGCACCTCGCGCACCGTTCTGGAACTGGAAGAACTGAAAAAACTCGTCAGCCTGGCCAAGAGCACCGGCAAATCCGTGGTGTTCACCAACGGCTGTTTCGACTTGATCCACGGCGGCCATATCGAGTTTCTGCAGAAAGCAAAATCCCTGGGCGACCTCCTGGTGGTCGGGCTCAACAGCGACGCCTCGGTGCGTTCGCTCAAAGGCGACGGGCGGCCCATCAAGTCTGAGGAGGAACGCGCCAATATTCTTTCGGCATTGAAGTATGTCGATTACATCACCATCTTCGACGAAAGCACACCGGAGAGTCTGATCGGCGAAATCCGTCCCGACATTCTGGTGAAGGGCGACGACTACAACATCGATGAAGTGGTCGGGCGCGAAATCGTCGAAGGCTATGGCGCGCGCGTGGAACTCATCCCGATCGTTAAAGGGCTCTCCACCACCAACACCGTCGAACAAATTCTCGAAAAGCACAAAATGGATTGAACGACTCCGCCTGAAGCCTCCAACCCGATTTCTATTCTGAAATTTTTTTTCGGTGGCATCAGGAAACAGGTTCTTTTCAGACAAACTGGAATGACACTTGAATACTCTTCCTGGGACACCCAAATCATGTTGGGCTTGTATGAGCTGAATGTTTGTGGCATTTAAAAATATGAGTTCCGGTATGCAACTTCCTCCCTGCCCGTCACCCGCTTAAATGGATAAAGAAAATTCCTCACTCGATTCTTCCCCAATTCGCTACCTGAAAGCCTCGTTCCCCTATATTTTGTATCTGGCGTTGATCGGGTATTTTAATTCTTTTTCAGAATACGGTTTCAATATCTGGGACGAAGGTGGATTCGCCAATGGTACCTTGAGGACACTGTACGGCGAAAAGGCGCTGGAGGATTTCAACCCCAACGGCTACCTGCCCGGACGTTATATTTACGGAGCTTTTTTTTTCAAACTGCTGGGAATCGATATTCAGAGTTTGCGCTTAAGCGTGGTCCTCATCACGCCGGCAATGGTCTTCATGGTCTACGCGATTTCCAGAAAGATCATGCCGCCGGGTTTCGCTTTTCTGGCGGCGCTTTTTATGTTGTCGGCCCCGTCCATGTATTACAACCGCTTCTTCCCGTTCTTCACGATACTCAATCTGTTCTGCCTGCTCAATGTTCTCACAAAAAAAAGAACGCGGGATTTTCTGTTCCTGGGCGCGTCCATTTTACTTGCGGGGTTTTTTAAATTCGAGATCGCCTTGATCGCTTTGGTCATTGCTCTGGCACTCGTGATTGTCATGATATTGAAAAGTGGCGGTCAAACCTCCTTCCTGAAAACAGATGACGCTACCATCAGATCGCCCAGAGCCAAACTATTGACCTGGGTGTCGGGGGCTTTGCTGGGGCTGGCTTTCATCTTAACGATTGGATATTTTTTGCAGAATGGCTTTTTTTTGAAAGTCTTCAAACTGGTGGTGGACGCGCACAACGTCTGGGGCAATCCTTTTCCTGATATTTTCCCATTGGGGACGCTGATCGAAAAACTGGGTCCACACAAAATGTTCGAGCGTCTGCTTTTTTATCTGCCGCTTTGGGTTTACTTTGGAGTGGGCGTACTCCTGCTCAGGCGAATTATTAAATTTAAATCGGCAATCTCGAATCAGGATATTTCTCTTTTAACCATTCTTTCTTTTGGAATTTGTGTGTTCGGTCTGGTCATTTGGCGGGCCGGTTTTGACAATCTTTTAAGAACTCTGCCGCCGTTTTATATTCTGTTTTGCTACCTCTTGTATTTGGGCCGCGAAAAACTGATCCGTTGGCAACAACGCCTTGGTGTCTTTTCGCAATCCAATTCATTGATTGAAAAAACTCCCGTAAATGTTTTGATCGTTTTTCTTCCCTTCCTGTTCTTTTACGAGATGAATACGCATCACGGATTTTACGCGGGAAGTATCGGCGCTAAAAAACAGGAAACTCAATCCGTGGAACTGGATCGGTTGAGGATCTTTACGAATCCACAAGAGGCCAGATGGTTAGAGGAAGTGGTGGACCGAATTGAAATATACACCGACAAGGGCGACCCCATTCTGGCTTTGCCTTTGAATCCGATTTTCTATTTTCTAACCGACAGGATCAACCCCACCCGTTACGACTGGATATTGCCAGGCATGCTGACTCAGGAGGAAGAAAAAAAAATGGTGGCGGGATTGAGAACTCACCGCCCCAGGATGGTTGTCTTTGTGGATATCCCCATCGATGGAAAAGAGGAAAGGCGGTTGGAAAATTACGCACCATTGCTGTATGCGTTTCTCCTTGAAAATTACCAATTCGACGAGAGTATTGGTCTGTTTCAAATTCTCCTGCCCAGGCAAAACAAACAAAAATTTTAAAACCTTTATCGAGAAGGGCTGGGTGATTTTCTGAAGCGAATATTATTGTTTCTCGCAAGCGGGTACCCGGCCTTCGAAGTTTCGGCATTTTTCCGGCCCATTTCTTGTGAAAAAATTCATGAATTCCAGGCTGAAAAAAACCGCAACGTCTAAAGCTTTAAAAATTTTGGTGAATTGGTGACCCAAACTTAACCCGCACATCTCACATCCGATTTCCTTAAAATACAACGAAAAATTCCCATATCCGATACAGCTAAAAGAACCGCCCACCCTTATTTTTGTTCACAAAATGGTTCATGCGAATGACTGACAGAAAGCGTCTGGGGCCCAAAAAAAATTCCCCTTGCCAAAAAAATTAAATCAATGTGTATCTTTTACGACTGGAGTTATTTTAAAAAAGCGCGATGCCCTGGTGATAAAAACTTATAAACCCCTATTTTTATTCAGTTTTATTGCTTGACATGATTTTTTTCAAGGATGGGTCGTATGAGATGTGACAAACGGAGGCCCAGGGGAAATCCAATTAATATGGCTATATCCATTTATTTATTGGTATAATTCGAACTTGGAAGTCCAAATCGAAATTCATGTCGATTGGATTCTTTTTTCGCACCCATCGAACGCTGGCAATATTACTGGAATTATGGCATAATATATCGGAATACGGAATAATGCAAGGGAAAAGTTCAGGCGCGGTACAAATTCTGGGGGATCGGCTTCGTGAATGGCGGCGGTCTATCCCATTAAAATCTTATGAACTCGCCAAGCTCATAAGTATCTCGCAGGGATCGCTGTCAGACATCGAAAATAATAAATCGCTTCCCTCCGCTGATACCATTGCCAAAATTTATTTAAATACAAATATCAATATCATCTGGTTGCTCACCGGTCGGGGAGCCATGAAAAAGAAGGATCTGCCGGGTGACGAACTGGACGCTTCTTTTGCTTACGAAGAAACCGAAGAATACGGACAGGATCCCAATTTAAAGGAACTGCTGGAAAAGTGCGTACGAATTTACAATCAGGGCGATCCTGAAAAAAAAGCGCATCTCGTTGGGTTTATCCTGGGAGCGGACCCTGGAGGAAAAACCTGTTAACGGGAAATGACCGAATCTTCCCAATGAGACAACCTCGCCCTAACAATCTATCACTGGAGTTTGAAGAGCAACAATGTCGGACCATTTCTGCGGATTTATTTGCAAAAATCCAGATTGTGAGCGCAATAATAAAATAGACGACACCTTTCAGTTTCCCGCTGAACTGGACAATAGCTATTCATGTAGCCACTGTGGCTGGATCAATGAATTGGAAAATGATATCAAGTTCAACCGAAGCTCCCGAGTCTTGACGATGCTAAAAATAAATGTCGCCAATCCCTCCTCTTGACATTTAGCCTGCGGCCCGCAGTAGCTTCAACCCATCAAATTGTCCTTCAAGCGGCCCTCTTTATTCCCTGACTTCAATCACTCCCTGCGCAACCGATCCTAAAGACTGCCAATGCCATCCTGTAGTTTCGCCGTGGGCATGGCCCTGGTCTCTAAAGGGACGGTTTTCAACGATCCTGTAATTTCATTTCTAAAAATACTCACGGGCGGGTATTATGAACGGCTGAATTTTATCAGCAACGGCAATGAAAAAATGCCTCGATTCCAGGTCCCAGGCTTTACGCCCCCCGGTTGAAACGGGAACCTGTTTATCTTGAAAATTTTGCAACCTCGCAAAAAAATTCTGCGCCAGGAACCAACGTATAAAAATAAAGGTTGCCGGTGCTGTAAATCATAAGATCAACAAAGGTCCCAAGAACATATGAATCCCCAAAAAAAGATTATTTCCATCGGTCTTGGGACCATCCTGGTTGCCCTGTTGTCCTACCTTTACTCTTTTCCTTTCGATATTTTCAGCCGCGGGGCTTATATGGGAGGATGGGACATCCAACTCGCCCTGTGGATTATGAACTGGCAGTTGAGCCATTTAGTTTCCGGAGACTTTGCGGAACTGTTCACGGGAAATATTTTTTATCCATTAGATCATTCGGTGTTGTTTTCAATAAACATGCTTTCGACGGTGATCCTCAACGCGCCTCTTTTCTGGATCACGGGCAACCCGGAGCTTTCCTTCAACGCATCGATTCAACTCTCCTATATTTTGTGCGCGGTGGGAATGTTTATCCTGGCTCGCCGGTTTCAGCTCGATGTCGCAAGCGCGTTCGCCGCGTCATTGATATTTGCTTTCAGTGAATTCAGACTTTATTTCACCAGTCATATTACTTTGCTGACAATGCAATGGATGCCTTTCACATTTTTGTTTGTTCATAAATATTTTGAAGAAGGCAAAAAGACAGCTCTTTACTGGGCGTCCCTTTTTTATGTTTTACAGATAACAGCCAGCGCGCATTATGCCATTTTCTTCACAATAATCTTATTGGCCTTTGTCGCGACTTTAAGCTTTCAGCAGAATCCCTTGAGTTGGAGTCAATTTTTAAAGGACGCGGCGGGGCCTGTGGTCGTGACCCTGGTCGTGGGGGGGATGTGCTATTTTCCTTACTGGCGAGTCACTCAAAATTTTGGGTTTTCCCGGTCTTTTCACAATCAGTTCCGCTATGGCGCCGATCTCGAAACCTACCTGTCCGCGGCCCATTCCTATTTTTTAGGCCCGCTCACTGCCAGATTCGGACACATGGAAGGATACACCTCCCCCCGGTTCACCGCTATTTTCCTGACAGCCGCCGCGCTTTTTTTATACCGGACAAAAGTCCATCGATTGCTTTTTATTCGCAAGCTCGACGTGGCTCTCATTGCCACGGCTTTATTAACATTTTCTATCTGGAAGACCCAGACAACCTGGGTCCCTCTCGTTGTGAGTTCGTTGCCCTCCGCAGAAAAATGGGGGTCCCACGTCTGGCAGGTGATTATTCTGACTCCGGTTTTCTGGTTGGCCGCGATCCGGTTGAGCTTGACCGAAATTGTCAGAAGCCTTTTTTCGGGCCTTAAAAAACAGAAACTGTTTTTTCTTTATTTCATCATCGCTTTTTTTGCCTTTCTGATTTCTCTGGGACCCGTCATAAAAGTAAACGGGGAAGGGTTGGCGTTGAACCCGGTCACAACATTTTTGTTTTTTGTTTTTCCAGGGTTTGACTCCATTCGGGCCATCTCAAGAATTTCCGGGCTGGTTCCCCTGGGGCTTGCCATTACGTCCGGGATCGGCCTGATGCTGATCGGGCAAAAAATCAAAGAAACCTATTTAAAGAATCTGTTTTATTTATTTTTCATAGGCCTTCTATTGATCGAAATTTTTCCCGCCAAAGGTATCAGTCCGCCTTATAAAAAAGCCGAGCCTGCCAGTGACGAGTATTTATGGCTGAGAGATCAGCCCGGCCGCGACCCTGTCCTTGAGTGGCCGATTCGTTATCCCTTCGACACGGAAGCTGTGTATGTGGAACGATCCAGGATCCATAACAAGCCTTTGGTCAACGGATTTGGAAGTTATCGGTGGCGGGGGCACAAAAAATTAAGCAAAATAAAAAACTTATCAGAGCGGGAAGCGCTGTTGTCGTTGTATGCATTTGGTGTGCGGTATCTTCTGATTCACAAAACCCGGGACCGGTTTCCTGAATGGGCCACCGGGAAGATCGGGAAATTTCAACTTTCGCGACAATTTGACAATACCCTCATTTATGAAAATAAGGATGCCCGGACACAATTCCTTCCCAAAAACTATTGGAACCTTTTTGAACTCTCAATCGAACGCCCGGACAATTCTCACTGCGAACTTGTGCTCACCTTTAAGTCTTTCGAAACCCATTATGTCAGTAAAAAAAGGACTCCTTTAAAGATTCGTCTTGAAGGGGAGGGCAACGGGGTGCTCGAAGAAAAGGAACTGACTCTTTATCCTGACCTTTGGCAAAACGGGGATAAAAACAAAATAACGTTGAACAAAAAATCCTGCACCTCCAAAAAAATCTTTTTTTTAATCAATGGAAAAAAGGAGAAAACCCTTTTCACTCCCCTGGACGCGAGGCAACGGCTCTAATATTAACGATCCGATTCTTCCGTCAACAAAAAGGAATCCCGTTAATATCCGGCAAAACTTCAGCAGGAAATAAACCCCTGAATGGGGTTTAAATAATTTGACAACCTGGGGGTTCCGTGAAACCATTCCGAGAGTACAGGTAGGTCATTGCATGGCTGGGGGGATCGGGAAGAAAAAAATGGTGATCGGAAGCAAAGCAAAAACTGGAATCAATACCGCCACTCATTCTATATGGGTCGGCGTTTTTTTTGTTTGCGATTGGTCTTCTCTCTCCCACAAGACCTTAAAATATCAGGGTCTTTTTTTTAAACAGGAAAGCTTTTTAAATTCGTGCAATTTTTAAAGTCGTTTCCTCGTTAGAAGGAGTGTTACAGGCATGACTAGTGGAACGGTGAAGTGGTTTAACGAGAGTAAAGGTTTTGGCTTTATTGAAACAGAAGAAGGAAACGATTGTTTCGTGCATTTTTCCGAAATTCAGGGAGAGGGGTTTAAAACATTGAGGGAAGGGCAGGCGGTCGAATTCGAAATGGTTGATGGACAAAAAGGCCCACAGGCCACCAAAGTAGTGCCAAAATAAATATTCAGCACCCTGCCCTGACAAAGATCCTTCTTGGTCTGGGCAGGGGTTCCATCCTGTCAGGAAAGAAAATCTTCCAAAAGCCGATAAATCCGTTATTGCAATAACGAATCCCTCTTGATTTGGTCTAACCGGATGTCATGCTCTTTCTGGTCAATTTTACCATTCTTTAAATCCTCCATCACCTGTTCCTTTTGACGTTTCAGATGGAATTCATACCCACCCGCACCCGCCGCAGCGCCTCCTATGATCCCGAGACCGGCAGTGCCTGCCGTGCTTGAGCAACCGGAACCTGCCGCTAAAAACAGTAACAAAAAACCCGCCAACAGCGCCTTTTTCATGAATGACCTGCCTTTCGTAAGATTCCCCTTCTTTGGAGGTTGGGGAAACCAGTGAATAAACCAACGTTTGACCGAGGACCCACCTTTAGGACCCAAGCGACGCTGATCCTGAAATTATCAATAAAGATGAGGTTATCATATAACAGAAGGTCCCGATAAACAAAAACCTGGGTCACAAAAATTGCCCGCACGGCCTTTTTTTTGCAGGGCATACCGAAACGGGCCAAGGAATCCAAGGAGAAAACAAGGGGCGGGTGACCGGAGGCGTTATCTAACGTGAACTCCCTAACAAGGGAAGTGAGTGCGCCCGAAGGAAAAAAGTTTGAGGGGCCTTGCCCGTCGTCAGCAAGTTGCCCCCACGGCGAGTGGTGCGCCCGAAGGGAAAAAGTTCGAACCAACCGCTATCAGAATGCGCTCTAGAAAGATCGTCCGCAGAGAAGAGTACAGCCAACTCCCCCCACGGGAGTGGTGCCGGAGGACGGACTCGAACCGTCACACCCTTGCGGATACAGGATTTTGAATCCTGCGCGTCTACCAATTTCACCACTCCGGCATCAAAAAAGATGTGTCACGTTAGCATAAGCGGTTTTCCTTTTCAACCGGCAGGATCGGTCTATTCGCTTTTCCCCTTGCCCCTGGGTTGACGATGAAAGCGGGCAATGATCTGCCTGATCTCCTCCGCCTGGGGTTGATTCGGGTCCAGGGTCAAAGAACGGGAAAAATTCGCGATTCCCTGTTGGGGTCGGTTCAGATGAAAATAATTCAGGATGCCCAGGTTTCTAAGAACCGCAGGATATTTGGGGTTCAGCTCCACGGCCTTTTTAAAATAGCCAAGGGCAAGCTCGAATTGTTTCCGGCCCAGATATATCTCGCCTAATTTCCCATACACCTCCGGGATATCGGGACTCAGTTTTTGAGCCCGATGAAACAGTTGCAAGGCTTCCTCCACTCGCCCTCCGGCCAGATAAAGGTCGCCCAGATTGTAGTTGGGGGCAAAAACAGCGGGCGCCATCGCCAGCGATTTTTCATAAAAGTAAATCGCTTTCCTGGTTTCCCCGGCTTCACCGTGGGCCCGTCCCAGGTTGATCAACGGACGCACGATTCGGGGCGATTTTTTCCGGGTGTCCTCCCACAAAGTCACCTCGTTTTGCCACACAAGGTTTCTTTTGACCGTCATCATTGCAAACGAACTTATCATAAAAATCAAGACAAAATAAACCGTGGCTTTTTTTAAGTTTAATTGAAACACGCCCAAAACCAACAGTAGATAAAACCCATAGGATGCCAGATAGGTCCGGTGCTCCGCCGCCAGATCGTGCAACGTCACGATGGACGAGGAGGGCGACAGCAGAATAAAAAACCAGGCGACGCAAAAAAAATAAATCCTCGAACCCACCGCCCTTGCTGTCAGATAGATGAGCGCACCGATGGCGGCGAAAGGCACGAGAAACCGCCAGGAAAACAGTTCCGTCACCACCGGGATGTCGGGATCGATATTGAGATTGAATGGAAACAACAGGAGTTTCAAGTAATAAAATATCAAGACCGAAGGCTGGCTCAACATGTAGTTTTTTCTGCCGACCATTTCTTCAGGGTTCGACGGGCCTATCAGGAAGGTTTCGTCCAGCAGGAGTTTTCGAAACAGGACGAAACCGGCAAGAACGAGGATTCCGCCAATGACCCACCGCCAGCGCTTCAAAAACTGGATCGGATAGGAGGGGGCGTCCCATCGGCAAAGGCTGTAAAGAAGTAAAACCGCGGGCAGGGTGATCACGGTCTGCTTGACACTGAATCCTATTAAAAAAAGCATTCCCAGTGCCGGCACAACCCAGGCGTATCGGATGGCAGGGACCCGCATGCTTTCAATACAGGTTTGAAAAAGAAAAAATCCGCCGAGATAAAACGTGGCCGCCAGCACCTCGGACCGGCTCATGATGTAGACGACCGCTTCGGTTTGCAGAGGGTGACAAATAAACAAAACCGCGGTGAACAGGGAAATCATCCTGACATGAACGACGCTCTCCGCTTGAAATTGCCGCAATAAACTCCGACACAATTTTCCGGTGATGAAAAAGATGAGTATCGCGTTGAAAATATGCGCCGTCAGATTGAACAGGTGATAGCCGAAAGACTTTTTTTGGCCCAAATAGGCATTAACCGCCAATGACATCTGCACCAGACTGCGGGAGAAAATTCCCTGGGTCCAATAGTCGAGGGTCAACATTTCCAAAGGAGTTTCAAGATTCTGGTTGTTAACGACATAAGCCACGCTATCGAACTGAAAGGAGTTCTTCAGGTGGTTGCCAAAAACAATCGCTCCAAGCAGGACGATCAGCAGGCAACATTGAGCCTGTATCTTGAACATAGCCAGGTCAGGCTTTGTTTTCAGGATCATGGATTGTCTGTATTTTCGAGGGTCAGGGCGATTTTTAAAAGCTGTCTGGCTTTGGCGTTTTCCGGTTTGAGGGCGATCAACCGGCGCAAGTGGGGGATGGCCTGACCCGGATTTTTCTGGATCATATAAATGCTGGCCAGATTATTATGAATTTCAAAATTATCCGCCCCCAGAGAAATGGCTTTCATGAAAGATTTTTCTGCCCGTTCATATTGTTTCAGGGACCAGAAAATAACCCCGATATTATTATGCGCCTCCAGATGATCCGGATCGGATTTTAGAGTGAGGCGATATTCAGTCATGGCCGCGTCTTTCTGGTTCAATTTTCGGTAAGCGTTGCCCAGTTCAAAATGATATTTCGCTCTGTGCGGTTTCATTGTTACCGCTTCAATTAAAAAGGGAAGGGCGTCTTTGGGCTGATTCAGAAAAATTCTCACCCGACCGGCGTTGAAAAATGCGTCGGCCTTGGTGGAACCTAAAAGAAGCGCCCGGTCGAACGCCGCTTTAGCCTCCTGCCACTTTTCACTGCTGGAATAAATAAAACCTTGGTTCAGATGAGCGTCGGTGTACCTGGGGTCAATTTCCAGGGTGAGCCTGAGCTCCCGCCCGGCTTCCTCAAATCTTTGCTGGGCCAGATAACTGGCGGCGAGGTTGTTATGAACCAGAGCCTTTTTGGGCGACTTCATCGCTGTATCCTCCCACAAATGAATCTCTGTTCGAAAGTCGAGTCCGCGGTGGATTGTCAGCAACGAAATGGCCAATAAAACCGCACAGACCGCTTGAGATCGGTATTTGGATGAGCGCGTGGCCGTCAATAGTCCGATGCCAAGACTCAGGAAAATACCGATGCCGGGGAGGTAGGCCCGGTGTTCGGTGACGATTTGTTTTAGGGGAATCACACTCGATGTGGGCAATATCGCGATCAGGGCCCAAAGACCTGCGAACTTCAACAACCGGGATTCCTGCAAATATAAAATCACGCCCAAAAGGACCATAGCGACCAAACCCGCCATCCATTCAATATTTTGAATTCCAGAAATCAGACGAATATCCGGTTCAAAATTGAGATTGAAGGGCAGGAGAAATTTCCACAGATAATAGAAAACCAGCGCGTTCATCTGGGTCAGAAAATAAAGCACACGGTCCATCGACATGGAATCGGGGTCCGCTTTCAACGTGAACAAACCGCCCATTTGGGCATAACGAAACCCCAGGTAAATGAACAGGGGGGAGAGGACCAGCATGCCGATGGGAAGCAGTTTACGGACATTCATTTCTGGAGCCTTGAACCACAGGTACACCAGCCCCATCACCGGAAGGGTGACGACGATGCCCTTGCTCCCCGCCCCTAAACAAAAAAATAAAATCACCAGAGAGACCGGAAAAAACCTTCTCCATGCCTCCCCCGGTGGGGTCTTCTGAACCGCTTGCGTGAAAAAATAAAACCCCAGAAGATAAAATAACGTCACCAGCAGGGACGACCGGCTGGAAAGATAGGTGACCGTTTCCACCGTCATGGGGTGCAGGAGATGGATGGAGGCGGCCAGTATCGGCAGTGGGGCCAGGCGGGAGCGAATTTTTGGACCTTCAAGGCTGAGCAGGTGACGGGTCAGAAAATACAGGGTGATGCCGACGCCTATATGCAACAGGATATTGACGAGATGAAACCCGAAAACATTCAATTGCCCCACTTCCAGGTTCACCGCATAGGTCAGGAGAACCACCGAGCGGTTGAAAATATTTTCGATTCCCACCTGGTTTTGGAAATCCCATAAGTTCTGGACATGGGGGTTGTCGACAATGGCGTGGGCGTCGTCGTACACAAAGGGCGCCTTGAGCGTACCGAAAAAGCTCAGCATTCCCAACAGGCTTAAAAATGCGACGGCTTGAATCTGCAGGGTGACTTTTTTCATCTCAGGGTCCCCGGCTTTTCAGGGAAGGCTTGCGGAAAATGGGCGGGTGAATATCTTTTTTTCACTATACGGAAAATGATTTTAGCAAAACATGAGTTTTTCACCAACCCGTGAGCCACGAACCGTTCCATTAATTTGCCTCAGGGTATTCCATTGCCTCTTAAAATATTAGAAAATAGTCCTATCGACTATCATAAAACAAGGGGGGAACCATGCGTCGCCACAAAAGATTGGCTGGCTCGTTTTTTATAATAACATTGGCTCTGACTTTTGCGTCTTCAGGTTTCACTAAAGAGACACAAACGGCGGTTCCGCTGTTTCGGGGAATGGGCGATTCGCATTTTCCCATCACCACCTCCAACCCGCGCACCCAGCTTTATTTTAACCAGGGACTGGTTCTCGCTTATGCCTTCAATCATGCCGAGGCGGCCCGGTCATTTAAGGAAGCAGCCAGGCTCGACCCCAATTGCGCCCTGTGTTACTGGGGAGCGGCTCTGGTTCTCGGCCCCAACCTCAATGCCGGCATGAAAGAGGGCGACGCCCCGGAAGCTCATCGCTCCGTTCAAAAAGCGTTGAACCTTGCGGGCGACACAACGGCAAAGGAAAAAGCACTCATTCACGCCTTGTCCAAACGCTATGCCGTGGAACCTGGCAAAGACCGCAACCCTCTGGACCTGTCCTATGCCGAGGCCATGCGTCAGGTGGCAAACTCGTTTCCTCAAGATGCGACGATTCTGGCATTGACGGCTGAAGCGTTGATGGATCTGCATCCGTGGGATTTCTGGACCAAAAACAAAGAACCCAAAACCTGGACCCCGGAAATCCTGAAGGTATTGAATACGGCTTTAGAGATCAAACCCGATCACCCGCTCGCCAATCACCTCTACATTCATGCGGTGGAAGCCGCCTACCCTGAACGCGCGGCACCCAGTGCCGACAGGCTTCAAAGCCTGGTCCCAGGAGCCGGCCACCTTGTGCATATGTCCTCGCATATCTATATCAAGATCGGCCGTTACCGGGACGCCGCCATCGCCAACCAGAAAGCCATTGAGGCGGATCAGGCGTATCTCAAGCAAGTCAAGGCAGAAGGACTTTATCCTTTAGGCTATGTGCCGCACAACTATCATTTCCTCTGGGAAGCGGCGATGATGGAAGGTAAGAGCGCCGTGGCTCTGGAGGCGGCCAGAGGCACAGCCGAAAGTGTGGATCAGACCCAGATGCTGGACCCGGATTTCGGCGGCACCCTGCAACATTTTTACACAATGCCGTTATACGCTTTGGCGAGGTTCGGCAAATGGGACGCTATTTTAAAAGAACCCGCCCCTCGGGCGAAGCTGAAATATCATGGCGCGATCTGGCACTATGCGCGCGGGTTGGCTTTTAACGCCCGTGGACAACAAAAAGAAGCCGCCCACGAACTGAGTGAACTCAAGGCCATTGCCGGCAATCCCGAGATGGCAAAAATTTCTATTTTTGGCCTGAATAATTTTATCAGCCTGCTCGAAATCGGCGTGGAGGTGTTGGAAGGAGAAATGGCCGCCAAACAAAAAGATTTCGATAAAGCCACCCGTCATCTTGAGCGGGCGATTGAGCTTGAAGACGGGTTGATCTACACCGAACCCTCGGATTGGTATTTCCCGCCCCGGCAGGCCTTGGGCGCGGTGTTGCTGGAAGCCGGTCAGCCCGCCCTGGCGGAAAAAGTTTATCGGGAAGATTTAAAAGAAAACCCGGAAAACGGCTGGTCGCTGATGGGGCTTGGCCAAAGCCTCAACGCCCAGGGCAAAAAAGAGGCGGCGGAAGGAGTTATAAAGCGGTTTCAAAAGGCCTGGACCGGGGCGGACCTCCAGATTTCAGGCTCGCGGTTTTGACGCCTTTATTTCCTTTCCCGCTCTGCCCGGCCTGTTGTATGATGGTTGATTGAACTTGAAACCGGCCTAAGATAAGTCTATGAAACATTACGAAGTAATCGTCATCGGCGGCGGACACGCCGGATGCGAAGCGGCACTGGCATCTGCGCGCATGGGGTGCGGCACTTTGCTCATCACGCTGGAAAAGTCCAAGATGGCCCTCATGCCCTGCAACCCCGCCATCGGCGGCGTGGGTAAGGGCCATATCGTACGCGAAATCGACGCTCTGGGCGGAGAAATGGCCCGAGTCATCGACAAAACCGGCATCCAGTTTCGTGTGCTGAACGCCTCCAAAGGCCCCGCCGTTCAAGGCTACCGGGCGCAGGCCGACAAAAAACTTTATAAAAACGAAATGCGCCGGGTGCTGGAAAACCAGACCGGACTCGACATTCTAGAAGATGAAGTCGATGAACTGCTGATAGAAAACCAGACCGTAAAGGGCCTGCGAACGGTCAGCGGAGCCGAGATTCAGGCGGTCACCATCGTCATCACCACCGGCACGTTTTTGAACGGGCTCATGCATGTGGGCCTTAAAAACCAGCCTGCGGGCCGGGTGGGAGAAAAACCCTCCACCAAATTGTCGGAATCATTTTTAGCGGCGGGTTTTGAGGTCGGAAGATTGAAAACCGGGACTCCGCCGCGTCTTAAAAGCGGCTCCCTTGATTTTAGCCTCTGCACCCTTCAACCGGGCGACCGTGACCCGAAACCGTTTTCTTTCGCGACCGAATCTGTCGCCCGCGATCAGGTCCCGTGTTATCTCACCGCCACCAATGAACGGACGGCTGAGGTTATCAGAAAAAATATGCACCTGTCGCCGCTTTACAGCGGGGTCATCGAAGGTGTCGGGCCGCGTTATTGCCCTTCTATCGAAGACAAAATCGTCAAGTTCCCAGATAAGGGATCGCACAATATTTTCCTGGAACCGGAAGGTCTGGACACGGACTGGATTTATCCAAATGGCATT
Source organism: Nitrospinaceae bacterium (assembly GCA_029261655.1). Lineage (GTDB taxonomy): Bacteria > Nitrospinota > Nitrospinia > Nitrospinales > VA-1 > JADFGI01. The sequence continues at coordinate 38,068 of JAJDAY010000037.1, read as the reverse complement.
TCCACAAGCTTAGCCGAAGAAGTGCAGTTGGAACTGGTGCGCACCATCCCCGGATGTGAAAACGCGGAAATTGTCCGTCCGGGCTATGCGGTGGAATACGATTTCGTGCCGCCCACGCAGTTACTGCCGACCCTGGAAACCAAACTCGTGGACGGTTTGTATCACGCCGGACAAATCAACGGAACCTCCGGCTACGAAGAGGCGGCGGGGCAGGGCATCGTCGCCGGAATCAACGCGGCGCTCAAAGCGCAAGGCCGACCGCCTTTCATTCTGACCCGGATGGAAAGTTATATCGGGGTGATGATCGACGACCTGGTGACCAAAGGAACCCAGGAACCCTACCGCATGTTCACCTCCCGCGCTGAATACCGGCTGTTACTCAGGCAGGACAACGCCGACCACCGCTTGATGGGCAAGGGGTTTGAACTGGGTTTGATTTCATCCGCCGATCATGAACGGTGCCGACAAAAATATGCCCGCGTGGTTCAGGAAATCAAACGTCTTGCAAATATTCCGGTCGTTCCCAACAAAACGGACCTTGCAAAGCTCAGTATTTTAGGCATCAACGATCTCAAACAACCCACCACTTTAAACGGTCTCTTAAGACGACCGGATATCAGCTACCCAGAACTCATGGAAGCTTTCAATACCGTCGACCCGTCTCTGCATCGGCTGGTGGGAGAGCAGGTGGAAATCCAGATCAAATACGAGGGATTTATTTCCCGTCAAAGTCAGATGGTGGATAAGCAAAAAAAACTGGAGACCGTCGTCATTCCAAAAGATTTTGATTACGCTGGCATTCCCGGCTTGTCCCGCGAAGTGGAGCAAAAACTAAATGAAATCCGCCCGGTGACATTAGGGCAGGCGGGCCGTATTTCAGGGATCACTCCGTCCTCGATCACCATTTTGATGGTGCTTTTGGATCAACGCTTTCGCCTGCGGGAAAACAAAGGCGGGAAAAAATCCGCAGAACGACCCAAACAGCCGGACAACTTACTGAGTCGCGTATGACACACACCGACTCCATTCAGTGGCAGTTGGAAGTGGACAAAAAAGACATCGCCTACATCGTGAGCATTTTCGATTCTTATGAAAATCTTGCTATTGTGCGGACGCTCGATCAATCCAAGGGTTTGATCCAGCTCATGATCTCCCCCGACTATCTTGAAGAAACCCGAAAATTGCTGGACAGCCTCGCAACCGAGGTCCCCCTGCGCGTTCTATAAAAATTTTGCCCGCTGAGTTTTGTTCAGAAATTCATCAATGAAAAAACCGGCACGTCTTTTATTTTTTCCCGCCCTTTTAAAAAATCAAGCTCGATCAGAAAAGCCGCCTCCACGATTTCCGCTTTAAAATTATTCTGAATCAGATTTTTGGTCGCGGCGATCGTTCCACCTGTTGCGAGCACGTCATCTAAAATGACAATTTTTTGCCCCGGGTCAAAGGCGTCCTGATGAATTTCAACGGCGTCGGTGCCATACTCCAGGGTGTAGGCCTGCTTGAAGGTTTTGTAAGGCAGTTTTCCAGGTTTCCTGACCAGCACCGTTCCGGCCCCCAGCGCATAGGCAAGCGCCGACGCGAAAATAAACCCCCTGGCTTCGATCCCCACCACGGCTTCAATGCCTTTTCCGGCGTAACGATTTTTCAGGATGTCGATCGTTGTTTTAAAGGCAGACGCGTTTGTTAAAAGAGGCGTGATGTCTTTAAAAATAATTCCTTCTTTTGGAAAGTCGGGAATGTCGCGGATGACGGATTTCAATGTTTCGATATCATTCACTTAAAATCACCTTTCGTTTTTATGGACCTGAGTTGATGGATGAGTTTTACTATGTCTCCGGGGAATTTTAAAGTTATCTTTTTCGCTGGAAGATATATCAACGGGTTGCCAGTTCATCTTCCCGCCGGAAACTATTTTTAGAGAAATTTTAAAGTTATCTTTTTGACGGGAGATATTTCAGCGGGTTGCGTGGATGCGTGTCGTTACGCACTTCAAAGTGCAGATGCGGCCCGGTCGCACGGCCGGTTTTACCGACGGAAGCTATTTTTTGCCCGCGCTTGACCCAGGCGTTTTTGCGCACCCAGTTTTTGGAATTGTGCGCGTACACCGTCGTCAAGTGATGATTGTGTTTGATGATGATCATCAGACCGTAACCGGTTGGTCCCCAATCGCTGAACACCACCTTCCCGGACTGGGCGGCGTAAATCGGGGTTCCCCTGGACGCGCCAATATCAATGCCTTCGTGATTTCTTGCCCCGCGTTTGCCGAAGGTGGAGGTCAAGGTTCCCTTGACCGGCCATCTGAGATAATTTTTTACCGGTGGCCTTTTTTTTTTCGTTTTTTTATGCGCCGACTTTTTATTGGGGGCGTTACGCTTGCCGCTACTCTTGGAAGAAACATAGAGGACCCGGTACGCTCCGGGAATCCACAGCCGGGTGCCGACCGGAACGCGGGCGGGATCGTCAATTTTATTGACGCGGATCAGTCGCTCAACGTCCATCCCGTAAGTCCGGGCGATGCGATAAGGGGTTTGCCCCGCCTGCACCACATGGGTCACCCCAACGCCTCGAGACTGGCGATGCGGCGCCAGGGACCCCTGACAACCGGAGAGGAAAAACACAAGGAGCAAAAGACCGATAGATTTTAATATCCAATTTGGAAAAATCATGGCGGCGCCTGACAAAATATTTTGTAACTTATTGAAAATTTTAACATTAGGTGGAGTTGTGTCAAGCCTTATCGCCCACGGGGTTGTTCTTTACAAGCCTCTGGGCATGGGGTATAAACGATGAATCGTTTTCGATGCGGAAAACAATTTTCAGTTTGATTTTTGCGAGCCTGATTTTTGCGACTATTTAATTTTAAAACCGCTCTTTTGCTCCTGCCCGGCCTGATCACAGGCTGTGGCGAAGCCATTGTGGCGCCGGATATTTTTTTGCTTCCGGTCACTTACAAGGTGGGGAAAAAACCCTCGGCGGTGATCGCCCATGACATGAACAAGGACGGCTACGACGATTTGCTGGTGGCCAATTCGGGGGACGATACCCTGAATTACCTTGAGGGCCAGGGCAACGGCATGTTCGATAATGCCCAGACCTTAAACACGGGCCGCGAACCCATGGCCATGACCGTAGCGGATTATAACGGCGATGGCAGCCCCGACATCGCGCTTTGCAATTACGGCGACGGCGATATCTCCATCATTCTGGGCCAAAAAGACGGGCTGTTCAAATTAAAGACCCATGTGAAAGTCGGGAGACTGCCCATTTCAGTGACTTCCGGTGATTTTAACAACGATGAAATAGTCGATCTGGCGGTGACGTTGCGTTTTCATAAACTGGTCATCTTGCTGGGCGTGGGCGATGGAACTTTCAAACTGGCGGAAGCCTACAAGGCATCGGGAACGCCGGCTAATCTGGTGGCCGGGGATTACAACAACGACAAAAACCTCGATATCGCGGTCGCCTTCAACGCCGTCAAGGTGAATTTCATCCGCCTTTACCAAGGCAACGGCGACGGCACCTTCCAAAGCCCTGTCCGTATTCCGGGCGGACATCAATCTTCTTTCATCATCAACCACGATATGAACCTGGACGGGAACCTCGACCTGATAAGTTCCAGCACCATGACCGACAGCCTCACCTTGTACCTGGGCGACGGCAAAGGGTCTTTTAAGGCGGGAGAAGATTTTGCCGGCGAAAAGGGCCCGGAACATATTTTCCCAGGCGAGTTCATCGGCGACAAGTCTCCCGACCTTGTGGTTTGCAACCGGCGGGACGGCTCGGTTTCGATTTTGGAGGGGAAGGGGGATGGAACGTTTGTGTTCCCCCATTTCAATTACCCGGTGGGCCGGAACCCACGCGCGCTCACCGGCGCCGACTTCAATCAGGACGGGTTGACCGACCTCGCGGTTCTCCTTTATGACGCGCAGTTGGTGGAGGTTATTCTGCGAAAAATTCCCGCCCTGCAACCGACAACCTCCTGACCCTTCAACCCTCTTTCGGTTCATCGGGCATTGAGGTCGGGGAGTCATCGGGAATCACGTATTTTCCATCCAGCCATTTTCCCAAATCCACCAGCTTGCATCGCTCTCCACAAAACGGCAGGAAAGGATTTTTTCCCCGGACCGCCACCGGTTTTTTGCATATTGGGCATTTCATGGGTACATAAATTGATTTAATTTGCCGTTAACATAGTTAAGAGCATTTTTATTGATTTTTGTATTGTCAGGAATCCACCCTTCGATTGTAAATAAAAATTGCCGCAAAATTTCATCGAAGGGCGAGTTTAAAATATTTTCCTGAATATTATAACACCACAGGGTTTATTTGAAACCTGCCCACGGCCCATAAGGTTTTGTATTTACTTCCCCTAAAGCCGTTTGTATGTTAGCGTGAGTGGAGAATTCTTTTGTTGAAAGAAAAGATGATCATCGAAGTTCAGCAACGAAATTTTTATCAGGTTCTGGGCCTCCCTGCGGACGCCTCGCAGGACATTATAGACCACGCCTATAAGGGACTGATCCGAAGATTCGACTCGGCTGTCTCCGATCCTTCCCAAAAAAACCAGGCTTCCCTGAAGAGAAAAATCGCTTTATTGCAGGAGGCTTACGACACTCTCTCCAATAAAGAAAAACGCCACGAGCACGACCAGTGGATTGAAGAACAGGTCAAACCTGCTTCCCGGACCACACCCAATTCGCATCCGGCCACGCTGAGAGATTGGGAAATGCCCGTGGACGCAAAGAATAAACCCTCAAATATCTATCAGGACTATTTCGGTCTGTCGGAAAAACCTTTCGACTTGACCCCTGACCCAAAATACCTTTACCTCAGCCCCAAGCATAAAGAAGTTTTAGCTCATCTGGTTTACGGTATTCAGGAAAACAACGGTTTTCTGAAAATCATCGGCGAAGTGGGAACCGGAAAAACCATGATCTGCCGGACCTTCCTCAAGGAACTGCACGTCGGTTTCAGCATTGCGTACATATTCAATCCGGGGATCGACGAACTCGAACTTTTGCAGACCATCAACTCGGAGCTGGGTCTGCCTTCTGAAAGTTCGAGCAAGAAAAAGTTGATGGACATCCTCAACAAGTTTTTACTGGAGGAGAGGAAAAAAGGCCATCGGGTGGTGGTCATCATCGACGAAGCTCAGGATCTGCTTCCCACGGTTCTCGAACAATTGCGTCTGCTCTCCAACCTGGAAACCGAAACCGAAAAACTCATCCAGATCGTGCTCATCGGCCAGCCGGAACTGGACAAAGTGCTGGCGGAAGAAGACCTGCGCCAGTTGAAACAGCGCATCACCATCCAATGGGAACTGCTCCCTCTGAATCTGGACGAGACCCGCGGCTACATTCAGCATCGGCTGAATGTCGCGCTTGGTAAAGGTAAAGTGGAGTTGACCCGGTCGGGAACCGAATTGATCTTCCGTTACGCAAAGGGCATCCCGCGCATGATAAACGTCATTTCCGACCGCGCGCTCTTGATCGCCTACACTCAAAACACCAAAACCATCAATTGCAAAATCATTCGCCGGGCCGTGAAAGACATTGGCGGTCTCAAACCTTCCATTTCCTGGGTGGAAATATTCTGGAAGTTTGTCGCTCCGGCGGCGGCCATGGTGGGGCTGATATTTTTTATCGTTCACGACTTTGCTCTTCCGGATTTAAAGACCAACCCCATAGGCGATAGCGATATTCCAAAAATCCTTCAGGAAAATCCGGTCGAACTTGCGAAACCCGGTCCATTGGTACAAAAAGAATTTGTCCCGGAATTTTCTTCCCTTGAAAAACTAGACGCCATGGAAAAAATGGAAGCGGTTTCGCTTCCAGAAAATCCGGCCAGTTCGGACGCTCTGGTCCTTTCGCAATCGGAAAAACTGGTCACCTATCTGTCCAGCCTGTCTCTCGAGGAAAGCAAAATTGAAGCGGCGAAATGGATTCTTGAGTCCTGGGGGTTCGACCAGTCCGGCGGTGAGTTGGTGGACGGGCAGGCGCTTGAAAATCTGGAGGCCGAGTTTGAGTTGTCGTCTTATGAACTGAATGGAAATTTCAAACGACTGACCAACCTCAACTACCCCGCCATCCTGGAGGTGGCCCTGCCAAACTCCATGGGGACCAAATATCTGGCCTTGAACAGGGTCAAGGGCGAACACGGGGTATTCGGCTCGGTCGATAAACTTGAAATGCCCCTCGAAATCATCAATCCCTTGTGGACGCGCAAAGCGATTATTTTTTGGAAAGATTTCGAATCTCTGCCTGTGGATCAACTCGAACAAGGATACGAGGGCAAGGAAGTTATCTGGTTGCAGAAAAACCTGCGTCTTCTCGGATTCTTCATGGGCCGGGAAGCCTCGACTTACGGCTTAAAAACCGAAAAAGCCGTGCGCAAATTTCAACGCACAAATAATATCAAGGACGATGGGAAATTTTATACGGAAAGCAAGATGCTCCTGTATAACCTGCTGGACATCTATCCCACTCCAAAATTGGTCGAACCATGAGCACGATTCTCAACACACTTAAAAAGCTCGAAGAAGAAAAAAGCGTCCTGGAGAAGAACATCGATCTAAAAGGACTGCTGTCACAGGGTCAGGACTCCATCTACCCGCAATCGGGCAAAGATGAATCCAGAAAAATGGGCGCGATCACCGGCCTGGTCATCGGCGTCGTTCTGCTCGGTGGACTCACGGTCTATCTTGGCAATGGGCCTAAAACGAGCCTCCCTGAAACAAAACCAGCCTTCGTCCCCAAACCTGTTGCCCCGGAACCGACCGCGCAAAAACCCGTTCTGCCCGCAAAGACCAGCCCCGGTTTTCCGCTCGCCCACATTCAGGACATCGCCGACACAACAACGACGGAACCCATGACCGACCCGATGCAGGACGATGATTTTTTCGGACCTGAAGACGCCCTCATCTTACCCGTGGAAGAATCCCCCCCTGTCAGGGACGAACCCCTGCCTGAAGGAACTGAGGAAATCCGTGAAATTGAGTCCCTGATTCAGTCTGCGATTCAAATAAGGAAAACCGACACCGAAACTCCTGATAAGACCGCACCTGTTAAGTCGAATATTTCCCAACATATCCCCGGCCTCAAGGTGAAGGGAATTATTTTTTTAAATTCCGACAACCCGGTCAATCATATTTTCGTCACCACCCCGAATGAAAAAAACCGGAAACTCAGGGTGGGAGAAACTCTGATGACCGCGACCCTGGAAGCCATCGAAGCGCAAAAAGCGATTTTCACCTATCAGGGCCAAAGGGTCGAAAAAACCATTGGCGAGTGAATCGTGAGCCGCCCCGCCACCTCCTTCGCATAATGCCCATTCGGGCAATAGATTAATTTTCGGTACAATTCTGAAATTTCATCAAAAGCCAAAAGTTTATTCGAACTTGGACTTAAAAAAGAAGGTTCCTAGGGTTTGATGTACAAATACCCTTGTTCCTGAAGATCGGCGATTCGTTTGACAGCCACCGGGTGCTCCGTTGGTTTGAACCCGTCGACCAAGGCGTCCAGGGGTTTGTTAAACAGTTTCATGGATACCTGACACATTTCCGGTTGAGCGCCCTGATCGATCGCCATTTTGAGCTTTTTCACCAATACCGGATCGGCATCCTTTTTATCGAATAATTTGAGCGCCGGACCATGCACAACGACGACCAGGTCGATCTTGTCCGGGCCGCCTTCGGCTTCGATGTGTTTGTTGATGAGGGCCATGGCGTATTTGGCCACGGCGAGATCCGATCCGTCGATGTGATAAAGAACTTTGAGTTTTCCGTCTGCGGTGCGGTGGTTCATGGAACCTGCCTGAACGGTTCCCACTCCCGTCATGGCCAGGGACAAAAATAAAACGACCCAAAAACGCAGAGATATTTTTTTCATTTTGCTCTCCTTAAATAAGAAAGTGAATTATTAGGCTCAAGGGTTCCCATTGGGTGAAGGCGCTGTTTGTTCTCAATCCTTCAATGCGGATAGCTCCTTGAAGGAAATTTTATTCCCAGGGAATCCCTCCCTTAACAAAATATCGATCACCTGTTTGATAGCCTGAACATGGCGTTTCCTGGACTCGACCCCATCAAAATGCGGATCTTCCTCTTCAATGGATAACACACCGGGACCGACGAAGTTGCAATAAAAAGCCCCCACCGGGCGCAACGTATTCAAAGGGCCCTCGTCTGAACAGGCGTTGACGATCACCATCGCCATACCATCTTCGGGTCCGGGATAAACTTCAAATAAACCGCCGTTATTTGTTGTGTGTTCCCGGCAGTGATCCATGATCCTTTGAACATCCTTGAGCGGAACGGCTTTATATACGGCGTGCATCTTACTTCCTTATGAGATAATAATTTAATATACCAGCTTAACAAAAGGTGGCACGATGGCAAATCAAATCGAAATTCTGATGGAAAAAATCAAGGGCCTGGAAAGCGAGTTGATCTCGGAACTACAAAAAAAACATGACGAATTTTTTTATGAGGTCATAAAAAAGAAAGTTCGTTTTGAGCGCGAGGTCAGAAAACATCATAAAACCATGGCCAAAACCCTTCGTAGATATTTTTACGACGCGGCTTTTTTAAATGTCCTCACCGCTCCTGTGATCTGGTTCTGTCTGGTTCCCGGAGTTTTTCTGGACCTGACGATCACCTTTTACCAGGCGATCTGCTTTCCTGTTTACAAAATTCCCAAGGTCAGGCGAAGCGATTATATTGTGATCGACCGGCACAGCCTGAGTTATCTGAACGGGTTTGAAAAACTAAACTGCATGTATTGCGGTTATTTCAACGGCCTTGCGGCCTATGTTCAGGAAGTGGTGGGCCGGACCGAACAATACTGGTGCCCGATCAAGCACGCGCGTAAATTGAAAACGGTTCACAATCGTTACAAAAATTTTTTGGACTTTGGCGATGCCGAAGGTTATCGGAAAAACATTGAAACGGTGCGGCGGGATTTTAAGGATTTGACTTGACTCCCTGGAAGAACCGATCGCAAACGGAGGGGGGAGTCGCCTCCTTCGTTTTTCGATGATAGGGGTTGACTTCCAAAGGCTTCCTCTGCTAAACAGCATGCACTATGAATTTTCAAGATGTCATCCTGACGCTACAGAATTTTTGGACTTCCAGAGGGTGCGCCCTCCATCAACCCTATGACATCGAAGTCGGCGCAGGAACCTTCAACCCCGCCACCTTTTTTCGGGTTCTCGGCCCTGAACCCTACAGCGCGGCCTATGTAGAGCCTTCACGCAGGCCGACCGACGGTCGCTACGGGGAAAACCCCAATCGACTCCAGCATTATTATCAATTTCAGGTGATCGTCAAACCGTCCGCAGAAAATATTCAGGATGTGTATCTTGAAAGCCTCACCGCTCTCGGAATCGACTCAAAAAAACACGACATCCGGTTTGTCGAGGACGACTGGGAATCTCCCACTCTGGGCGCCTGGGGCCTGGGTTGGGAAGTGTGGCTGGACGGCATGGAGATCACCCAGTTCACTTATTTTCAACAGGTGGGAGGAATCGACCTGACTCCGGTCACGGTGGAGTTGACCTACGGGCTGGAAAGAATCTCCATGTACTTACAGAATATCGACAACGTCTACGACTTGAAATGGAACGACTCCATCCTGTATGGCGATGTTCATCTGGAAACGGAAAAACAGTTTTCGCGTTACAATTTTGAAGCGTCCGACAAGGCGCGTTTGTTTAAGTGGTTCGACATGTACGAACAGGAAGCCAAGGATCTTCTGGAAAAGGAATTGGTTCTACCGGCCTACGATTACACCCTGAAGTGTTCACATGCGTTTAATCTGCTGGACGCCTCCGGCGCCATCAGCGTGACCGAGCGCACGGGGTTCATCGGCCGGGTCCGAAAGCTGGCCCGCTTGTGCGCGGAAGGCTACCTCGCTCAAAGAGAGGCGATGGGGTTTCCCCTGCTCAAAAAATAAGAATCAAGAACGTATGGAAAGAATATCGGAAGCCTAGTCTGAAACTTTTTCCTCAGGTTTCAGGACGGGTTTGATCACCGTTTCCACGGACACTCCGGCTGTTTCCTGCCACTCTACTATCTGCTTTTCAATTGTTTCCCTGGTATCGTCCATGGACAGGCGTTGGTTTTTTTGATAAAGAGAGAGCGCTTCTTCGGCGAGGCAGATCGCGCCTGGAATATTTTCCGCCAGCCTGGTTGCCTGAGCCAGCTTCCACATTGTTTCCCCTTCCTTTACCTTGTCCCCTGATTTTTGGAACAGCACCAGAGCTTTTTTAAGAAAATCTATCGCTTCCCGATAGTTGCCCGATTTTAAATACAAATGACCCGTTTGCTCCGTCATCAGGCACACTTTATTTCGATCTTTCAATACCTGTGCCAGCGCCAATCCCTTTTGATAATAGGACAACGCCTTTTCAAATTTCAGGGCTTGCGTATACGCTTTCCCCAGTTTTCCGAGCAGGAGGATCACCTCTCGTTTATCAGAAGATTTTTGGATCAGGGCCAATCCTTTATCAAAATTTTCTATGGCATTTTCCAGGTCCTGGAGAGAGATATAGATTTCCCCAAGGTCCCCGAATATCCGACCTTGCCGTTTTGTGTCCTTGCTTTCCTTAGCCAGCTCTAATTCCTTTTTGTAATATTCAATGGCCTGATCGGTATCGCCCACTTCAAAATAGACCCGGCCCAGGTTTTCCAGTTTAAATTCTTCCCCTTGGGGATCCTCGGATTGCTGCAGCAGATGGAGTTCTTTTTCTAAAAACTCAATGGCGCGGTGGGGCTTGCCAAGGACCCGATGGGCCAGACCCAGTTGTCCAAGCGCCTTCATTTCTGTTGTCTTGTCTCCCGTTTGTTTCGACAACTCAAGCGCAGTCTCCAGATGGCCCAACGCCTCTTCTCCCTGATCCAGCTGAGTATGACTGGTCCCCAGGAGCAAGTGGTATTTCGCTTCGGCTTCTTCTTCGTTCAAGCGCTTGGCGGAATCCAAAGCGACTTGATACCATTGCAGACCCTCGGCGGGCGATTTCCGGTGGTCAAGCAAGGATGCCGCCGCTTCCGCATAAGACAGGCAGAGATTGTCCGCTTCCTGATCCTGCTCGCTGTTCGCTTCTGCCCAGGCCCGGCCTTTTTTAATATTTTCCCACTCCACATCGAACAGGTTCAGGCCCTGAGCGCGAGCTTTTCCGCCCTCGGCATAAAACTCCCCGGCGGCGATGATCACCGTCAGAAAATAGGCGGCAAACCTTTTTTCCGCCAATGCCTTTTCCCCTTCTTTCAACCGGAGCATCAGAAATCTACGTACCTGGGGGTGGAAATAGTACCGGTTACTTTCATCATTGTGGGAGAGCAAGCCCAGTGAGAGCAGGCTTATCAAGTGCTCGTTGTCGGAGTCTTCACAAAGAAAAATGGCCGCCTTACGATCAAACGACTCTGGAAAAAGAACGAGTTTTCTAAGAACCCCCGCGGCTTTTTCAGAAAGGGATCGATAGCAAATGTTCAAAACCACATCCAGACTTTTTTGGACCGGGTCCCCCGGCCTGGACTGAACCTCTTTCAACCCCAGACGCAATGAGTCCAGAAATTTGGAGCAATCCTCATTCTGATAGGTGGCAACATATTGCCCGGCCAGGACAAGCGATAAGGGAAAATCACTGCAGGTTTTGGAAATTTCATTGCCCCAGAAACCCGTTCGGGACGACGTTTTCAGTAGTAGTTTTTGCGCGTCTCCCGTATCCAGCGGATTGATTTTTTTGGCAACTATATTTGGTGCGGGCAGAGGCTTCTGGGAGGTCACGATGAGCGCGCAATTGTTGGGCGGAAGTAGAAACTTTAAACTTTGCAGGTTCGGGACATTGTCCAGAAACAAAATATATTTTTTGCGTTGCAAAAGTGCCGTATACAATTGTCCTTTTTGGGGTTCTTTGTCCAGAAATTTTTTAGAGGGCGCCAGCAGATTGATGACACGGCTCATGGCTTCATCGGGAGAAAGTGCGTTGGGGGCAAAACCAAGCATATCGACATAGATGGGTTCTGCGTCAAAACGAGTCATCAACTTTTTAACGAGGACCCCCGCCAAAGTGGTTTTACCCACACCGCTTATTCCGTACAGTCCTATAAGAACAGGCCCGCTTTTGATACGGGAGAATATGTCCGCAAGAATATTTTTTCTGCCGACAAAGTTTTTCGAGACCGGGGGGACCCCAAGGAGAGGCACCATTGCAAACCGCGATTTAGCGACGGCTTCCCGGGCCTTGCCGAAATCGTCCTTCCTTTTGGAAAATACTTTGGATATCGAGGCGGCAATGGAGGACGGCTCTGCAGAAAGTTTTTGTTCTGGATCCTGTTCATCACCACTCACTTCCTGGCCCCTGGAAAGCAGGACCACGATTCCAATGGCGGCGAGGGAAAATATTAGAACAAACAGCATAATGCTCATAGGGGAAATAGGTCTATCATTTACAGGGTTTCATAACTCGACATAGAAATTGCCCCATGAATTGCGATGAGACAATAAGAAAAAGCGATTCAGATCTATTCTATTTATTTGACTTTAAAGGGGTAACTCAATACACACCCGCCACCTATATGATCTTATGTTACACTCGAAAGCGCAAGCCCTGGGTTAAAATTATTTTGGAATAAGGCTTTTTTTTTCAAATCTTTAAAGAGAATGTGACTTTTCATGACAGAATTCTTTTTGGAAATAGGCTGTGAAGAAATTCCCGCCGGTTACATAGAACCCGCTTTAAACTCCCTGAACCGGGAAATGACCGCTTTTTTCACCAAAAATCGTATTCAGGCGGATCAAGGGCAAACTCTCGGCACCCCCCGCAGGCTGGCCATCGCGTTTAAAAATGTGGACGAATGCCCGAAAGACATTGTAGAAACGCACCTTGGCCCCAATGTCAAAGCCGCTTACGATGCCGATGGAAACCCGACCAAAGCCGCCATCGGCTTTGCCCGAGGCAAGGGGGTGGATGTTTCCGACCTCACTGTAACCACCACTCCCAAGGGCGAGGTGGTGAGCGCCAGAGTAGAAAATAAAGGACGACCCACGGCCCACCTGCTCAACGAATTTCTGCCCGAATTGTTCGGAAACATCCAATTTCCCAAGAAAATGCGCTGGCGCGATAAAAAGCTCGCCTTTGCCCGGCCCATCCACTGGATCGCCGCCCTGCTGGGAGAAAAACCCCTGGATTTCGAGGTGGACGGAATTTTGAGCGGAGACATTTCCTATGGCCACCGGTTTTTAAACCCCACCTCCTTTCAGGTCAAAAACCTGGAATCTTATCTCAAGGGATGCGAAGAACATTTTTTAACGGTGCAACCGAATGCACGCAAACGACAGATTGCAGGACAGGTCCTGGCACTTGCCGGGGAAGTGAAAGGGACGGTGGAGGACGATCCGGATTTATTGAATCTGGTGACCCATCTGGTGGAATATCCCGTCGGTGTTCTGGGAGACTTCGACCCAAAATACCTGGAGCTTCCCAAAGAGCTGCTGGTGATGACCATGAAACACCACCAGAAGTATTTCCCCGTGAGTAGCCCGAATGGGCGATTGCTCCCTCATTTTATCACCATCAGTAATATGACGGTGGACCGGGGCGATCAAATTAAAAAAGGCAATGAGAGAGTCCTCAAAGCCCGTCTTGAAGACGCCCGGTTTTTCTATGAGGAAGACCGGAAAAGAAACCTGGAGGATTTTGTCGAGGAATTAAAAGGCGTGCTGTTTCAAAAAAACCTGGGCACGTCCTACGAAAAAATGACCCGGTTTTCCGCCCTGGCCGAGATTCTGGCAAAAAAAGTCTGTCCTGATAAACTCGAGCACGTGGAGCGGGCCGCCCGGTTGTGCAAAGCCGATCTGGTCAGCCAAATGGTTTACGAGTTTCCCGAACTGCAGGGAATCATGGGCGGATATTATGCCGCCCATTCGGGCGAATCTGACGAGGTGGCAAAAGCGATCAAGGAACATTATCTGCCAACGTTTGCGGGGGATGCGCTTCCAGACAGCTCTGTGGGGGCGGTGATCGCCATCGCCGACAAGCTGGACACAATTGTGGGGTGCATCGGCGTCGGGTTGATTCCATCCGGTTCGGAAGACCCTTACGGCCTCAGACGGCACGCGCTCGGCATCATTCAGATTGTGCTGGCCAAGGGCTGGCAGATTTCTTTATACGAATTGATCGACTCTGCAATCGGTCAGCTCGGGCAAAAAAATAAACTGGCGCCAAAAGAAATCCGTCGGCACACGGTGGACCTTTTTTCCCAACGATGCAAAAGCATGTTGACGGAAGAAGAGATCCCCTACGATGTCATCGACGCGGTGTTGTCCACGGGAATCGACTCTCTGGTGGATGTGGCGAATAAAGTAAAGGCGCTTGCCGATTTAAAAAAACTTCCCCATTTCGAGCCTTTGGCGGTGGCATTCAGGCGGGTGGTGAGTATTTTAACAGACGACGCAAAGGGAGAAATTCAATCCGGTCTATTGACCGACCCTGCGGAAAAAGAACTGTATGCCCAGTACATTAAAATCCAGGCGCCTGTGAAGGAACTGGTATTAAAAAAAGAGTTCGCGCAAGCTCTGGAAAAAATCGTCGAAATCAAAGGGGCCGTCGATGATTTTTTCGATCAGGTCATGGTGATGGTGGACGACGCCGCTGTAAAGAAAAACCGCCTCCACCTGCTCAATGGCATTGCCGATCTGTTCGCCAATATCGCCGACTTTTCCAGAATCGTCATTAAGGGAACTGCAAAAAAGTAACTCGCTCCCAGGTGGGAGCGTTTGCTCACGCTGTTCCAGGTTGCCTGGCCCTGAATAAAACTTTTCCTCATCAACCCCACCCAATTTAGTTGAAAAGAGGCAAGGGTTCCGATAACCTCCTTACCTCTTTTGTAACGGGGATTTACTGCGCTTTGGAATTTTTATCGCGTCCCTTGGGACCAGACTTAAGGAAATGGAAAAAAAATACGTTTACTCCTTCGGCAATCACCTGACCGAAGGCAACGCAGAAATGAAAGACCTCCTGGGAGGCAAGGGCGCCAACCTGGCAGAAATGGCCTCTTTGGGCATTTCTGTGCCGCCGGGGTTCACCATCACCACAGAGGCCTGCCTGCTTTATTTCGATTCCGGCAACAAAGTGCCCCGCAAACTGTGGGATGAGATTTTAGAGCGCCTGGCTGAATTGGAAAGCACGCTGGATAAAAAATTCGGCGATGCCGCAAGCCCCCTGCTTCTCTCCGTGCGTTCCGGGGCCAGGGTCTCCATGCCGGGGATGATGGACACGGTGTTGAATCTTGGCTTAAACGACGAGACCGCTCAAGGCCTCGGGGCTCTGACCGAAGACACCCGGTTTGCCCTGGATTGTTATCGCCGCTTCATCACGATGTTCGGCGATGTGGCGATGGGCGTTGACCACGAAAAATTTGAAGCGATTCTTGAGCAAAAGAAAAAGAAGCGCAACATTCAATTCGACACTGATCTCACGGCGCAAAACCTCGAATCCCTCATTCATCAATTTCGCACGCTCATTAAAAAAAGCGTCAATGAAGAGTTTCCGTACGACCCCATGGCCCAATTGAAAAAGGCCATTCAAGCGGTGTTCCATTCCTGGAACACACCCCGTGCGATCACGTACCGCAAGTTGAACCGCATCCCCAACGACTGGGGAACGGCGGTCACGGTGCAGGCGATGGTCTTCGGCAATATGGGGCCTGCCTCCGCCACCGGCGTTGCGTTCACCCGCAATCCGTCGACAGGAGAAAAGAAATTTTACGGTGAATATCTGATCAACGCCCAGGGCGAAGATGTGGTGGCTGGAATTCGCACGCCAAACCCGATCGCCGAACTGGAAGTGGAAATGCCGGATGCTTACAACGCGCTGGTCGGCGTTTACCAAAAACTGGAAACTCATTACCGCGACATGCAGGACCTGGAGTTCACCATAGAGAACGACCACCTGTACATGTTGCAGACGCGAGCCGGCAAACGGACGGTTACGGCGGCCATTAAAATCGCCATGGACATGGTCCAGGAAGGGTTAATCAGCAAACAGGAAGCCTTGGCGCGAATTCCGGCGGACCAGATGGATCAGGTATTTCACCCTACGATTGACCCGAAAGCCAAGATCGAGACGTTGGGAAAGGGTTTGGGAGCTTCCCCTGGAGCCGCTACGGGCAAAGTTGTTTTTACGTCTGAACGGGCTAATGAGTTGGCCAACAAAAAAGAACGAGTCATTCTGGTACGCATGGAAACCTCTCCTGAAGATATCCATGGAATGAGCGTGTCCCAGGGAATTCTTACCGCCAGGGGGGGAATGACCTCGCACGCCGCTGTGGTGGCCCGGTCCATGGGCAAACCCTGCGTCTCGGGCTGTGCGGATCTCGACGTGGATGTTAAAAGAAAAAAATGCTCGTTAAACGGAACACCGATAAAGGAACTTGAAACCATCACGCTGGACGGAACCACGGGCCGGGTCATGCAGGGAACCGTTCCCCTGATCCGCGCCCGTCATACCAGCAATATCACCCGCATGATGAGCTGGGCAGGCGAAATCCGCACCTTGAAAATCCGGGCCAATGCCGACACCCCGCACGACGCCTTTGTGGCACGGGACTTTGGCGCCGAGGGCATCGGCCTGTGCCGCACCGAGCATATGTTTTTTGAGGCGGATAGAATTTTTCTGGTGCGTAAGATGATTCTGACAGAGGACTCAAAGAAGCAAGCGGACACGCTTAAAAAATTGCTTCCCATTCAACGCGGCGATTTCACCCACATCTTCAAAGTCATGGAAGGACTGCCAGTCACCATTCGCCTGCTCGACCCGCCCCTGCATGAATTTTTACCCAACACGGCCAAAGAGATAAAAGCTCTGGCCAAGGACATGAAGCTGGCGCAAACGACGCTGGTCAAAAAAATTGAATCCATGCGGGAGACTAATCCCATGCTGGGTCTGCGCGGATGCCGGTTGGGCATTGTGTTTCCTGAGATTTATCGAATGCAGGTTCGGGCCATCATCGAAGCCGCCTGCAAGTTGGTCAAGAAGGGCGTGAAAGTTTTTCCGGAAATCATGATACCTCTGGTCGGGCATGTCAATGAATTCATCACGGTTCGGGATGAGGTGGTGGAAGTCGCCCAGGAAGTCATCGAGAAGGCCGGGGTGAAATTATCTTATAAAATCGGAACCATGATCGAACTGCCGAGAGCCGCGGTCACCGCCGATGAAATTGCCCGGGAAGCTGATTTTTTCTCGTTTGGAACCAACGATCTGACGCAAACCACTTTCGGGTTGAGCCGTGATGATGCCGGGAGCTTTCTTTCCCACTACCTGGAACAGGGGGTACTGGAAAGCGATCCTTTTGTGACGATTGACCAGGCCGGCGTGGGTCCTCTGGTGAAAATCGCCGTTGACAAAGGCAAGGCCGTCAATTCCGACCTGCATCTCGGAGTGTGCGGTGAACATGGGGGCGACCCTGCCTCCATTGAGTTTTTTCATACCCTGGGGCTCGATTATGTGAGTTGCTCGCCTTACCGCGTTCCCACCGCAATTCTGGCGGCGGCGCAGGCGTTTATCAAACACCGCTGATCCGGCAAAAAATGTCAGCCGGTCCCAAAATCCCCGGGGAACAGACCGGCCCCATTTCCCCAAGGGAAAAAGGTGGTTGACTTCCTCCAAGTCTATTTTCATAATAGCCCGTTCTATCATTAACTCAATCAGACCCTTATTTCCGTTCACACGGGCGGGTCGATTTTACCTGTCATGGCTTAAATTCGGCTGGGTTGGCTCCTTAACTCAGGGAACTTCCAGCCCGAAAATAATTGGAGAGATAAATGAATATCGCACTCACAGGGATCACGGGACTCGTGGGGTCCCATTTGATCAAACAATTGTCTGGAGAGGGCAAGGAACATAAAATAAGGGCTTTGATCCGGGAAACCAGCATTGTCGATCATCTGAAACCTTATGAGGAAGTGGACTACGTGATCGGCGGGCTTGAAGACAAGGAGTCGCTCGCCAAACTGGTGGAAGACGCCGACGTGGTGATTCATCTGGCTCATTTTCCGGGTCCCGTGCAGACTGCGGACGAACTCGTCAAGGTCAATGTCAATGGCACCTTCGATTTACTGGAAGCGTCCAAAAAGGCGAAAGTGAAACAGTTTGTCGTGATGAGCGCCTGCGCCGTTTTTGGAGAAGTTTTGCCTGGCATCGATGAGTCCAACCCCATGGACGAAAATCATCCCGTGCGCCCAAGCAATCTTTATGGAGCCATCAAGTCTTCTATCGAATCGTTTTGCTTCAGCTATCTCAAGGGTCGCGCGTTTGATGTCACCATTTTACGCCCGGTGACCATTTACGGCGTGCGTCCGGCAATAGACAAATCGGAATGGTTTCAGACCGTTGACTTTTTAGCCACCAACTACAATGTCGATCTCAAGGGCAGCACCAAATACGTTTCCGTGGACGCGGTTTGTCAGGCTCTCGAAAAGGTTCTGGGCAATAAAGACGCGGCGGGAAAAACCTATCACTTGATCGACGGCCACATACATAATCTGGATCTTGGCAAAATGATCGCTGAAACCATCGATTCGTTTGGCGAGGCGGAAGGGATCATGGGCGAGAAAGGCGTGCCCATGTCCAACCAGGCGGCTAAAGATCTGGGCGTCGAATTCAAAGGCCAGGAAGGAATCACCGAATACATCAAACTTCTCCATAAACTGCAAACGGAATACGGCGGAGAACGCTCTGTCCAGAACTGGTGACCCCTGCGGGCAGAAAGAATCAGGTTTGTGGTATCCTTATCCGTTGCTTGTTTGCCCTTGCGGCATCTCTGCCTTTAGTTTCATGCCCCGAAGGGGCAGGCTACGCTCACCCGCTCCTGAAAACCCATGGATTTTTACGAAACCGTTCATTTTTACAAACCAATGGCAGGTTAATATTGCCCCCATGTTAATGGGCTAGCTTGAGAAAATTTTAAGATATGTTGTCATCACAAAGTTTTATCAGCCGGTTGACTGAAAACGGTTTCAATTTTTTCACCGGCGTGCCCTGCTCTCTGCTTTCGGGTCTGATCTCCTCTCTGGAAAACAACCAGGAGGTGCCCTATATTCCCGCTGTTCGCGAAGACGCCGCCGTGGGGTTGTGTGCCGGAGCTTATATGGCCGGATCGCTTCCTGTCCTGCTGATGCAAAATTCCGGGTTGGGTTATTGTTTGAACGCCTTCACCTCCTTGAACCTGATTTATAAAATTCCCACGCTGGTGATAATGAGTTGGCGAGGATGCGGCGGCAAGGACGCTCCCGAACATATCATCATGGGTGAAATCAATGAGGACCTCCTCAAAACCGCCGGTATGGAATACGCGGTCATCACCGCTGAAAATCATGAACAAGTTTTACAACAGGCGATTCTGAAAATAAAAGAAGGCCTTCCGTTCACGCTTCTGGTCAAGAAAGGAATTTTCGATGAAAGGCACTGAGGCGTTTCAGGAAATACTTCCTTTGCTTAAGGACGAACCCGTGGTGCACGCCAATGGATACATCTGCCGGGAATCCTTTCAACTGCAAGACCGGCGAGGGAATTTCTATATGATCGGGTCGATGGGGCTGGCCTCCGCGATTGGCCTTGGAGTGGCTCTTGCCAGACCGGATAAAAAAGTCCTGGTTTTTGATGGCGACGGCAATGTCCTGATGTCGATGGGGACACTTGCGATGATCGGGGCGACCGCTCCCAAAAATCTGGTGCACATCGTTTTCGACAATCAGGTTTATGAATCCACAGGCTCTCAAAGGTCTTTATCAAGCACGGTTCCGCTGGAGGAAGTGGCAAAAAGTTCTGGATATCCGGTGGCCTTGAAGGCGACAAAGAGGGAGGAGATCAAACCGGCCTTTGAGAAGTTGATGCAGGGCGACGGGCCGGGGTTTTTACTGATAAAGGTGGACCCGGATTTTGACCCCAAAACGGGCCGGGTCACGCACACTCCAGAGGAAATCAAGACCCGGTTCATGGATGCTCTGAGCGGCAAGTGAGAAAGCCACGGGAATCAGGCTTTTTGGAAAACAGCAGGTCTCGTAAAGCTCCTTCAAGCCTGCTGTCCCACCTGCCAGGCTAGATCAGTTCATCGGTCGGGTTGTTTTCAGGAGCGATTTTCTCCACCCCGTCACGGATGGCGTTTTTCAAATCAAGCTCTTCTTCAGTGGGAATTTGCTTGACCACTTCCTGAGTTTTATTGTCGACGATTTTCAATACGAAATCGTTAGCTTCCGTCACCGAAAACTTTCTGCTTTTATCCACACCCAGATCGGCGCTTTCGGTTTTAGGCCGGTCCGCCGGCTGAGCCGTATTTTCTGGAGAAGCCTTAGGCCCCTCTTCGGGAACACGGCTTTCCAGGGCATCTTTGGCGGCAGGCGACAAGGACACGGTGTCCTTGGGAGCCGCTTTCACCTCTGCCGGAGGTGGACTTGATGAAACCGGTTTATCTGGTGATGCCGGGGGTTTGGTTGTTTGAATGTCCGGTCCCTTTGCGGGATTGATCGATGCGCTGTCCATAGTTTTTTCTCATTTAACCAGGGTTAATATAAATTTCGCTTTTACCGTTAATTGTTGAAAAACCAGCTGTTATCACCCAAAACAAAATACACATAACATACTGTATTCATTGGGCTTACCAGTATTATACCATAAAAAAGCAAAACCCTCGTGTCCTCTTTAACGGTGAACGATGAGAATTCTTTAGTAAAAAAAATTATTTTTTTGGAGTTCTTTTCTGACAAGGAACGCCCAAAGGCGGAAATTATTGCAATTGCGAGGTTTAGACGCGGATATTGATTGAACGACCGGCCTCCAGAAGGTATGATATTCGGTTTGAAACTGGGGCTAAAGCCAACAATCAACGCGCGCTGGATTGCCAAACCAACTTCAATATGCCCTTAAATTAGGCAGAAACTATAGAATCCCCCGGATTTCTTATTTAAAAAGATATGAGAGATTTTGCCAAAGTCCTGAAATACGCCCGGCCCTATAAAAAAAGCCTGTTGTTTGCTTTTCTTTGTCTGCTGCTCACCTCAATAATCAATCTCGTATTGCCGTTGATCGTCCGCAATATGATAAACGCGGTCATCGTGTTGAAAGACAGCGGAGTATTGAACACGCTCACCCGCGACCTGGTTCTCATCATTCTTTTCCAGGCGGCGTTTGCGGTCACGCACAATTATATTTTCGGGTTCGTCGGGCATCGGATGACCACCGATTTTCGCATTGAATTTTTTGCGCACATACAATCACTCTCTCTCCGGTTTTTCAACAATCGCCGGGTGGGAGAAATTTTGTCGCGCATGAGCAACGACATCTCCGTCATCCAGAACGCCCTGGTCACCATTCCCGTGGCCGTCTTGCGGCAAACCATCACCCTCTTAGGCGGATTGGCGATCATTTTTTATTTAAACTGGAAATTGACCGGACTGATCCTTCTGGTTCTACCGCCCCTCATGCTGTTCGCCCGTATTTTCGGCAAACGCTTGCGCGGGTTTTCGGAAAAAGTCCAGGACAAACTCGCCAAGGCGTCGGTGGTGCTGGAGGAGGGGATATCATCCATCAAGATCGTCAAATCGTACACCTGTGAAGCGCATGAAAAAAAGAGATTTGAAAAGGAAATTGAAACCGCGTTCGAGGAATCGGTACGTAAAATAAAAATATCCTCGTTTTTCGGGCCCTTCATCCTCGGTCTCACATTTTTGATCTCCGCCCTGCTGGTCTGGTACGGGGGGAATCAAGTCATGCAGGGAGCCACCACCCCAGGCGAGTTGGCGGCATTTTTCCTCTATGCGCTCATCATCGCAGGCCCGATCGGCACGTTCGTCCGCCTGTACACGCAGATTCAGGAAGCCCTTGGAGCCGTGCGCCGCGTCTACGAAATACTGGACACGGAACCGCTGATCAAAAGCCCCAAAAACCCGACAGCGCTTGCCCGAATCGAAGGAAAAATCGAATATGAAAATGTCGGCTTCGGTTATCGGGAGGAATCCCCCGTGCTCAAAAATGTGAGCTTTGAAATATTGCCCGGTGAAACCGCCGCCCTCGTTGGGCCGACCGGTGCCGGAAAATCCACCGTCATTCAATTACTGCACCGCTTTTTTGACCCCGATCAAGGATGCGTCAAACTCGATGGGCACGACATCCGCCAACTGGATTTGAAAAATTTTCTTGAACAGATCGCCCTGGTACCGCAGGAAACCATCTTGTTCGGCGGCTCCGTCCGCGAAAATATTCTTTACGGCAAACTCGATGCCACGGAAGATGAAATGATATCCGCGTCCAAATCGGCGAACGCGCATGAGTTCATCCAGCAGTTGGAAAATGGCTACGACACAAAGGTCGGCGAAAAAGGCGTCAAACTCTCCGGCGGAGAAAGACAACGCATCGCCATCGCCCGCGCTCTCCTGAAAGACCCTAAAATTCTGGTGCTGGACGAAGCCACATCCGCCCTCGACAACCGGTCGGAATCGCTGATTCAGGAAGCCCTGGACCGATTGATGGAGAACCGGACCACCGTCATCATTGCTCATCGGCTGAGCACGGTCCGCAATGCGGACAAAATCATCGTTCTCGACAAAGGCTGTGTGACGGAAGTCGGCGGACACGATGAGCTGATGGAAAACCAGAGTCTTTATTTCGAACTTTACACCCTTAAAATGATAGAAACCCCGCCGGTGGAAGCTTGACGCCGTGGACTCCTTTTTCCCTCTCCAGATGACCGGGCCAGCATCTTTCCCGCAGTTTTTATGAATAAAATAAATTTTTTGTTCGCCATTCATAATCATCAACCGGTTGGCAATTTCGGGCATGTGTTCGAGGAGGTCTTCAATGTTTGCTACCGGCCTTATTTCGAAGTCCTCAAACGGTTCCCCGAACTCAAGACGACGGCGCATTTTTCCGGCCCCCTCCTTGAATGGCTGAAGCAACACCGGGCCGATTACCTGAAAATGCTGAAGGACATGGTCCAGGCGGGACGATTGGAAATCCTGAGCGGAGGATTTTACGAACCCCTGTTGTCCACCCTGCCGGAGGAAGACGCCATCGGCCAAATCCGCATGATGAATCAATTCATCGAGGCGGAATTCGATTTCGAGCCCAGGGGATTGTGGCTGGCGGAGCGTATCTGGAACCCCGATCTCCCAAGAATAATCGCCCAGGCGGGCCTACAGTTCACGATCGTCGACGACACTCACTTTTATTATTCCGGGCTGGAAGAAAACCAGATGCAGGGATATTACATCACCGAGCGCCTGGGCCACCCCTTGTTTCTCTTCCCCATCAGCAAAGAGCTACGTTATGGAATCCCTTTTAAAATGCCGGAAGAAACTCTCGCCACGTTAAGACGGGCGAAGGACGAACTTGGTTTCACCGGAATGACCTATGCCGACGACGGCGAAAAATTCGGCAGTTGGCCGGAAACGTTTCAGTGGGTCTACAAGGAAAAATGGCTGGAGAAGTTTTTCACGGCCATCAACGACAACAACGACTGGATAGAAACTCTCACCTTCAGCGAATACATTGACCGGCACTCTCCCTCAGGACGTATTTATCTGCCAATGGCTTCTTACGATGAAATGATGGAGTGGTCTTTACCGACGAAAGCCGCCTTGAAATTTAAATGGCTGAAAGAAGAGTTGCAGGCCAAAGATGTCCAGGAAGAACGCTACAAACTGTTTTTACGAGGCGGGCAGTGGGATAATTTTCTGACCAAATACGAAGAGAGCAACCTTCTGCACAAGAAAATGTTACACGTCAGCCGGAAGGTGAAAGAACTTTCTCCTGAAGAACAGGAATCGAGCGGCGCCTTAAAAGAACTCTATCAGGGGCAATGCAACTGCGCCCAATGGCATGGCATGTTCGGCGGCCTTTACCTGAACTATTTGCGCCACGCCTTGTACCAGCATTTGCTCAAGGCCGAAAACATTGTCGATGAAAAAACCGGGCAGGGTTTCTCCCAGGAAATTTTCGACTACAATATGGATGGCAAAGATGAAATACTGGTCAGCAATCGGCAGATGAACGTCTTAATGGCTCCCGCTTATGGCGGGGCGCTGATGGAGATCGATTACCGCCCTGAGTGTTTTAACCTGAGCAATGTGTTGAGGCGGCGGGAAGAAATTTATCACAAAACGATCCTGGAATCGGCGCATACAGAAAACAGCGATCAGAACCAGCCTCAATCCATCCATGACCGCGTCAAATTCAAGGAACAGGATTTACAAAGTAAAATTTTTTTCGACCGCTATGAACGCTACTCCTTTCTCGACCATTTTATGGGTCCTGACACCACGCTTGAAAATTTCAAGCGATGCACCTTCGAAGAGCAGGGAAATTTCGTCGATCGGGCTTATGAAATGGAAACTCAGGACGCCTCGCAATCCGAAAAGGATTTTTCTTTGACCTTAAAAAGATCCGGGCTTGTGACCCAGCGAGGCAACTCCCACCCCGTGACCGTCGAAAAGAAATTTATTTTTTCCAGAACGGCTACTCAAATTCAGGCGCATTATAAAATCGTGAATGAAAGCGCGGTCCTCCTGAAATTGTGGTGGGGCGTGGAGTTCAACTTCACCCTCCTGGCGGGAGACGCCGAAGACCGCTATTACGTCTGCCCCGGTCATGTGCTTGACTCTTCCCGGTTGATAAGTGAAGGGGCTCTCGATGACGTGCCAAATTTTTCCATGCGGGACGACTGGCACAAGTTTCAATTGTCCATCGCCTTTTCACCTGCGGTTTCGTTGTGGCGGTTCCCCGTGGAAACTATTTCCCAATCGGAGGATGGCTTCGAGCGAACTTACCAGGGTTCCTGCCTGCTTGCGCACCGCAAGCTGACTCTGGCTCCCGGCCAATCCGTGAAGCACCACTTCACCCTCAATATTTCCCCGTCAGAACCAACGCCTGCGTGACGCTCAACCCAATACCAACAGGCGGTCGACCCATGGCGGGCCGAAATTTCTTCCGCACCGGATTATTCACGCTGACTGTTTTATGGCTGGTCCTTGGCCTTGCGGGTTGTGGCAACGACCGGGAACTTCCCCTGACCTTACCTGTCGGCGCGGAACCTTCTGCAAAACTTCGCAACGACCGGGGAATTTCGCATTATCAGGCCGGGAGATATCTGGACGCCCTGCTTCAATTCACACAGGCCGCCGCCGCCGACCGGACTGCGGGAGAAATTCATTTCAATATCGCGTTGGCTTTTCATAAACGCGGCAACTCCAAAAAAGCACTGGAGCATTTTGAACTGGCGAAAAAGTTTGCTTATGGCAATGTGCAAATTTTATCCTCAGAGTTGTTGAGCCAATACTTGAAACCTGAGAAATAATTCTCGGGTGAGGCTAGTTGGCGGGAACTTGTGAAGGGGCCAAATTGCTAATGATCTCTTTTTCTGTGACAGTTGCCACCACGCGCTGGCCAGGCTCAAAATAAACAGGGTCGCCCCTGATTTCCTTGCCGGGGGAAAAATCAACGAGGAGAGAAAAAGTATCCGCACCGTCGTTATGAAATTTGATCGTCACTTCGGCTCCCACATCGACTCCGCGCAGGACAACATTTTTCCCGGATTTTTCCGTTTGCAATTGAATCTTCTCTATGGATTGACCGCTTTTGTTGATCACGATCGCTTCCACGTTGGGTTGACTGTTGCCTAAAAAAATCAGCAGACCGAGTCCAAGGGTGCTGGCAACAATCAGTATCAATAAATATTGGGTGCCGGGCTTCATTATAGAAAAATCCTTGCCGTTGGAATTGAGAGTTCGATTGCCAGGAACCCGATTGTTTTTCGCGCCAGGTTTCAATTGGATAGCGCATTCTAGCATTTATCCTCAATGAAAAGTAACCGCCCGGCCCGGAAACCCTAAAGTTTTATTCAATTAATTCTTTCAATTACTTAAAACAAGGGTGATCGTCGAAACGGCAGGCTTTAAACATTCAGGTTTGCGCGAAGGAAGTTTTGGAATAAAAAATGTTGGAATAAAAGAAACATTGGAGGTATCTTAACTTTCAGACAAATTTCATTTTCTGCCAACTCCTTGTCCAACGGAGGTGATTATGAAACGCCCGCCCAAAAAGACCGATCTTTTTTTCACCGCCTTTTCTGAAGAAGCCACCGTTAAATCGACCGTTCAAAAAAAAGAGGTTTTCGAATACGGCGACAGTGATTTGCACGATGACGACTCCGTTATGTTGTCCGAGATTTATGGCGGCGATTTTCAGAAAGTCTGGAAACGAACGCACAAAAAATGGTGGCTCTGAATTCCCGGCCCCAATATAAAACAGGATCGGCCCCGGACACTCCCGTCAATACCCTTTTGCCAGCGCCCCCGGTCGGCGCGGGTCCGAAGCGCCATAAAAACCATCGGCACCCCGCAGGATGGACTGGGTGGACCCCATGGGTTCGGCATCCACAATCCGATGACCTTTGTCCATGAGCGCCTGCCTGATTTCCTGACTGAAACCCGCTTCCAACTCCAAGTGATCCGGCAACCACTGATGGTGTAAGCGAGGAGCTTTCGTGGCGGCCGCAAGCGTCATTTCATGATCCACCACATTCAATATCAACTGCAACGTCGTGGTGATGATTCGGCTGCCACCGGGGCTTCCCGTTGCCAGAAAGGGTTTGCCGGCCTTGAACACCAGCGTGGGCGACATCGAACTCAATGGCCGTTTGAAAGGCGCAACCGCGTTGGCCTTGCCGCCAACCAATCCATACGCATTGGGCACACCCGGTTTGGCGGAAAAATCATCCATCTCGTTGTTCAATAAAATACCGGTCCCCTTTGCCACGATCCCGGAACCATAATTGAAATTCAGAGTGTACGTGTTCGCGACCGCGTTGCCTTCTTTGTCCATCACCGAGAAATGAGTGGTCTCAGAATTTTCGTAGGGCAGGGGATTGCCCGGTCGAATTTCCTTACTGGGCTTTGCCCGGTTGCCTTTAATTTGTTTTCTCAGTTTGTCCGCATAGGACTTTGACAAAAGTCCATTCACAGGCACTCTCCAGAAATCAGGGTCTCCCAGATGCTGACTGCGGTCCGCATAAGCGAGCTTCATGGCTTCCGCCAACAGGTGCAGTTTATCCGGGTTTTCGGCGTCAAAGGAACCCAAAGGATAGCCCTCTAAAATATTCAGGATCTCAATCAAATGCACTCCGCCGGAACTTGGCGGCGGCATGGAATAAATTTCGTGTCCCCGATAAGTCCCTTGCACGGGCTCACGAATCACGGCCCGGTAATTTTCTAAATCTTCCAAAGTCATCAGGCCGCCATGACGCTGCATTTCGTCCACCAGTTTTCTGGCAATGTCTCCCCGGTAAAAAGCCTGCGTGCCTTCTTTTGCGATCGCATCCAAAGACCGGGCCAGATCTTTTTGGTAAAGCCTGTCTCCAGGAACATACGGCCTGCCATTGTTTTTAAAAAAAATTTGCCCAGACTCCGGCCAACGCAGGAGATGCTCCCGCCTTTTTTGCAGACTCCTGGCCAGGGGGAGGGGGACCTCAAACCCCTGCATTGCCAAACGAATCGCAGGCGCCATCACCTGTTTTAAAGGCAGGGTTCCAAATTTCCGAAGTGCCAGCGTGAGACCGGCCACGGTGCCCGGAACCCCGACGGACAAGTGAGTGAATCGAGAGCGTTCAGAAACCGCGTTGCCTTTTTCATCCAAAAACATATCCCGGGTGGCTCCGGCAGGGGCTGATTCCCGATAATCAATGGCGACGGTTTCTTTTGTTTTGGCCATGTGCAAAACCATGAACCCGCCACCGCCCAGGTTTCCAGCACGCGGCAAAGTCACCGCCAGCGCAAAACCCACTGCCACCGCGGCATCCACCGCGTTTCCCCCTTGCTCAAGGATGTCGACACCCACTTTTGTGGCCATCGCTTCCTGCGTCACCACCATGCCGTTTTGGGCATAAACTGGCCCTACGGCCGGGTCGGTAAAAACCGTTTCTTTACTTTGCAGGCAAGCGGTA
Source organism: Nitrospinaceae bacterium (assembly GCA_029261655.1). Lineage (GTDB taxonomy): Bacteria > Nitrospinota > Nitrospinia > Nitrospinales > VA-1 > JADFGI01. The sequence continues at coordinate 10,086 of JAJDAY010000037.1, read as the reverse complement.
AGTGATAGAAGATAAAGTGTCGCAACGACGCTCATTAAAATCGAGCGCAACTCTGACTGACTCCGAAATTTAAAAGGAATATTCATATTCTTATTATTCCACAAAAAGAATTTTCTGCGCTTCTAAAAAATGGGATACGGGGCAGGTGGCATTGTGACCGTATTTATGGCCAGGTTGAGCTTTTTCCTTCTAACCCTTTTTAATCAGGCTAACGAAGAAAATCGAGGAGAGAGGGCTGGAGAATGCGGGCCGTGGTGCTCAAGGTGGCGTTCAGAGCCAGCTCCAAGGAGGCTAGGTCCGACGCGCTTTTGATAATATCCGCGTCTTCGGTATTGGACAATTGTTCGTTTTGATCGACAATATCCTGATCGTGAATAAAATCCGTGGATTCGATTTGCCGCAAGGTGGTCCCGGAAAACGCGCGTGATTCGTTGACGGAATCAAGGCCCTTATCCAGATTTTCCAAAAGGGCGAGGAGCGCCACCGTGTCGTCTTTTTCCAGAGCCAGTTTCAGGGTGGTCAGCGTGTCCAGGACATTGCGTCCCCCGCCCAGCCCCAGGGTTTCTGCTGTGGTGCCCACCCCCAAGTCATTCACCACCGCGACGGTTGCAGGGTCGTTGGACACCACCCTTAAAGCATTGCCCGCGCTGTTGATACTGGCCGTCACATTCAGCCCCGCGCTGTTGATAAGATTGAGCGCGTCACCGATCGTGGTCGCCGTACTGAAACTGATGGTTGCCGAAGCCGCACCGTTGATGACTTTAAGATCGCTTAAAACCAGGCCGTCGCCTCCGTTTAAATCCGTTAACAAGGTCGCGTTCGTGACCTTGGGGTTCAAAACCGTACCGCTCAGAGCGCCGTCTCTTTGTCCCACAATGCCCAATGCCGTGGCGGTCGTTCCGCCGGACACCTCTGTGACGGCCAATGCCTGGGTGATCAGCGAGCTCGAATCCGTCAGAACCAGGCCGCTGCCACTGCTGTCAATGGCGGCGGTGACATTGACGCCCGCAGAATTTATGGATGAAATGACGGTGCCAAGAGTCGCGCCGGACGCGACCGTGATCGTGGCACTGTTGCCGGCGCGATCGGTGACTGAAAACTGACCTGCAGGCACCCCGCTTCCGCCATTCAAGTCCGCTAAAAAAGTAGACTGGGTGATCACCGGGTTTAAATCTGTTCCAAGGGCGGTGGAACCGGGAATGGTCAAGCCAATTTTTGTGTTCTGGGCAATTTCGATTGAAAAAATTTCGGTGTTGCCCTGGTAAATCGCCCCGGATGCGCTGACCTGAAAAGGCGCCGTCCGGGTCAGGGTGCCCGCAAATATGAACTGATCTTTCACCTGAGTGTTGGCCGCCTCCAGAGTTTGTGAGATGATCTGTCCGATTTCAATCGCCGCGAACCCCCGCGTTTGCGCGGTGGACGTGCCTCCAAGCTCGCTGATCGCAAGCTCCTTGGCGCGGGTCAACCCCAGGCTCACCGATTGCAGGGCGGAATCTGTGCTCTGAATGAAAATTTTATTGTTGTCGATATTGCGGATAAACTGATTGGCTTTGCGTATCCCCGTGCGCAAAGCCAGGCTGTTTCTCAATCCGGCGGGATCGTCCGAGGGTTTTTGAATGCGCTTTCCTGAAGATATTTCCGTTTGCGCCTTGGCCAAACCTTCCGTAATACGGAATATATTATTTAGCACCGTATTTTGAATTGCCTGACTGGTCACTCGTTGAACCATGATCCCTCTCCTTTAGAAAACGGGCCAATGTCCGCTTTGTATCTCAGGGGCGTTTCGGAAAATGAACCTGCGCTAAAAACTCTGACGCAGGTTTTAATTTTCTATCCCAAAAATCCGTTAAATTTATATTCGGTTGATGAGCGTGTCGAACAACTCTTCCACCAGGCTGATCATTCTCGCCGACGCGTTGAACGCCTGCTGGAATTGCACCAGGTTGATCAACTCCTCGTCGATGGAGACCCCGGAAATGCTTTCCCGGCGGTTATTCAATTGCAGGAGAACGGCCTCCTGCTGGCGAACCCCTGCCTGAGAAGTCGCCGACTCAATTCCGATGGCGCTCACCAGAGCATTGTAAAATTCATCGAAGGTGAACGCTCCCGAACCCGATTGCAAGGTGACGCTGTTAAACGTCAGCTCGCTCTGCAGGCCAGCCAGATCACCGGCGTTGCCGCCATCACCCGATGTCGCGTTACCCGCCGCGATTTTCTGGGAATTGGCAAGCACTTCACTTGAAACTGTTACGAACGTCGCGGCGTTTTCCGAAACCGAGAACTTGAAACGGTCGCCCACAGCAGGAGTTCCGGTGATATTGACGGCAAATCCTCCTGCCAGATTGAACGTGGTTCCTGCCGTAAAAGTAAAAGAACCCGCGCTCGCTCCCGTGGTCAGGTTGGTCAGGTTGAAGGCATTCGCCCCGGTCATGGTGATCTCAAAATCATCCACGGCTACCGTGGTGGGGCTGGCGTTCACCACCGAAACCTGGGCCGACCCGGTGTTCAAGGTATTGGTGAACACGGTTGGCGAAAGCGGCGTAAAAAAATTGACCCCCGTACTGCCGTCAACACCGAAACCCTGTTGATGAACGCGGTTGAATTCCTGAACAAATCCCGCCGCCAGGCGATCCAGCTTTTGCTTCACCGCCGGGACTTCCAGATCCCGCATGTCCAGGTTTCCCTTGAGCTCGCCTCCCTGGATGGCCGAGGTGACGTTTGTGGTGCCGCCGGCGCCGTTGCTGATAAAAACATCCAGAAACGATTTGTTATTGCCATTCAGCCCTGTGCTCAAATCAAAAGAAAAATCCTTTAGAACCAATGGCACGCCATTTCCCAGAGTCAAACTCAACTGTCCATCCGCTTCTTTGACCAGTGTGATGTCTATTTTCTCGGAAAGTTCCTTGACCAGTCTGTCGCGTTGATCCTTGAGATCATTGGCGCTGAACTGGCCCGGCGAATTTGCGAACACCGCCTGATTCAATTTTGCGATTTCACTGGCCAGACTGTTTATCTGGGAAACTTCATCGCTGACAATGGCGTCGATATTTCTCTGAATTTTAAACAAACCGTCGCCCAGGTTATTGAACACCGACGCCAAAGACTGCGCCCGCCCAACAACTTCTGCCCGTTCGGGCAAACCGGTGGGGTTTGAAGAAAGATCCTGAAACGCCGCAAACAATTCACTCAGTTCGCCGTTCAGACTGCGGCCCTGATTTTCATTGAACAGAATTTCCAACTGCTCAAAGACATCCTTGCGCACCTCAAAGTTTCCCGTCAGGTCGCCTTCGGATAAAATCTGCTGAAAAAGAAACTGATCGAACACCCGCTCGATGCCGCTGACCCTGACCCCGGTCCCCAACTGCCCCTGGCTGATCGAACGCGGGGTGTTGGACTCCAATACCACATCCTGTCGGGAATACCCTTCCGTCTCCACGTTGGCAATATTGTTGCCCGTGACTTCGAGGGCCAACTGCTGGGTCAACAAACCCAGTTTGGCGGTATTCAATATGCTGAAAATATTGGAAGACATATTTTTAAAAAGTGTTCCTTGTCATCACGTTTCTTTTAACCCTTTATCAAGCGCTGAAATTGAGCATCCGACCCTGCAGGTTTGCATCCACCAGTTTTCCATCCGGGTGATAGGGCGCGCTCGCCTCTTCACTTTTTGAGTGCACAAACGCCATGGATTTTTTCAGCGACAAAGACGAATGATCCATCAACCCTTTGATCGCTTCATGCAGTTTGTTGATGGTGGTAATCTGCGACAGCAGGGTTTCCCGGGATTGGCTCAGTTGCACTCGAATGGGGTTCACGGTGGTCTGAACAATTTTTTTGAGCGTCAGATCTTTTTCTGGAACTCCACGCAAACGGGCGATCCTCTCCATCAGGGCAGATCGCTTTTTTTCAAGCTGTTGCATCTGCTGAACCCTGATTTCTTTTTTTGCTACGATTTCCTTAAGGGAATCCAGAGAATAATTTGAAATGGCATCCCATTGTTTCTGTAATAGAAAAATAAATTTATTGTAGAGATCTATTTCGCTTTCAATCAGATCATTCAACTCTCTTAGCAGGCTTCCCATCACGGGTTCTCCTTTTTACCAGGGGCATAAAATTTCAGTGGGGAGGATTCCTCTGTTGCTGAATTTTCCTCACCTCCCGGCTTTTCCCCGTTCATTCGGCTCAACTGCGCATAAAGGACATCCGCCAGACCCATTCCCTTGCCTTTGGACATTTCACCAGCCACTTCCTGGTCGAACATCGACTCGTACATGTCCACCGAAAAACTACTCAACAAACCGTCTTTCGGCAATGTTTCGCGCATCGATTTCATGAGTTGATTCATGAATATCCCCTCAAATTTCTGGGCCAGCGCTTTCAATTCCTTTTCATCCTTGTACTCAGGGGACTCGGCCTGTTTTTGCAACTGACCCAGTTTACTTTCCGCCAACTGGGAAAACGCCTGCCCCTGATTTTGCAATGAAGGGATAAATTCCATGTTCCGCCCTTTTGTTATTTGGGTTTAACGCATTGTCTTCCTTGGATGAAGTGCAAACCACATACCAAATGCCGGAGCCTGGGACAAGGAACCGCATTGGCCTATTAAGCACCCATAAAATAAGGCATTGCGATTCAATATAAATTGGTGTTTGAGGAAGACGGAAGGATTGCGGGGAAGAAATTTATGGGGCAGGGGGAAAAATTTTCCGCTCTCAATTCCTTGAGAATCAATGACTTTAGCTGTAAGCGGGGGTTTTTGACCGGGATTGAGAAAATAACGCCCTGAAGCCCAAGGGCAGGAACCAGAGAATCAGATCATGGCTTTTAGAACGGCGAAATGACTATCCTGGAAGCATCCGTTCCAGTTTAAAGGAGTGACGTCCCGGTCACATGATTTGCAGTTCCGCATGCAGAGCGCCGGAGGCTTTTATGGCTTGCAGAATGGCGATCAAATCTCTTGGATTGACCCCAATAGCGTTCAGCCCGTTGACCACCTGGCCGAGCGAAATACTTTTCGGGACAATGAGGAGTTTGTCCTCTCCCTCTTTTATCTGCAGGCGGGTCCTGGGAACCACCACCGTCTCGCCTCTAAGAGAAAGCGGGGCCGGTTGCGACACGGAAGGTTCTTCGGTGATCTGAATGAATAGATTGCCATGCGCCACAGCAACTGCGGAAATCATGACTTTTTCCCCCATGACCACCGTGCCGGTGCGTTCATCGAGAATCACTTTGGCGATGCCGTCCGGTTCCACGTCAATGGATTCGATCTGGGTGATGAATTGCGAAGTTTTATCTTTGTAAAATGGAGGCACTTCCACTTTGACGGTGCGGCCATCCACAAGCGTTGCCACGATGTCCCGCATGGCATCGTTGATGGCTCTGGAAATCCGGCTGGCTGTGGTGAAGTCGGTTTCTTTTAAAGTCAGAAAAATTTCTTCCTTAAAGTTGAACTGATGCGGCAACTCCCTTTCCACATAAGCGCCGTTGACCATATGCGCCACCGTTTGATGGTTTTTTTGCGCGCCCTTCGCCGCCCCCTGAACAAAAAATCCGCCGATTGACAACGGACCCTGGGCCACGGCATAGGTTTTCCCGTCCGGGCCTTTGAGTGCCGTCATCAACAAGGTTCCTCCCTGCAGGCTCTTGGCGTCGCCGACAGACGACAGCAGAGTGTCGATCTGGTCTCCCTGGCGGGCGAAAGCCGGCAAGGTCGCCGTCACCATCACCGTGGCCACGTTCTTGAATTTCAACTGATCCACTTCAGAATTGGGAACCGTGATACCCATTTTCGTGAGCATGCTCACCAGCGTCTGGATGGAGAAAAAAACGTTGGTTGCGCTGTCGCCCGTTCCGGCTAATCCTATAATCAGCCCGAAGCCGATCAACTGGTTGCCGCGGACGCCGCGCACATTGGTCAGATCCTTGATCCTGACTGCGTACGCGGATTCGGCTACAAAAACCAATAATAAAGCCAGCAGTCCCGCCCTGACCCACATCCTGTTAGTAAACATAAATCAGTGTCCCTGAGTTAAAACCCGAAATGGAGAGTCTTGTTGGTTAAACAGAAAAGTAATCCTTCTTAAAAAACCAGCCCCTGATCCGGCCTTTTAAAATGGCCAGACATAGGTGAGGGCGCGGGTCAGCCATCCCACTCTTTGTTCGTCCGCCACGACGCCTTCACCGGCATACGAAATGGAAGCGTTGGCGATGTAACGGGAGGATATGGTATTGTCAAAATCAATGTCCACTTTTCGAATCATCCCCCGCAAAACAACGATTTGTTCTTCCTTGTTCACGGTGATGGAACGTCTGCCTTCAACGGCAAAATTTCCATTGGGAAACACCTGGACCACCACCACAGAAATTTTCGCGCTCAATGAACCTTCGCGGGTCGTCGTGCCTGCGCCTTTGGTGTTTCTGGCCAGGCTGGCCTGCGCTCTGGGATCAAAAGGATCTGCTGAACCCAAAAAATTCTCTATTCCCAAATTTCTGTCTATGCCGAACAGGGCGCTCCAGTCCATTGTCAGGGAAGCGTCTTTGCCAACATCCGTCGTGGCTTTTTGGCTGGACGTCGCCGTCTCTTCAATCAGAACCGTCACGATGTCTCCCACCCCATTTGCCTTGGCATCTACGAACAACAGATTGTTGGCCGTGTCCCCCGGCCAGATAGAGCCATTCTTTATTTCAGGCGGTGGAGGTTTATATATTTGCGACGGAATTATCGCAGACTCCGGATTCACCGCCAGATGGGGCTTGGAGCAGGATGACAAAGCCACCGCCGTGATCATGCCCATAAGGGCAAGGGTTATTTTTTTTGAATACAGTTTTTTTGGTGTCGTCATGATTAAAATTTTACCTTCACCGTTTTTGCGTCCTGAACCTTGGCGAAAATGGTTTTTTGGGTTTGAATGTTCAGAACTTTTACCAGGCTGTTCTTGAAACCCTTTTGCCCCACGATTCCGGGAGCGGTTATTTTCATTGGCCCGCTTTCAGCGATGATGGTCACCTGATCCCCCTTGTTCACCAGAGTCGGTTTGTGGATGGAACTTGTTGTGACCACCTTGCCCATTCCCATATTGCGAATGACCTGGTTTCCAACCACATCGTCGATGCTGGTCAGGGCGTTTCTTACAATGCGGTTGGACGGAACCTCTTCAATTGCAATGTCACCTGGCGTCAGGATTTCGCCTCGGTTGACCCGGCGCAGGGTTTTCACCACCGGCGCAAAATGAGTGACACGAGCTGTCAAGCGCAGCCTTTTTTGCAAAATATTATCCACAGCTATTCTGACAGTTATCGGGAAACGGCCCATGCGGATTTTGCGCGCAGGGAGATTAAAATTTATATCGACCGCCCCAAATGGCACAACCACATCCTGACCCCCGGACTCTATCTTGATTTCTGTTGCGTCCGGGTCCCAGGGAATATTTTCCTTCACAAATTCTATCGCCTTTGCCTCCAAAACCCCGGCCTCGATCGTATTGGTTTTTCCCGCGCTTTCGGCCCCGACCGGATTGAACGCCGCAACCAGAAAAAAACCCAGAACCATTTGCGAAATATTTACAACTTTTTTTATCTTAGCCATGTTTATCGTTTCATTTGATTGGCGATTTGCAATAACTCGTCTGCTGTCTGAACCGTCCGTGAATTGACCTCATAAGCGCGTTGCGCGGATATCAGGTTGACCAGTTCTTCCACCACACTCACATTGGAAAGTTCGACAAAACCCTGCTGGAGCGTTCCCCGGTCATCGACTCCCGGAGTCCCGATGGTGGGCGAACCCGAAGCGTCGGTTTCCTGAAACAGATTGGAACCTATCGCCTGCAAGCCCGCATCATTCTGAAACGTAGCGGTTTGTATGGTTCCCAATACTGTCGGGGCCGTGGCGCCCGGCTGGGTCACGGCAACTCCGCCCTGGGGATCAATGGATATGGTGATCGCATCCGGGGGGATGGTGATGGCAGGCTCCAAAGGCAAACCGTCTGATGTCACGATCTGACCGGTGTTGTCCAGCTTAAAAGAACCCGCCCGCGTGTAGCCGATGGTCCCATCCGACTGAGAGACCTGGAAAAACCCGCGCCCCTCGATTGCGATGTCCAGAGTGTTTTGGGTCTGGGTAAAGTCGCCCTGTAAAAATATTTTTTGAATGGCCGATGTTTTAGCACCTAAGCCCAATTGGGCTCCTGTCGGAACCTGATTGCCGTTTTCAGAAACGGTTCCCACCAGACGCAGATTCTGATAAAGGAGATCCTGGAATTCGGGACGGCTTCTTTTAAACCCCACCGTATTCACGTTGGCGAGATTATTGGAAATCACGCTCACATTCAATTCCTGGGCATTCATTCCCGTCGCCGCCGTGTATAAAGAACGAATCATTTATCGGTTTCCTTCCTGGTGGAAATTAAAAGGTTTTTCATTTTTGATTATGTTCCGGAGCTAAGCCAGCCGGCCAATCGCGTTGACCGCCTGTTCATCGGCCTCATCTATGGATTGAATAATTTTCTGGTAAGCTTCAAACCCGCGCATGGTGACGATCATATTTGTCATTTCCTCAATCGGATTTACATTGGAGGTCTCCAGGAAACCTTGCTGGACCCGCACATTTTGCACCGGTTGTTTTTTCGCGCTCGGGTCATCGATCCTGTATAAACCATCGCCTTGTTTCGCCAGTTTTGACGCATCTTGAAAACTCACCAATTGTAAATCGCCCTGAGGGGTTGATTGACTGCCATTGCCAACCGAAATCCCGCCGCTCGAATTGATGGAGATCTGTCCTCCCTGAGCATCGATTTTAATGGGCTTGCCATCCTTGCCCAGAACCTGGAAACCCTCATGGGTGTTCAGGGTTCCATCCGCTGATAGTTTAAAATTTCCATTTCTGGTAAACCTTTGGCCCTCAGGAGTGCCGACCACAAAAAACCCGTCCCCATCCAGGCCCAGGTCCAAAGCATTTCCTGTTTGCCTGAGGGTCCCGTTCGAAGCATCGGTGTACATATCCGCGACCCCCACATACGATACCCGGGGGTCTGGTTGAAACGCCGTGGGTTTCGGGTCCAGACTTGCGCTTTGTAAGGCGGTGTCGGTGAACGGCGGAATCATTTCCCGGAACGCCATGCCGTCTCTTTTGTAGGCAGTGGTTCCCATGTTCGCCAGATTGTTTGCGATGACGTCTAGTTTATGTTCCTGCTTAAAAGCGCCGGACGCGGCGATATAAATTCCTTCGTGCATGGTCAAACCTCAAATGAGTCGCTATTTCCTAAGTTAGCAACATTTATACCAAACACTTTATTTTGAGGGAATTGTGAGGAAAGCCCGGTATTGGCGTGTGTTCGACCCAACCTGGAAATTTGGGTTTTTAATCTGGCTTTAGAAGATATTTCCTAAAGCATTGAGAGATATCGGCAAAATATTCCCATTCGTAATTTTTGGCGGGGGACACTTAAGTGGCTGGTCTTTCAGTAACTCATTTGGTAAAGTTAAAATTTGTAGGTGTTATTTATTTTTCGCCATTATTGCAAACCATAAATTCTAGGGGTTGAAGGATGCAAAATATTTCCATAGACGAACTGCATGATCTTGTGGGCGGATTGACCGAAAACCATTTGATTCTTGATGTGAGGTCTCCTTCCGAGTTTAGAGACGGTCATATTGAGGGCGCGCAAAATACCCCTCACGATGAAGTTGGGGCTATTGTCGAAGACCTGAAAAAATATAAAACCGTGTACGTCCATTGCAAGATGGGGGGTCGGGCCAAGGCGGCATCGGAAACCCTGATCGGTTCGGGCCTGGACAATATCGTCTGCGTGGGCGACGGAGGAATGCATCGCTGGGAGGAAATGGGTTGGCCGATGGCTAAATAATTCTATTTGGCTAATGACTTGAGCTTCATTTTTCAGTTGCCCCAAAACAGGCAAAAGAAAACCCGGAGGCAAGCTTTTGAGGGCTTGTCTCCGGGTTATTTCCTGCAATCGTTAAGGCTTAGTACCTCAGCTCATTCCACTGAGTGATGCCTTTCTGACCGTTTCGTTCTTTGTTCTGACCGTTCCACACCGCAATCGCCATCGGCGTTTTGCCGCCTGCAAACTG
>JAJDAY010000036.1 GCA_029261655.1 Nitrospinaceae bacterium | reverse complement strand
TTGTTTTTTTCATGGACCAGCGTGAAAATATCAAGCTCTTTGGAGATTTCTACCGTATCGTCCTGGCTGGCGTCGTCGGTGAGAATGATATCATCGACCACGGCGCTCGGAATTTCCTGATAGGTTTTCAGGAGAGTTTTTTCGGCGTTATAAGCCGGCATGACTACCGTGATGCGTTGTCCATTTATCATGAAACAGGCCCGGAAAACCCCTCAAAGCGGGTGGAAAAGCAGGTTAGAAGGAAAACGAATAATTTTTTGAAAACCCGGCGCGTTTTTATTCAGCCCGGCTTCATGCCGGCGCGGACCGTATGATAAGGCAAAAATATTTATTTACAATGAGTTTAATGCGGCTATACTTCTTGAAGTTTCACTCCCAAGGTGGCTGAATTCCTTGCCGGTAAAGCGGTTCCTCTGGAATTTTGAATTCTGAAAAAACAACAGGAAAAGTAAAAAATGAAGGAAAATTTTAAGATCGCCTTATTGCCGGGCGATGGCATCGGACCGGAAGTCATTCAGGAAGCGGTCAAAATATTAAAAATTGTTGGAAAAAAATTGAACCTGACCCTGGAGACGGAACAGGTTCCCGTTGGCGGAGCGGGCTATGAAGCGACCGGGCATCCTCTTCCTGAGGAGTCATTGAAAGCCGCCAAAAATGCCGATGCCGTTCTTCTGGGCGCGGTGGGTGGGCCTAAATGGGAAAATCTGGATTTTTCTCTGCGTCCCGAGCGGGCACTGCTGGGCTTGCGGTCGTCCCTGCAACTTTATGCCAATCTGCGCCCGGCAAAAATATTTCCCGCTCTTCTGGAAGCGTCCACCCTGAAGCGTGAAGTGGTGGAAGGTCTGGATATTATGGTGGTCCGGGAATTGACCGGAGGCATTTATTTTGGCGAACCGCGGGGCGTCGAAACTTTGGCGGATGGAACTCGCAAAGGGGTGAACACCCTGGTTTATACCGAGCCGGAAATTGAGAGGATCGCAAAAATCGCTTTTCAGGTCGCGGGCAAAAGAGACAAAAAAGTGTTGTCGGTGGATAAAGCCAACGTTCTGGAGGCCACGGGCCTGTGGAGGGAAGTTGTCACCCGTGTGCAAAAAGATTTTTCGGATATCGAACTGCAACACATGTATGTGGACAACTGCGCCATGCAGTTGGTGCGCGACCCCAATCAGTTCGACGTTATTGTGACAACCAATATGTTCGGCGATATCCTGAGCGACGAAGCGTCCATGCTGACCGGTTCCATCGGCATGTTGCCATCGGCAAGTGTCGGCGGTGAAACCGGGATGTACGAGCCCATTCATGGCAGCGCCCCGGATATCGCGGGGCAGGGCAAGGCCAATCCGTTGGCCACCATTCTATCGGTCGGCATGATGTTTAAATATTCTTTAAACAGGGAGGAAGTCGATTCATGGATAGAAAAAGCCGTTGAATCGGTTTTGAACAAAGGAGTCCGTACCCCGGACATCATGTCCAAGGGGATGAAGGAAGTGGGAACCACGGAGATGGGGGATTTGGTAGCCGAGGAACTGGAGAAAAATGGCATTTAATAAAAAGCAAAAATATATCGTTGGCATTGTGGGCGCCACCGGCGCGGTGGGCAGAAGAATGTTGACCACTCTTGAGGAGAGAAATTTTCCGGTGGATCGCCTGGTTCTTCTGGCGTCGCCCCGGTCCGCCGGGCAGACGTTTTCGTTCCGGGGGCAATCCATCCCTGTCGAAATTTTGACAGAAAACTCGTTTGAAGGGCTGGATTTTGCTCTTTTTTCCGCCGGCGCGTCGGTGAGTTTGAAATACGCCCCATTTGCCGTGCAGGCAGGTTGCATCGTCATCGACAACAGCAGTGCCTTTCGTATGGATAAAAATATTCCTCTGGTGGTTCCTGAAGTGAACCCGGAGGCCATCCCGGAGCAACCGGGGATCATCGCCAATCCCAACTGCTCGACCATCCAGATGGTGGTCGCCCTGCATCCCATTCATGCTCGGTACCGGATCAAACGCGTGGTGGTTTCCACCTATCAATCTGTATCCGGTTCGGGACAAAAGGCAATTGCCGAACTGACAACGCAAACGATCGGCGTTTTGGATAATAAGGACTGCGTGTCTCAGGTTTATCCTCATCAAATTGCTTTTAACTGCCTGCCCCATATAGATGTGTTTCTGGATAATGGATACACGAAAGAAGAAATGAAAATGGTGAACGAAACCCGGAAAATTCTAGGGGACGATTCCATTCAGGTATCGCCCACCACCGTAAGGGTCCCGGTGTTTTATTCTCATTCGGAGTCCGTCAACGTAGAAACTGAGGAACCCATTTCCGCGCTGGATGTGAAAAAACTCCTGCATGATTCTCCCGGAATCCGGATTGTGGACGACCCGGATAAGAACGAATACCCGCTGGCTATAAACGCGGAAGGAAAAGATGAGGTTATGGTGGGGCGGCTTCGTGACGATATATCTAAAGAAAGGGCGATCAATTTCTGGGTCGTGGCGGATAACCTTAGAAAAGGAGCCGCCTTGAATGCGGTGCAAATCGCTGAACATATCATTCAGCGTTAGGCGGGCGATCGTAAAAAATTAAATAATAACAAAAAATCCTCCCTTTTCAGTGACTTGGCCTTGACTTTAGGCAAACACTAAGTGTATATATAATAGCCACTTAATTGATTTAAGTCGCTTGAAATTTCCTCGATTTCTATCCACCTTCAAGGAACCAACCATGGCGGACAAGCCAGATACAAGCGGACCCGACGAGTCAACCAGTCAGAAAGGCTCTTCCGGTCCTGAAAATTTCAACCTCGCGGAATTTAAGGAATTGCTTGATGTCGCCGCCCATGAAAGAAAAAACCTGCAAATGCTCGTTGAATATTTTGAGCATAAAACAGCGGAGCTGGAGGAAAAGAAACATTTTTTCGAAAAGATCGAAGCTCAGGTTCCTTATACCTTAAATAAGCTGGACACCTTCAATCAAAGTTTCGTGGAAATAAAAACCATTGACGTTCGCGTCAGGGATTTTCAACGTGTTTCCAAGGAGCTGGAATCCAATTACAACACCCTCAAACGTGAGCTTGACGAACTGCATTTGTTGAGCGAGCACATCGACCACAAAATAAAAAGCCTGCATCAGCAAAGAGGGCTGGTAGAAAAAGCCAATGAAGACGCCGGGCGCCTCAATGTCCTTGTCTGGGACATGGATTCCAAAGTCAAGAAACTCAAAGAAGAAAGCAGACTGATCAAGTCGGCAGACCGCAGTATCAACCGCCTGGAGGGGATGATGGACATGGTCTCTGAACGGGTGGATGAAATCGTCAGCTTCAAGGAGATGATGAACGCGGGGACCCTCAAGCTGGACGAAATGACAAACACCCTCGATGAAATAGATTCCCGGCTGACCGTCGTTCATCAGGAAAAAGAGTCCATCATCAACTATTCAAGGGACACCGAGGATTTAAAACAGACTCTGGAAGTTGTGAAAGAAGATTATGAAACGGTGTTGGGGAAAAGCCATCTGGTCCGGGAAACCCATGATTTGTTAACCCGTCTGAACGAGGAAGTCAGCGACCTGAAAGTTGAGTCCAAAAATATTTCCGTAAAAAATGAGATGATCCGCAGTATCAGCGGCCGCTTGCGAGACCTCGACGCGCTTTCGGTCGATGTCGAAACGAAAATCTCCCGGATACTCGATGAAAAAGTGATTGTCGAAAAAACGGAAGAGAAAATCAACAAGATGAATACTTTCCTCATGGACAACCTGGGCAATAAAATGGTGGTCCTAAAAGAGGAAATGAAAATTATTGAAGCGGCCAATGAAAAAATGAGCGACTTCAATGTGATGGCCGCTGAAGCGGAAGAAAAAGTCAAGCGGATGGACAAGGAAGTTGAAAAGATCGATTCCATTGGAAGCATCATGCTGAAAATTCAGGAGATCAGTGAATCGACCCGCCTGCAAATGGACGAGGTGATTCGCAAGCAGAATCTCGTCGATCAGGTGGACAAGAAAATCAATGATCTTGGGTCCATGGTCATCAGCCTGGATGTCAAGATGGAAACCCAGATGCAGAGAAAGGCTTTGATCGAAAAACTGGAAAAGAAAGTCGATGGGTTGGACTTTTTTATAGAAGAAGCAAATATCAAAATTTCCAAGATAAGCAAGAAAATCGATTTTCTGGATAAAATCGATCAGAAGCTGGAGAGTCTGAGTTCCATGTCCGATCAGGTGGACGAAAAAATCCTGGACATTGCCAAGGAAAAATCCACCCTGGACGATCAGGAAAAAAGGATGGGCACGCTTGTTTCCAGGCAAAGCAAACTGGAAGTCGAGTTGCAATCGAGGTTTACAGATTTACAGGAAGCCAAGGAGGAGATCGACCAGATAGATGGAATTAAAACAGAACTGGAGAAAGTCTCCGCCAGCTTTGAGACCAAAGCGGAGGGCATGTATAAGGAGTTGGCGAAAGTTCAGAGCGTCCAGAGAAAACTCGATGACATTGATCAAAAATTCAAGGATCTGGACTTGAGGCAGGAAGCGTTGAATGACAAAGAGGAGTTCATTTTAAATTCTGAAAAGAAAATCGAACAGCTCAATAACATGATGACGCAGGTTGAAAGAAGGTTCAAACAGGTGACCGCCGGTGAGGAGAAGGTCCGCAATACCGAAATGGCTCTTGGCAAACTTTCGGCGGTAATTGTTCGTGTTAAAGCCGAAAAAGACCGGATTGACCGGGAGCGGGAAAACATGAACAAGATCAACCACAATATCGACAAACTCAATTCGATCACGGAAGAAGCGGAGTCCAAGATCGATATGCTGAATAATAAAATCGGAATGCTGGATGAAGTGGACAAGCGATTGAGCAACCTGAATCTGGTGGCGGAAGACGTTAATATAAAAATCCAAAGCCTGAATAAAGAAAAAGCCACGATGCGCGTTGCCGGTGAACAAATCTCGGAATTGAAATTCCTTTTGAGTCAGGTTGAAAAGGTCCGGGAAAAACCGGAACCTGAAGAAGAAGATTAGGCAGACGAATCCGCGGGGAGCGACGGGGTGACCGCTCACCCGATCGGTTATGGTTTGCGTTAAAAAAGATCCATTTATATTCAGAGAGTTGAAATGCTTGGCGTGATTGGCGGCAGTGGTCTTTACCACATGAAGGAGTTGAAAATCCTGGAAAAGGTGGTGGTAGATACGCCGTTTGGGGCGCCATCCGATGAGGTCGTGTTAGGAGAACTGATGGGCGTGCGTCTGGCCTTTCTTCCCAGGCATGGAACCGGCCATTTCATACCTCCGTCCGAGATAAATTTCCGCGCCAATATTTTCGCGCTGAAAAAGCTCGGGGTCGAGCGCATCCTGTCGGTGAGCGCGGTGGGCAGTATGAAAGAAGAATTACATCCCGGCCACTTTTCCGTCCCGGACCAGTTCATAGACCGCACCACCCGTCGAATCAGCACATTTTTCACCACCGGTCTCGTGGGCCATGTCAGTCTGGCGGACCCCATCTGCCCGGACCTTTCCTATAAAGTGACTGGTGCGGCCAGAAAAGCCGGGGCCGAAGTTCATGAGGGCGGCACTTACATCTGCATTGAGGGGCCGCAGTTTTCCACCCGGGCCGAATCCAACCTTTACCGACAATGGGGTGTCGATATCATCGGCATGACCAACGTGACCGAGGCCAAACTGGCCCGTGAAGCGGGAATCTGCTATGCCACGCTGGCTCTTGTGACCGATTATGATTGCTGGTTGGTGGAAGAAGAACCCGTGACCCTGGAAGCGGTTTTGCAAATCATGGGAGAAAATGTGGAAAATGCCCAGGTCGCCATCAAGGCTCTGGTCACCGAACTAACGGATAAACCCGGTTGCGCCTGTGCTTCCGCCGCCGCCACCGCCATTGTGACCGACAAAAAATTAATTCCTGAGAAACTCAGGAAAGAGTTATCCATTTTATTTGAGATCTGATAGTGACCAGAAACAAATCAGAAAAACTATTTGCGCGTGCCCAAACTGTTATGCCGGGAGGCGTGAACAGCCCCGTTCGGGCGTTCAACGCGGTTGGCGGAAACCCTCTTTTCATTCAAAGCGCCCAAGGGGCTAGAATCACCGATGTCGATGGCAATGAATTCATCGACTACGTTTCCTCCTGGGGGCCTCTTATTCTCGGCCACGCCCATCCTGAAATCGTTGCGGCGATCAGCGAACAGGCCCGGTTGGGGACCAGTTACGGGGCGCCGACTGAAAAGGAGATCACCCTTGCGGAAAAAGTGACCGGAGCGTTTCCATCCATGGAAATTGTGCGCATGGTCAATTCCGGCACTGAAGCTGTGATGAGCGCCACCCGCCTGGCACGTGGAATCACCGGACGCGACAAAATTTTAAAATTCGAGGGCTGTTATCACGGCCACGCAGACAGTATGCTGGTCAAGGCCGGGTCCGGCCTGTTGTCATTGGGGACCCCGGAATGCCCTGGAATCGTCGCCGACCTCGCGAAAAAGACTCTCACGCTCCCCTACAACGATCCAGACAGTGTGAAAAAATTGTTCGCCGATCAGGGAGATGAAATCGCCTGCGTCATTGTAGAAGCTATCGCCGGAAATATGGGAGTGATTCCTCCCAAAGAAGGTTTTTTGCAGACCCTACGCGATGTGACCCGAAAATCCGGCAGTCTGCTGATTTTCGATGAGGTCATTACCGGGTTTCGCGTGACTCTCGGAGGGGCGCAATCCATTTTTAATATTCAGCCTGATCTCACCTGTCTTGGTAAAATCATTGGCGGTGGTTTGCCGGTCGGGGCCTATGGCGGGCCAAAAAAGCTGATGGATCATATTTCCCCGACGGGTTCGGTTTATCAGGCAGGGACGCTTTCGGGAAATCCGTTGGCGATGGCGGCGGGTATCAAAATGCTGGAACTGTTGTCGGGGGACAACATCTATGCCGATCTTGAAAGAAAATCCAACCTGCTCTGTAATGGTTTCAAAGAAAATGTTGCCAAACTGGGCATCACCGCAAAATTCACCCGTGTGGGCTCCATGTTTTCCATGTTTTTTACCGGGACCGAGGTCGTTGATTTTAACACCGTGAAAACCTGCGACACAGAATTTTTCAAACGCTACTTCAATGCCATGCTGGAGGAAGGAATATACATTGCTCCCTCCCAGTTTGAAGCCGGTTTTATGACGACCGCGCATTCGGAACAAGACATTGAGAAAACCATTCAGGCAAATTTTAAGGCATTGCAAAAAGCCAAAGGGTAGGCCCATTTTTTATGTTTAAAGAAAAGAGATCCTCATGAGTGATATCGCTGGTTTATACGCAAGGCAAATTCTTGATTCGAGGGGCAACCCCACCATTGAAGTCGAAGTCATTCTTGAGGACGGCAGTGTGGGCCGAGCCGCTGTGCCATCAGGCGCGTCCACAGGTTCCAGAGAAGCGGTCGAACTGCGTGACGGAGACCCGAAAAAATATCTTGGCAAAGGGGTGTTGAAAGCCGTTCAAAACGTTAATGATAAAATCGCTCCTGAAATTGTCGGCACTGAGGTGACCGAACAGGTGCTCATCGACAAGATCATGATCGAAATGGACGGCACTAAAAATAAGAAAAAACTGGGGGCCAACGCTATTTTAGGAGTGTCCCTGGCGGTTGCCAAAGCCGCCGCCAATGAACTGGACCTGCCATTGTTCCAGTATCTTGGAGGAACCAATGCCAAGGAGTTGCCCGTCCCCATGATGAATGTACTCAACGGCGGAGAACATGCGGACAACAACGTCGATATTCAGGAGTTCATGATCGTGCCTGTGGGTGCGGATACGTTCTCCACCGCCTTGCGGATGGGGGTCGAAGTTTTTCATCATTTGAAGGGAGTTTTGAAAAAGAGAAAACTCAACACGGCTGTCGGTGATGAAGGCGGCTTCGCGCCCGACCTTCAGTCAAACGAACAAGCGATAGAAGTGATTCTCGAAGCGGTCAAAGCCGCCGGCTACAAGGCGGGGCGGGACATTCTCCTTGCGCTGGACGTCGCCGCGAGTGAATTGTATTCCAATAAAAAATATGTTTTGAGTGCGGAAAAAAAATCCAAACTCACCTCCGATGAGATGATCGATTTTATTGCCCGGTTGGTCAAAAAATACCCTGTCATCAGTGTCGAAGACGGGCTCGCGGAAAATGACTGGAAAGGCTGGCAACGTCTCACTGACAAATTGGGCGATAAAGTCCAGATCGTCGGAGACGACGTGTTTGTCACCAATACGGAGATACTGGCCAAAGGGATAACCGAAAAAGTTGGCAACTCCATACTCATCAAAGTCAACCAGATAGGGACGCTCACCGAAACGCTGGACGCGGTGGAGATGGCCAAACGGGCGGGATATACGGCGGTGATATCCCACCGGTCGGGTGAAACCGAAGACACGACCATTGCCGATATCGCCGTTGCGGTCAATGCCGGTCAGATAAAAACAGGTTCTCTTTGCCGGTCGGACCGGGTCGCTAAATACAATCAGTTATTGCGTATCGAAGAGATACTGGGCGATACCGCTTTGTACAGAGGGAAAGACGTATTTTATAATCTGGCATGATAATTATTAATTTTTTTCTCGATAAAAAATTATGTCCCGCTATCAACAAATCCTGACACTGAGTCTTGCGTTTTTTGTTTTCCTGATGCTGGCCGCTTTTTTTCACGATGAAGGCATATTAAATGTTTTCAGGTTGCAGGACCAAATGGCTGAAATGAGGCAAAACAATAAGGTGCTGAGTGAGAATAACGCTAAAATCAGCTTGGAAATTGATGCATTGAAGTCAAATCCCCTGGCCATTGAGAAAATATCCCGCGAGAAATTGAACCTGGTCAAACCTGGAGAAACCGTTTATCAAATTGTCAGAAAAAATTCCTCCCAATAACGATTTTCTGAAGTCCGAACCACCTCCCGCCCCGAAATTGCCTGAATCTTCGCAAGTCTGCCGCAAAATTAAAAAATATTTAAAAAAGTCCTTTATTTTCAGATAGTTATGCTATACTGAAATCAATCTTAAATAGCTATTTGAGGCCGTTCCCTGAAGGGCCGAATTTTCAAGGGTTTTATTGTCGGCCCCGTTTTAAGCAATTTATTAAAAAATTTTAATGTAATTGCTTGAAATATAAATATTATCGCGATACCTGGAATTTTTTTGCAATAAGGTATTGATATTTTTAATTTAAATGGTACAGTGGATAAATCACCAAAGAAAGTTTTCTCATAATATTGAGGCTGAAAATGCAGGCAGGAGATGTTTTTTTCTGTGTGGCATGATTCTGGTGAATTTCGGGACGCAGATGTTTATTATTAAAAAGCTTACCATATCTGATGCATTCTGAGCCTGATTTGCAATGTCAGGTGTGTGTCGGTTTATTGATGTAGTTTTTGGTGATCGAATTTATCTTTGTGAAATAGTGGGAAGAATTTATTCGTCTTTGAAGGAGGGACCATGACCAAGCAAGATATTATTAATCAAGTTTCTTCAAGAGCCAGTTTGTCCAGAACAAAGGCTGAAGAAGCTGTTGAAACCGTCATCGAATTGATCAAGGAATCCTTGGGACATGGCGAGCCTGTCATTTTACGTCGCTTTGGAACCTTTCAGGTCCGAGCGAAAACGAAAAGAATAGGACGAAACCCCAAAACCGGTGAAGAGGCAGAAATATCAGCTCGAAAAGTGGTTCGCTTTAAATCCGGAAAGCATTTCAAACAAGCCGTCAATGAGGACGAGTAAAAAACTTCGCCTCATTTGACGGTGCGCATTTACAAAATCAGCATCGCGTCGCCGTAACTGAAGAATCTATATTTTTCGTGGATGGCTTCCTGATAGGCTTTTCGCATCAGGTCGTCGCCGGAGAAGGCGCAGACGAGCAGGAAGAGGGTGGACCTTGGCAAATGAAAATTTGTCAGTAACTGATTCACCGTATTAAACTTTCTGCCGGGAAAAATAAATACATCCGTTCCACCTGTCACTTCCTTTTGAGTCGGGTTCTCAAAGTTCAGCGACTCCAGTACACGGGTCGTCGTTGTTCCTACCGCCAGAACTTTTTGTCCCATTGTTTTCGCACCAACCAGCCGGTTCCACGTTTCCTTTGAAATAACAAAGTTTTCCCATCCCATTTTGTGATCACAAATATCGTTTACACGGATGGGCATGAACGTTCCCACACCGACATGTAATGTAAGAAAAGCCAGGTCTGCTTTTCCCGAACCTATTTCATCCATCAGTTCAGGCGTGAAATGGAGCCCCGCTGTAGGCGCGGCTATAGCCCCCTGATTCGCCGCATAAATTGTTTGATACCGTTCGCGGTCCATTGCGAGTAATTCGGAATTATCATGGCTGTTTCGGCGGATATAGGGGGGGAGGGGCATCTTTGCCGAAGCATCCAAAATAGGGCCGAGTTCTCCCTGGTAAATGAGTTTCAAGATGGCCCGGTTATCTTCACGCCCTTTCAAAATAGCGGTGACGGCTCCATCGCACAGATAAAATTCTGTACCCGGTTTCAGTCGGCTGAGGCCTTTCACCAGAGCTTCCCAAAGGGTGGGTTCCGTCTCACGGATGAGAATGATTTCGAGGTATTTTCCGGTATCTTTCCTGAAGCCAGGAAGTTTCGCCGGAATCACCTGAGTGTCGTTGAAAATCATCAGAGGATGATCGGGCAGATAACGGCAAATATTTCCAAACACATCGTGTTTGATGGTTGAAGCCTTACGGTCCACCACCATCAATCGGGATTGGTCACGGTGCTCGACGGGCGTTTGGGCGATCAATTCCTCCGGCAATTCAAAATCATAATCCGATAACTTCATGGGCTGAATTTCCTTGCTTTGATATTCGGAATATCGATAGTTTCTTTTTTAAAGGAGAGGCAATTTCTGGCCCGATTCAAACAGAGATCCTGGTCAAAATTTTCCGTTCAAATGCGTATAAATGATTACAATTACTTACCATAATTTGGGTTGACCGCATAAGGGAATTATACTATTCTTCGTCAGTTAGGGAGGAAAATTGACTTATTATGGTTTCCGTGTATTGGAGGAAGTGATGGGGAAGATTTTTAAAGTACTGAGCCTGGTTTTGTTGTCCTTCACATTTGTAGTGAGTGCGGTGGGCGACGCGGACGCGAAAAAGAAAAAGAAAAAGAAAATACCCAAATCACCGTCTTATGTTGGCGCGGTCAAATGTAATGGAAGTTGCCATGATTCGTATTATCAGGCATGGGTTAAATCGCCGCACGGGAATACTTACAATTTACTGAAACCTGGGGTCCGCGAAGAAGCTAAAAAACGAGTCAAACTGGATCCTCAAAAAGACTACACCACCACCCCCCTGTGTTTGCGCTGTCATACCACGGGCTATCGTCAAAAGGGTGGCTTTAAGCCTGCCGGGACCATGCATAAAGGCAAGGACCGCAGTACCGCTATCGACCCGGAAGAGCCGAACTTAGAGCAAGTGGGCTGTGAAATGTGTCATTCCGTTGCCGGTGGATCGCAGTTCAGGGTCGTTATGAAAAACACCAAAGGGGATTTCAAAAAAGCCGAAACTGAAAAGTACGGCCAAAGATGGGATTACGCCAACGTCTGTACGCGTTGTCACACCCATCCGAAAACCCCCTTTCAGCCGGATGTACATGATAAATACAAGTTCAACTTTGAAGAGCGTAAAAAGAAAGTTCATGAGAAAGACAAGTACTGGAATGAAGATAATGAGGACCAGAAACTTGAGAAACTTAAAGACCGTAAAAAAGAAGTGTCCATTGCCGAAAAGACACCTCTCGTGATTGAGGATTTTGCTGTGAAAAAAGGCAAGCTTTTGTTCAAAGGGAAATCCATGCCTTACAATAGTAAGAAGAAGAGTTTTAACTACCAAAAGTAAAACAAGCTTTTTTTATTTGAAGACCTGCTTCCGATGAGGGGGCAGGTCTCTTTTTTTATCCCCCAAATACAGTATCCGAGGTTGTGAATGAGCGCAGGAAAATTTTATAAGAAAATTGTCTGTATCGGCGCGGGCTACGTCGGCGGACCGACGATGACCATTATCGCCAACAAATGTCCGGACTATAAAGTCACGATCGTTGATATCTCCAAACCGCGCATTGATGCCTGGAACTCAGATGACCTTCCCATTTTTGAGCCCGGATTAAAAGAACGAGTTGAAAAATCCCGAGGCAAAAATTTATTTTTCTCGACCGATGTTGATAAGGAAATTGCCGAGGCAGACATCATTTTTGTTTCGGTCAACACGCCGACGAAATCTTTTGGCGAAGGCGCGGGTAAAGCCGCTGATTTGCAGTTCGTGGAGCTGACGGCAAGGCGCATCAAGGAAAATTCAAAAACGGATAAAATTGTTATCGAAAAAAGTACTCTCCCGGTCAGAAATGCGGAAGCTCTGGAAGCGATTTTACATTCAGGAAATAATTCGGTTCATTTTGAAATATTATCGAATCCGGAATTTATGGCGGAAGGAACGGCCATTTCCGACATGGAAAACCCGGACCGGGTTTTGATCGGGTCAAAAGAAACGGAAACCGGCAGGATCGCGCGGGATGAACTGGTTAAAATTTATGCCAACTGGGTTCCCCCTGAAAAGATCATCACAACCAACTTGTGGAGCAGTGAACTTTCAAAACTGGTGTCCAACGCTTTTCTGGCTCAGCGAATATCTTCCATCAACAGCATTTCCGCAGTTTGCGAGGCCACCGAGGCGGATATCAGCGAAGTCGCTTTTGCCGTGGGCAAGGACACACGCATCGGCGAAAAATTTCTGAACGCCGGGATTGGTTTTGGCGGATCTTGTTTTCGTAAAGATATTCTCAATCTGGTTTATCTCTGTGAATACTACCGTTTGAATGAAGTCGCCGATTTCTGGAAACAGGTGGTTTCTATCAACGATTACCAGGTCCAGCGTTTTGTCAAGCGGATGCTTCGCGCCATGTTCAATACACTTGTGGGGAAGAAAATCGCGGTTTTTGGTTTTGCCTTCAAACCCGATACAGGGGACACCAGAGACACCCCGTCCATTAACCTGGCCCGGCAGTTGTATGAAGAAAGGGCCCACCTTAGCATCACCGACCCGCATGCCCTTGAAAATGCGAAAATGGATCTCGAAGATATCAAGGGGATAGAATATATTCTGGATCCCTATTCAGCCGCCAATGGAGCCCACTGCATTGCCCTGATGACGGCGTGGGATGAGTATCGGTCCCTGGATTACCAGAAAATATATGATTCGATGGAAAAGCCCGCGTTTATTTTCGACGGCAGGAACCATCTGAATCATCAACAGCTTTTTGATATTGGTTTCAATGTGTTTCCAACGGGAAAGCCGCCTTTGCTCCATCATTAAAGGAAGAGTGCTTTTCAGGCAGCGGGCCGGTGGCAGAAGGTGCAGGAACCCATTTGGCGATGCGGCATGATGGGGGCTTTGGTTTCGGCATGGACATGGCATTTAAGGCAGGTTTCAACAGACGATGTGTCCTTGTGAAAATCTGTATCACTCAATTTAGGCGCCGCTCCTAAAAAACTGTAGCCAAGACCGCCGACCACCACCACTCCTATCAGGGTCATGAAGCGAAAAAAGTTGCGTTGACCTGTATTTTTCTTAGCCATAAAACCTGCTATTCCTTTTTAACTGTAACTGGCAACCGCGTCTATTTCAATTTGCGCGCCCTTTGGCAGGGCCGCTACCTGCACACACGCACGTGCGGGTTTGCTTTCGCCAAAAAACCTTTCGTACACCTGATTCACGCGCCCGAAGTTGCCAAGGTCGGTCAGGTACACCGTGGTCTTGACAACATCCTTCAGTGTTAAACCCGCCTCTGTCAAAATACCTTCCAGGTTCTGGATGACGAGTTCGGTTTCCTCTTCGATACTGCCTTCAAGAAAATTTCCGGTGGCCGGGTCGAGCGCGATTTGCCCTGACGTGAACAAAAAACCGCCAATCCCGATTGCCTGTTCGTAGGGACCGATCGCCGCAGGCGCCCGATCTGTCTTAATGATTTTTTTTCCCATGATAACCTGTTTTAAATGGCCAGGGGTCACCCGATGGCCGCCATGTTTTTAATGAAAGGGTAGGACTTGAGCTCCCGCCCCACATGGGACAGGATAAGACGGTGGGTGATTTTTTCGATCTCTTCATCCATTCCTTTGGGGAATTTTAGCCTGCCGGAACAGTTGATGTCCAGGGTCAGCAGTTTTCGCAGGTAATTCAAGGTGCCGGTCGTGAACTTGATCTCCGTACCGGTTTGTTTCATGCAATGTCCGCAAACAATCCCCCTTCTGGCATAACTGAACCCGACCCAGCCGTTGACCTTGGCGGTTTTACAAACAGCGCAATGATTCAGTTCCGGTCTATGGCCTGAAACGGATAAAAGACGGATTTCAAACATCCGGCACAAGGTTTCAAAGCCGCTCTGGTTTTGCAGAGCGTTCAATGAATCCAGAAGGAGTTGAAAAATTTGTTTGTCCTCCTGCATTTCCACGGTCATAGCGTCCACCAGTTCATTCAGGTAGACTCCGGTGTATAACTTCTGGAAGTCCTCCCTGAGTTGGTGAAACGATTCAATGATATCGGCGTTGTTGAGACTGAATAGTTGCTGGTTTTCCTTGCCAAAATAGATCAAATATACATGGGTCATGGGTTCCAGGGAACCTGCGAACCGGCTCTTGATTTTTCTGGCTCCACGGGCGACGCACTTGACCTTGCCGAACTGTTCAGACATAAAAGTGACGAGCTTGTCCGTTTCAGAAAGCTTGATACTGCGTAAAACAATTGCGTTCGTTCGGTACAATCCCATTTACAGGAGTCGGCTGTTTGTCAGAGGTGAGAAATTATCAGAACCCTTATTGCTTATTTTCGTGATCCAGTAAAAAACGTTTGATGTGCAAACCACCGGTGTACCCTCCCAGGCTGCCGTTTCCCTGTATCACCCGATGACAGGGAATGATGAGGGGCAACGGATTTTTCCCATTGGCGTTGCCAACCGCGCGAAATGCCTTGGGCTGGCCAATGGCTTCGGCCAGAGTCCGGTAACTGATCGTCGTGCCATAGGGAATGTTGGTTAATTCCTGCCAGACTTTTTGCTGAAAGGGGGTTCCCCGGCTCAAATCCAGGGGGCAGTCAAACCTTTCAAGATCACCTGAAAAATAAAGGCTTAACTGTTTTACCACACTCTCGAAAAAATCAGGTTTTTTTAAGCATTCGCTCTGGAAGGTATTTTTAAGATGATCGACGAAATGGGATTCATCGGGCAATGCCAAAACGATTCTCGTGAGGCCCTGATCGGACCCGGCAATGCCGATCAAGCCCAGAGGACTGGGGTGAAACGCATAATAAATGGAGGCAGAGGGAGATAAAGCAGGCTTTGGCATTTAAAGTACCAGGCGGGCCATCCCCAGAAGGTCGTCCAGGGAATCATTCACTTTGATGGCCTGAGTTTCGTGTGCCCTGATTGCGGATAATAAATTTTTATGTTTACGTGAATCATAGCCCGTCACCGTCGTTCCGATGATGAGATTGAAATGGTCGTCGCTGGAACCAATGGAAGCCATGCCAAGTTCTTCTGAATAATTTTCCTCAAAACTGTGGCCTGTGGAAATATCTTCAATTGCGTCTACCAGACCGGTCAGGTATTGCCTGGCAAACGGTATGGAAACGCCGAAAGGATAAGCGGTGCGTTTTCTTTCGGGATGCGCAATGATGGAGACGCCTCCAAACGGACGCGCCATTTTTGCGCAATCTTCCATTGAAATCATTTTTTTGTCAAACAGAGAAAACTGCGTGTTCAGTTCCCGCAATTTATTGAGTTTCAGATAATCCGTGTCCATCACCAATATCAAATGACCTTGCTGAGTGCTGACCTCAAACCCCGGATAAACATCAATGGGCTTCAGATCGGGATGACTCCATTCCCGACAACAACGGCTACGTTCCCGGATAGACGCCAGGGTATGCTCCAGAGGGAATTTGTACGGTTGAACGTGTTCCGTGATGACGATAAAATCCAGTCCTATCCTTGCGGACCGGGCCAGAATTTTATCCACAGAATAAGTCCCGTCAGAAAAAACGGAATGGCAATGGGTTTCGCCGATTTTTAAGAATGGATTTTCCCGTTTTAATTTGGCGATGCCTTCCTCTATGCGCTGATCGAGAAAGGTTTTCCCGACCAATTCCGTGAAGGGGGCAACCATCTGGCATTTGGCCGATACGGGGAGGGCCAGTTGCGCCCCCGCCGCGGCAATCGAAAAGCCGGCGATTGATTTTAAAAAGCTTCTGCGGTTCATATTATTAGCATTATCGAGAAAGCATCGTTTCTAATCATGGGTTGATCTTCTATATTTTAGGACACAAACAGGTTTGTCAAATTAAAAACAGGATTTCCGAAGAAAACGGCCTCAAGGCCTGAAAAGATTGGGTAAAAACAGGCTTAAAACCGGTAGATAGGTGATGGCCAGCAGACCCATTATTCTAAGGCCGAGAAAGGGGAGGGCGGATCGGTAAAGCTGTAAAATGGGCTCGTTGAACCTGGAACTGGCGATAAAAAGATTGATGCCCACCGGCGGTGTGGAGTAGCCGATTTCGAGATTGGTCAGAAAAATAATGCCCAAATGGACCATATTGATGTCAAAACTTTTAGCGATGGGGACGATCAGGGGAACCACCACGATGATGGCGGAAAAAATATCCATCATGCAACCCACGAGCAACAGGAAAACGTTGAGCGCGATGAGAAAGGTCAAGGGATCGTGAATGTACTGCTTCATGAACTCCAGGAGTTGCATGGGAATTTGTTCGTCGATCAGGTAGTTGGTGAACCCCATCGCGGTTCCAAGAATGATCAGGATGGTCCCGACCAGCACCATGCTCTCCCGCATTATCCGGGGAAGGTCTTGAAAGGGGTGCAGGTCCTTGTAAATGAAAGATTCCACCACGATCACGTAGACCACCGTGACGGCGGCGGCTTCTGCCACTGTGATGATACCGCCGTAGATGCCAAATAAAATGATGAAGGGAAGCGGGATTTCCCAGATAGCCTCGCGCAGGGAACGGAGGGCTTGATCCCAATGAAAGGGTTTTTTTGTGATTTTAAGGGATTTGCTCCTGACGACACTATACGCGCCAACGATCAAAATCATGACGGTTCCGGGGACGATTCCCGCCAGAAAAAGCTGATCCACATTCACCTGTGCTACCAGTGCATAGAGGATCAAGGGAATGGACGGCGGGAACAATAAGCCCAGACTGCCAGACGAGGTCATCAGCCCCAACGAAAAATTCTTGGAATATTTTTCTTTGAGCATTAAAGGGTACAGCAGGCCTCCCAACGCGATGATGGTCACGCCCGACGCGCCTGTGAACGCGGTGAAAAAGGCGCAGGCGGCCAACACGACCATTGGCACGCCTCCTGTGAAACCGCCAAAAAAAGCCTGCGAAAGGGCGGTCAACCGTTCGGGAGTTTTTCCATTTGCCAGGATAAAGCCCGCGAAGGTGAATAATGGAATCGCGACCAGTGTCGGGTTGCTCGTCACCCGGTAAAGTTCGATAAAGATCGCCGCGGGATCAATTTCCGCAAAATGAAAGGCAAGGAGGGCGCCAAGCCCGATGACGGCGAATAAAGGGGTTCCGAGAAAAGCCAGTAAAACGATGGCGGCGAAAATTAGAAAGCCCATTTATCAGGAATTCCCTTTAAAAGTGAGGGCGCCCAGAGTTTTCAAAAGGAAACGTGCGGAAATGACAAAAAAACTGTAAGGGAGAATGATTTGAAATATCCAGACAGGGATATCCAGAAAAAGAACGGCGGAGCCATCCATCTCAAATTGCACGAACCGAAAAGCGGCCAAAGCCAAAAAACCGCTGATGATTCCAGCGGTTAAATTGACGATGAACTGGATGAGCTTCCCCCAGGTTTTAGGTAAAAAATGCGGTAAAAAATCAACAGAGATATGTTTTGATTCCCGCGCGGCCAATGAAGCGCCCAGAAACCCCACCCACAATACCAACTGCCGGATAAAAATATCCCCCCACAGAATGGCCTCATTAAATAAATTCCGCAAAATGACCTGACTGAAAGCGATCAGGATCATCAGGGAAAGCAGGACCGAAACGGCCAGGGTTTCCATTTTTTCGAGAATATTTTCAATTTTCCTGATGAGTCGCATGGAAGAATTGGGAAAAAATTCGGCCCTGCCAGGGGGAGAGTGAGCAGGAAAAAGGCCGTACAGAATGATACTTAAAAAATCTCCTGACGAAGCGAAATTCGATCTATATAATAATACCTTCATTAAAGAGGCACAATATTTATTTGGAATCGATACTTATGCGCCAAATAGTTAAATTTCTGGTGGTTGTCGGCTTTGTCTTGATACTGGCTGCGTCCGTTCACTCAGAAGAAAGGGGGTCGGAAATGGTCTTGATCCCTGAAGGTGAATTTACGATGGGAAACCCGGATGAATCCGCAAGGATTGATGAGCGCCCCGCTCACCAGGTATATCTTGACGCGTATTTCATGGATCGTTTTGAGGCGACGGGAAAGGATTTTGAAGCTTACATGGACGATCAGCCCAGGGTGCATCCGACCATCACCGGATGGTACGGACGCAAGGTACGCCCGGATATGAGCGATCGCCCCGTATTCGGTCTCACCTGGAAACGCTGTCGGGATTACTGTATCTGGGCAGGGAAGCGTCTTCCCACGGAAGCGGAGTGGGAACGTTCGGCGAAAGGCGGTGAGGGGCGGGTTTATCCCTGGGGAAATGAGCCCCCGGATCGTTTGAGAGCCAATTATGGTCGTTGCTGTTTCGTCATGAAGGGCCTGGTTTTTACCGATGTCGGAACCTTGAGAGCCGGGAATACTCCGAATGATATTTCCGATCTGGCTGGAAATGTTGCTGAATGGGTTTCCGATTGGTATGATAAAAATTACTACAAGGTGAGTCCCCGAAAAAACCCCCAAGGTCCGGAAAAGGGAAAATACCACACAATTCGCGGCGGTGCCTGGAACAGCTTACCCGGCTATCTACGATCCACCGCACGCTATGGATATGATGACGCCAAAGATTTTTACGGCATTGGTTGTCGTTGCGCAAGATCGGCAAAAAAATAATTTTCAATAAATCTGCTTAATAATTTTAAAATTGAAGGGTTATAAGTATGGAGGATCTGGACGCTAAAATCGATGTGCTGGAGCGGGAAAAAATCTTTTCCCTGATCGCGGAAAATTCTGTCCGATTCAAGAAAATAAATATCCGGCAAACCGGAAATAATAATAAAAACTCTATCGAACATCTGGACGAACTGGTTGCTTCCTACGAAAAACTTTTACGGGCCATGCCGAGGGAGTTTTTCAAAATTGAGCAGGCCATCAGGCTTAAGTTTCTTGTGCCTTTGGAAGAAATCCGAAAAACTAAAATTCTTGCCAGCATCAATCAGGATATGGAATTGATCCAGGAACAAGTGATCACCAAGTTCCAGGGGCTATATAAGGTTAGAGGCAATGAAGATGAGTTCCTGGCCAGGATGAAAGAAATCAGTTCTCGCTGTAAAGAGAATGCCGATAAACAATTGGAAAAAACAGCTGAATTTCTACACAGCAAATTGCAGTCTTCAATGTCTATCACTCCTCTGCAATTGGAAAAAAAATACGGCCTGGACCAGCAGTCTCTCCATCAACTCCATCTGATAGAAGTGCTGCAGGACATTGACGTTATTTTCGATTCATTTAAAAATAATGGTATCGATGAATCGGTTTTGAACGGGGCCCATGAAGCCATCATTGAAAGGGTTAAATTGGGAAAAGAGCTTGAAAGATTGCTTCCACCCGCGCATCAGGTCGGGGCGCGAAAAGAATGGCGAATGCGGGTGGCCAAAGAATCCGTCCGTTTGAAAGAAATGATTTTATCTATTCAAACTTTTGCGAAGCAAATTCAAAAACTAAACGACCAGCGTAATTTCGATGTCATCAAAAAGCACTGGGGGCGGATTGAGGAATCATTTGAAGAATTCCCGGATGAAAAAGCGGAAGTTGTTCTGTCTAAATTAAAACCCTATTATCATCTTTTAGAAAACCAGAATAATTAGATCGAGGATTCGGATGAAACCTTTTATCAGAATTGCCATTGTTGGCGCATTGATGGTTGTCTTCTCAGGATGCGCTTCTTTTAATATTGGCCCTCAGATCAAGCCGATGGAAGAGAAAACCCTCATGGGCAAAGGCTCTGACAAGATTCTTCTTCTGGATATCCAGGGGCTCATCAGCAATCAGGATCAACGCACCATTACCGGGTTCCCTATTAAAAAAGGACTGGTGGAAACGGTTCGTGAAATTTTAATGAAGGCGGAGGAAGACGATAAGATCAAGGCCCTGCTGATACGTGTCAACAGTCCCGGCGGAACGGTGACCTCAAGTGATATTATTTATCATGAGATCATGTCGTTTAAAGAGAAAGCGAAGATAAAAGTTTATGTTTCCATTGTTGACCTTGCGGCCTCGGGAGGGTATTACATCGCCATGTCGGGCGATACGCTGATGGCTCACCCCACCTCGCTCACCGGAAGTATTGGGGTCATTGCTGTTAAGGTGGATGTTTCCGGATTGATGAAAAAAATTGGAGTCGATTGGGAGGTCGTGAAATCCGGCGATAAAAAGGATTTTCTGTCACCGCTTCGGGCTTTGACGGCGGAAGAAAAGATATTATTTCAAAATACCATAGATAATTTTCACAACCGATTTGTTGATGTCATCGTTAAAAACCGCCCCAGCCTTGATTTGGAAACCGTCCGAAAGCTGGCGGATGGACGGGTTTATAATTCCGACCAGGCCCTGGAAGCAAAATTAATAGATGCCATCGGTTATCTCGACGACACCCTTGAACGCATTGGTAAGGACCTGGGACTTACCGATCCAAAAGTAATCACCTATCACCGTCCCGGTGAATATAAGTCCAATTTGTATTCCTCTGTGCCCAACTCACCCACCATCAATTTGCTCAATATTGACCTCGGCCTCAACCTCGATAAAGCGTCCCCTCATTTCATGTATTTGTGGATGCCGTAACAGGCGTTTAGAAAAAGCCAAAGTCGGAAATTTCAATCATTTTGAGGGTTTAGGCCGCTTTGCCTTATAGATTTAATTGATTTTATCCCCAATAAAATCTAACATTGATTCATACCACCCAATAATAGAAACGTCTCTATGCCAAACCACGATTTAAGAATATTAATCGCCGACGATGATGAAGACGATTTCATTCTGATCCGGGAATTCGTTAAGGACGGGTTTCCGTCTGCCAATCTTCATTTAGACTGGGCCCGCTCTGGTCGGGATGCTTTGTCCTTTCTCGACAGTAATGAATACAGCGTGTGTCTTTTTGATTTCAGGTTGGGTGATCTCAACGGATTGGAACTACTTCGCGAAGTTCGAAAAATGGGTTTAACGTTACCCATTATTTTTCTGACCGGTCAAGGCGATGAAGCGACCGCGGTGGAAGCTATGAAATCGGGCGCTTCGGATTACCTTGGCAAAGCCAGCTTGTCTGGTAAAATTCTCTCCCATGCTATTTCCCAGGCACTTGAGTTGCACAGGGAAAAGGATCAACGATTTAAAGCTGAAAGCACTCTGGACGCTCAGGATATCCTACTCCAGGCAGTGTCGGACGCTTCTACTATCCTGTTGACGGGTAAAAATCATCAAGACGCCATTTTGGAAGCCCTGAAAATTTTAGGCAAGGCTTTGAAGGTGGATTCGGCGGAAATTTACCAGAATATGGACAGCGCCAATGGGAAGCAAAAATTCCTGGAATGCTTTGCCTGGAGAAAGAATATTTCTTTTGATAAAGATCATGAAGATATTTTCGCCGGTACAACGTGGGGGAGTTTGGAACTTGACAGGATATTTTTATCTCTGAAGGAAAATAACTTTACCCAAATATCTATGAAAGAATTGCTTTTACCTGCAAGTAAAATTTTGCCAAATCAAGGGATTTTATCTTTCACCTTTGTTCCCATAATTATCGAAGAAGTATTTTGGGGGTTCATTGTTTTTGGTAATTTACAGCCTGTAAGGCAGTGGTCAAGAAATGAAGAATCTTTATTGAAAACAGTCGCCGCAAGTATTGGAAGTAAAATACGCCGTCACGACGACGAAGTGGCTTTTCATTCCATTGTAGAAGGAACATCTTCACAACTCGGCGATGACTTTTTTCGTTCTCTGGTGTCCAATCTGGCGTTGGCACTTCCGGTGGGAAAGGCTTTTGTTTCTGAGATGATAGGACTCAATTCCTCAGAATGCTCTATTCTTGCGGGTTGGGATAACGGAGAATTTGTGAATAATAAAACTTTTAATATCAAGAATACGCCCTTTGAGGAAGTCATTGCCGGGATGGTTGCTTTCAACTCAGACTCTGCTGATGATATTTTTAATGGCAATTCATTTCTTGGGAAACAAAATGTTAAAAGTTACGCGGCGGTTCCCTGTTTTGATTCGCATTTAAGAGTCAACGGACATTTGTCGGTCATGGACAAAAAACCAATGCTTGAAAAGCAGAGAACTCTTTCTGTCCTGAAAATTTTTGCCGCCAGAGCGGGTGCGGAGTTGGAGAGAAAGAGAAATGAAAATTTAATTCGAAACATGGCTTACCATGATGCCCTCACCGGGCTTCCAAATCGAATTCTATTGAACGATCGCTTGCAAATGGCATTGGCGCATGCGCAACGGAGCCAGAGTTTGTTGGCGGTTCTATTTATGGATTTTGATCATTTTAAGACCATCAATGATAATTTGGGCCATGATGCGGGAGATCTGGTTTTAAAAGGAGTCGCGGCCCGGTTAAAAAAATGTCTCAGGGGTCAGGATACCGTGGCGCGGCTGGGAGGGGATGAGTTTATTCTTTTGCTTTCGGAAATCAACTCTCCCTTGGATGCAGATAATCTGGCCAATAAAATTTTGCGTGAAATACGCAAACCGATGAAAATTCAGGAGCATGAATTGAATATCAGTCTGAGCATCGGAGTGGCTCTTTACCCACGGGATGGGGAAACCAGTACTGTATTGATGAAACATGCGGATGAAGCTTTATACCTCGCCAAAAAACAAGGTAAAAACTGCTTTCAGTTTTATAATTCCAAAAAAGCGGGTCTGACAGGGCCATAAGTAGAGTCCCTTTATTTCAAATAACTGATTTTTGAACCCTCCCTTCCGGTCTATTTTTCCAACGCCTTTCAATGAAATTTTTGCTAAAGTGTATTCTTTGTACTTTCAAGAACAATGCGGTTTCTTCGAATCTATAGAAACGACATAAACGATGTCCACATTGAAATCAATCAATATTGGTCAACCGGAGAAAAGGGTTCTCACCGGAAACCAAAAAATGTATTCCGGTATCCATAAAAAACCGGTTGAAGGAAAAATTTTTCTGGATAACCTGGGGTTTCGTGGAGACGGCGTGGCCGACCCTCGTTTTCATGGAGGTCGGGATAAAGCCGTTTGTGTTTATTGCCTTGACCATTATTCATTCTGGGAAAAGGAATTGAACATCAAAATAGGTCCCGGAGCATTTGGAGAAAATTTGAGCGTGACTGAGTGGACAGAAAAAACCGTCCACATCGGCGATGTTTTTCAAATGGGTGAAGCCAGGGTGCAATGCACTCAACCCCGGCAACCCTGCCACAAGCTCAATAAGGTTTTTGATTTTCAGGCCATGGCCTGCCGGGTGCAAACGACCGGGTTCAGCGGATGGTATTTTCGAGTACTTCAGCCGGGATGGGTGACCGCAGGGGTAGAAATTATTCGAGTGGAGGAAGATCCTGTACGGATTTCTGTGGAAATTGCTAATGACCTCATGCACACAAATAAAAAAAACTGGCAGGGAATACGCAAAATTCTATCAGTCACAGCTTTGTCAGACAGCTGGAGGGAAACATTCACAAAACGTTTGTCAAAAGGAGAGCCTGCTAACGACGATCAACTCCGTTTGCAGGGGTTTTAATACCGGATGAATGCGGGAATAAAACTTATTGATTCTCACGCTCTCGAACAATGGGCCGTTTGGTTTGAAAAAGAATTTGCTCCTTCTGATTTGGATGAAGATGGGGTCCTGGCCTTCATGCATTATTTTGCCGATCTTGGAATTTTAGAATCGACTGCGGACGACAACAAGTGGCAACTTTCTGGAATAGATGTCAATTCAGCCCCGGAAAAAATCCGTGATAAGGTTGCGAATCAACTTGAGGAAGTGAGCCGGGCAACCGCAGGTTTTGCGGTCAATTTTTTTCTTGGCCGCCAGGCAGATATTCCCCCGGTCAATAAAGAGACTTCTGGTAGAGAAGCCAGCCCGAAAATTAATCCGGGCGCATCCAACCTTGAAAAAGCGTCGGATTTGAGTAACCTTCAAATCGTCAAAAAGGTGGGCCGGCAACTGCAACCTTTTCTGGAATTGGAAAAGGCAACGGTTGCCCGCTTAACGGGACCTCACACTCAAGTTAAAGAGGCCAGAGTAATTTTCAATTTTATTCTTCGTCACACCAAAACCAAAGCCGAACCCAAAAAATGGGAACAACTCAGCCGAAAACGCCATAAATGAACCCAAAACATTTATTAGTATTAGGGGCTGGACCCGGCGGTTATTCAGCCGCGTTTCTGGCGGCGGACCTGGGAATGAAAGTGACCCTGGTTGACGCTCATCCACAACCTGGGGGCGTTTGTCTGCACCGGGGATGCATCCCTTCAAAAGCTCTCCTGCATATTGCTAAACTCATTAACGAAACCCGTCAAGCAAAAGCCTGGGGTTTGGAGTTTGGAGAACCCAATATCGACCTTGAAAAATTAAGGGCCTGGAAAAATGACGTTGTGCAAAAAATGTCCGGCGGTTTGGTCCAGCTTTCCAGACAGCGGGGGATAAACTTCATCAACGGTCAAGGTGTTTTCAAGGATTCCAATACCCTGGAAATTTCCGGTAATGAAAAAATAACTTTTGACCATTGCATCGTTGCCGTGGGTTCGCGTCCTGTGGTTCCAGAATTATTTTGCGGATTGGGTCCTGGGGTGATGGATTCCACATCTGCTTTGGAATTGAAGGATATTCCAAACAAACTTCTGGTCGTGGGGGGCGGTTATATCGGCCTGGAAATGGGTTGTGTCTATGAGGCTCTTGGAAGCAAGGTCACCGTTGTGGAAATGACCAATGGTTTGCTCCCTGGGGCAGACCGGGACCTGGTCCGCCCCCTGCAAGCGCGATTGAAAAAGGGTTTTGAGAATATTTTACTGAACACGAAAGTGATTTCTGCCCGAAAAAAGGGAGATGGCGTTTGCGTGAAATTAGAATCATCCGGCGGAACCACAGAAAATGATTTCGATCGTATCCTGATTTCTGTGGGGCGACAACCCAACTCCAACGGATTGGGTCTTGAGAGCACCAAAGTCAAAGTCAATGACAATGGTTTTATCCAGGTGGACTCTCAACTGCAAACAGAGGATAAGTCCATTTGGGCGATTGGTGATGTGGTAGGCGGAGCCATGCTGGCTCATAAAGCCTCATGGGAAGCACATCGTGTGGTCGAAATCATTTTCGGTCAATCTGTCAATCCGGGGAAAGGGACGATGCCCGCCGTTGTTTTCACCGATCCGGAAATTGCCTGGTGCGGTCTCACTGAAACAGAAGCGCTCGATCAAGGCAAGTCGGTTGCTATTTCAAGGTTTCCCTGGGGCGCGTCAGGACGGGCGCAAACATTTGGAAGACCCGATGGGTCGACCAAACTGATTTTAGAATCGGGAAGCGGCAAAATTCTTGGGGTGGGTATTGTGGGAGCCGGTGCCGGAGAATTGATCGCCGAAGCTGTTTTAGCGATTGAAATGGGAGCAACGGCTAAAGACCTGGCCTCTGTCATTCACCCTCATCCCACACTTTCTGAAACACTGAAAGAAGCCGCTGAAGCCTATTTGGGCAAATCCACGCATATCTACAAAAAAAACCGCTCCGGTTAGCGAGTCAAGGGTCAGATGTCAATTACATCATCGTTGTCTTCGCGATGAGGCCGCCGATAGGTATCCTGACGGGATGAGGTTGGAGGCAGTCCTCCGCTATCAAAATTTCCCCTGGCCTTCTGGAATAAATTGAAAAAAAACAGGACAACCCCTGAAATCAGGGTGATTAGAAAAAATGTGAACGCAAAAAAAGCCAACAGACCCAGAATCAGAATGGCTCCCAGGCCCAGAAGTATCCTGGTTTTGAGAGGTATTTGTGAACCGAAATTTATGGACTGATATTGTGCCATATTAGATCCTAAAATTTCTGCAGGGTTATTTCAAATATTTGCTAAAATAGGGCATGGAAAACACACCCTTCATTATTTTACCCTGCCCCAATTGCAAGGTAAAAAACCGGATAAAGAGCTACGATTCGGCCAGGGTGCCGATATGCGCAAAATGCAAATCCCCACTAGTGAAGCCGGATGAAAATGAGGTGCACGCCAAGTATGGGCAGTCTTTAAACAGTTTTCTCAATTTGCCTGGACTTGGTCTGCGGTCCGACACCGATAAATAAATTTTACCACAAAGGATTTCAGCAGAATGGATAATACACCGGAAATTATTGACACCCTTTTAAAAGAAAAATTGTCCGCCGAGCATGTGGCTATCATTGATGA
The DNA here is from genome assembly GCA_029261655.1 of Nitrospinaceae bacterium. Classification (GTDB taxonomy): domain Bacteria; phylum Nitrospinota; class Nitrospinia; order Nitrospinales; family VA-1; genus JADFGI01. The sequence continues at coordinate 94,743 of JAJDAY010000036.1, read as the reverse complement.
AAGCCATCTCCACCGAGGGCATAAAGCCGCTGGAGGGGGAGGGCATTTTAGTGTGACCGTGGTCTCCGAGAAATTTGAAAACGTCAGCCTCGTTGATCAAAGGCGCCTGGTGTACAGCGCGTTGGATGACCAGATCAACGGCACTCCAAAACTCATCCACGCTTTGCAGATCAAAACACTCACTCCCGGTCAATGGGCCGAAATGCAGAATAGCTGAAAAATACTATTCCCACAGTCGCTTTTTTAATCCCGGTATATTTCCAATTCCTCGCAATTTTTGAGATTTTCCGACTCCGTCAACGCTTTATATCCAACGTTGCCGAACTGGTTTTTATAAAGGTCCAGTTTGATATATTTTTTACTGTGGGTCGAATCCGCAAACGCTTTTGCTCCTATATCCCCAACGGCGTTTCCAAACATAGTCAAATCATTGAGCTTGGGAAGTTTATCTGAATTTGCCAGGGCAATAGCGCCGTCGTCGCCTATTTCATTATGATTCAAATTCAAATGTTCCAGGTTTCCAAGATAGGGTGAATTTGCCAGGGCTTCCGCCCCTTCGTCGCTCGCCTGATTGGAGGGTAAGACGAGCTTTTTAACGGTGGCAAGCGCGGGATTGTCTGCCAGACGCATGATGCCCCGCACACCAAGGAATTTTTCCCGTAGAGTGAGTACTTCGCCATCTGGGGTGATATTTTGTTTGATAATATCGTCAATATTGCTCATCCCGAACTCCTGTTAAATCGCAACGGGTTATTTTTAGATTAGTTACGGAGATTATACCAGATATGGCAGGCAAAACGGCGCAATCTGGAAAAAGAAAAGCCGACCTGAAATTCAGGTCGGCTTTAAATTGTCAGGTTCAAAGAACCGAAAATATCAGAGAAGCGGATCGAGGAACAATTCCTTCGCTTTCCAGGATTCGATTTCTTCCTTGGTCGGCACAGGCGGTACCGGCCTTTTTGCGGCTCTCTTGTCCAGGGGATCATGGAAGGTCCGGGCATAGGCTTCGGCTTTCCACAGGTAGAGATGCGGAAATATCATACCCCAGGGAGCCATCGGGGTGCCGACAACGCCTCTTGTCACCCGCTTGTACCACAAGCCATCCGGCCAGTCCTTGAGCATTACATCGGGAAGATGATCCGGCATTTTATCGGTATCAGGCTGGTTTTCATTCCTGAAGTCGAGCGCGCCGGTCATCATTGGAATGCCAGCCGCTCCGTGACAAACCGCGCAGTTCAACCCTTCAGTCGCAGGTTCCGCACCTTCAAAGACCACTTTTCCTTCTTCGATAATTTGCGCATCGTCCCACCACGTCCATTGGTCGGGGAACTTGCCTTCAACCGGCATGTGGGTGGGGTCTCTCATGGTTTTTAGATAGGAGACCAGAGCGACCATTTCGTCGTCACTGATGTCGTCGCCATAATAGGTCGGCATGGCCTTTTTGGATTTGGGATCATCAAAACCCGGAGACTGCTTGACTCTCGGGTCAAGAATCTGCTCTTTAATATAATCCTCAGAATAAAGCCCGATTTGCTTGGTTCCCAGATTGGGTCCGCGATCCGAGTTGCCTTCCCAGAAAACTTTATGACAGTTGAAACATTTGTTGGCCTCAAAAATTTCCCGCCCGGCCTTAATCACCTCGGGTCCGGCCAGACCGGTCAGTTTCATCGGAGGTTTATTGAGTTTTTCAAGTTCATATTGAGGATCGAACTGCGGAAGTTGAGCTGTGACCGTAATAAAGATGAAGGAGGCGAGGGCATAAGTGCCTATCAGGCGGATGATCGCTTGACCCTGGCCTTTTTCGGGCTGCATTTTCCTTAAATCCAGAAGAATAAAAAAGGTCAATCCCACCAGTGCAAAGGCCACAAACTGTATTTGCCACCAGACTGGAAAACCCATACTCCCGGCCGCAAACCATATAACGATTGCCAGAATAATGAAGACCGGAATTTTGATTTTTAAATTCTGAAGAAAAGTCTTCTCTTTAAATTCCGTTTTCGGAATTGCGAGAAGAAGTGCGTAAGTCATAACGACCAGGACGATTCCGCACAGGCGCTGCTGCACCGCCGAGGAAAGACCGAGGGCCGCGCTTCCAAACCAGAAGATGGCCACCAACCCCAATGAAATGGGGACAATTTTCATTGCTTTTTGTAAGAAAGTTTTTTCCTGCATCCCTTAAAGCTCCTAAACGTTTATTCCGCCATTTGAGGCGCGGTTGAGGCTGGAATAGCCGGTTTTTTACTGGTTTTCGGATATTTAATGGCAAGCCAGATGGTTGCCGTCATGATGATGAAAAATGTCCATACAATGGTGGTGACGTGGAAGCCGGATTCCGCCAGAGTCGGAGCAAATTTTTCTGGAGTGATATCTTTAAACACCTTGTACACGTGCCAGTTCATCCGCGACAATTCCCGGATGGTGCCCATCCAGCTCATCAGCCAGATATCGGCGAAGCCAAGGAAAATAAGGACGTAGATTCCCAACGGATTGATTTTACCGTAATGCACCTTGCCGGTTTTGGTGGCGATGGTGTAAAAAACGTAATTGATAAACGTCACGGTGACCAAAGCGAACGCGGCGGTGTTTTTGGAAATCATCAACGCCATGAACGCCAGGTTGTCCGGCAAAACCATGTCCGGGTTCATTCCCGGTTCCGGCATCATGGTGGCGAAGAAGCGGCGCGGCGTGAACCAGATGGTCGCGGAAATGACGATCAGGATAAACCCGAATTTCATCGCCGGGAAGAACCGTTGCGCATTCTCGATGCGCTTCATACTCACCCACATATAAATATTACTGGCGCTGAACATGGTTCCGACGAGCAGGCCCTGCACCAGCATGAACATGGATTCCCGGTCGGACATGATGTACATGCCAATGGTGGCATCGTATTGGTAAATTTCGCGGACGAAAATATAACCCATCGCAGGCAGGGGAATCATGATACCCACACCGATGATATTGCCCATGTATCCTACCCAGTCGTAATATTCCTTTTCTTCCTGTTTGGTGGACCAGAGGTACATGTACGCGCCGATGATTCCGACCATGTATCCGCCAAACGTTCCATTACCGACCAGGCGATGGTAGTTGAGCGGCATCCAGGTAGAAGTTGCAATTTTTGACCATTCCCCGATCTCTCCCAACTTATCCAGTGGTACTGGCGGTGTTTGCATGAAAGTGGCCGGACCATCCAGAGCGCACAACAGGGTGAGCCCAAGAATGTTCAGGACAACACCGCAAACAATGTGTCTTCCCTTTTTGTTCTGCTGGTTGAGCGGGTCCCAGGAGTAAACGTAAACGTACATCACGATGGTTTCAAGAATGAACAGGGTCGGGTAGGCGACCATGAACAGAACAGGGAAGTTACCCAGCAGATAGGTGATGAAGTCGTTGTAAACCACAATCATGACCAGGAGAAACAATCCTCCTGTGAGCGCGGTGAAGCTGTAGCACATGCCGATGACTTTAGTGATCTCGTGCGCCAGCCGCTCGAACTTGAAGTCGGATTTGGCAAACATGATCATATTTGAAAGAACGCCACCCACCGCGCCATTGATGATCGCGAGAATGATTCCGGAAGTTTCTGTGTGTTCTACAGGAGTCAGGGGGATTGCGATCAGGGTTCCGAAGATGGCGCCGACCGTTGCGGATACTTTGACATTCAGCAGACGATGGAAGTAATTCAGGAAACTGACGATGAGGGCCGCAAAGGCGCAGGCCCACAACCCATAGAGAACGCCGTGATGGATCCCGACTATAATTTCTCCGGTGATGCCGATGACCACCCCGATCAGAACAGCCAAAAATACGTTAGAGAGAACGATGGCTTTTCGAACGCCCTGAGTCCGTCTGGCTCCCATAACTTCCATGATGACCACGAACATCGGGCAACCTAGAATGAAAGAGGCAAACAGAATGTGCATTTGCGCCGCCGCCCAGGTGAATTTTCGGTTGCTGAGTCCCATGAAGGAGAAAGGCTCAATCACCTGATCCTTGGCGGGGCCAATGTCGGTCTTCCAGGAATCATCCTCTTCTTCAGCGCCTTCTTCACCTTCCTCGCCCTCTGCGGAGGTTTCCTCACCATCAGCTTCTTCATCTTCCGCGAATTCATCATCCTCCGCGAACTCGTCATCTTCTGCAAACTCCTCAAGACCGTCGTCTTCCTCTTCTTCCTGCGCGTAAGCGGTCGAGGAATTTCCTAAAACGGAAAAGGGTGAAGAGACAGAAAATGGTTCTGGAGCCAGATGGACCAGACTGAAAATAAACAGCAGGGCAAAAATAGATTTAAAAAAGGATGATTTATGCTGAAGGCGATGAGAACTAGGCATCAGAACTCCCTTTACTGCCGAACGTTGGAAGATAAAAAAACGTTACCCAAAAACTTAAATTCAAGATACGTTTGGAAACTCGTGAAAACCTCCAGGTGAATGAGCGACATTCCCTGGTTTTAGCATTGCCCAATTAAAATAATGAGCCTAACTGATTGAAAAATATAGCTTTTTTATACTGCAAAAATATTCAGTCATTTTAAAATAGTGTAGAGAAATATCATAGGGGTTTTACAAAGTCAAGGAAATTCAAGTCCAATGAAAATGGTTATTTTGCGGATTTTGAAGGGCTTGCAGAAGAACGCGGGCGGCGGAGAAGGGTTGTTGCCTGAGCGATTATCAGGAGGAGGGGGTCAACCTGATTTCGCGTCATCGCGGGATGAAATTTCCCCGGGGGAATCAAGAGGCATGATTAAAAGACCAAACCCCATCGCAGAAAAAAATACAGAGAGCAGGCCCCAAAATATCTGCGGCCATTCCGCGGAAACGTATTTCACCGAATAGACGAAAAGAAGGCCTCCCACTAGCATACTGATGAGACCGCAAAGTCGGATTTTCCACTTACTCATTTTCAATATTTCCGATAGCCAGGGCTTTTTTCTTACGGGAAATCAGAATGAGATTTCGAATGTAGATGATCGACCCCAGACTTTGTCCCAGAATAAATACCGGGTCCTGTTTGTGTATCGCATAGGACAATAATATCAAACTGCCGCCAATACTCAAATACCAGAAGGGCAGGGGGATGACGCTTTCCCCGCGTTTTTCTGAAATGATCCACTGAATGATAAATCGCATGCCAAACAACGCCTGGCCCGCAAAACCCACGACCAGCCAATAAGTTGCGGTCATCTATTTCTCCTCAATAACATGATATTTCAATCTCCTTTTTTTTAACCAGCGGACCCCCATCAGATCCTTCCATGAAGACCACAGCCGATTGCGGATGTTGTATTTCGATTGTCCGTGCAATCGGCAATGATGGCTGACCTTGACCTGGGTGACGGTGAACCCTTCCATTTTCATCAAAGTGGGGAAAAACCGGTGCATTCCGTTGAACAATACAAGAGGGCCAAAGCATTCCCTGCGAAACGCTTTCAGGGAGCATCCGGTGTCAGCGATGGTTTCCTGACTCAATTGGTTGCGCACCGCGTTGGCGACTCTTGAGGATATCTTTTTGATCCAGGGGTCATTGCGTTCGTGCCGCCATCCGCAGACCACATCGAACTCCCCGGTTTTTTCCAAAAGAAGGGGAATGTCCGCCGGATCATTTTGCAGGTCCGCGTCCATCGTGACGATGATCTTGCCGCGCGCGGCGTTAAAGCCCGCCATGAAGGCGGCGGATTGCCCGAAGTTTTCCGCGAACCGGATCAGCCTGAGACGTGAATTGTGCTTCTGCAGTTTGCCGATCAACTCGGCGCTTCCGTCCTGACTCCCGTCATCGACCAGAACGACTTCATAGTCAAGATTCAGGCCGGGAAGGGTTTCGTTTAACTTTTCTTCAAGGGGAACCAGGTTATCCCTTTCGTTGTATATGGGGATCACCACTGAAAGATCGAGAGACTTTTTTTTGGGTGACGATTTCATTTAATCACGATGAGTTGACAGGGAACTGTGTTCAGGATGAGGACTGGGCCGCGAGTTGTCCGCAGGCGCCAAGGATATCCGTCCCCCGGTTTTTGCGTATAAAAACAGAATAATTCCGGGATATCAAATAGTTTTGAAAAGATAACAGCCGTGATTCAGAAGGAGGGTGGTAATCGCCAGGTTCAATGCGGTTGAAAGGGATCAAGTTTATTTTACTGGGAATTCCCTTCAGCAACCGTCCAAGTCGTTTCGCGTCGTCGTCCGTGTCGTTGATTCCGGCGAGCATGACATATTCAAAAGTGAACTTTCGGTTGGGCTTGAGCGGATAATTTCTTAAAGCGTCCAATAAAACATGGATCGGATATTTTTTATTGATGGGCATGATCTGGTCCCGCACTTCATCGAGGGTTGCATTCAGGGAGATGGCCAGGTTCACATGAATATTTTCTTCCTGAAAATCTTTAATTTTATCGACCAGTCCCGATGTGGAGAGCGTGATCTTGCGATTGGAAATTCTCATGCCTTCGGGAGACACCATCAGGCGCAACGCATCCACCAGCGGCTGATAATTATCCAATGGTTCTCCCATTCCCATGACGACAACATTTGTGATTCGGTCATTTTCGCCAAGGTCTTCGTTGACTTTCAGAATTTGCCCAATGATTTCCCCGGCGGTTAAATTCCGTTTCAAGCCTAATGTCGCTGTCATGCAAAAGGAGCAAGCGAGCCTGCACCCCACCTGCGTCGAAATGCAAAGGGTCTTTCTGTCGTCGGACGGCATCCAGACGCTTTCGATGGTCGAACCATCTTCGAGGGAAAACAGATATTTTACGGAACCGTCACTGGATGAAAACTTTTCCTGAAGACCGGGGAGTGAAAAATAAAATGTTGCTTGCAGTTTTTGACGCAGAGGTTTTGAAAGGTTGGTCATGAGATCAAAGTCGCGGACTTCTTTATGATAAACCCAGGTGAATACTTGATGAACGCGGTAAGGCGCGACACCCCATTCCACAAAATATTGTTTCAGGGTTTTTTCTGTTGTTCCCAGAAAATTTTCCATTTTAATTCAAAGATAAAAGGAGTATTATTAAAAAACGAAATTTGATTTCATCCATGCGGGATCATTCGGGTTATAAAAACTGTAGCGGCTTTGGAGGAGGCGGCGGGTTGATATTTCTTGATGTCCTACCTCCCTTTGCGTCCGCAACCCAATTCAGCCTTCGTTTTTTTTCAGCAGAATTCTGCGCTATTTTTTCGTACGCGATTTTATAGCCAGTAAAAGCCAGAATTTTGTTTGACGAAAGTAAGGAAAGTTCTAACCATTTTTACTGGATAAGAATAATGAATCATCTTACCACAATGAAGCTTTCTCAATGTTTTGTGATTCTACACGCCACCCCCAGCATGGCCTGGGAGGACGTGAAAAAATCCTACCACCGGCTTGCAAAACGATATCATCCCGATTTGAACCCACGCAATAGTATATCCGAAAACAAATTCAAAGAACTCAACGGCGCTTTCAGGATGCTCGAAACGCATTATAAAACCCCCAAAAAAAATCGCCGCCAAAGCGTTTTCTCTCTCTTTCGGGTGCGTTCCAGGTCTTCCTCCAACCCAGCGGACGGGTCGGTTCACCCAGCCGAAATCATTGAAAAAGATTCCAGGAAAAATTCATCAAAACCTTCCCATGCCGTTAAGCCGAAAAAAGTTGGCTGGAGTCGTTGGTCCGAAGGCCTGCAAACACGGTTCAACAGATTTGAACGCAAAATTTTTCTGCTGGACACCCGGAAAAATGTCCGGGTCGCACCGCAGACGGCGGTTCAGGGCGGTCTCATCCGTGTCAATAACAGGAAAGAAACCTTTCAAGTGAAAATACCGTCGGGAGACTGGAAGCAAATGTCAATTCGTGTTCCAGATAAAGGTGAAACCAGTTTTTTTGGAAACAAACGCGGCGATCTTGTATTGAATATTCAGGTGATCCAGCCCGAACAGGCCGATGCCGGTCGTTCCAGGTTCTTTTATGATCTGCCTGTGGCCGAGGAGATGATAAATTCTTCCAGAGTGCAAACGCTGAACTCCGTTCAGGGCCCCATAAAATTTGTTCTTCCCCGAAATACTCAAGACGGTCAGGTATTTGTTCTCAAATATCATAGCCGAACCGATCGGGCGTCCTCTCCCGACCATGTGGTGAAGGTTCAAATTGTTCGAAAAGATTATGCCTTGAAGTAATATTCCATGAAGGCGTAAATCATCACCCCGCCGCTGAACAGGGAAATAAATACTGTCATTCCGAGGAGGCTCCAAAGGGATGAGGGCGTGTTCATGACGGGTCTGCTTTTGCTCCACCAGCCGGAAATTAATATTCCCAAAACGGCAAGGACCAGCCCTCCTCCCGTTATGCCCGCCAATGTAGGGCTGAAAACTATTTTAGACTCCAGGTAATTGAGCACCGAAAAGGACCAGCCGAGGGGGATTAAGCTCAGGTAAAACGCCACGAAGAGCGGGCGATTTTCACTTTCCTTATGACGGGTATGGAAACGAATTCCCAGGACAAGTATGAATACCAGTAGAACAAAGAAGGCGAAATCGCTGATAGATTTGTTCCTTTGTTCGAGCCGGATATGGTTCAAAGCGCCGAGAACATATTGCGAGACTTCAAGATCCTCCATTTCATAAAACCCACCTTGTTCCGTATCGTAGGCAAAGACCCGGGCGGTTGTGGATTCGGCGGGCAGGGAAATGGCGCGATATTGCTCATGGTCCGCAGATTGAATTTCCATATAAACAAGACCGGTGTGGTACTTTAGGTTGTACTTTTCAAGTTCAGTAAAATTGCGGGCGTACCGCTGGTTCTCCGCATAAAAGGTTTCCTGAATTCCCATCAAATCCGTCAAAGCTTTTCTGGCTTGAACGTCTTCGTCGGCCTCAAAAAATTGCGCACAGGAAGCGGTGAAAACAAGCAGTAATAATGTGATAAACAAAGAGGGGATGCGGAACTTCTTCATGAAATCTCGGACGATAAGGGGCTATAATTAATTGATTTGTTTAAAGGTTTAGATTTATAACACAGTCGTCGAAAGGGCGCAAGGGTTCGGCTTTGATATAAGAAATAATAATCCTGAGAGCGCTTAAAACCATCATGGATACGCACGCTTTATTTAATGGCATGAAATTCGTAACCGGCAACCCCAATAAAGCCCGCGAGGCGGGCGAGATTCTGGGGGTGACTCTGGATCAGGTGAATTTGCCTGATTTGCATGAAATACAGACCCATGACCTTGAGGCAATCATTCAGGATAAAACCCTGCAGGCCTATCGAGTGGTGAACGCCCCCGTTCTGGTGGAAGATTCGGGTTTACTGTTTTCGGCTTGGAATGGCCTGCCGGGAGCATTGGTCAAATGGTTTGAGACCACGGTCGGGTGTGACGGCATGTTGAAAATGCTGGAATCGTTCGATAACAGGGAAGCCTTTGCCCTGTGTTACGTCGGTTATCACGATGGCAGGGAAATCAGGACCGCCAGGGGCAAAGTGAAGGGCAGGGTGGCCGACCGTTTGCTGGGGAGCAATGGCTTCGGCTGGGACACCCTTTTTATTCCTGAGGGGCATGACCGGACGTATGCAGAAATGACCGCCCAGGAAAAAAACTCAATGTCCCATCGGAGAAAAGCTTTCGAGACCCTCAAAAATATGATTTAGGTAAAGAAATTGTTGATGGAAATTTGATCGGTCTTGGTTCCGAAATCGAAGAAAACCTCTGACCAACGTCAAGTCCAGCCAGTTTTCCCGCAAAATGGCGGTGGTCAGAAAATTTTCTTCGACTTTATCCTTTCAGCTACTTTAAAAGTGAGTCCGAAGGGATCTCAGGCGCTGGTTCATTCCCGTGACATTAAATAATTGCTGGAAGAAGTTTTACAGGAATTACAAGTCGAAAGGCAGACAAAATTACAAACATTGAATTCCGGCCGACTTTTATATTCCGGGGCGGAGTTTTTCTTTTTTCCCTCAGCGGCTACTGCTGAAATGTTTTTTGCCGGGGTAGAGGTTGCCGCGCTGGATGTTATTTTTGGATGCGCGTAAGAGCTTTCTTTTAACCATGATTTCCAGAACCGGTCGCTTTCTTTTTTAGTGGTATTTGCGCTTTCAATTGCTTTGGATGGAGTCATTTTATTTCCCGATGAGGATTGGACTTTCGACCTTAAACCGGGATGAACATAGGAGCGTTCTTTTAGCCAGGACTGGTAAAATGAACTCAATTCTTCTGCTTCAGATGCTTGTACAAATATCGTTTGAAAAAAAAATGTTACAAAAACTAATACTCCAGAAACCATGATTGTTTTTTTCATTTTTTATCCTTTCCTGATTAAAGTAGAAAACAAGGAACAGCCCTCTAAATCAAATTGGAAATTGACCTCAAACAAAGAATGCATGGGAAATGAATGGACGGTATCGGATGCAAGATAATATTTATTTTCCTGTCGATTTGTCAACACATTATTATCCTTTTCAGGATACTTTTTAAATCAAGTGCACCTGAATTACTTGGTGGGTAGAAAAATTATTTTGAATTTCAAACAGGAAGTGCTTGATGAAGGGAAGATTTACCGAATAACAAAAAACTAAAATTTTACCAGTTTGTTGTAAATTTTATGGAACAGGCGGCAATAGGAATCCAGCTTGTCATATTCGAGGTCGGCCAATTCGTTTTTTAGCTTTTGCGCGGCCCGACGGTGAGATTCAGTCAGTTCATTCCAGGGAGTCTCTTTTTCGAGCCAGTTTTGTTCTACGGACCATTCGATGCATTCCGTGAAGGTCTTACAGGATGCGCCTTGTTCAATAGCCTGGGAGCGGATGCATTTCATGGCCATGTCACAAGTGAAGCTGAAGCGTTGTAGCGCCGCGTCCCGGTAGTAGTCAGATTTTTCGTTTTTTAAAATTTCTTCAAAACGGTCGAGGCTCCATTTAAAATGGGTCATTAAGATTTTAAGGGAGGGTTCAGAAGGCTGGGGAGAGTTCATGAGTTAAATATAAAATCTGATACAGGATTGCCGGTTTAAGCATTGTTTATTCATTAATGGTACACCATGAAGCCGGGTATTATAAAAACATTCCCACACATTGATGAAAAAAGGAAACTTTGAATATTTATCCGAATAGTGCTAATTTTGTTCGTTTTAGTAGAATCAGTTGAATTAACCAAAAAACTAATGTGACCCGTGAGTGATCAAAATCGATTTGTCGATAATGGAGATGGAACCGTGACCGATACGGAAAACAATCTCATGTGGAATAAAACCGACTCCATGAATGAGCTGAAAAAATGGGTCAATTATCAGGACAGCGCCGATTACGCGAGAAGTCTGAGCGAAAAAAAATTCGCGGGTTATGAAAATTGGCGGTTGCCCACGCGGGATGAAATTGCCACCATTTATGATAAGTCCTGGATCATTAAGGACAGGTTCGGAAAAGATATTCATATCAATGAAATTTTTGCGCCCGGTGGAGGATTTTCCATGATCGCCCAACAGGTCCCGGGCCGGATGCGGACCTGGGTATTCAACATCCGCGATGGGGAATACACTCAACCCGATGGGCTATGGACACTCGCCGAATCAGCACGAGCGGTGCGCACGATTCATGAAGATTAAAAATAAAACAGTCCACCTATCAGGGAGATCATTTAATGAGTGATCGTGAAATATACAATCCGCCCAAAGCCATCAGCGACCGGGCGTATTTTCAAAACATGGATCAATACACGGAATTGTATAACCAGTCCATTGAAGATCCCGAAAAATTCTGGGCTGAAGAAGCGGATAAATTTGTCTGGTTCAAAAAATGGGATCAGGTGCGGAACTATAATTACAACGTAAAAAACGGCCCTATCTCCATCGAATGGTTCAAGGGTGGAAAAACCAATATCACCACCAATTGTCTGGACAGGCATCTTGAAACCCGTGCGGATCAGACCGCGATCATCTGGGAGGGCAACGAACCGGGAACCAACCGGACGCTGACTTACCGGGAATTACACGAACAGGTGTGCAAGTTCGCCAACGTTCTCAAGAAACGGGGTGTCAAAAAAGGGGACCGCGTGACCATATATATGCCGATGGTGGTGGAACTCGCTGTCGCCATGCTGGCCTGCGCCCGGATTGGAGCTGTCCATTCGATTGTGTTCGGGGGTTTTTCTGCCACGGCTCTTGGAGAACGGATTCACGACTCGTCATCGAAAATATTGGTCACGACAGACGGCGCTTTTCGGGGAACCAAGCCCGTCCCTTTGAAGGACAGTGCGGATAAGGCCATCGAAATCGCCCAAAAAAACGGGTTACGAGTGGAGACGTGTATCGTTGTGGAACGGGTTGGATCGGCGATCCCTGTCAGCATGGTTTCCGGTCGGGATTTCTGGTGGCATGACGAAATGCGGGACGCGTCGTCCGATTGCGAGGCCGAACCTGTTGACGCAGAAGACCCCCTGTTTCTGCTTTATACTTCCGGTTCCACGGGCAAGCCCAAAGGAGTTCAGCACAATGTGGGCGGCTATATGATTTTTGCCGCGCTGACGCAGAAATATATTTTTGATTACCATGATGGCGACATCTGGTGGTGCACCGCCGACATTGGCTGGGTCACCGGACACTCCTATATCATTTACGGTCCCCTGGCAAATGGGGCGACCACGCTCATGTTTGAAGGTGTCCCGACCTATCCCGACGCGGGGCGGTTCTGGGAGGTGGTCGACAAACACAAGGTCACTCAGTTTTACACAGCCCCCACCGCGATACGCGCATTGATGGCGCATGGCGAAGAAATTCCGGCGAAATATGACCTGTCCTCCCTTAAAGTGCTGGGTTCTGTGGGGGAACCGATCAACCCCGAAGCCTGGCGCTGGTATCACAAAAATATAGGGCGTGAAAAATGCCCCATTGTGGACACCTGGTGGCAAACAGAAACCGGGGGGATTTTGATCACGCCTCTTCCGGGATGCACCCCTTGTAAACCCGGATCGGCGACGTTTCCTTTTTTCGGGATTAAACCGACGGTCATTGCATCCGAAACCGGCAAGGTTCTGGAAGGGAACGCCGTGACGGGAGTGTTGGCTCTTTCCGAACCCTGGCCCGGTCAGGCGCGAACGATTTATGGAGACCATGACCGGTTCGAGGAAACCTACTTCAAACTTTATCCCGGCTATTATTTTACCGGGGATGGATGCAGACGGGATAAAGACGGTTACTACTGGATCACCGGCAGGGTGGATGATGTGATCAATGTTTCAGGACATCGCATCGGGACTGCGGAGGTTGAGTCCGCGTTGGTTCTCCATCCCTCCGTGTCGGAAGCCGCCGTTGTCGGGTTTCCGCATGAAATAAAAGGCCAGGGAATCTATGCCTATATTTCTTTGATGGACGGCGTGGAGTATAGCCAGGATCTTGGCAAGGAACTCAAAAATTTTGTGCGTAAGGAGATCGGTCCCATCGCATCGCCGGATGTGATTCAATGGGCGCCCGCTTTGCCGAAAACACGTTCAGGAAAAATCATGCGCCGTATTCTTAGAAAAATTGCCGCCGATGAAGCCGACCAACTGGGCGATGTCTCAACTTTGGCGGACCCGTCCGTTGTGGATGAACTAAAGAGTTCCTATCAGCAATTGAAAAAGGTGTGAGACTGAAGAGGCAGGTTACAAAGCGGCGATCAAATGTGGACAGGATCATGGAGTTGAACGTTTGTCCAACTCCATGATTTCTCACTCCACAGTGAAAAGAGAAAGGAACCCCTCCCCCCCAATGAGCGCCAAATATTCAAAATGATAAGAAAATATATTTGATTGATTAATATTTTATCATTTTTTTTCGGAGTGTCAAATGAAATGTTTTGTTTTTGCAAGACATAGCGTTTTTTAAGCTAGTTTGGACTCAATTTTTGCAAGGGGAAGAGCAGGGATGATTTTGAAAAACCGGATTTTTGACTCGAATATTTTGCGTTGCCAGCAATTGTTTTACCTCGGTTAAACCTTTGTGCGATTGGGTTTTCAAGGGTGCGAGCTTTAAAGATTCGGTGAACGCCGCGCGGGACTCTGTCAGTCGGCGCAATTTCAAATAAGCCCAACCCAAACCGGCGTGAGCGTCCGCAAGCGCAGGATGAAATGTTAAATCCTTTTGATAATAACGGACTGCTTTCAGATAGTTTCCCGACTGGTAATAAGCGCTTGCCAGCTTGGTCCTGGCAGTTGTCCGAACTTTAAGAGAAGGGTTGTCCCTCTCATCCAGAACGGTTTCAAGCACGGGGGCTGACGCGGGATTGATGAGCAGGGCCTGTTCCAGATACTTTATAGCCGAGGCATATTTTCCCATCTGGTATAAGTTGTACCCGATCCCGGTATGCGCCCCGGATTTATCCGGCCTTTCCTTAAGAGAGATACGGAACATTTCGAGTGACCGGGAAAAATTTCTTTTATGATAATAAGCCCAGCCCAGGCGGTTATAGACCTGCCAGCCGAATCGCTGGCCACTCAGAAGATTGAAAAACTCATTGGACACAGCGGAATCAGGGTCCAGGGAAATTGCTTTCAGAAAATATTCCACCGCCAGATCGGGTTTGCTGTTCTTGAATTGAATCCAACCCATTCCCATATATAAGGAGGCGCGCAGGGGGTCCACTTGCATTTCGCGCTGGAAATACTGGCTGGCTCGATCATCCCCCCAGGTTCTGAGGACGCTCCAGTCCAGTTCATAATTTTCCATCCCTTCTTCCGGGTTTCTGTCGTGAGCGTATCTCAGGTAGGGCAAAGCGTCTCTGTAGTTCTTGAGATGGAAGTAGGATAGACCTATTCCCTTTATGGAGTCGGATTCAAACGGCTTAAAATTTTTGGATTGCCTGAATTTTTCAATCGCATAGCCGAATTGTCCCTTATGGTATTGGCTCCACCCCAGGCCATTATAGGCGCGGGCCAGGGATTCATTCATCGGGGTTGAAGATTTATGATCTTCGATATAATCGTTGTAAAGACTTGCGGCTTTTTGATATTCCTCTCGTTTAAAAGCCTGATTGGCTTTATACAGGCCCGGTTCACGGATGGCTTCCATCTCTTCCATGCCTAAAAGACCGGCCTTGCTTTTCGGGTCCAGTTGCAGGGCGGAACTCAAATATTCTCCGGCCACTTCAAGGTTGTAAAGCTTCAACGCGATTCTTCCCATTTGAGCGTAAGAATGTGCCCAGTCGGGAAACTCATCTATCAAGACTCTGTATTTACTTTCGGCCATTCTCAATTTGTTCAGGTCCAGATAATATTGCGCGTGAGCCGCCTTCCGCAGTTTAAAATTCTCTGATTCCCGCAACCCTTTTTCGACTCCTATGAACTTTGGATAGGTCTTAGCGATTCTCTTAAATATTGCATCCGCTTTTTGAATATCCCGGTGTTGGAAATAACTCCAGGCGAGGCCGTTTTGAGCGTCCAATGTTTGACCGATGGGTTCGGGCAGTTCCTGAAAGGCTTGCAAGGCTCTGGGGTATAAACCCAGGCGATAATATTTCCATGCCGTCTCCAGTTCAGGAGAATGATTTTCCGGTCGCTTCAAGCCCCGGAGCATGTCCAGGTAACGTGGCTCATCCACCGGCAGAGTGAAAAGGGAGGCCATATCCAAATCACCAGGAAGGACCGGATAAGTGCTTTCAGATAATTTTTCACCTTCTGATTCCTCAAAAGCAAGGATTCTTTCAATTTCCTGAGGGTTATAAATCGACTTCAAAAACGGCAACGCACGGGAAGGGTTTCTCTGTTTAAGAAAGATGATAGCCCGGCCTTTGCGGGTAGGGTAGCTGTCTGGAGAATATTGCTCGGCCTGGGTGAATGTTTCCAGGGCTTGGTTGAAATTATTCATGGCCAGGTAGCACCAGCCTATTCCCGCAAGCGTGTCCGGGTCCCTGGGGGCTATCACCTGACTGCGTTCAAAGGCTCGTAACGCCTTGTCATAATTTCGCTGGAAAAAATAGGTCCAGGGCAAAAGCTTCAAGGCAGAAGGTTCATCGGGAAATTGCAGGAGGGCTTTTTTTAAATAGAATTCCGCTTCCGGGTATTCCTGTAAATTATATCGGTGTCGGGCGGCCTTAATATCCTTTTGATAAGGCAGAAGGGGAGGGGCTTTGGGTTCGCCGGTCAACAAGGTGGTCGCCATTTCCAGGATAGAGGGTGCAGGCTTCGATTCTTCCTTTTTTGAAATGGCCCTCTCATACGTTGGTTTCGGTTTTTCGGGTATACGTGGGGGTGTGGAAGAACAAGCCGAAAAAAAAGCCAGAACAAGGGCCGTCAGCAAAAGGAGTTGCCAGTGTTTTAATTTCCCTGAGAGGAGGATTCTCATATTTCCCGGAAGAATGATAAAGTCAATATTCTGTTCTCTATCGGCATAAATTCCGTAATTTTGAGCGCAAATCCTAATTTTTTAAGGATTTAACCATTTTTTTAAGTTCTTTCAACTTGTATAATTTCTCCCAAATAGTCCTGTCAGGCGTTTAAAATTCATTGTAAACAAACACCAACGTGGTATTATCTTTCGCTTACCTAATGTCACTTAAATCAATGCGTTTAATAATCTTTTTTACATTCGGCCTGCTTCTGACTTTAGGAGCGGGATGTTCCGGCAACGACGGTCAGAAAGAATCCACTGGAGGGGAAGATACTTCCCTTTCCGAATCCACCGACTCTGCCCGGAATTCTGAAGCCCCCCCTGAAATGCCGGAAAAGGTGATTCCCGTCGTGTTGTCTCCCGAAGATCAGGAAAAAGCCAAACGGGCGCCGGCTGGAATGGTCTTCATCAAAGGGGGATGTTTCATCATGGGCAATGATTACGCCCAGGAAGATGAAAAACCCGAACATGAAGTTTGCCTCGATGATTTTTACATGGATAAGTTTGAGGTGACTCAGGCGCGCTGGGAAAAATTACTGGGTTTCAATCCATCCAAGTTCATTGGCCCGGATCTTCCTGTCGAGCAGGTCAATTATGTTGAGGTCCAGGAGTTTCTGGAGAAATCCAAAGGCCAATGCCGTCTGCCCACGGAAGCGGAGTGGGAATACGCCGCGAAGGGCGGGGCGAACGCGCGTTACTTCTGGGGCAATATGATGGATGAGGCTTATGCCTGGTATAAGGACGGATCGGGGGAAACCACTCATCCTGTAGGCCAGAAGCAACCCAATCAATTTGGTTTGTACGACATGATGGGAAATGTCTGGGAATGGACGGACGACTGGTACGAGCCGTATTATCAGATAAGGGAAAAGAACAACCCCAAGGGACCTGAAACAGGCGAATACAAAGTGATCCGCGGCGGCGCTTTCGATTCCTCGGCAGGCGCTTTACGCATCACCAACCGCATCTGGCTCCACCCGAAAAACCGGGTTTTCCAAAAAGTGACCACCTATGGTCAGGCCATCAACGAGATCTACAATTATATCGGCTTTCGGTGCGCACAGTCTATCTCCAGTCAAACCAAAGCAACTGAAGAATAATCCATCTTCCGCTCCTTCACTATTTCCCGAAGCCGCCCGTGCTTCTGCCAAGGTAATTTTTAAAACCCATAAAACCTTTTAAAAAAAATGGAAAGAAAAACTCTGGGCAATAGTGATCTTAAAGTATCGCGTCTCGGTCTGGGTTGTATGAGCATGGCTGATTTCTACGGGGCGAGTGACCCGGATGAATCGATCAAACTATTGCATCGGTCACTTGAACTTGGGATCAATTTTTTTGACACTGCCGATATCTACGGAGTGGGTCAAAGCGAAGAGTTGTTGAAGAGAGCGTTTAAAAATGATTGGGGCCGGATTGTATTGGCCAGTAAATTCGGCATCCTGCCGGACGCGGATGGGGGAATTACCGGGCGCAACGCCCGACCGGAATATGTCAAACAGGCGTGCGAAGCCAGTTTGAAACGGTTGGGCAGGGAAACCATAGACCTCTATTATCTACACCGTATTGACCCCGATGTGCCGGTGGAAGATACGATTGGAGCTATGGGGGAACTGGTCAAAGCGGGAAAAGTCCGTTACATCGGCATCAGCGAGGTGGATGGCGACACGCTTCGCCGTGTGCATGAAGTGCACCCCGTCACTGCATTGCAAAATGAGTTTTCGTTGTGGGCGCGTGAACCGGAAAATGACACGTTGCCCGTTTGCCGGGAATTAAACATCGGAATGGTCGCCTATAGCCCCCTGGGCCGTGGTTTTCTTGCCGGAGCCGTCACCGCAAGGAAGGACCTGGGGAAAGGCGACCGACGGCTGGTTCTTCCCCGCTTCGAGCAACAGGCTATGGAACGCAATCAAAAGTTTACTGAAGTTATAGGGAAACTTGCCAAAGAAAAGTCAGTGACCCCCGCTCAATTGGCCCTTGCCTGGGTATTGCAAAATGGTGAGGACGTCTTTCCGATTCCGGGAACAAAAAAAATCTCCCGCCTGGAGGAGAATGTGGCTTCTCTCAAGATTCAACTTTCTGAGGATGATATAGCGGTGATCGACGAACACCTGCCAGCCGGCTCGGCGGAGGGGGGACGGTATTGACCGGCATTGCTACAATTTGAAATGAGTCAACGGCAATCGCTACACATGCCGAACATGTCCAGTTTGTGGGATGTAATGGTGAATCCATTGCGGGCGGCGACTTCTTCCTGAAACTTTTCAATGAGCGGGTGGTTGAACTCAATGATCTTTCCGCTTCTTGGGCAGTTTGTCATATTTCCATTTTATTCCGGAAATGAGGCGTCTCGCCCATAAACCTCTTTAATTTCAAAATCCTACTTATCTTCATCCACCACAGAATTTATTCTTCTTTCGACCTAGGGCTATTTTTTTCTTAAATTCATCCTGAATATTTGAGAAAATTGGGGCTCATATTAACTACAATAGAAAAATACCCCGCTATCCTTCGGTTTAATTTTGGACCAGGAAAGGAAAAACAATGCATTTTAAAAAATCCGTCCTCACCTCATTTTTCATTTCATTGGCCGTTTTTTTCCTGTTCGCCTCCATGGCCCACTCCAATATATGTCCTAACCCGACTCCAAGGGATTCCCAAGTCTGGAGAAATTTTCAGAAGGTCTTACAGACCGATTATTGGGATAAAAAAGTCGAGGTAAGAGTGCCTGAGCATGCTAAAGACGATGCTAAATTTATTAACGAAATTGCGAAATCAGCAATGATGGGTCATGCATTGGGCCGGCTGGCATTAGCCGTCCAAGGCCAACCCGATCGTAAGACCGCTTTTGACTGTGTGCAACTGGGCCTTGCACAGGAGAATGCATCAAACAGAGATGACCCCAGATTGCAGGCAATATTTTTCAGGGTTTTGATGCAAGCGGCTTATGGAATGTACAATGAAGATTTGGGTGATTCCATTAAAGGTGATCTCCCCACGGAGCCGCTCTACGATGTGTTTGGTGGAAAAATTAAAAACCCCGTGCCCTCGGAGGGTCCTGGGGGAACGGGCGGAGGGACAACCCCGTCGACGACCCTGAAAGATACTACGAAAGGCCCTGTAGCGGTTGCAGGTGGGGGTTCATCCAGTGGCGGGAAGGTGACCGGGGCGGGTTCTTCCGAGGGGCATTGTTCCAACTGGATGAGCATGAACTTTTTGGATAGTAAAGGCAACCTCGATCCTGGCGACACCGAGAAAGCCTGCACCCTTACAGGGGAGTCCGGTGATTTTATCACAAGAGTAAACCCGGTAACGAAAGCCTGTTCAATATGCTCCAGGGACGACTGGACACCTCCCTCTCCACCCCCTCCTCCCATTCCCACACCTACCGGGGGTGGCACTGGAGGTACTGCGGGCGGGGGAGGAACTGGCCTGGGTGGTGGTTCATCTGGAAAATTAAAGTGCCTTTTGTATTCGGGTTATCGATTTTCCAGCAAAGCGGATACGGAGTTTAATGTTTTGCAGGCAAAGAAACCGGACAGCAGGGGTTTTATGGAGTTCCTCTATACGGTTGCCGCCCCATCAAAACGGTTCAATCATATCGAAAGAGCCCGTAAAGATGCCAAACGGATCGTTAAAGAGGGAACTCGTGGAAAGGAATACGGGTTTGCTTTCCGAGGGGGTCTGGACGGATTTTGCAGTTTTATTGAAAGTCAATGCGATATGAAGGTTTCTTCAGTGAACCTTGCGGCAAAGGGCTGTAAATGGGAAAAATAAAGATATGGAACTAACTTGGCAATGAGGGCGCCGATTCGTTAAAACAAATCATTTTGTTGGAGAAAAAGGGATGCCGTTTCAAAAATTGATCTGCGCTCTGATTATATTGATTGGTTCCTTAACTGCCACCTGGAATTTTGCCCAAGCGCTTTCTTTGGATGGCAATTGTTCCAACTGGAAGGTGGGGACCCTGACGGATTCAGGCGGCATGAACCGGGAAGCGGAAGCCAAGGCGATTTGCGCCAACCTTGGAAAATCCGGCGACGCGATTACCGTTTTTGACGGTAGAAATCAGTCCTGCCTGCTATGCTCCAAGGACGACTGGACACCCGGTTCCTCACCCTCCGATAAAACGGTTCGGGTTCCCAATGTGGTCGGCATGATGTATAGGGACGCTTTGGCCAAACTCAAGGAAGCCGGTCTTAATCCCCGAGTCGGAAAGGCATCGTCTCCGCTGACACTCAACCCCAGGCAAAAGGTATTGGATCAGGAAACGACTGCTGGAGTCAGAGTTTCAAAAGGGGAAACCGTGGTGATCAACTTTGACAAAGAGGGCTCCCAAAAGCCCCGCACACCCCTCACTCTCTCCAACCCAAACCTCCAAAAGCGGCCCCTGCCAGACGTTCTTACCAGGGAACAATATAATTCGGATATTGGGCGCAGAAAAACACCGGCCCTGTCTTCTGCCGGAGATGAATTTAGGGGATCCACCCCTGACCGCATGAACTGCGAGGCCGGTGTCGCAGGACTAAGGACTAGCAACAAGAAGCGGGTGGGTAGTTTGCAGCATGGGGAAGTTGGTGTTCGCAAGGAAGGAATAGCCGATTATGTCTGCTGGTATGTAACAAGTAGAGGAGATGAGGTATTGGTTAAGCCTTCTTTCTTTGTGAGAAGACCTGATACCCGGGAAACAGGCGGTAAGGGCCGTAACCTTATCGCGTTCTGTGATCGGCCCGCCTACAATGATGTCTATGGTGTGGGTTCAAACGGAAAAGCTATGAAAATTACCATCGGGAAGTATTCAGCAAACAAAATTACCCGAGCTCAGCTTCAACAGTTCGTCAACTTTCATACAAAGCAAATGACGCCGCACGCGATTTCCTGCTCCGACTGAAGTCTACATACTCCGAAAAACCCCAGGAAAACACACCGTCCGAGTCCAGAACAAATGGCAATGGACGGGGTGTCAATATGCAAACCGCTGGCACTTGTCAGAAGTTACCACCATCGCCTTCACATATGCGCAATCCAACCTGTCAATGTTCAGAGGCAAATGCGCTTTTTGGAACATCCGCATACACGACCTGCTATTGGTTGGATAAATAGTTTTTCGTATTAGATTGAAATTATTTTCCGGGGAAGTTTTTACTGTATGTCTACAATCTAATTGAAGCTCTGGGTGGGTGCGGGAAATGACTTCTTATCTCTTTACCGGCAATCGCTACACATGCCGAACATGTCCAGTTTGTGAGATGTGATGGTGAATCCATTGCGGGCGGCGACTTCTTCCTGAAACTTTTCAATGAGCGGGTGGTTGAACTCGATGATCTTTCCGCATTCGGTACAGATCATGTGGTCGTGATGGCTATGCATGTATTTATGCTCGTAACGTTTTTGGCCGTCGCCAAAATCCAGTTCCGATGCGAGTCCGCTCTGGATTAAAAGGGCCAGAGTCCGATAAACTGTCGCCAGTCCGACTTTCGGCTCGGAAGCCGTGACCAGTTTATAAAGTTCTTCCGCGCTGACATGCTCCTCTGAGTCCAGAAAAGCTTTCAAGACGGATCGCCTTTGCCGGGTTATCTTTAAGTTGTTCTGGGTGATAAAATCTTCCAGAACCTCCAATTCTTTGCTGGACATAAAAAAATCGCTTGGGAAAGTTTTAAATTTTTTTACAAGTTAATCTAACACGAGGTTTTTCAGAGGTCAACGCCAGCGTACTGAAATCCCATCATACCGAAATTATGTTCGGGTCATGGCTCAACGGGTTTCGCTAATTGTTCCCGTAGAGCCTGGGGCAAGTCCTGGGCGGAAACTTCATTCTGTGAACTGTTTTCCATGTCCTTTAACAAGTATTTCCCGGATTTTATTTCATTTTCGCCAACGATCAGGGTAAACCGGGACCGGGATTTATTGGCTTTTCGCATCTGGCTTTTCATACTGCCGCCGGCATAATCCTGGTCCACGCTGAACCCTCCTCTACGTAAATCGTGAATGAGTTTGAAAGTCACGGATTTCGCTTCCTCGCCCAAACCAACCACAAAAATGTCCGGTCGGGTTTCAAGATCAATTTTATCGTCAAAGGGGATAACGGAAATCAAGCGTTCCATGCCGAGCGCGAACCCGAAGCAGGGAGTGGGTGGGCCATCGAATTCTTCTACCAGTGAATCGTAACGGCCCCCTCCGCAAATGGCGTTCTGAGAGCCGAGGCTGGTAGAAACCACTTCAAATGTTGTGCGGGAATAATAATCCAGACCACGAACCAGTAACGGGTTCAGGGAATAGGGAGTGCTGGTGGAGCTTAGAAGTGCTTGTACCTGATCGAAGTTTGTCGTGCAGGATTCACACAGATGATCTTTGGTTTTTGGCAGATCTTGTGCGATTTTCCGGTCGCGCTCGACCTTGCAGTCGAGAACTCGCAAAGGATTTCTCTCATAACGCTGATTGCAGTTTTGACACAGTTCGTCGAGATGTCCGCGAATGGCATCTTTCAAGGTTTCCCGGTATTTGGGTCGGCAATCGGCGCATCCCAGGCTGTTGATTTGCAGTTCCAGTTCGGTCAATCCCAATTGCCGGAAAAACTCGATCAGCAGGGTCATGACTTCAACATCGACTGTGGGATTGTCGGTCCCCATAGCTTCGATACCGATCTGATAAAACTGGCGGAACCGACCCGCCTGCGGGCGTTCGTAGCGAAACATAGGCCCCATGTAATATAGTTTGACCACCGACGGAGGATTGTACATTTTATGTTCAATGTAAGCCCGCACCACCGAAGCGGTTCCTTCCGGTCTCAGGGTGATTTGCTCTCCGCTCCGGTCCTCGAAGGTGTACATTTCCTTTTCAACGATGTCGGTGGTCTCGCCGATACTTTTTGAAAAGAGTTTTGTGTTTTCAAATATGGGCAGGCGAATTTCTCTGAAACCGTATTTGCTGAAAACGTTGCGGGCTATTTCCTCGACCCACTGCCATTTTTCAATGTCTCCGGGCAAGATGTCTTTGACACCGCGAATGCTCTGAATTTTCATATTGGAACCGCTGGTTTATTCCCCGCAACGCGGGGAGGAAAAGTTTAGGGCTGACGCTTGCTACGCTCGCGAGCCTCAAAAAAATGTTTCGCGCCGTGGGCAAACTAGCACACTGCGGAGGAGCCAGCGTCACGCTGACTGGCAGGAAAATAGTTTTGTATATGTGATACCCATTCCACTAACTTCATGCTCTGAAGGGGTAAGGTTGGGTTCAATCAGCCATAAACCCATAGCACGTTAATATCTCCTACCGCGTAGCGGGGTCAGGCGGATTTTCCACAATCAGAAGGTGTGGACAAATGTTTTTCTGCAAGATCCACATCCTCCGTGCTTCCAATATAAAGGGGGACACGTTGATGAATTTCTGCAGGGACAATATCAAGGATATTTTCTTCGCCGGTGGAAGCCCGGCCTCCGGCATCTTGAATGATGAATGCCAGGGGTGCGGCCTCAAACGCGAAACGTAATTTTCCATTTAAATTGTTTTTGTCTCTGGGATACATGAAAATCCCGCCCTTGAGTAAAGTACGGTGAAAATCGGAAACCAGAGTGCCGATGTAGCGTAACCTGTAGGGTCTTTTTGTTGCCGCGTCTTTTTCTTTCAGGTAGGCGATTAAATTTTTTTGTTCCTCGCACCATATTTCGGTATTGCCCTCGTTGATGCTGTATGTGGAACCTTGTTCGGGAATTTTGATTTCGGGATGGGAAAGAAAAAATTCTCCCAGAGAAGGGTCCAGTGTGAAACCATAAACGCCCTTTCCCGATGTGTACACGAACATCGTACTGCTCCCGTAGATGATATACCCGGCGGCTATTTGCTGATCGCCTTTTTGCAGTAAATCTTCGTCTTCAACTTTATTGCCGGGAGTCTTTTTTTTGTAAATAGAAAAAATAGTGCCGATGCCTACGTTGACGTCGATATTGGAAGATCCGTCCAGCGGGTCCATCATGAATATATATTTTCCGGGGTTTCTATCAGGCGGAATGATGACCGGATATTCCAGTTCCTCGGAGGTGATAGCGCAAACCGTTTCTGATTGACCGATAATTTTGGTGAAGGTCATGTCCGCAAACTCATCGAGTTTTTGAACTTCTTCCCCCTGGACATTGATTTTGCCGGTCAATCCCAGAACATCTTCACCAATGCCGGCCTTGTTCACTTCCAGGGAAACTATCTTGGCCGCCACCATGATTTCGTTCATCAGGCTGGTGAATTCCCCGGTGGCACCGGGGTTCATCCTTTCCTGCTGGCGTACATGCTGGACTAAAGTGGTTCTTAGCATTTAATACGGATCTCTTTCTAAATCTTGAAGGAATTTTTTTATCTCGTTTGTTGCCTGCCGGAAAATACGGGTGATTCTACCGCATTTAGAAAAGCACATCAATGATTTACAAGCATTCAGACGGAACGCTCCGGCTGGAAACCCTTCCTCGGAAACCAGTTCAACCAACCGATGCCTTACTCGACCGGGAGTTGCGCTTGCGGTCGTTTTCATCGAGCAGTCTTTTGCGCAGGCGAATGCTGGTCGGCGTGATTTCCGCCAGTTCGTCCTCATTGAGGAATCCCAGTATCTGTTCCAGACTCATATTTTTCGGCGGCGTGAGGATGACATTCACATCCGATCCCGAAGCTCGCATATTGGTCAATTTTTTTTCCTTGCAGACATTGACCACAAGATCATTGTCTTTATTGTTCTCGCCCACTATTTGGCCTAAATACACCTGCTGTCCCGGCCCTACCAGCAGACTTCCTCTTTCCTGGAGATTGAACAGGGAGAACCCGGTGGTTTTACCGGTTTCCATTGAAATAAGGACGCCATTGATTCGTGAGGCGATTTCTCCGCAGTAAGGGATAAAGTTATGAAAATTTCGATTGATGATTCCCGTCCCTTTTGTCAGGGTCAGGAATTCAGATGTGAAACCGAACAATCCGCGCGTGGGCACGACAAATTCCAGTCGCAGGGAACCTTCTCCCATTGGGGCCATGTTTTTGAGAGAACCTTTTCTCTTGCCCATGGTCTCCATCACCGTTCCCATATAAGCTTCTTCCAGGTCGAGGGTGATAAACTCTTCCGGTTCCAGTTTTTTGCCATCCTCTTCTTTCATAACCACTTCGGGCCGGGAAATGGAAAACTCGAAACCTTCTCTCCGCATCGTCTCAATGAGAATCGTGAGATGCAGTTCTCCTCTGCCGGAAACTTTGAAAGTGTCCTGGGCTTCGGTTGTGTTCACCCGCAGGGAAACATTGGATTTGACTTCCTTGAACAGGCGTTCCCGCAATTGCCGGGAAGTCACAAACTTGCCTTCCTTGCCAGCGAAAGGCGAGGTGTTGGCCATGAAGTTAATAGAAAGCGTCGGCTCATCTATCTCGATTACGGGAAGCGCTTCCGGGTTGGAACTTTCGGCAATGGTTTCGCCGATGTCCACGTCCTTCATCCCGGCAATGCCAATGATGTCGCCCATGACCGCGCTGGTAGCCTCCACTTTTTGCAGGCCCTCAAAGACCAGCAGTTTGGAAATCTTGAATTGCTCCATATCCCCCGAACGCTTGATCAACGTGTAACTGTCTTTCAGGTGAATGGCGCCGCGCGATATTTTTCCAATGGCGATTCGTCCCAGATAATCGCTGTAATCTATGGAAGACACCAGCATTTGAAAGGAACCCTCAACATCCCCTTCATCCGCGGCCACTTTGTCAATGATGAGATCCAGCACCGGTCGCATGTCCCCGTCCGGGTCATTGGGTTCCAGCCGGGAAATTCCATTCTTGGCGGACGTGTAGATGATGGAAAAATCCAACTGCTCATCGGTGGCGTTCAAACTCACGAACAAATCGAAGACCTGATTGACGACTCTTTCAGGATCGGCGCCATTTCGGTCGATTTTATTGACAACCAGAATAGGACGTAACCCTAAGTCCAGTGACTTTTTGAGCACAAAGCGGGTTTGCGGCATCGGTCCCTCAACCGCATCGACCAGCAGAAGCACGCCGTTGACCATTTTCAAAATACGTTCCACCTCGCCGCCAAAATCCGCGTGGCCGGGAGTATCGACGATATTTATTTTGTAGCCGTTGTAGCGGATCGCGGCGTTCTTGGAAAAGATGGTGATTCCGCGCTCCCGTTCCAGCTCATTGCTGTCCATGATGAGATCACCAGTGACTTCATTGTCCCGGAACATGCCGCTTTGACGCAGAAGGGTGTCGACCAGCGTGGTTTTCCCATGATCGACGTGGGCGATGATGCCAACATTCCTGATTTTCTCTTGATTCATAATTTTAAAAATCCTTTACCTTCATTTAAATGAAACCATCTCACCCTGCCTCTATATCAGAGAGGCCGATATAAGTTTTGATTCCATTGAGACTAAATAATACCTTGCCCTTTAAATTTCCAAACATCAAAACTGGACAAAACGGCCTCAGGCGGGATAAGACGCTGTCAGCGGAAAATTCGATGGTTTTCCATGGGATTCATATTAAAGCAGGATGGACCAACTTTACAATGATATCAGATAACAGGGATTTCCCCAAATCAGTTTTTTATTGGAGTATAAGTTATTGAATTGAATAGTATAAAGCTTTTAAGTTAGTTTTGTGTGAAGGATGTAAGCTTTGAATGGGAATTGTCAATAGGGTTTCCAGACTCTCATTTACGTGTTAACATTTCAACCAAAAAATGATGCAAAACAGACCTTTATAAATTAATTTCGGATGCTACCAAGAGAAATTACGGCAGAAGATTTTTTAGAGCACACAAGACCAGCCGTGTCGATGTTATTTGATGCCATTGGCAAGGAGGAAATACGATTCGAACCTATAAAAAATCTTTTGCAAACTAAACATAAAATGCGTTATTGGGATTTTATTAACGCCGATTTAAATGATGATTTTGATGAAATCCAAATACAGAGTAAATTCGTACAGGCTGCCGAAACGAGAATGCAAGCGCTCTTAGTTTCTCAATCTATAGAAGTGCTTTGTGGATCAGTTTTTCAAATTGCGAAGCAAGGTATGTCTCTTATACTTAAAAAATCCGACCGGTATATAAAGGGACGAAAGATAGGGACTCAATACTTATCAAATGTTATTTGGCATGGGCGAAACCAAGCAATGCATTGGGAAGATGGCCCTCCCACACTAGTTTTTACTAAAAATTGCTTTAAAACCCTGGAAAAAGAATTTGGTAATAAATTTGACTTTGGAACATCACCACAAAATATGGCATTCGTTTTATGGTCTGTTATTGATTGGAACTCATACGATGATTATCTTAAAGATATGAAAGAAATTCTTAAATAGTTGTGCTATCTAGTACTCCGCGTCTATAACGAGTATTTTTCGCAGGTGTCTTACACGGCAATCGAGAGGTATCTTTTACAGATAGTAGATTCAAAAACCACTTACCTAATGAAGTAATTTTCCACCTTTAGACCTTCTTCAAGATCTCAGCTATAGTATTGAAAAAATAGCATTTATGCCCAGTTCCAGTATAATAGCTAGGACTTGAATTACGGGGCTTAAAAGTCTATGCAAAACATCCTCAAAAACTACACCGATTTTTTGAAGATCGAGAAACGTTATTCCACCAATACGGTTCAGGCCTATTGTCGGGATATTTCCCGGTTTCTCGATTTTACTGGCGAGAAGCCGTTGGAAGCGTTTGACTCCACGAGGATACGCTCTTACCTGATCAAATGTCTGAACGAGGGGCGTAATTCGAGGTCGACGGCCCGGTATTTGTCCTCACTGAAATCATTTTTCAATTTTCTGTGCGCGGAGGATTACATCCAGGATAACCCGGCGGAGATATTGGAATCGCCCAAACTATGGCGCAAATTGCCGAATGTGATCGGTCTTGATGAGGTGGAAGCTCTTCTGGCCTGTCCCGACCCGAAAACCCTGTTAGGGGTTCGAGATAGGGCTATGCTGGAGGTTCTTTATGCCACGGGGCTTCGGGTTTCTGAACTGGTTTCCCTGAAAAGTACAGGTGTGGACTTAGAGGTCGGGTTTATCAGGTCTCTGGGGAAGGGATCGAAAGAGCGGGTGGTTCCCCTGGGCGCGGTCGCCAGGGAAGCTGTGCAGGATTATTTAGACGTGGCCCGGCGGGTCCTGCTGAAAGGAAACACGGCTCACGAGCTGTTCATCACCCGGCTGGGGCGCAAAATGACCCGCCAAGGGTTTTGGAAGGTACTCAAGGCCTACGCGTTGAAAGCCAATATAAAATCAAGCGTTTCCCCGCATGCTCTGCGGCACGCATTTGCGACTCATCTTCTGGAAAGGGGGGCCGATTTACGCTCGGTTCAGGAAATGCTCGGTCATACGGATATCTCCACCACCCAGATTTACACTCATATTCTGCAGGACAGAATGCGCAAAGTGCATGACAAGTTTCATCCCAGAGCAGGATGAATCTTTGAGAAAAATACATTTTTCTTGACTGGATTTTTAATACCGGCTACCATCCCCCTACTAAATATCCTACCCTTGAACCCACGGATATTTAACGAGTTTTTAAAACTTTGTTTGCCCTGATTTGAAATATGTTCTTTGCCGTTGACGAAATTCCCGATGCGGATTTGAATTTCACAGTGACGGAGAAAAAAGAGGATTTTGAAATTGAACATCCCGATTGTTCTCTCATTCAGGATGTAGAAGTTGCGGGAACTCTCAGTAAAAGCGGAAAGGATATTTACTTATCCGGAAAAATTAAAACGGAATTAAGGCTACTGTGTTCCCGTTGCCTTGAATCGTTTCAATTCCCGGTAGATTGTGAATTGAAATCCCATTTTGTTCCAAGGGAAGAGACGGGTACCGAGCATCCGGAAATTGAGCTGTCCGCTTCGGATATCGAAATCGAATATTACGACGGCGACCGGATCGATATCAACCCGTCGGTGCATGATCAAATTTTATTGGCTCTGCCTTTTGTTGTCGTTTGCGGGGACAATTGCAAAGGGTTGTGTGTTGAATGCGGAAATAATCTAAACAAGGGACGCTGTGGCTGTGCCAATGAGGGTCCGGTCGATCCCCGGTTGGAAGTATTACGTTCTTTAAAAGAAAAATTAAAATGATTTTTGGCGGCACAGGAATTTTATGTTCGTGCCGGATTCAAGCAAAGGAGAAATAATGGCAGTCCCCAAGAAAAAAATGTCCAAATCAAAACGAGGAATGAGGCGTTCGCATGACAAGCTCAGCATGCCTTCTTTCTGTGAATGCCCGCAATGTCATGAGATCAAACGTCCGCATCATATTTGCCCTCACTGCGGATATTATAAAGATAAAGAAATTATGGAAGTGGTGGGAGCTTAACCGGGATCAAAAAACCGGTGCCAACCTTGTATTCGATACAGGTATTATCGTTAAAAGCATAATATTTTGTAAGGTTGCGCTATAAATTCAATCAGTCATTCCAAAAATCCTCTTACCTGATTCATGTGCGCTCATTACGGCGATACCGAAAGAGTCATTCTTTGTCCAGAGTTGAATAACGTTTATTTTCCTGACGATTTCAATGCCCATTTTAATCATTATAAATTAATTACAGGCTCGCATCCTCTGAAACCAGGAGCGTAAAATTGAAATGAAAATAGCCGTTGATGCTATGGGAGGCGATCATGCCCCTCGGTCCATTGTGGAGGGGGCCGTACTTGCCGCCAGGGAATATGGAACGGAAATTATTCTGACCGGGCCTCGGGAAAAGATTCAGGCTGAGCTGGAAAAATTCAGCGATCATTCCAGTTTGCCCATTCGGGTGGAACACGCAGAACAAGTCGTGGAAATGGATGAAGCGCCCGCAAAAGTTTTGCGAAACAAAAAAAAGTCCTCCATGAAAATCGGGATAGACCTGGTTAAAAGTGGAGAGGCCGCCGCTTTTGTCAGTGCCGGAAATACAGGAGCCGTTCTCGCCTATTGCACCATTATTTTGCGTCCCTTGAAAGGAGTGGACCGACCGGCCATCGCCATCCAGCTTCCCACCCTCACCGGCACTTCCATTCTTCTGGACGCCGGGGCCAATGTGGATTGCAAAACCAGCCAGCTGTTTCAGTTTGGAATCATGGGGCATGTGTTTGCGAAGTATATTCTGGAAAAAGAAAACCCTAGCGTCGGCTTGCTGAGCATTGGTGAAGAAGACAGTAAAGGCAACGAAATCACCAAAGAAGTTTTTCAGATGTTAAAGAGCAGTCATATCAATTTTATCGGCAACGTGGAAGGCAAGGAAGTTTACCGAGGCAACGCCGATGTGATTGTCTGCGACGGTTTCACCGGGAACGTGGCCCTCAAGATCAGTGAAAGCCTGGCGGAAATGATCGGCACCAACCTGAAAAATATTTTCATGACCAACTGGGCCAGTAAGTTGGGATACTTTTTTTTAAAACCGCATCTGGCTGAGTTCAAGAAAAAAGTCGATCACTCGGAGACTGGCGGAGCGCCCCTTTTAGGGGTCAATGGTGTTTGTATTATCGCTCACGGAAGCTCCTCTCCAAAGGCAATCAAAAATGCCATCAAGCGGGCCAAGGAGTTGATCGAGAAAAAAATTAACCAGCATATTCAGGACGACATCGAACTCAATCTTGGGGAACGCAAAGGGGGTATATGGGACTCAATCAAAAACATCGCCTTCGGTGAAGATGAAAAAGATAACGGCAACGCTTCCTCAAAAACCAAAATACCCACTGAAAACAAAAAAGAATCATCCGATCCGAACTCCTAACACACCAAGCGCGAATCAAACATGACCGACCACACTTTGTGCCAGGCGGAGCTAGCCGGAACAGGCTCCTATCTTCCTGAGAAAATTTTAACAAATTTCGATCTGGAAAAGATGTTGGATACGTCCGACGAATGGATACGCACACGCACCGGAATTCAGGAAAGACGCATCGCGAGTGAAAAAGAATCTTCGTCCGTTCTTGCGGCTCATGCGGCCCGTAAAGCCCTGGAGTCGGCAAATATAACGGCTGATGAACTGGACATCATCATTGTCTGCACATCCACCCCGGACGTTCTCTTTCCATCAACCGCCTGCTTTGTGCAAAAAGAAATTGGCGCGACCCGGTCGGCGGCCTTCGATATTTCCGCAGTGTGTTCCGGTTTTGTTTATGGCTTGTCCATAGCCGAACAATATATTAAAAGCGGCCGATATCGTCATGTGCTGGTCATCGGGAGCGAAGTGAATTCCAGGATTGTCGATTGGACGGACCGCACCACCTGTATTTTATTCGGCGATGGGGCAGGGGCGGTGATTTTAAAACAAAAGGATTCTTCTGAGGAGTGCGGACTGTTGTCCTCCCACATATATTCAGATGGGAATTTGTCCAGCCTGATCGAAGTTCCCAAAGCAATCGGACGGATACCGGAAAATGGAAATTCAGACAAATTTTTTATTAAAATGTCGGGCAACGCCACCTTTAAGGTCGCCGTGAAGCGCATGACGGAAGTCTGTCAGGAAGCGTTGAAGTATAACGGACTTTCGAGAGACGATGTGGACCTTATCGTTCCCCACCAGGCCAATCAAAGAATCATAGACGCGGTGGTAAAAAGACTGGAAGTTTCTCCCGAAAAGGTTTTCCTCAATATTCACAAATACGGCAACACTTCGGCGGCGTCGATTCCTATCGCCATTGATGAAGCCAAAAGAACGGGACGCATTAAACCAGGTTGCCGGATGCTGATCATGGTGGTTGGCGCCGGATTGACCTGGGGAGCGGCGGTGATTAAATGGTAGGGATCGCTTTTTTATTCCCAGGGCAGGGTTCTCAGTTTGTCGGTATGGGCAAAGAATTTTATGACACCTTTCCTGCAGCCCGGCAGATGTTTGATGAGGCAAATGAAGTTCTGGGCGTGGATATAAAATCGATATGCTTCAATGGTCCTGAGGAAGTTTTAAATCTCACCGAAAACACCCAGCCCGCTATCCTCATTCACAGTATAATAGCCTTGAATATGCTAAGGGAACATGATATTAATTGCATGCTGTCGGCGGGCCATAGTTTGGGTGAATATTCCGCGCTGGTGGCAGCGGGGGCGATTCAATTTCGTGACGCTGTCAAACTGGTTCAGCTTCGTGGGCGATTCATGCAGGAGGCGGTTCCGGTCGGTGTCGGTTCCATGGCCGCGATTATTGGAATGCCAGCAGAAGAAATCCAAAAACTATGTGAAGAGGCTTCGAACGATCGTGTCAGGGTACAATTGGCCAACCTGAACAGCCCGGAGCAAACGGTCATTGCCGGGCATAAAGAACCTGTCGAAGAGGTTGCCGGTAAAGCGAAAGAATTAGGAGCGAAAAAATCGATCCTGTTACCCGTCAGTGCGCCCTTTCATTGTTCCTTGATGAAGCCAGCCGAAATCAAGTTGCAAAAAGAGCTTGAAACAACAAACTTTCAGGACCTGTCCTTTCCAGTCATCACCAATGTCGATGCGATCCCCAATACAAGCGGTGCGGACGCAAAAGAAGCTTTGAGACAGCAGGTTTGCAGCTCTGTCAGATGGGTTGAAACCATGAAATACATTGTGGACCAGGGCATTCATACGGTGGTCGAGCTTGGACCCGGCAAAGTCCTTTCGGGGCTGATGCGTCGGTTTAATAAAAATATCGAGTGTCATCAGGCGAATGATCCTGATTCTCTGGAACGCACCATAGCCGCGTTCAAACAAAATTGATCTCACGTTAAGGAAAAATGGATGGAACTTGAAGGACGAGTGGCTTTAATCACGGGGGGCGCTCAGGGCATTGGTTTTACCATTGGCGAAGAGCTTTCCAGAGAGGGAGCCCATGTTATTCTTGGTGATGTGAATCTGGAAGGGGCACAAAAAGCCGCGGACGCCATCAAAAACAACGGCGGCAAAGCATCTGCGGTTCGTCTGGATGTTTCCAACGCGAATGAGGTCCAGGAAGTATTTAATTCCATTTCCAAAGAACACAAGCCTCTGGACATTCTGGTGAACAATGCGGGAATCACCCGGGACGGGTTGATGATTCGTATGAAAGAATCGGACTGGGACCTGGTGCTGGCGATCAATCTGAAGGGGAGTTTTCTTTGCAGTCAGCAGGCCATCAAGCAAATGATGAAGCAAAAAAAGGGGACCATTGTTAATATTGCTTCCATTGTTGGCGTGATGGGAAATTTTGGCCAGGCCAACTATTCCGCATCCAAAGCCGGAATTATTGGACTCACCAAAACTACGGCCCGTGAATCTGCCGCACGAGGGATCACAGTGAACGCTGTGGCTCCGGGTTTTATCGACACGGAAATGACCCGCGTTCTGGATGAATCGGTAAAAGAAAAACTCATCGAGCAAATTCCTCTGGCGCGGTTGGGCCTGCCTCAGGACATTGCCCGTTGTGTTGCGTTTTTGGTTTCCGACCGGGCGAATTATATTACCGGTCAGGTGATTAATGTCAATGGTGGTATGTTGATGTAATATCTTTTAGGAGTTTTATAGCTATGTCCGTTGAAGAAAAAGTTAAGGAAATTATTGTTGACCAGCTGGGCGTCGATGAAAAGCAGGTAGTGCCACAAGCTTCTTTTATCGATGATCTGGGAGCGGATTCGCTGGATACGGTCGAACTGGTGATGGCTCTTGAAGAGGAGTTTGATATCGAGATTCCTGATGAAGAAGCGGAAAAAATCGCCTCGGTTGCGAATGCGGTTGACTATATTAAGAGCCACACGAATTGAATAAACGACCCCGCCCTAAGCGGACGATGTTCTGTCGGGGTTATTTATTTGAAAACCGTATCAAGTTAAGGGGAATAAAACCCACAGTGGGATTTAATCACTCCTGATTTTGTCTGGATTGTATGAAAAAACGCGTCGTAGTTACCGGGATGGGAATCATCTCCCCATTGGGAACCGGGCTTGAAAAAAATTGGGCGGCTATCACCGAAGGCAAGTCGGGGGTGGGGCTCATCAGTAAGTTTGATACGGAATCCATTCCCGTTAAAATTGCGGGTGAAGTTAAAGGATTCACGCCCGAAGATTACATCAATCACAAAGATGTAAAAAAAATGGATACCTTTATCCATTATGCTCTTGTGTGCAGTCAATTTGCTTTGCAGGACTCCGGCTATGAGGTGACGGAAAGCAATGCCGAAAGAACCGGTGTCCTCGTTGGAGTCGGGCTCGGCGGTCTGCCCGCGATTGAAAAATATCACGACATTTATAAAGAAAAAGGGGTCCGAAAAATAACTCCTTTCTTCATTCCCATGTTGATCGCAAATCTGGCTTCCGGTCAGATTTCGATAAGTATCGGCGCCAAGGGACCCAATACCTGTGTGGTGACCGCTTGCGCAACGGGCACCCATTCCATAGGGGATGCCGCCAAATTGATCCAATACGGAGAGGCCGACGCTATGATTGCCGGGGGGACTGAGTCTGTGATCACTCCCCTTTGCGTGGGCGGCTTCAGTGCCGCGAAAGCGCTTTCCACCCGGAATGATGATCCCGAAAGCGCGAGCCGGCCTTTTGACAAGGACCGCGATGGCTTTGTGATCGGCGAAGGATGCGGGGTGGTGGTTCTGGAAGAACTGGAGATGGCAAAAAAAAGAGGGGCAAAAATTTACGGAGAGATCATCGGGTATGGGCTCAACAGCGATGCCCATCATATAACCGCCCCCGACCCTGAAGGAAAAGGCGCGGCCCGGTGCATTGAACTGGCGCTTAAAAGCGGCGGCATCAATAAAGAAGATATTGACTATATCAATGCTCATGGAACCTCCACAAGCGCGGACGCAACGGAAACCACCGCCATAAAAACCGTGTTCGGCAACCGGTCCGGGGAACTGGCGGTCAGTTCCACAAAATCCATGACCGGTCATCTTTTGGGAGCGGCTGGCGGGGTGGAGGCTATTTTTAGTCTCATGGCCTTGAAACACGGTATTCTTCCACCTACAATAAACTACACCACTCCAGACCCGGAGTGCGATCTGGACTATGTGCCCAATCAGGCGCGGGAGAAAAAAATTGAAGTTGCCCTGTCCAATTCTTTTGGATTTGGGGGGACCAACGGGGTTTTGATATTTAAAAAATGGCTGGACTGATATTTTTCGAAATTCATGGTAAAAAAGGAACGCAAGGAAGAATTGGCCAGACTCCAGAAGACTCTGGGTTACTCTTTCAAGGACATCAAACTTCTCAACAAAGCGCTGACGCATAAATCCTATGTAAACGAAACAGGGGAGAATATCAAACACAACGAAAGATTTGAGTTTCTCGGTGACTCCGTTTTAGACCTCATGGTCAGCGAGTACATGGTTCTTAAATACAGCGATTATAAAGAAGGAGTGCTTTCAAAAATCAGGGCCGGCGTGGTGAACGAATCCTGTCTGGCAAAACTGGCGCTGAAACTGGATTTAGGAAACTTTCTTCTTCTAGGCAGGGGAGAGGAAATGTCTGGAGGGAGAAAAAAAACCTCTCTGCTTGCGAATGCCTACGAAGCTCTGGCGGGAGCCATGTATTTTGACAGTGATTTAAAAACAACTGCTAAAATATTGCTTCCCGGTATCAAAAAAGAGATCACGGATTATATAGAAACTCCGGAATCCAGAGATTATAAAAGCGATTTGCAGGAACACACGCAAAATAAGTTGATGTGTATTCCAGTCTACAAAGTTGCTAAGGAAGTTGGCCCGGACCACGAAAAACAGTTTGAAGTCGTCGTTTCTGTGAAGGATAAGATCAGGGGCAAAGGCAAAGGGCGGAGTAAAAAAGAGGCTGAGCAGGCGGCCGCAAAAGTGGCATTAGATACATTCTTAAAGAACTGATTCCACCATCATCTATCACTGAAAGACAGGAGATCAATACCCATGAGCGCCACAAAAGCCAAATATTGCATTGGTCATCTCATTCATCACAAAATTTTTGATTATCGCGGCATTATCGTGGGAGTGGACCTGGAGTTTAACAACTCCGATGAGTGGTATGAGAAAGTAGCTAAAAGCAATCCTCCAAAGGATCAGCCCTGGTACCATGTACGCGTTCATAATGGCGCGAATTTCACTTATGTGGCCGAACGCAATCTGGAAATCGATCAGGTTATTTTGAACTGACGGGCCATCCGATTCGTGAACCCTTTTAGCCCATCAGTTGCGCTGAAAAGTTATACAGGCTCCGGTTTTTACCGGAGCTTTTGTTTTTTAAGGCCCGGATTCATTCAAGTCGATGAGAAAATAATTGCATGAGGGAAAATGGAACGCGCTAGATTTGAAAATTTATGGTTCACCGGTAACGTGCGAATTATCGTCGATGATAAAAAGGCGTTTGTTACGGTCTGGAAAGGTCATCTGGGCAAGGGGCCAAAACGAAAGCTGATTCGAGGAAGCCTGTATACCCTTATCCTCGCCGGCCTCGGTATCTGGATCATGACCAAAGCCAGATTTGCGTTGAGTCCGGTGGAAATCGGGTTTTCCTGGTGGGGAGCGGTTCTGTTCGTCCTTGCTTGCGGCATTCCCTTTCTCATGAAGATTTCCGCCTCTCAGACTGTGAAAAACAGAATCATTCGCGAACCCGAATTTTACTCCCTGGCGCAAGAGCAGGAAGTATTCGGCCTGGAGGAGTATGAGTAAAAATACAACGACCTATTGGAATGTGTTGAATGCGGATAATGCCAGCCAATGGGAACCGATTGAAGGATCAGAGGGAATGCTCACGCAATTGACTCTGGCCATGGACGAAGTCACCGGGGATTACACCCGCCTGACTCGCTTTAAAGCGGGGACGGATACGAAAAAGTTTGGCGCCAAGTCGCACAACTATCCCGAAGAGATTTATATCATTTCCGGACGTCTGTACGATGAGGCTTTTGACATCTGGCTATCAGCGGGGCATTATGCCAGCCGCCCTCCGGGAGAAGTGCATGGGCCGTTTATCTGCGAGGAAGAGTGTCTGGTCATGGAAGTCTCGTATCCAAGTCAGGCGATCAAGGCCACTTAGTAATTTTTTCAATAGGATTTTTTTAGATTGGCGGGAACTCCGACCTCGTGTTGCTTATGTGGGTAGTTAAGGCTCTAAAATATTGGAGATACTATGGCACTTTGGTTAGTAAGGGCGGGAAGTTCAGGAGAATATGAGAACAAGTTCATTTCCGAAGGTAGGATTTATTTGACTTGGGATGATCTGCCTCATGATTTAAGGAAGGTAACGGATAAAAAAGAATTGTATGAATTGTTGAGTGAAGTTTTCCCAAATAATAAAGTCGCAAGAATAAGAAACTGGGGAAGCCAAATCTGGCCTTTTTCCAAGGAAATGAAAATTGGTGATTGGGTCATTTTGCCGAGTAAGAAAAAAGCAGCAATTCATATAGGGGAGATTACAGGAGATTATGTAAATACGCCAAAGTCTGAGAACCCATATTATCACTATAGAAATGTAAAATGGTTTGCCACCGATATACCGAGGTCAAATTTTGAGCAAGATATACTTTATTCGCTCGGTGCATTCATGACCATTTGTCGTATTCGTCGAAATGACGCGGAAAAGCGAATAAAGGAAATGGCTAAAATTAACTGGAAGCTTCCTCAAACAAATGCCATTGAATTCGAAGTAAATAATGAAGACTTTCAAGGGCCAGACTCTTTCAACCTTGAAGAACTGGCTAGAGATCAAATTGCGAAATTTATTATTCGGAAATTTAAAGGGCATGGGTTGGCACGGTTAATCAATGCGATACTTGAGGCCCAAGGTTACTCAACATTTGTTAGCCCAGAAGGACCTGATAAGGGAGTGGACATTCTAGCGGCACCTGGTCCACTCGGATTTGGAAGCCCAAGATTATGTGTTCAGGTAAAAAGCAGTGATTCAGCATTGGATCGGCCAACGCTCGATCAGCTGATCGGTGCAATGCAAAACTTTAGCGCAGAGCAAGGCTTACTTGTTTCATGGGGAGGTTTTAAAAGCTCTGTCGACAAAGAAATTCCAAGTCAATTTTTCAAGGTGCGATTATGGGATCAAAATGCAATCATTGATGAATTACTGGAACATTATGATTCCCTTGACGAGGATATAAAAGCAGAAATTCCTCTAAAAAAAATGTGGTCAATTGCTGTCGCTGACGATTGAAAAATAATGAAAACCAAAACCCACATGATCGTGCCAGTGTTCATCCCGCACTTGGGGTGCCCCTACCGTTGCGTGTTTTGCAATCAGACGGACATCACGGGAAATCAGGGGAGGGCGGATGAGAAAAAACTTGATGCGACGCTCACGACGTATCTGGGGGAAACACCTCCCGACCAACTTCCGCCCAATCGGGAGGTGGCTTTTTACGGCGGCAGTTTTACGGGCTTGCCAGCGAAGCGGCAGGAGAATCTATTGAAACAGGTGCAACCCTGGGTTCAGAAGGGTCTGGTGAGCGCCATTCGTCTGTCCACGCATCCTTTGTATATTGATGAAGGTCGATTGGTGTTGTTGAAACAATACGGCGTGCGCACCATCGAGCTTGGGATTCAATCCACCGACCCGGAAGTTCTGGAGCTTTCCGGTCGGCCCTGCCCGTGGGAGACCGTGAAATCGGCGGTGAAACTGATCCGGAAAAACGGGTTCCGCCTGGGTTTGCAATTGATGTCGGGTCTGCCGGGGGACACGGAAGAAACGTTTCTTGAATCCGTGGACGACGTTATTTCTCTCAAACCGGATTTTGCGCGGCTGTACCCCACACTGGTGATTCGTCATACTGAATTGTTCCAGTTGTATCAGGAGGGTGAATTCACGCCCTGGAGCCTGGATTTCACGGTGGATGTCCTGTCAGACGCGATCCAGAAATTTTCGGCGGAACAAATTCCCGTCATTCGACTGGGTCTGCATCCCGATCCTTCTATGCTTGAAAACCTGGTCGCCGGGCCGTATCATCCCTCTTTACGGTATTTGGTGGATTGCCGAATCGGTCTGAATGAAATGGTCGACCGGATTCGACAAATTAAGAAAGTTAACGGAACGGTAAAATTTAAAGTTCCTTCAAAACGGATTTCTGTTTATATTGGGCACAAACGGAAGAACATAGAAACGCTCAAAAAAATGTTCCGGCTTGAAAATGTCATTCTTCAACCTGAAAGAAATTGTGACCGGTTGCGATTGATAGCCTGATTCGGTTCGCAATTATGGAATAATATTCAATCGATTTAAGAAAGGACGATCGCTAAATGGTTACTATTGGAATGAATTATAAAATGATTCCCGGCAAGGAAAAGGTATTTGAAGATGCCTTTAATAATGTTCTGACGGTCATGAACGAAATGGAAGGGCATTCCGAATCTTTTTTGTATAAAGACGTGAATGACCCGCAATCTTACCTGATCGTTTCGGACTGGAGTTCGGAAGAGGCGTTCAACGGGTTCATTGCATCTGATAAATTCAAGAATGTCGTCAACTGGGGAAAAGAAAATATTCTCGCGGGCAGACCTTCGCACACCGTTTATACAAAATAACGGGGTTTGTTAAGGGTCCGTTATTGGGGTGTGTTCGTAGTCGCCGTTTTTGATACTGCGCACCACCTTTTTGTGAAAAAGCTCGGTGTCATGGTGAAGGTGATCCTGAACCCGCCAACGGATATTGACTATTTTCCCGTCCGGGTGGTCAAAAATTTTTGTAACTTCACCGGTATTTCTCGACATAGGCTCAAACAGAACATCTCCGATTTGCAGTTTCACGGATTCACTCGTTGATATAGGTTTAACTTAAATATAAGTGCGCAGGATATAATTACTATATCTGCCCGCATCTGGATTTCCTAATACAATTTTAACTGGAGCGTTTATGCTGGATTATATCGTCATGTCGCCCATGTATCCGACAATGACTTCAGGAAAAATTGATAAATACCTGGTCGGTCAGGGAGACAAAGTTATTAAAGGCTCCGCCGTGGCGGAAATAATTTCAGAGGGTTATTTTACCTTGTTGTCCGAGGTGGACGGAATCGTCAAAGATTTTTACGTGATGGAAGGCGATTATGTGGAAGTGGATACTCCATTGATAGAGGTGGAAGTGGAGGAACCCAAATAAAATTTTTTTGGTGCGATTTTTAACAGTCAAAGCACGGAAAAAATAAAACCCGCGGTGACGAGATAAATCCCCAGACCCATAATATCGTTCAGCACAATGACGATCGGGCCGGTGCTGATGGCCGGGTCGATCCCCGCCTTGATAAAAACTATCGGTGTCAAGGACCCCAGCAGACTGGAAATCCCCACTGCCATGATGATGCCGACCCCAACAGTGAGGCCGATTAGGGGGTTGACCTGTAAAAAAGTTTTTGACGCCAGGGTGATTGTCCCGGCGCACAACACCCCGAAAATAATTCCGTTGATGATTCCCACAGCCAGTTCACTTCGGACCACGCGTTTTATATTGTCCGGCTGGATGTCTCCCGTGGCCATCCCGCGAACGATAACGGTTGCCCCCTGTATGGCCACATTCCCCGAAAGCCCGATGACGAAAGGAATGAAAAGAATGATGGTCGAAAACTCGACCAGCGAACCTTGATAGGCGTCAATAATAAACGCGCTTAGCAACCCTCCGATAAAAGTAACAAGCAACCAGGGAGCCCGTGACATGATTTTTCGGCCGATTTTTTTGGCGAAAGGGTCTGCGGTGGCGGTTCCCACCATTGTAAAAATATCTTCGCTGGCGATTGCCTGAATAGAGCGAATGACATCGTCAAAAGTCACCACTCCCTGGATAATATTTTTATCATTGACGACGGGTATGGAGCTAAGGTGTTCATGGTCCATGAGGTTGGCCACTTTATCGCAGGAGTCTGTCAAATAAACTTTATGAATTTCCTCTTGCATGAATTCCGCTGGCCGGGCGATGGAGGAAACATTCAGAAGGTCTCGCAACCAGAAATAGCCCAATAGTTCATCTTTGCTGTTCACGACATAAAAGTAGGGGGACGCTTCCTGACTTTTATCCTGTTTTAACTTGACTAAAATGTCAGCGGCGGTTTGTTCTTCATGCACTTTGTTGAAAGTAGTTTGCATCAATCCGCCCGCAGTTTCCTCGCCGTAAGAAATGAGATTCTTAATGATATTGGCTTCTTTTGGCGGGATTTTTTCAAGGATTTCATCGCGGATTTCTTCCGGGTGCTCCATGAGAATATCGGTGGCTTCATCCTCCGGCATGTCTCTCAGTAGTTCGGCCAGATAATCGGGATCGAGCGAATCCTGAATCTCCAGCCGGGAGTCCAGATCGGTTTCATAAATCAATTCCTGGCGTTTTATGTCGGCATCCAGCAGATGAAATATTTGAATTTTTTCTTCCTGACTGAATTCGGACAGACGGCGGGCAATTTCAAAATGATCCATCTCGTTTATCCGGGACTGGATATCCTCCGGAGGGAGGGAGGGGTCTTCAAAAATTTGTTTGATTTTATCTATGGGCATTGTTTTCTCTATAATCCTGAGTCAAAATGAGATAGTTTATAATACAACTAAGTGATTATTCGTTTAATTTTATTTTATTCAGATGAGGAAACATGGTTCTTAATATTTCACATGCTGATAAGGAAAAATATAATAAATTAGTTGAAGAACGGAAACCGCGCGTTCGGAAAAAAAGGGCATCCCTTCTTTCCGAAAAAGCCAAGAATAAGGCGTTCCAACAGTACGATAAAATGACCGGGAATGAAGAGAAAACGGAACCGGAAATTGACGCTCATGTAAAAATGAACGATAACTTTATGCGCACGGGGCCGTATCGTCCCAAGAAAAAATAGCGTGTTTTCCTGAATGGGTTAAACCTGGTGTCCGAGGTGATTGGCCGGTGTTTTTTGCAAACCAGGTTTTAATATCGCCTTAATGACCTGGATGGGTTTTTCCTGTTCGAGGGGCGGTAGGTCTATCGGATGGATTTCTTCCTTTTTTGCTTCGTTCTTTTCTCCGGGCGTCTTATCAGGTTCGGTCTCATAATTTTTCAAATAGGTTTCATAAACCCTTTCTTCAATAAACAGATTCACAAGATCCCGGTCTAACTTCCCTGTATCGACCATCCTTTGCAGTATTTTGTGAACTTCATTCAGACTCAGAGCTTTTTTATAGGGCCGGTCATCCGCAGTCAGGGCTTCAGCGATATCTGTCACCGCCATTAGTTTTCCCTCAAAGGGAATTTCATCGCCCGTCAATCCCAAAGGATATCCACTTCCGTCTATGCACTCATGATGAGCTGCGGCGAAATGAGGAATATTTTTGATTCTTTTTGTGAAAGGAATTTGCTTAAGCATCCTCAAGGTCACATAGGCGTGTTCCTTTATTTTATCTCTCTCGGCAGCTGTGATGGTGCCTTTACGGACCATTAAATTTTCCAGTTCGTTTTCTGTGATGAAGGGATTTGTTGTTCCGTCCCAATCCTGATAAGTCATACTGGCGATGGATTCCAGGCGTTTGATATTTTCTTCTGCCAGACATTCTCTGGGTTGGTTGCAGTCCCGGATGAATTGACGAATATCGAGGATTTCCTCAACTCTCAGTTTAGTTTCTTCATCAATTTCTGCCAGTGTGACTTTATCCGCACCCTTTTCCATTAACTCCAGTTTTCTTCGCATACTTTCTTTTTCTGTTCTTTCCAGCAAACATTCCATTCTAAGATCGATGTGATGAATCCTGTCAAATATGGTTTGCAGTTTGGTGGATTTTTCCATGATTTCAACGGGGGTCGTGACTTTGCCTATATCATGCATCCAGGCGGCAATTCTCAACTCGCGCATGGAATCCTCATTGAAAACAACCTCCTTAAATGCGCCTTCCTTCTTTTGATGGATGGCTTTTGCCATCGTCAAAGTCAAATTGGCCACGCGACGGATATGACCGCCTGTATTAGGGGATTTTTCGTCAATGGCGGTTGCCATTACTTTGACAAAAGCTTCAAAGAGATCTTCCATATCATTCATGAGGGAAATTTTTGATATGGCAATGGCGGCCTGGGAAGCCAGACCCTCTATCAAGTCTTCAAAGTCCGCCGAAAAAGATCTGACTTCTCCTGTTTCCAGGTCCTTGGCATTCAATAGTTGCAGAACGCCTATCACGTCATCGTCGTGGTTTTTCAATAACACAACCAACATGGATTTTGTTTTGTAACCTGTTACCCGGTCAAAACTTTTTGGATTGGTAAAGTCGAACAGGGCCGTGTCGTAAACATCGGGGATGTTTACGGAAATACCATTCAGGGCGGCAA
Organism: Nitrospinaceae bacterium; assembly: GCA_029261655.1. Taxonomy (GTDB): domain Bacteria; phylum Nitrospinota; class Nitrospinia; order Nitrospinales; family VA-1; genus JADFGI01. Next base: position 51,245 of record JAJDAY010000036.1, on the reverse strand, counting down.
ACGATGAAATATTGCCGTCGTGGAGTTCTACAGGAGGGTAGGGGATTTTTTCGCCATTTTTTCCACCCATGCGAATATTCAGGCTGTCATTTTGCACTATTTCAAACCGAAGGCCTTGTTCTTCGAGAATGTAGAGCACCCCGGCATCCGCATTGGTAAAACTTCTTGCCAGATCAACGATCATTTCCAACAAGACGTTAATATCGGTGACACTGGACATTGCCCGGCCAATATCAGACAATTTCCTTATCTGATTGTGCAGGCGGTCGGCATAATTTTTTACATCCTGAACCACACTCCCCAGCAAATTGTTCAGCCTCTCGTCGAAAGATTGGGGCAAAAGTGAAAGTAAATCAGGGGAATTGGTTTTATTCGTCACCACAAAGATCCGGGTAAGTTATATAAAGTGTGTATAGAATTATAAAACAAATCCCATACAAAATCCACAAACCCTTTATTTACAATGGGTAACCAAGTCTCACCGCCTTCTGATAGGGGCTGAATTATCGGCAGTTATTTGCTATTTTGACTGAAAATAATAATTAGCGCCTGGTGTAATAAATCCCGTAATGGTGATAAACCCATGAATTTTGTCTTCTTTTTAAACGGTTAAAAATAATCTTTCAGAAGGAGGGGCTTGTCCGTGTGCCAGATTTTTTTCCCGCATACATTGACGAAAACCGGATTTTTCGCCTGGAACAATTCAAGATGGGCTTCAAAGAGATTTTCCTGCCTGGTGCGAGCATCTCCGTAAGCCTCTTTTTCCTCCTTGAAAATCCCTTCCTCGAAGGCTTTTATCCCCTCCTTAGAACTGACGTTCTCGAAATAACCTTTCAGCAGAGGGTCTTTGAGGTTTTCAGGATGCTTGGCGGCTTTTCTCAGCAGTAATTTGATGCCACGGGAAGAGCTGGATTCGAAAAGGCCGGCTCGAATGCAAATATGGCGGGATTTCCCCGGTGTCACGGTCCATTTCTCGATGGCTTCCTTGGAGTATCCCATTGCGCCGTAGGTCGCCAATTGATGACGGATCACATAAAAAGTCGAGTAGGCGACGATGGTTTCGATATCCAGGTTTTCCTCCAAATTGAGGATAGGGAGGTAGGACAGATGGTTGGATTTGTCTATTTGTTCCTGGGTGGCTTCCGAAATGGGAGTTCCTACGTCTCCCAGCGCAGTCGCATAAAACATTGTGTCGAATTTATCGGAATCGACTGCCTTGATAGCGTCGATGCACTTTTGATCGTTGATATCCCCAAAAATAGTATGGTCGGCATCGTCAATCGTGAATCCGGGAATTTCCTTACCGTACCAGTTAGCGATGATTTTAGCGTCTTTCCCATAAACTTTGCGAACGGCTTGAATGGCCGCAGTTCCCATGACCCCGGTTCCACCAATGACCAGAAATTTCCCCATGTCCCCCTCCGGTTGAAAATTGATTTAAAAGTTAAAAGATCAACTGAAATAGTTTTAGCTCTGATGGCGTATGAAACTTTATGATCCGCCGTAGTTTTCATCAATATCCCAGTAAGGGATTTGCGAGTCTTCATAAAGGGCAAGGGCCAGATAGGGGTCGCTGATCATGAAATCATTGATTTCTTGATTCAAAGCCACAGTGGCAGGTAGAATCGGAAGGATACGATCACTATTTTTAAATTCGTTGAATAATTCCCAATAACGATCAATAAAAATGCTGGCCCCATGAATGGAAATTTTAATCTTATTCAGTTCAAGAACCCGGTTCCGGTTGGCTTCGGCAATTTTTGCATATTTAAGCCAGTCTAAAACATCCTGCCGAGGTTTTCCGAGCTGGATTTGTTCCTGGCTGAATCGGTCCGCTCCCAACTCCTTTATTTTCCGGGTGACAAAACTGGCAAGCTCGTTGAAGGGAACCCCGGATTTCGTTTCACACAAATACACAAGAGTCTCAACGAGTTTATTTATCCTGGAATCTAGTTTGACGGCTTCTTTGGAATGACCGTTCAATTCGGACTTTCTGGCAAATATCCCCCAAATTCCTCCATCAAGTCCAACTTCCTGTCTTTTTTGATCCAAAGGTTTGATCAGCCCCAAACAACCGGAAGAATCGCTAAGAGCAGGTTCATTCAAAAACAATAAAAAACAAGTCGCTAAAGTAAAACAAAGAAACCTTCGCGCCAACTTATTTTCCACTGATATTGGAACCTGAAGAATTTCCCGAAACATGATCTGGATCGGATGGCGTTTCACCGCCGCTGAGGTTTTGTTCCTGGGAAGAGGATGGCGCCCCTGATTGTTTTTTCTCTTTGGAACAACCGGAAATGAGCAAAAAACATACAGTCAGTATTGCGGGAATCAGTAGATTTTTCATGTCGTCCTGGTGGAGGAGGAAAGTTTTTCTTTAATTTATACCGCAGGAATGTTTTAGTCAATCGGATTTTCGACGGGCAAAAAATCGGTTTCAGGCTCATTAAACCCCTTTGATTTTAGTATTGCCCATCTTAAGAATAATATTAAATTCCTTTTCAGTCAGGGGAGAAACAGATAAACGGGATTGTTTGACCAGCGCAATGGATTGCAATTCAGGATGAGATTTAATGTCTTCCAGAGTGACTGGATTTTTAATGGAGATAACAGGTTTTAAGTCCACCACGACCCAGCGTTCATCATCTGTGGTCGGGTCAGGATACGCTTCCTTTGTCACTATCGCGACTCCGACGACTTCTTTGCCCACCACGCTGTGGTAGAAAAGTACCTGGTCGCCCTTTTTCATTTCCTTTAAGTTATTGCGGGCCTGATAGTTTCTCACCCCGTCCCAGAATGTTTTTTTGTCCTGAATAAACTGTTCCCAACTGTATTTTGAGGGTTCCTGCTTTACCAGCCAATAGCTCATGGAGTCACCTTTGGGTTTTTATTTCAACGATTTCCATAAAAAATTCCGGGTTCCTAAAAAAGGGTGTTTTGGATATCTGGCTTTTGGCCAAACCCGGACAAAAAAGGGCGAAAAATGACGCATTAATTAATAATCCGATTGACCTTTAGATTCAACCTAAATATAATCAATCAAATCAACACATTCTAACAAAATTGCTAACATTTTAATTATCTATTGGGAGGCGACCTCCCATGAATTTGGGGTTCTATGTATCGTAAGGAAATCAAAGTATTGGATTGTACCATCCGCGACGGCGGCCTGATGAATAATCATCAATTTGAAGACGATTCGGTTCGGCGCGTATTTAAGGCCGTGAATGACTCCGGCGTCGATTACATTGAGTTGGGTTATAAAGCCGATGAAAAGCAATTCGACCGGGAAGAATTTGGCCCCATGAAATTTTGCTCGGAAAAAGATCTTGAACGCGTGGTTGGAAACACAGAAAAAAAATGTAAAATTTCGGTGATGGCCGATATCGGTCGCTTCGACCCCGGTGATCTTTTACCCGCCAGTGAAAGTTATGTGGACATGATGCGGGTTGCTTCTTATATCAAAGATATAGACAAGGCCATTGATTTAGTAAACACCATCAAAGCCAAAGGGTATGAAACGACGATCAACATCATGGCGGTTTCACACGCGCGTGAAAATGAGCTGGATGAAGCCCTGCACCAGGTGGAAAAGGAAAGTGGGGTCGATGTGGTTTATCTCGTGGATAGTTTCGGAGCGCTTTACTCCGAGCAGATAGCTCACCTGGCAAAAAAATACAAGTCGATTTTGAAAACGCGGGAAATAGGGATTCATGCGCATAATAATCAACAATTGGCTTTTGGCAATACGATTGAATCCATCATCAACAATATTAATTATCTCGACGGCACTATTTTTGGAATCGGACGGGCGGCGGGGAATTGTCCTCTGGAACTGATATTAGGTTTTTTGAAGAATCCCAAATACGATGTTCGACCCATTCTTGAAGTCCTTGAAACCGACTTTGTCAAGTTGAGTCAGCAAATTGAATGGGGTTACACGATTCCGTATATGATCACCGGGGTTCTCGATTTACATCCTCGTGCCGCGATGAAGGTGAGGAAAAGTAAAAATAAAGACGCCTATCTGAATTTCTATGAAAAGCTGACTCACGAGGGGAATATTTAATTCGTCGATGTCGGCTCTGAGTTTTGATCTGTCAAAGTTTCAGGAAGAACCGGTTTTAGGAATCATTCGCGGCGTTACTGAAGAAGATTTATCTGAAGTATTGTCAACGGTGATTTCCGCCGGGCTTCGGTTTGTCGAAGTGACCCTGAACACCCCCAATGCCACCCGCCTTATTGAAGAAGCCGCAAAATCTTATTCCCATTTAATTTGTATCGGCGCGGGTACCGTGACATCCCCTGGCGACGCCCAAACAGCGTTTAATGCTGGCGCGCAATTCATTGTTTCTCCAACACTGAATGAGGAAGTGGCTGAATTCTGCAAACAAAAAAATCTGGCTTATTTTCCTGGAGCGCTCACACCCACTGAAATTGAAAAAGCCTGGAACGCGGGAGCGACCATGGTCAAAGTTTTTCCTGCGTCACAGATGGGCGCGGAATATTTTCGGATTATCAAAGGCCCTTTTGAAAAAATTCGTTTGATGGCTGTTGGCGGGGTTGGACCTGAAAATATTTCCGACTATCTTTCCGCAGGCGCTGACGCTGTCGCTCTCGGCGGATCGATCTTATCGTCATCCCGAATGCGCCACAAAGAATTCGTTTTGATAAAAAAAGAAATCGAAGTTTTTTTGTTGGCAGTGAGAAAATTTTATTCTAAAATAAATTGAAAGCGAACAGTTGTCGGAATTTCTGGTTTCTGGGAGGGGACTATGGCATTTGATTTTATGAAAAATTTTTTAATGTATGATGACGAAGAACGGTTTGTCAAACTTTGCGAATCCATTGAAGAAGCCATTCATGTCGCCAATGAAGGCGGAGAAAAATTTTCGGATTCTGAGGTGATGCAGGCTCTCGACTACGTAGGATTTAATTTGTGCCGCGACGATTGGGAGGAGTTTAAAAAGATGGAGTTCATGCGTGACCTTGAAAACGATGACTCCCATTCCAGCAAGGGCAGAAGACTCATTCACTGACTGGGTCGGACTTTCCTACATTCCCAGCTTATTCAGTTCTTCTTCGTAATGTTTGTGGTACATGATTTCCCACTCAGGACTTCCTTCTCGGAGGTTTTTACTGTAGGAACCGATGATCTTCCTGGCCAACTGATCGGCTTTTTCATCCTTCATTAAAGTTTCCGTCATGACGCGCGTGATTTCAAGGCGGACATCGTTGAGATCCACCTTATAATCAATTTCTTCCCTGTTTTTGAAATCCCGTACGATAAGACTGCTGATGTGGTTGATCTTGTCTCTACTTATTTTCATGTTTCCCTGAATCTATTTATAAAATAATATTACGCTCTCTCACCAACTTGGATTTGACCATTTGAAACACACGGCCAAAATCCATCATGCTCCGCTCATATTCTTCGGTCTTGGATTCCAGAAGCATTTTGACCTCTTCGTTCAACCGGTCTTCCACCATCAGGTCATCGACAATGACACCGGCGACAATGGCTTCCAGTTTTTCAGGCCGCTCATCCCAAATGATCAGGTCTTTTTTGATTAGAGAAAGAACCACGGATTTCGAGATTTTCTCAATCATTTCTTTTTGAATTCTCATTATTAGCTTAATAAAAAAATTTTCAAAAATTCCCGTCCCGCCATCGAAAGCCCAAAATAGCTAAAGCGGGAGACGGGGTTCGAACCCGCGACATTCAGCTTGGGAAGCTGACACTCTACCAACTGAGCTACTCCCGCAGGGATCTGGATTAATTGTGATGTATTGAAATACTGAAGTTCTCAGCAATTTTGTCTAGGGTTTCTGTCCACCCAGGATCAATATAAGGTTGTCCCCGGTCGTCTGGATTTCAAGTATTTGAATATTTTGACTTTGAATTTCGGCAATGGCTTTATTCACCATTTTTTCAATGGCCTCACCATTTTCTTCGGCGATATTCAATACCTTCACACCGGATATTTTATGCGCTTCCAGACCCATTGATGCCTCCATGTAAAGGCAGGAAACCTGACCAACCCCGGATTTATCTATAAAACAACTAGAAATGTCGTTATTCGATGGTCCCGCCTCTTAGCGGGTCATTATCCAATATTTTCCAAGAGTTATCAATTATTATTCCATGCGGGGGAAGGGGATTCGGTATTCGGGTGGATAATGGTCGGGATGAAACGGGTGGGGTTGAAAGGACGGACCCGATGCGGCCCAGGCTGCGGAACCCATTGAAAATGAGGATGAAAGGCTTTTTAAAAGTGGTAAATGACCATTGTATTTCCTAAAGCAATTAAGTATTATGATTGGAAATTATATCTACACATTCTAATTTTGCACACCGATGGGGGAAGCCCCTATTTTTAATAGGAAGTAGCGTGCCGAAAGAAGTCAACTTTACTGAAAAAATACCCATCAGTCACCATTTGATGGAATTGAAGGACCGCTTCATCCTCGTAGCGCTTGTGGTCGCGTTTTTCTTTGGTTGTTGCTTTTATTTCATCGACTTTCTGCTTCTTTGGCTGGAAGACCCTCTGCCCCAGCAGTACACCGACCTCACATTCATCACGCCCACCGAACCCTTTTTTACGGCCATGAAAGTCTCGTTCATGGGGTCGCTGTTCATTTCCATGCCGGTGATTTTATATCACATATGGGGTTTCATCGCCCCTGGGCTGAAGGTTTCCGAAAAAAAGATCACTGCCATGTTCGTTGGGTTCGGGTCGTTCTTCTTCATGTTGGGCGGAGTTTTTTGCTATTTCCTGGTTCTCCCTTTGGGCCTTAAGTTTTTACTAAACTATGGCTCTAACTGGTGGACGATGCAGGTGACCATAGGGTTCTATTTCTCCTTCGTCGTTAAACTGATGCTTGCCTTTGCGTTCGCGTTTCAGACGCCGTTGTTGATGGTTTTGTTGACCAAATTCGGGGTTGCCAGCACGGTAAAAATGCGGATGTATCGAAAATGGGCTTTCATGGGAACTTTTGCCCTTGCGGCAGTCCTCACCCCGCCAGACGTTATCACCCAGGTTTTGCTGGCCGTGCCCTTATACGGTTTGTATGAGTTTGGTGTGGTGGTTTCCATGTTTTTCGAGGACCCTAAAAACCGTGAAAAGGTACGGAGGGACATTCAGGACCAAATGATGGCCAAGCAAGCGGCAAAAAACGCCGCTAACGAGGCAAAGGAAAACAAGCAAACCCGGAAAAAAGTGGTTCGAAAAGTGGTCCGAAAAGTTAAAAAGGAATGACAGACGGGCTTGTGGATTATTCCTGAGGCGGTCTTGAAATTTACAGCGGCAGAATTCCCCTCACTCCGTTGTGATACTGGATAAGTCCTTCCACGCGGTGATCCCCGCTTCAACCCAGTTCAATGAATTGAATGAGGGGTCGTTCATCGGAAATATTCGAATGACTTTTATATAATCAACGGTTTCAATGAGGCTCTGAATCTCCCCTTCGGCCAGGTCTTCAACTTTTTTGAAATTATTGTTCTCAAGGCTCCATTCCCAGGGTGTCGGAGCGGTCGATAAATAAACATTCGACCCTGCAAAGTTTTTTTTGCAAGCGGCCAGTTTGACAGCATAACGGGGAACATGCTTTCCCTTTAAGATCAGTGAAAACCCCAGATAATGTCCCCACCAAAATAAGGTCCGGAAAGTAAACATTTCAACTTTTGAAAACATTTGCGGAATATCGAGGGATAAAAAAGGAAATCCTCCATTATTTTCCCCTCTGACCAATTGGGTCTTGTTCAGCTTTGTTCCCGGTGGAAACGGTACTTTACTTTGTTCCAACTCCAGCATCATCCCTTCTCCCAGAGAACTTAACAAGCTTTCGCCTTTTTTCATGATGGCGGGTTTATGCAGAAAAACTTCCACATGATTGAGCATTTCGATTTCGTGGGAAGTCCAGTTTGAAGTTTGTTCAGAAAATTTTGTCATAGATCACGAATTCTGTTTTGCCAATCAAAATAAGTTGGGAGGAAGTCGGAGAATATAAAATACCATACCGAGGGAGAAAAGGGGGGTTAACGCACTCTCATTAAATCAGGTGTCTATTTCCTTCTTTTCCTTTTGCCGGTTCAAAACATATCGATGAAGAGTTTCTTCAATTTCCTGGGTTAAATCCACGAATCGGCATCTGCAATTATTTTTTTCATCGTTTTCCAAAATTTCAACCAAAGCCGAAATTTTGTTTTTATCTTCGGGCAGTAGTATCTCAGCCAGGTAGAATTTGTCCCCTTTCAGATCAATTTTGTTGAATCGAAATCCACCAGAGCTGATATTCACTATTGAAATGGGAATTTCATTCAAGGTGGCTTCCAGGGGAGCATCGAGTGGCGGGGTGACCCTAAAGGAATTCCGGCCTTCGTTTGGAGCTGAAAACAGTTTTTTAGAGGTTTTGTCCTCTTTATTTGATTTTTTCCAGAACAAATTCCACCCTCCTGTTTTTAGATCTTTCTTCGGCAGTTGTGTTTGGGCCTAAAGGAAAAGTATCCGCGTATCCCGTCGCCGTCATGTTCATGGGATTGATACCCTTATCGTTTAAAAACCGAAGCACGGCGGTCGCGCGCACAGCGGAAAGCTCCCAATTCGTGGGAAACTTTTCATTCGCCATGGGAAGATCATCCGTGTGTCCCTGAATATTTATTTTGTAGCCTGGATAGTTTTTAAAAATACCCGCTATCTCGGTCAATGAGGGCCAGCCTGCTTTTGCCAGTTCCGCGGAGCCGGGTTCGAAAAGGGTTCTTCCCGGTATTCGCACGACTATTCGGGAGTTGTTCTGACCACTGTCCAGGGAAATATGATCGGAGGATATCTTTTTCATATCATTGAGTAATGAATTTTTTTGAAAACCTGTCCACTCATTCAGGGAAGTTTTAATGTCCATCGTATCCAACAATTCAATCAAACCGATGTTGTTTTTCGTTTCCCCAAAAATGACGTCCTTAAATTTCATCAGGTTTTGTGCGGCGATCGAATAATACAGGATAAAAAATGTCAAAAGGAGGGTGACCATATCCCCGTAGGTGATCATCCATGCGGGAGCATCCGGTTCGTCCATCACTTCAGTGGAAAATTGTTCGACCCGGGATTTTTGCTTGCGCAGGTATTCGACCTTTTTGTCAAACGTGCGCTCAATTATTTTTGTTTTTTCATTCAGTTTACTTTTAAAGTCTGATTTTATAATGTTCAAATCTTTTTGCAGGTTTTCTTTTTCAACTTGCAGAATTGTATGACTGGAATATAGTTCCGAATATTTTTTCACAGCTTCTTCGGATTCGCCTTTTGAATAGAAAAGTTCTTTGCGGGTTTCTTCAAAGGCTTTTACCAGTTTGTCTTTTTCCTTAAGAAGAGCCTCGTAGGTTTCCTGATTGGTGCGGGATTTTTTCTCAAGCTCTTCGATTTTACCACCCAAGGATTTAATCTTATCGGATTCCCCGCGAAGCCTTTTTATTTCTTTTATCAGTATCGCTTTTTCCTTGAGAATGGATTGATGTCTTTCCTGTTCGACTAGAATACGTTTATTTAAAGAAATGATTTTTTCTTTAAATTTATTTAATAGTTTTACAAGATGGGCCTGTTGGTTATTCTCTGATATATCCTCAAGAAATGAAAATGGGGCGGATGCATTTATCTTGTTTTCAGGGATCTCAGGAATATCTTTTAATATCAAACCCGCGTTTGACGCAATTTCCTCTTTTAATTGGTCAAAATCATCCAGGGTGGGGGAGGTCATGAGATTTTCATTTGTCATAGCGATTCAAGCCGGTTATGTATTTGCCTGTGGCGAGTTGACCCAGGGTTATACCGGGTTCCTAATTATTTTTTAATGGATTCAGGCGTACTTATTTTTTAAAACCTTCTGCTTCATAGGCCGACGAATTGTTGCCGGTATAAAAGATGATAGTTTTTCATAAACAAGCAGGGGATTGTTATCCTGTAATATGGAAATGGAGCCTTCAAATATAATTTCCAGGTTGATCACTTCCAACATGGTTCGTGCCCGCAATTTTCCGGCTATTGGATTTAACATGAGGGTCGAAAGGAGCATTCCATAAAAAGTTGTCAGCAAGGCGACAGCCATTGAAGGCCCCACTGATTCGGGGTCTGACAGTTGCGTCAGCATTTGTATCAACCCTATCAGCGTCCCCAGCATGCCGAATGCCGGCGCGTAAAGGGCCATTTTTTTAAATACATCCTGAATTATGTAATGCCTTTTTTTCATCGACTCAATTTCAATATTTAAAGTATCCCGCATCAGCTCTTCTTTTGAGCCGTCAGAAATCAGGTTGCAGGCTTTCTTCAAAAAGCTGGAATCAACATTCAAACGACTCAATGAAATAATGCCCTGTTGACGTGTGAGGGTGGATAGATCGACCATAGTGAACACCATGTCGTTCGGGTCCTTTTTTTCTTCTGAAAATACAAAAAGCGCGGCCTTGAACGCAGAAAACACGTCTTTCATCTGGAAAGTCAGTAACGTAGCCGCCACCGTTCCTCCCACGACGATCATCAATCCGGGTCCGTTAAAAAAAATATCGAAGCCGCTGCCCATATTGATGGCCGCGACGATCAATGAAATTCCTGAAATTATTCCGATAAAAGACGCAAAATCCAATACACACCTGCCGGTTAGATTTACATTAAGAGTACTTTAAATTTAACATAAATGTCCAATTACTGCAATATTTTCAATGAGTTGATTGACTTTTGGCCTTATTTTGGAAATCCAATGCCCATTGTCAAAAGGGGGAGTGGTATTCAAATTTTCTGTTAATGCCGATTTTTTAAGGGTTTTAAAGGAAAATGAGGGGGGTATTGAAATTGACTGAAGAATGGGCCGTCGGCATAATTTTCTGGGGGATTGGGGCGGGCTTGGATGTTATATCAAACCCCTGTCAGCCTTCATCGTAAAGATGACAATGAACCTGATGATCGCTCGTAAGTTGAGTGTATTTTGGTTCTTCGGTTCGACAACGATCCATCACTTCAGGACAGCGGGGATGAAAGTGACAACCGGAGGGAGGATTGAGGGGGGAGGGGACATCGCCCTCCAACACAACGGGTCTTTTCCGATCCCGGGGATTTAATGACGGTTTTGCAGCCAACAACGCTTTCGTGTAAGGATGAGCCGGCTCCAGATTCAATAACGAGGTCGGCGCGACCTCCACAATTTTACCAAGATACATGACTGCCGTTCGCCGGGAAAGATGTTTCACCACATTTAAATCGTGGGATATGAACAGGATTGAAATGTCAGAATTGACTTGCAGATCCTGCAACAGGTTGATGATCTGTGCCTGAATAGACACATCCAGTGCTGACACGGGTTCGTCGCACACAATATAATTCGGGTTCAAGGCAAGGGCCCGGGCAATGCCGATTCGCTGCCTTTGCCCACCCGAAAATTCATGCGGGTAGCGTTTTCGGTATTGCGAGGACAGACCCACTTTATCCATGACCGCTTCAATTTTTTCAGCCTGATTGCCTTTATGGGCGATTCCGTGTATGAGCATGGCCTCACCAATGATGCGCTCTACGGTGAACCTTGGGTTGAGGGAACTGTAAGGATCCTGGAAAATAATTTGCATTCGCGGGCGCAATTCGTTCATTTGCTTTTTTTTCAATTTAAGAATATCGATCCCCTCAAACCGCACCTCTCCTGCCGTCGGTTCCAATAGACGGATCGACATTCGTCCAACGGTGGTTTTTCCGCACCCGGATTCTCCCACCAGCCCCAAGGTTTCGCCCTTATTGATATGCAAAGAAACATCTTCCACCGCCTTGACCTGACCCACGACCTTGGATAAAAGCCCTCCAAAAACGGGAAAGTATTTTTTCAGCGACTTTATCTGAACCAGAGGTTTCATTGGTTTTCCCCCACGGGTTCCCCATAAAGCCAGCAGGCGGTCCGATGATCCGCTGAATCCGCAATGGTGAATTGCTGAGGCAATGATTTACTGCAATGGGGCATGACCAGGGAACATCTGGGATGAAAAGCGCATCCATCGGGAATGATTCCAGGATGTGGAACCGACCCTGGAATGGCTTCCAATCTTTTTTTGGGATCATCACTGGGCAGAGAGTTTAATAGTCCGCGTGTGTAGGGGTGGGCCGGTGATTCAAAAATAGTTTCCACCGACCCCTCTTCGATGACTTTACCGGCGTACATGACCGCGACCCGGTCAGCATATTGCGCCACAATGCCCAGGTTGTGGGTGATCAGCAGGATGGCCATGTCCGTTTCTTTTTGCAGCGAATCCAGAAGTTCCAGAATTTGCGACTGAACGGTGGCATCGAGGGCGGTTGTAGGTTCATCCGCGATTAACAATTTGGGTTTACAAGCAACTGCCATGGCGATCATGACCCTCTGCTTCATGCCTCCCGAGAGTTCATGCGGGTATTGGTCGATGCGTTTTTCAGGAGATGGGAGGCCGACGTTTTTTAAAGCCTGCAACGTGAGTTCCCGCGCTTCTTCAGGATGTTTTCCCTGATGCAGAACGATCGGGTCCGCCACCTGGTTGCCGATTGTGAACAGGGGATTGAGAGAGGTCATTGGCTCCTGAAAGATCATGCTGATCTCGTTGCCCCGAATTTTCTCCATCGCCTGTTCTGGCACTTTCAATAAATCTTCATTTTCAAATAGAATCCGGCCTGAAGAATATTGACCGGGAGGGGTGGAAATAAGGCGTAAAGCGCTGAGGGCGGTCACTGATTTTCCACAACCCGATTCCCCGACCAGAGCCAGAGTTTTTCCCCGTTCCATTTGCAGGTTCACATCACGTACGGCGGGAATCACACCCTCATCGGTGTGAAAAAGGGTGCTCAAATTTTCTATGTGCAGTAGCGGGTTCAGGGGAGACCCTCGGCAGGAATAGAGTTCATCAAAAGGGGGTCACCCTCAATGTGTGTGGTCCTCTTCTTCAATGAGATCCTCATATCGGTAGCCATCGTCTTCATCAATATCGTAGCGGTTGAGATGAGAGTTCACTTTTTCCGTCCAGGCGTCGATTCCGCCTTCCAGACATTTCACTTTGGTGAAACCTTTCTGGCGCAACCATTTCAGAAAACTGGGGCTGCGGTCCTGTTTCCAGTCGATCAGAACCAATTCTTTTTCTTTGCTGAGTGTTTCAATGATGGACTCGCAATTTTCCTGGGTGATGAAGAGGGAGCCTTCTATTTTTGCTATATCCCTTTCCCAACTTTCCCGAATATCCAGAAGGGTCAACTGGGTCGTCCCGGATTGAATTTTGAGATCCAGTTCTTCAGGCTTTATGACCGCTATATGCTTATCAAAATATTCCGTGTTGAGGAAGTTGAGAATTTCCAACTCATTTTTACTGTGGCTTTTACAAACAGAACCGATGGTCTCCTCTGGCCCATGGCCATTGGTTGGCAGGCCTATATGAAATTGTTTGAAAAGAAGTGTATGGGCTTCGGGCCACTGGCGGTTCAATTCCTTCATGAGAGTGTTGGCGCTGAAGGGGCCTTCGGGCTGTTGGTTTTCTATTTCCGAGATGACAAGAATATGATATCCATACTGTGAATGCACGGGACCGATGATTTTGCCCGTTTCAATTTGAGAGATCGTTTCACCCATCAAAGCCTGTAAGGCGTCTTCCGGCATCCATCCCAGGTCGCCTCCATTTTCTTTTGACGGGCAGGTGCTGTACTTCGCAACCATATCGGTGAAGGATGCCCCCGCATCCAATTGTTTTTTTGCGGCGACCACATCTTCCATAGAATGGGAAAAAATTTGACTCGCTCGAACCTTAAACATGCAAAACCACCTTTCATCAATTTATAAACCTGCAGGTATCATAATATTCTATATCTTATAAGTCAAAGCCGCGAATTTAAAAGTGAAACGGCAATATTCTATAATACCGTGCGCTGATATTAAACCATTGAAATAAAAGCCATTGGCAAAGGAGGCGGGATGCTTTTTATAACCAATCGCCACTTTAATGAAGGTAAAAAATCGATTGCTGACCGGAAGGTAACCTTCGATCTGAAAGACAATGAACCCTCGATATCAGTATTTTTCTGCGAACGCAAAGGGGTTGGTAAATACGTTGAATTGATGAGCGCGGGTTTTTTTCAAAAACTCCGAAGCAAGAAATGCAAACAGATTTTACTTTATATTCACGGTTTCAATAATTTCCCCGAAGGCAAGGATCAGATTTTTGAACGAGCCGAGACCATGCAAAGTATGATTTCAAAGCGTAATAACGTGATGGTGATTCCATTGATCTGGCCTTGCGATAACGATTTCGGACTCGTTCTAGACTATTGGGACGATCAAAAATCCGCCGAAGCCAGTTCGGCGGGTTTTGCGCGTGTGTTGGGGTTGTTTTTAAAATGGCGGGATCAACAAAACGACCCCTGTACCGTGAGAATCAATATGCTGGCGCATTCCATGGGCAACCGGTTGTTGCGCTATGCTCTGGAATCCTGGGTCAACGATTTCGGTTCGGTGCCGATGATTTTTCGAAATGTTTTTCTTGCCGCGGCGGATATTGCGAATGAATCTCTCGAGCCTGATGAAGCAGGAGGGTGTATTACCGAGTCTGCCCGCAACGTCGTTGTGTACCACGCCTCGGACGATCTTGCCCTCCGCTCCAGCAAAGTCTCCAATCTGAAAAACAAAATTGTGTCGCGCAGGCTGGGGCACAGCGGACCTGAAGATATGGGGAAAGTGCGCGACAACGTGTACTCCATCGATTGCGCCGATTTTAACAATACCTATGACAGTCCGATGGGACACAGTTATTTCTTAACCGACCCCAAGGGGAAGGACGGCGTTGTCTTCAAGCACATGCTTCAAGCGATGAATACAGGGAGGGTGCAAACAGAAGAGGATCATCAATTGATTTTACGAAAAAACTATACTCCAAAAGCAAAGAGCACCCGATCTTGAAAAACCGTTTTTTGAGCTATCGCGGGGCTGAAAAAGGAATTTGAAATTTTTTCGCTCACGGTAGACCCGATTTTTGGGAATCCCTGACAAGAGAATGGTTGTTAGCGTGAAATTGTTGCAAAGCGAAAGCCGTTTTACTGATCGGCAATCCAGCAACGATCTCGTGGGAAACAAGTGATTGGGCCTGGGTTATTAGCGCTTCAACAGAGCAAGATAAAGATTGCGCGCATTCCTGCAAATTTGCGCCGGATTCCGAAACGGCGATCAGGGCCAGTTGTGCCTCAGTCAATTCCATCGGTAATTGATTTTTGATATGTCTCTCATAAACCGGATGGCGTGCAAGCAAATAATCAGCGTTATCGCTTAATGCCTGTTTGTTCAAATAGGCTTCACCGGTTACTGAATTGATATGAACCAATGGGTTGGGAATGAGCCTGGTATCCGCTGTTAATTCACGGCCAAGGCGATTATTAAACTTTTGTTGATACCAGGTTTCTTCTGCGATCAGGATCAATCCATTGTAGTGACCGGTATCTGCTTCATCACTGAGGGGAACATCGTCTTTTTTTTGGAACAGGGAGGTTTCTGAAAGCACCAAAGGTTTGCGGCCATCCTTTTCCAGCCGACGGTTTAAATAATCCCTATACTCTTTGCCATGGCGGTATTCTCCCCCACGTTCGAAAAAGGGATCGGGCTGATTATTGGCAAGATGAACATGAGGAAAACAAAGGATCCCCCGTTCTTCCGTCACTCTCAGGCATTCATTGATAAATTCTGGAAGAGGCTTTCGGTGCAGGCTATCGTAGGCATGAATCAACCTGGCGCTTCCCGGTCGAATAGGGAAGGGGGCATTGGCCGGTGAAAATATAATTTCTAAATTTGTTGACCGCCGTTTTGAGTTTAGCCAATAATAAAATCCCCGGTATCCTAATACACTTGAGTTTCCTTCCCAGAGGGACAAAACCCTTTGTTCCGGGAACAAAGCCGCGAGCAATTCACCGCTCCAGCCGGTTCGGCACCAGGTGTCAACAATCAAGTCACCGGGTCTAAGATGGTTGCGCCACGCGTCAACAAGAGGGAAGATGGATCGACAGGATTCATTGAAAGGTTGAAATGCCGAATACACCTCAAGTATGTTTCGTTTAAACTTTTGTTCGATGTAGCCATCATAACGTCCTTCGCCGGGCGCCATCTGTTCAATCAGTTCATGTAACCGGGAAGTCAGGGTTTCATCATCCTCCGTCATTCTGGTTTCGGTGAAGAGGGGAAATCCAAGAACCAAGGGTGTGCTCGAAGAACAGTTTTGACAATGCAGGTAACCACATTCTTCATCCTCATGCACAAACATGAGTTGATAGTCGAATGATTCTTGACATTGAGGGCAAGCCAGATCATTTAGAAGTTGCATGAAGTTCACAAGTTCACTCGTCCCAATACACTATTGGACTACCTGAAAAAACGGAACAATATATCACCGCAGAAATCAAAAAGGCATACCAACAACTCATTGCCACTCTGGCAAGGGGAAGCGGAAGAAAACGTTTCAGGATTTGAAATAAATTTATCATGCGGTCTCCAGCAATTTACTGGCCAAACTGGCAACCAATCCTCCCAGCACAATGTAGTTGAGGGTGAGTACCCTGGCAAAGGGTGTCCAAACGCGACAACCCGTCAACCATTTCAGATAATTGCGATTTCCGGCCAATTTAGTAAACTTGTGCACAATAGCAATGCCAATTGCATGGTAGAGTCCCCAAAATATATAATACAGGGACAACTCGTGCCAGATCCCCATTGTGACCATTGCGGTGCATGTCGCCAGCAAAGGTTTTCGAGTGTATGCCATGACGGGCTTAAAAACATAATCCCGGCACCAGGATGATAAAGTGATGTGCCAGCGTTGCCAGAAATCTATCAGGTTCCGGGCGAGTAAAGGCTTATTAAAATTTTCCTCCAGCTTGAACCCCATCAGCACGGCAAACCCGATCGCAACATCCGTCCATCCGCTAAACTGCAGGTACAAATAGGTCCAGTCCTGTATGGATTTGAGCCAAAGGTTCATCAGACCATTCATTTCAATGGTCGCCCTCCAGGGCTCGATTATCACAAGTAACAAGTAGTTTCCCAGTACAACAATTTTAACGTACCCATACAGTATTTTTTCAAAAGCCTTCGAAACTTTTGCCTTATCCAAACGGCGACGATTGCATTGGCGATGAAAATTGGCATACCGATGGATCGGACCCGCCACTATTGCGGGTAGAAAAAACTGGTAACGAAGATATTGACGGAAATCAGGTTCAATGTGACCCTGGAAAACTTCAATAATATAGTGGATGTGTCTGCAGGTATAGTATGCCAATCCCATAACCGTTGGAATTTGTATTCCGATATGATACTGGTAAATTTCTAAGCCCCGGATCAATAGGAACTGAAGCACGCAATAGATAATTCCCGCAAGAACGGTTACATAAGGAGATCGATATTTTGAGGCAACCAACCCATAGACCAGTAATGAACTGGTAAATAGCAACAGAGCAGATAAAGGAGAATAGATTGTCAAAAATAAACCCGTCACCAATGTAATAATGTCTGCTTGATAACGTATGGGAAAGAACCATATGCCTAAAGCCGAGCTCATCAGCCAGATAAAATGGTAAAGATGAAAGTCAGTCATCCTTTTTTACCTCGTCCATCAGCCGACCCAAAAACCAGTCAACAAATACTCGACTCCCCTTTGAATTTAAGTGAGCAACATCCTCGAAATGGTTTAATGGCAGGGATGGGAAACTCCATATATCAATATTATGACTAGCCCCTAATTTAATCAGATTGGAGGCTACCTGTTTGTTAAACTCCGAGGATAAGACGGCTTTGAGAGCAGTTGAAGGTCCTAAATCCATGAATACAATCCGGGTTCCCTGGGCCTTGGCCGCCTTAAAAAATTTTTTAAAAGCTTCCGGCATTTTGGGTTCTAAAACGATTAGTGCTCGCTTTTTTTGATTTAATTCCATTTCTGCAACTTCAGGCTTTAACTCCACTTCAAAAATCGTTTCAGCAAGTCCTTCAGAATTATAAAGAAATAATTGCCTGTCCCTTAATACTCGACCCAGGAGTATATTTTTAATATCTCTTATTCCGTTACGAAAATAGGTCAATAGACTCTTCTCCGTTGCCCATGAGCCTGTTAAAAAAGGACCTGCGTGAATAAAGACATAATCCGGTTTGGCCGCAAGAACATGGGGCAACAAAACTGAAAAATGCCTTGGTTTTCCCTTATTTTTGGTGAATTGATTATATTTTATTGATAAACCTTTCTCCGATGCTATTTTTTCCAATCGTTCATCGAAAGGCAGAGCATAACGAGTATACGAATCCCCAATAGTTACTATTCGTAAATTTTCGGTGGGAGATTTTAATCTTTCGATATTATATGCTTCTGCAGAAGGATCCTCGGCATGCCCCTGAAAAGTTTTTTCCCACCAGGAAATTCCCCCAACAAATAGAAGAACCAAAACAAAACTGACGCACCAATACCAAATTGGGAGAATATCTTGATTGAGGGTCGAGTCTTCACAGGGTGAAGTGTTATCTACGGGGGGGTGATCGGTACGCGAGGTGTCCACAGGGAATGCGAGAGTGTGGTCGTTCATTTTTGATTATCTTCGCTGTTGGATCACGGACCAGAGATCATTCAGGGACTTTATATTCATTACCTCCCTGGCGCTTAAAGTTATGGAATAATGATTTTCCACCTCAGCAACCAGGCTGAGGTGCCCCATCGAATCCCATCCTTTAATCTGGTCCGGTCCATGCTCCAACTTCAGATTATTTTTGTCTGTATTGAAAATTTCCGCGGCCAGGCCAATGATCTCAGTTCCATTATTATTTGATGATATCGTCTCGTCTGATGGCTTTTGAATCATTTTAAGGAGTTCCGGTATGACGATCTTCCCGGAAATTCCTTTGGGTAGCTCCTGGACAAAAAATATCTTTTTGGGAACCTTACGGCGTTCTAAAAAACCTCGACCATATTCAATGCAGTCTTTTTCGTTCGCTGTAGCGCCTTGCTTGAGCACAATGGCGGCGACCACTATCTCCTGAAAGATTGAGTCTGGCAGTCCAACCGTAGCTACCTCCGCCACAGCGGGATGTTTGATCATCACCTCGTTAATCTCTCCAGGCAGGATATTTATTCCACCTGAGATGATCAACTCTTTGCATCGTCCTTTAATATGAACGAAGTCATTATCATCCTGACAGGCAAGATCTCCTGTACGAAACCAACCCTCATGAAAGGCGGCACGGTTTGCTTCTCTATTTTCAAAATAACCCGGAAACACATTGTCTCCCTGCACAAGCAATTCTCCTACGTTTCCCCTGGGAACTGGCTGAAACTTGTCATCCACAATCTGGATAGACATATCGATGGGTTTTCCAACGGTTCCCAGTTGGTAAAAATCGTCACCAGGACCACAAAACAAGCCGCCCGTCACCGTTTCTGTCAGACCGTACATATTGCAAATACGTATACCAAACCGGTTTTGCAATTTTCCCCATAAACCAGGGTCTAACAACGCCGCCACAGATATCAAATGGTGGAAGTGCTCTCCCTCGAAGTGGTCATTATGCTCAATGAATCTGTCGATAAGACTTAATATGGTTGGAACGGTTAAAAAGTGGCTGATTTTTTCGTTGTAAACCGTGTCAATCAGAGTTTGGAGGTGTTGCACGTCCAGAGAACAGGGCCGAAAGAGAGTCGAACCAGAATACAGTGCCAATAGCGGACCCTGGATCATTCCGTCCACATGAGCCAAATCCATATTGTTTAGAATTCGGCTTTCAGAGTTGTAATTGAATACGCGCTTGATAGTTGCTAAGTGGGCAAACAGACTGCCATAAGTGATAGGAACGCCTTTTGGTTCCTTTGTCGTGCCTGAGGTAAAATTAAAGAGGGCAGGTTGGTCATCAGAAAAATTTAAGGAGGGTTCCGCTACAGGCATATCCGCAACCAATTCATGGTAAACCTTGCCTCGGGTTTTCTTACCCACGATTTTTTTTAGAAGACTATTAGTCCGGGACACCTGTTTCCCAATAGAAACTGTGGGAATACCCTCCGGTTGCCACAATGCCTGAAGACTTTGGTCAATAATGAGCAAGGATGGTTTTGACCGCTTGATACACGAGTTCGCCCGTATTTCAGCTGTGTCCTGGGGCACAACGATGGTGCAGATGCCATTTGCCAGAGCGGCACATGTCACGGTGATGATAACTTCTTCATCATTGCTTGAAACAATAATACGGTCGCCTGAGGCAATTCCATATTCCTTGAATAAACTTGTCAGCCTTCCAATTTGTTCCACCAATTTGCCATACTTCAGCTTAGTAGCTTCAAATTGAACAAATGATTTGTTGGCTATATTCGAATTGGAAATGGCATAAAAGGTATCAGCAAAGTTTTTCATGCTTTCTTTCCCTTAGTCTCGTAGTTTAATAGCCCAGTCAGTCTGGTAAAATATTAAATGGAGCAAATTGAGTGATCCTTGCAAAGACCGTCAGGTATGCTGAAATTGGGTTATTTGAACCTTCTCCTGTTTCCGCCCCAAACTATTTGGTGAAGATTTGGAGGGCAACATTATTGCCACGAAATTGATTAGAATGGAATATAATTTCGGATATCTTTTAATAAATTGTTAACTAGTTATTGCTGTACCACCATTAAAGTATAAATGCCATATATATTTAATTTGTAAAGGAAATGTTACAAGTCGGTAAAACGATTGGCAGGATATGGAACTTGAGGACAGAGGTTCTGATAATCAGCAAAACTTTCTTACAAAAAAATCGCTTACAAATAACTGACAAATCGGATATTAAAGGTCGGTCTTATTCTTCTTAATAAATGATCACGATAAACTTTCTTTCCCGTTAATAGATCAATCTGAATCTTTGATTATCTTCCCCAGAGGGGATCGATGAATCTCATTGGCGATTTCGATATCGACAGCCTTGTAATCCGGGCCAAGGTGATTTTCAATATCCTGACCAAGAATTACCAGCCAATTATCATCAACGGTTTCTGGATTGGTCGGGACCACCTTTGCGTTCAGAACACCTCGGTCGTATTTATCATATCCAGACCGGACGTGGACATCAGAAATATCCAGGCGGCTGACTAATATCTGTTCCACTGCCTGAGGAAAGAGCCATAAAGTGCTGGAAGCTTTAACACCATGGTCCAACCGCCCTTTCAGGATGATATTACCAGCCTCATCGCGCTCGCCTAAATCTCCTGTGTCAAAATAGCGTTTTCGCTCCATAGATTCCCCGAGGTAGCCCAGAAAAATATTTGGGGAATAAACTCTAATTTGACCCAGGGTCAATTCCGGGTTTGAAATACCTTCCACCTCGGTTAAATCCACTGTGACACCAGAACACTCCTTTCCAATACTGGCGCACTCTGGATGGTAGTCATCCTTTTTTTCCGAGATGATCATTCCAGATGTTTCGGTCAATCCATAGTAGTCCAGCACAGGAATCCTTAGTTTTTCAAAAATCCTGACCCTGGAGGGGCGGTCTAATTGGGCGCCTGTAGATAATAAAACGCGAATTGAGCTCAACTCGTCATCCAGTTTATCAGCGAGCATGGCAATCTGTCGGTAGAAAATGGGACCATAAACACATACGGTTGGCCTTACATCTTGAAATAAACCGAGGGTTTCACCCATATCGTATTCTCTTGAGCCTTCAATCAGCTGACAACCTGTCAGAAGCTTTACGAAAATCGCCACTCTTACGCCACTCACTGTATGAAGGGGCGCCATATTCAGTACAATGTCATCTGAGTCAATACCAAATCGTTGAATAAAGAGTTCTGCTGAGCGTGTCAAATTTCCAATGGAGTGGCAAACGCCTTTTGGTTTTCCTGTACTGCCTGAGGTGAAAATGACGGCGGCACACTCGTCATCACGCCATTCATAAGGAACGATGGTATTTTCAGTCGTCACCGGTTGCAACTTATCGAACAGATAGTTTTCTCCCTTGCCATCCAGATCGGGAGACAGCCAGTCATTCTTATTTTCCAGTGTGGAAAGACAGTCCGGGACCCCGATATTCAGGCTTGCGCCCAACTGAAAAAGCACATCATTTAACTGGATGACCGGAAAGGCTGGATTGATGTAGGCCACCGGATGCCCCGCCATCCATGCGCCAAGAGAGATCGCTTGCGCCAGGGGAACTGAAACATTGCAAAGCACGACATATTGTTTTTCCTTCAGTGTGGTGGAAAAGATCCGCGCGTAACGCCTGGCCAACTGGGTAGTTTTTCCATCTTCCTTTGGAATGGGGAGGGTGCAGATTTCTGCAGTCGTGGTTTTCTTTTCCTGAAAATTTGAGGTATCTGTCATGGTACTTCCTTAAGTAATCAGGCAATCAACCTTGTTTGACTTGACGAGTTAAGTTCACATAAAAAAACATTTTAATTACCCTGGAAAAATAATTATACTTTAAGAAAATCATCTAACTCGAATTAAAACAAAAGCGACTGAAAAAATAGCACCTTCAAAAAAAGAAACCGGCCCGGGCAAATCAAGCATGAAGGAGTTGAATAGAGGTCAGTTTCTGAATAACCGCTATTAGACAAAAACCGTCGTTGACACCCATATTTTAAAATATAATATTAGGAGAGCTTTCTTTAATACGATCTTTTAAATTTTTAAAGAGAATTAACATGCAAAATACAATTTCATTTAAAAGCTTCAATAAACATCTTAATTTGGAACCCATCAAATTTTCGCTGGCTGTGCGAGAGGGAGGTCCCGGCTGGCCTCTTGATAAAATAGAGAGGCTGGAAAACTGGTATCGTCGATTCCTGTTTCTGGTCTATTTGTATCCTGAAAAAACGATTGTTCCTACGAAGGACATCGACGTATTTTGGCACACTCATATTCTTGACACAAAAAAATATATGACGGATTGCGAATCTTTGTTCGGTGGTTATTTCCACCATTTCCCATACTTCGGTATGCGGGGAGAAAAAGACAGAATGAATCTGGAAGAAGCCTTTAACGAGACCGAAGAGCTGTATCTTGATTTATTTGGCGAGTCACCCTTGAGCTGTGGCATCGCTGACTGTGGAGCCTTGTGTAATGAGCCTACACCAAAAAACGAGGATTGCTCTTATCTGTCAAATATTCGCCCAACATTGGCAGGATTAGAATCAACTTTCTAAATAAAAACAGAACTCCCAGGGGTGCCCAAAAAATAGAGTGAAATTGGATTGGCTGACGGGGTTAGAAATTTGAGATCTATTTTTGTTATAGCGGCTTGGTGTGTTAGTAGGAACCCAGGTTCATTGGCGCGACACCTGGCATGAAAGAAACGTCTGCTGTCGACTCAAAGCGGACATTCTCATAAAGAGTGAAAAAAGGGCTTACTGAGAAGTTGTAAAGCTGGCCTCTCCCACAAAAATATCTCTAGCTAAACTCCACCTTTTCTACACTGACGACATACAGTTCGGAAGTGATCATCTTTTCTCCTCTTATTTGGTTGACCCAACTAATGGTGAGTTTTTCGCTTTCACGAAACGGTCAATCTCCATAAAGAAGTTTGGAATATCAAATGGTTTTGTAATATACCCTTTGAATCCAGCATCCAGACCTTTTTGGATATCGGACTCCATGGCGTTTGCGCTAACTGCGATTACGGGGATGTCGCGGGTTTCCTCGTAGTTCTTCAGTTTTTTCATTGCCGTGATGCCGTTCATTTCCGGCATATGGATATCCATAAGAATCAGGTCGGGTTGATGGGCGCGGGCTAGATCGATTCCCAATTGTGCACGTGATGCGGAATGCAGGTTGATTTCTGGTCTTGATTGAAGAATCTGCTCGACAAGGTGTAAATTGGCCGGGTTATCTTCCACATAAAGCAATTTGAATTGCCCTGCAATACCGGACGAGGGCGTTACTTTTTCTTGTTCTGAATCCGATTCTTTCAGCAATCCGGTTTCTTTTCCTCCAGGGAGTTCAATACTGAAGCGGCTTCCTTTTCCAGGATTGCTGTCGAAAGCAATCGATCCTTTCATTGTTTCAACAAGGCGTTTGGTAATGGTCAACCCGATGCCTGTCCCTTCAATATTGGAATTTTTTGCATCCAGACGATTAAAAGGTTGGAAAAGGTTCTCCTGCTGTTCTTTAGAAATGCCTGTTCCCGTATCCGTAACGTTTATTCGGGTTCTATTATTTGAGTCCTGCTCGCAATCCAGAATTACTGATCCATTTTCGCAATTGTACTTGACGGCATTGGAAATTAAATTCAATAAAACCTGCTTCAGCTTGGTACGATCAGCGAGAACAAAAACAGGTTCGGGATTTTTAGAGATATGGTTCTCAATCTTAATGTTGCGTTGTTGAGCGAGAGGAGCGACAAGTAAAATCGCTTCTCCTATTACCTCGTGCAAGCCCACATTTTCTATAGAAAGAGATAACATGCCGGATTCAATGTGAGAAAGATCCAAAACCTCATTGATTAATTCCAGGAGATGATTTCCCGCTTTAAGAATTTCATTTACTTTGTCTTTTTGGGATATGGTCAACGGTTCCTTGGTATTGTAGTCAAGAAGCTGGCTAAAGCCCAAAATAGCATTCATGGGTGTGCGCAATTCATGGCTCATGCGTGAGAGAAATTCAGATTTGGCGTGATTGGCTTTTTCAGCTTGCTCTTTGGCAAGGGATAATTCGTGAGTCCGTTCTTCGACACGATCTTCAAGCGCATTTTGAGCCTCTTGAAGAGCCAGGTCCCGGTCTTGAATTTGCGATAGCATTTCGTTGAATCGATCAACAAGGTGTCCCACTTCATCCTCGGAGTCCCGTTTGGCTCGAATAGCATAGTCACGGCTTTGGGATACACGGTCCGCCGTTTCTGCCAAGTGAAGAACCGGTTGAGATATCATTTTTTGAAGCCACGAAGATAAAATAAAAGCCACCAAAGAAGCGCCAAGAAGAATAAAAGCGACTATGATTCCATATTTTATTAATTGTTCATTTAAATCTCTTAAGTAAGAATGGATTGAAATACTTCCAATCTTTTTATCGCCAATGGTGAGCGGCTTAAATATAGTTAAATGGCCGTGGTCCCAATATTCACCTTTCAATAGAAAATCTTCTTGCCTGTGCGAGTCTTTTATTTTATTGCTTTGATAAGAAGTGAATATTTCCCCCTTCTCGTTATAAATTGTTGCTGTAAGGATTCGAGGATCCGCCCTTAATGCTTCCAGGGTTTCTTTACCTGCGACAGGGTCATTAAATTCAAGAGGGGCGGAACTGTTCGTTCCTATAATGTCTGCCAAGCTCAACATTTCCTTAACCATGGCGGAACGGAATTGGGCAAACTGATAAAACGCAAAAGTTGTGCAGGCAATTAATAATGCCACACCGGTTGTGATCATGATGATCCAGGTCAGCTTATGTTTGATCGGAATATTTTTAATAGAGCGCATATTAATTTTTGTCAGAGGAAAGTTTGGTCCGAACAATCTTGGCCAGTCTTAATATTTTGGAGCTGATTTTCAAATCTGCTTCTTCCGCGGCCTCCGGGTTCATTTCAAACCGGACTTTTTCTTTTTCCAGGTAAAAGTTAATCATTCCACCCTTCCGCGCGAATTCTTTAGTGTCACCGATTGTTAAAACACCTGCTCTTTTCAGATGGTCGAAAATGTTTTTTAAATCCAGATTTCCTGCTTCACCTATAACAGCGATATGGCTGGCTTTTAAATCTTGCAGATTTTTTATTTTCTTAATTTTTATTTGACGTCCCTTGAATTTTTGACGAGGAATGGAATAGAGCGCTTCCAAAATAGGATTTTCTCCAAAAACTCCGATTATAATGGTATCTGCAGAGTTATTCCACACGTGGTCAGGCCACTCAATGAAATTGATAAACTTATAAATAAAGGCCGCCTTGACCTGATATTCTATTGGAGCCGCACTGGAAGAATCCGGGGGTGTGAGTAAGTGGATTCCCAGTGAAAAAAAAGCGACTATTAAAATTTTATTTAGCTTTTTTATCAAGACAGCTTCCGAGTCAGTTTCGCGATTTTTAGTTTTATGCCCAATCCCTCTACAAAAGGAAAAGCCTCTTTATTCTTCTGATTCATTTTTTGCCAAATTTCCAGGTGATTTTCCCAAAGACCGAACGTTCCACTTGAGTGGTTGTTCCCGTTGAAAGTATGGAGTTCCCAAACTCCGGGTGTTTCGGGTCCGTCAGGTTTTGCCCAACCAGGCTCAACTCAAGCTCATCCGTGGCGTGCCAGCCCACCCTCACATCCAGCCTGGTGTACTCAGGCACATTGAGGTTTTCAAGGTCGTCCACGTAATAGAGAGCCGTATCCAGTTCAAACTTGTGTGGTAAATCCATGTGAGAGTGTAATTGCCACTGAATGCTGGGGTCGTTATCTTCTGAGGTGATTAAAGAGCCATCTGTGCTGGCGGCATTCAAATGAAAATCGTTTACCATCCAGGTCAACCCTCCCTTAAGAGTCCACCATTTTAAAGGGTTCCAATTGGCAAATAGCTCGATTCCGAATATCTCCCCCGAACCCAGATTATCAAGAACGATTGGAACGACTGTATGAGCAGGCGCCGGGGTTGCTTCCGCAAAGGGAGTTCGTTTTTCTTGAGTCAGAATATTCTCGTAAAAGTGCGCAAAAGTGGCCAGGTCGAAATATAAATTCTTCTTAGGCTGGACTCTGTATCCCAACTCCACGGCCAGGAGGTCTTCAGAATCAAAATCGTTGGCGCCAAACTGGGTGACCAGAACGGGCCCTGCGCTCGCAGTGACATTGATGCGAGCCGAATCCTCAGCGCGGGACGGAGTTCTCACTGCGCGTGAAACGGCGGCCCAAATGGTATTACTTTCATTCGGTGTCCATAGAATTCGGGCGCTGGGTTGAAATTCAAACCCGGTGTAGGAGTTAGCTTCAAATTTAGACCCTAACGTTAAACGAACCAGATTCGGCAGGAGCGTGATTTCATCCTGAACAAAAAAGCTGGAACGATGGTTGAGCCGGCTTTCAGGGCTGAATGAAAATCCAAAATTACTTTTCAATGAATCATAAACAAAACGCTGACCCAGCCCCCAAATGATATTGTTGCTGTCATTTAGTTTATAACGGTGCTGAAAATCAATGTCGTACGTGTCCTCTAACAATTGAGGAATGAACAGGCTTTTCCGTCTTTCCCGGTTGTAATAGATTTGCAGAGCAAAATCTGAATTTGCAGAGAGCTGTCGTTTCCACTTGGCAAGAAAATGCGCGCCATCTACTTCAGCGGTCGTGTTGAAACTGGACGCAAAGGGAGCGGTCAAGGACGTCACTTGATTGCGTATTCTAAAGTTTGATTCTCCTTTAAAATAATCTCCCGTAAACATCAGAGAATTTTTTTCGGACGCCTGCCAGTCAATGCGAAAACCTCCACGGGCCGAATGTGACTCATCGTTTCCTGATCCACCGGCCCGAGTGACCGACTCATCCCGGTCGAAATATTTTCCATACACGCGGTATTGAGCATTTTCATTCACTTTTCCACCATAGCGCAGGGTAGTGAAACCGTTTTCTTCGTTTCCCGCGCCCCCGCTCACTAAACCTCCCTGGGTATCTTTGGTGTGCTTGGTGATGATATTGATCACGCCATTGACAGCGTTTGCTCCCCACAAAGTGCCTCCGGGTCCACGTATGACCTCAATACGTTCAATGTCTTCCAAAGGCAGATCGTGATCGTCCCAGTTGATCCCTGAAAAAATCGGAGTATATATGGACCTTCCGTCGATCAGCACCAGGAGTTTACTTGCGAAACGAGAATTGAAACCACGAGCGGTGATGGCCCAGGTATTTGCGTCGAATTGAGCCACCTGCAATCCGGGAACGGTGCGCAAAAGTTCAGGAATACTATTCAGTCCCGAACGGCGAATGTCTTCCTGGGTGATCACGTGGATCGCCGCGGCCGATTGAGATAGTTTCTGTTCCTTTTTGGAAACGGATGTGACTTTGATGTCCATCAGCTCCTCCAGGCTGAGTTCCGCCAAGTCCGCTGGGTTTGGTTTGGCCAGATCGTTTCCTTCGGCATTGCCATACAAGCAAAACGAGGCCATAGCGGAAATAAAAACAAATTTCCAATTAAACAAGCATTTGTCGGATAGGGAACGTCGAAATTTTGTTATTGGGACCATTGTTCAGTGCCTTGCTAAAGTAATGAAAGCCCCCTATTCGGTCTTTTGATGAGGAGTTCCTCCCATCAACAACCAATACGAATACAACTATATGATATAAAAGGGGTTATCTTGTATTTAGTGTAGGCTTTAAATGCTTAATTTGCAATTACTATCCCGTAATTACGTTAAATTAGGCTATTTTTTGGCTTTTTAGAGGTTAAAAGCCATATTTGATCGATTTGGGTGAAAATTCTCATTCGCGATTAAAGTTTATGAGTGTGAAATAAAATTTCCAGACCACCTTTCCATAAACACTGTGCGGAACCTCGGTGGGTGAAATTCCTCCATCAAACCCTCCAAACTCAGGGTGCCGGGGGTCCAGGAGGTTTTGAAACGCGAGGCTCATTTCCAGGGTTTCCGTTGGCAACCAACCAAATCGAACATCCAGCCGGTTGTAGCTGGGAATATTCAGGGCATCGAGTTCGTCAATGACATATAGCGCCGCATCCAATTCGAAGTCTTTCGGAAGATCAAAATGAGACCGGATATTGAACTGATACTTGGGATCATTTCCTTCTTTACCACTTCGGGAGGTGTCCCCGCTGGAAGGATCGAAGTCTAAATCAAATTGAAGCAAAGTCAGGGCGGTATTTAATTCCCACCAGTTAAAGACCTTCCATTTTCCAGCGACTTCCAGTCCATAGGCATCTCCAGACAACTTATTTTCGAATCGCGATGGAGTGACCAGTTGCGTCGGCACCGGCGTGGGTTCAGTGAAGGGAGTTTGCGGTTCTACAGTTACAACATCATCATAGGAATGGTAAAACGCAACCAGATCAAGAAAAACCTTTTCCGTTGGCTGAACGCGGTATCCCAGTTCATAGGACAGAAGATTTTCTGACTTTACAAACTCATTGCCAAATTGAGAAAAAAGATTGTTGAGTCCTCCACCGGCAGTTGCCAGAAAATTGAGACGAAAGCTGTCCTCTTTTTTCCAGATTTTCGAACAATTGAAGGTTCCTTTGATCAACCAAAGGGGATATCCCTCCACGGATAGGAATAAACACAATCCTTGTAGCGTCTTAATTATATGGCCGATACAATAAGGTAGAATATATTACAAAGCTTATTTTTTTCCATTTTGAGGTTCAAGGTATGAAAAAACTTATCGCCTTTATTTTGATCTATTCTATTTTTGGAGCTTTACCATGTAACGCGGGGGTATTTGATGGCCTATTTGGCAGCTATAAATTTTTCTCCAGGGAGGGTAGCTCCGATCCTTCTACTACTGGTGCTGGAATCAGGGATGCCCTTGCAGTTAGCGCGCAGAATACCGCTTCAATACTTTCCCTCAAAAACGGATATTTCACTAATGAGGCGATAAAAATTCATGTGGCAGAAGAAATCCGAAATGTAACTGAAAATCTAAAAAAATCTGGTTATGAGCAGAAAGTAGATAATTTTGTTTTAAGCATGAATCGGGCTGCGGAAAAAGCGTCACCTCAGGCCAAAGGGATCTTTTTTGATGCCATTATGGGGATGACTCTGGATGATGCACAGGGGTTATTAGATAAAGGAAATACTGCCGCTACGGATTATCTAAAAACAAAAGCCTACAAGGAAATTTATGATGAGTATAAACCAATTGTAAGTTTAAGGTTGGATCAGGAGGGCGCCACCTCCAAATACCTGGACATAATGAAAACCTTTGCCTCTCCAACTCTTATGTCAAACCAATCTTTGGACCTTGTTGACTATGTGACTAATCAGGCCATAGAGGGTTTTTTCTACATGATAGGGCAAGAAGAAATAAAAATAAGAACCGATCCTAATGCGCGGGTCACGGATCTTTTAAAAGATATATTTAATGAATAAGTATTTAGAAATGTATTGAGAATTATGACATCTCTTCGAATTAAATCCCAATCAACCAAAGAGTTTTGAAAAAGCATTTTTTATTTGGCTTAAGCCGCTGGTAATGTCTTTGCTAAACCCTTCCAATTGATCGTCGGTAAGATAATTTCGGTTTTCTAATTTCTTTTTTAATTCATTTAACTGATGGGAAAGCTCTTTCTTTTTTTCTTCCAAGATGTCTTGCGATTCTGCCTTGGCCAGTTCAAACTGAACTTCAAAAGCCTCGAATTTGGAATTCAATTGAGTGCCAATATTCGCTAAAAGACCGGGAATATCGTTTAATTCATCATCGACTGTATGGACAACCTTTTGGAAATCTTTCATGGCATCTTCTATTTTTGATTTTTGAGTCTCAAAAGCTTCCCGGGTTTCAGCTTTTCCCAAAGCTAATTGAACTTGTAATACTTCATACTTTGCCAATAATTCCTCTTTTTTTTCTTTCCCGATACTTTCCGTTTTTTCTACTGCGTCTTTTGCTTTTTCAAGAAAGGTGCCGAAATTCTTTTTCTCCCTTTCTAACCAATCTTCAGCTTCTGCTTTTCCTAACGCTAACTGAACTTCCAACTCTTCCACTTTAGTTTTTATTTGTTGAGCAATTGAATCTAGTTTTTCATCTTGTTCAGCCATTTTTCACCTCTTCATGAATTAAACTGGGGTTGGCATAAATTGTACCATCTTTTAAAAAGCATTTATCTTCCAGCAACCAACGTTGCTCCATAGTCAGACACCTTGGTATATTTCGCTAAAGCAGATTTTAGGGGAAAGGCTGTCTTGTTCAGAAAGGTTAGGGAACTGCGACCCGAAGGGCATTCTAAAAAATGAACAAAACTGGATCGGGTGAGAGTGGCAGAAATCAGACCTGTATTTTTGTTAATATACCATGTCAAGGTTACCACGCATGATTTGAACGTCCGCTAACGACCCAAAGCGGACATTCTCATGAACCGTGAAATGGGCTTGCTTAGAGGACGTAAAGCTGGTTTTCCTGAAAATGTATCTCTGACAAGATTCCAACGTTCCTTTGCATTCGTTTGACGATGTAAAGTTTGGAAGTGATCAGTGCTATTTTGTTGAGTCAACCAATATCGATAATATCGATGCGTATCCAGCCTTCATCACTTCTCTGGAAATCCAGAATGATGGAGCCACCTTCCTGATTGTATTTGACTGCATTTGAAAGCAGGTTCAGCAATATCTGCTTGAACCGGGTAAGGTCGGCTTGAATGCTGAGTTTTGGGTGGTTGGATAGATGGTTGGTTATCTGGATGTTTCGTTGAGCCGCCAACGGATTGATTAGAGCGAGTGCATCGTCGATCACATTCGACACAAAAATATCTTCAACGGGCAAGCCCAATTGACCGGATTCAATGCTGGAGAGATCCAATACTTCATTGATCAATTCCAGAAGATGTTTTCCCGCTTTAAGAATTTCATTAAGTCTCGATGAAAGTTCAAACGTAATTACATATCCGCTTATAAGGATTTTCGAGCCCATCAAAAATCACATTTTTTCCTGATAATTTCAAAACTTTATTGATTCAAAGTTTTTTCCTTTAAAAGATCTTCCAATTCACTAACTTCATTTTCTAGACCCAGGGTTTTGAGTTTTGCCTCGGGTTTTATTGACATTGCACTTACTTCTTTTAGCTTATCCTTTTCTGTATTCAGTTCAGTTTCGAACTCACGGATTGTTTCTTTTAAATCCTGAACTTCCTTATTTCCTAACTTAATAATAGATAGTAATTTCAACATATTTCTTATTCGCATGGACACTTCCAGAAAGTCAAAGGGCTTGCCCAAAAAATCCAGCGCTCCCCCATCAAGTGCCGTCACACAGTATAAAATATTAGCCTGGGCGGTTAATACCATGACGGGAAGATAGCTCTTTTTTTCGATTTTATTTAATTTTTCCATGACCTCAAATCCATCCATATGAGGCATTTTTAAATCAAGCAAAACCAGATCGGGCTGAAATTCCTGGTAAATATTAACGACCTCTCGTGAATCAGTGGTGGCTCGTACTGACTTGTAACCTTCCTGCTCCAACATTTGTTCGAGTAATTTAACATTTGCTGGTTCATCATCCACGATGAGGATTTTTGAATTAAAATAACTGTTTACATCAAACATAATTCCCCCTTAATTATTTCCCTTTTTTGATGGCAAAAAAACCAAGACAATTCGAGCGGTTCTAGTATAACTCATTGTTATTATTGATATAATTACCAGTCTAGAGGTATGCACATCTAATGTCAATATTGATCGTATTCACTGAAATGAAGGACGGTTTTTCAATGCGAAATGGATCAACTTTAAATAAATACAAGGCCCTATTGGACTGTGAAATG
This sequence comes from Nitrospinaceae bacterium, assembly GCA_029261655.1. GTDB lineage: Bacteria > Nitrospinota > Nitrospinia > Nitrospinales > VA-1 > JADFGI01. The sequence goes on along the minus strand of JAJDAY010000036.1, from coordinate 18,846 downwards.
ATGGTGGATAGGGGAATGAAATTTATTATATTTTTAAGCCTTTCCTTCTATTTTGTTGATTTATCACCTTTTCTTAGTGAACCCCTTTAGAAAAAATGCCCTTTTCCGAAAAGGATTAATAATACTTTCGCCATAACCCTACTGGGCGAGATTATTTTTTGGATCCGCGTATAAAGCTCCTGGAGCTTTTTTGAAGAGGGGGGGGGGTACATGTGTTTTATTATTAAGGGATTGATACAAAATGGAAGGAGTGTGTTTCTAGTAGCAATGCTCCTGCTTTTTGCATTTCCCTTTTCAGTGAGTGGTAGCGATGAGTTGAAAGAAGCTCCGCGGCAAGATGTACTTAAAAGGTTGGAGGAACTAGAAGAACAACTCTTAGAGATGCAGTTGAAGGAATCCGGTAAAGTTCCGGTCACCGCTTTTGATTCGATCAAGCTGGATTTCGGTGGATTCATCACTCAAACTTTTACTTCCAACTTTAATGGGGACAGTCCTGACCGGTCTTCATTCGATCAGACCAATTTAGAAATTCTGATTGGAGCAGACATTACCGAAAACCACCGGTTTTTTACTGCGGTTGGATACTTACCCGAAGATTATTTTAAAAACTTAGCGGCCTCCTCAAAAAATAAAATCAAAGCCGTTTTAAAAGTGAAGTAGCTTGAGGTTAATAAAGTCGGCTGGGCGGAGAATTGGCCGCCTATTCACAAAACCTGGTATCTGAATTTAAATACCCTTTCTGATGTTCCTCAAAATCCTTGTTGTAAACATTTGCTTCTGAAAAATGCAACTTCCTCACTCCTCAGAAAAATTCAGGTCGAATTTAAAAATATCCCTTTGGCCCGTTTTCATTTCCCTGAGTATTTTTTTCTGATGGGTCACTTTTCAGGAGCATCCTCTGAAGAGCTTTTTGAAGTCCACCTGGAAAATATTCAAAAGAATAAATTAAAAAGTGAATATAAGGGTCCTTCTTAGGCATCCTTTTAAGTTCACGGCAAAAGAAATCCAATAGCTCTTGCAATCTATATATTTTTCCAGAAGTATAATATTTTGGAGAAAGCCCCGGCCCCTGTTTTCCGATATCTTTGCAGAAAAATTAGCTCTCCCAATCAGCCGAGCCCTTGAAAAAGCCACTCCACGCCAGATCGTTTCTTTTAAAGTCCACCACGACTTTTTAAAATTGGAAGGGGAAGTATTTATTAATACTGAGGGTTTAAATTGGAAAATTTTAAATGTCAGCAATTTAAGCGAGAGCTTTCGGCAAACGGGGATATGGGATGACAATTGGAAATTGATCGCAAAAAAAGGCCAGCACTACTTTCTATACCAGGATGCGCTGGGGCTGGAGACAGAAAACTTAAAATGGATTACAATTTCCGAAAAAAACCTCAATCTTTTTGTTTCTCGCGACCCTAAAAAAAAATCAGCCAAGCTGGAAACTGATCAGGTATTTGATGAAAACACTTTTTTGGAGAATCTAAGAAAGATAAAATCCGAATACAAATTTAAAACTATATTGCAAAAAGAATATTATCAGAAACTTCAAAACATAATCGACCAATCAGGATGGATACAGGGTTTGTCTTTTTCATTTAATCTTCTCCTTTACTAAAAGGTGGACCTGAAAGTCTAGCCCGATGGAAGAATAATTTGAGTTTGAAGATATCGCGCTATTATAGGTATTCGGTCCGAAATTGCAATTGGTTGCAAGATTCGCAGGGGATTGACTAATGTACGGTAGGAAACTTTGGGAACCACGCTGGGAATGATGAAACAAGCGAGTTCAGAAAAGCAATGAAATCAAAGCATTATTGAAAAGTATAAGATTCAACCGTTGCTTGAGGATCATTACAAATGAATGACTAGCACATTTGTAGTAATATCACCTCAAAATCCACCGTTTTCTAAAAATCTAGCAGTTATAAGAAAACACAACCGCAAAGCCAAGGTTGTGTAACTTGAACTTGAAAAGTATTTATTGAAGGACAAAAAACCAATTGTGTCTCAGGCTAAATTACAATTTTGGTCCAAAGTTATTAAATGACCTGTAGCGCAGGTGTTGGTACCTGGAAAATCCTAAAAATTGTACAAATTCGGGAGGTAGGTAATGAAACTAGATCATTATAAAAGAATCTGTCTTTTATTTTCAGTTTTCTTTCTATTAACGTTCACCATAGAAGCACTGGCCGATGAGAAATCGAAAGCAACTTCAAAATCCTCCTCAGCGTTATCCAAACAAACTATAACTAAAAAAAAGGTCGATGCTCAAAAGAAAAAAGCTTTAACAGCCCAGCAGTTGATAGCTAAAAAAAAGGCCGAGGCGGAGAAGGCCGCAGCTCTCAAGAAGCAACAAGCTGCAGCCAAGCAAAAGGCTTTAGCCAACCAACGGGCGTTGACTAAAAGGAAGGTCGACGCTCAAAAGCAAAAGGCTTTAGCCAACCAGCGGGGGTTGACTAAAAGGAAGGTCGACGCTCAAAAACAAAAAGCTTTAGCCAACCAGCAAACGTTAGGCGGAATAAAGGCCAATTCCCAAAAGAGGAAATTATTTCCATCTAAACTGGCACCGGGCAAAGTCGATAAGAGGCAGACATTGTCAGGCAACAAAAAACCGATGCAGGCCCTAAAACAACGAACCAAAAGACGGACTGTCGGGAAAGAAGAGGTGTCTGGTGTGTCCAAGGTTGTTGTGATTCCAGGGGGAGGAATGATGCCCGGTAACTCTGGAAATGCCTCAGGCCGGTCTGAACGCGTCAAACCCGAAGACCTGTCAAACCAGGATATGTCGAGCGGCAAGGGTAAAATCACAGGGATGGATCTAGGCGTCATAGGACGTGACTCCCCATTGGTTGAGACTGAATCGCCCCTGGATGAAGCCAATAAAATGCGCGAGTCTCTCAATGAAGTGCAAGTCATCGGTGGACTCGATGGCCGTAATGACGCGCAGGATGGCGGCGGAGCAACCTCGCCCGGCGCCGCTTTACCAGATGGTGTGGGGGACCCGACCGGAATGGTAGGTGATGAAACCATAACCGGTACCGGAGGTGTCAAGATGGGGAATTCGAAAAAAGATGGTGTAAAGTCCACCGGGGTTAGTGATGATGCGCTCGCGCTCTTTGGAGGACTCTCACAGAAAGCCACTGGTACGGATCCTGACTCGACCAAGGGGAAAATGCTTGGCGAGATCATGGATGAACTGGATGATTTAGGGTCAGGGGGGGGACCCACGACCCACAAAGAGTATATGAAGGAGGTTGATAAAATCCAAAAAAGTAAAACTATGACACCGGAGCAAAAGCAAAAAAAATTGGATGAGTTAGGAAAAAAAGCAAAAGAACAGCGGGAAGCTGCAGAAGCGACTGAGGAAGCTAAGAAAAAGGCAGAGGAGGCGGCTGGTGAAACAGATCCCGAAACGGGGGGAGATCGCCCGGAAACCCTTGGAACAGCTTCGTTAGATGCTTTTACAAACAAATACCATGAGGACAAACAAAAAGCGAACGCAGGTGCGGACATTGATTACGGTGACAACATAGTGGGGACAACCAACAAGCTGAATGAAGATGCCGCTAAAGGACTACCGGAACAAGTTACCGGGCAATACGGTGAAGGCCATCAGTCTGCTGGTAAGCCGACTGAAAAAGATAAACAGCGCCTGTTGGATGCCGCCGATCAAGGCACCAAGTTCTAGTATCCAGGGCTTGTTACAGTGCCGTTATACTGTAGCAAGCCTTCCACATTTCTAAAGTCGGGTTATGCGAAAACCGGGAATGGTAAACTTCATTTCATTTGGATTTATTACTGCTTTCATTGTCAGTGGTCTCTTTTTTACTTCCACTGCCATCGCATCGTCTTCACCCGGACCTCAGGGGCAATCAGTCTTAAATCCGACAAACACCGCTGTTGACAACAAACTCAGCCCATCATTGCCCAAAATGCGATTCGTAGAAAAAAGAGAACACTCTAATCGCAGGATCGCTAAGGAGCCCACAAAAAAGAAGGAACCAAAATCAAATTCGGGTGCTAGCAATTCAAGTCGAACCCGGAAGCCCGCGTCCTCAGATAGCGGGAAAGATGATTCGACAACCAGTCAAACAAAACCCGGTTCCAGAGAAAGTAACCAGAGAAATTTTGTCAACCAGAAAAGGATGGAAAGTCAGAAAGCGCCCTCAGTTGCGCCGAAAAAAGGAATAACATCGACTACCCAAAAACGAGATAGAAGAGCTACCTCACCCGATAGCAGATCAAGTCGAACCCGAAAGCCCGCGTCTCCTGACAGTGGAAAGAATGATTCGATAACTCCCCGAACAAAATCGCGTTCAAGAGAAAAGAACCAGAGAAATCTGGTCCGCCAGAAAGAGATAGAAAATCGTAAAGCGTCACCCGCCTCGCCTAATAAAAAAACAACCTCGACTTCCAGAAAACAAGATAGTGGCATTGCAACTGAAAGAAGTCAGGGTAACAGGGATTCAGACCGTCGGCCCGGGAGCGAAAATCGTTCCACGGGTGGCAATGGCGCAGGTACGAATGCCAACGCAGATAACTCTGGATCTGCTGATAAACAAGGAGATCGCAACAGAGATAACTCAGGTTTAAAGCAATCTGCCAAAAATTCGCAATTTGAAAAAGATTTTGGCGTTTCATCGGATTCGATCAGGGAAGCGGCGAAAGAAAGCGGCAAAACCGAAGCTGAAATACGGGAGGGTCTTGCAACGGTTATTGTGAATAACGCGGTGCTTGGCGGTAAAGAACGCAATTCTAAATCCATCCAGGAATACCTAAAAAACCCGTCCGCTGAAACTCTCGACAAGGAGGCTTTAAAAACCTATGCAGATTATCTCAATATTCCTGCTGAGAAAATAACCGAAGCGCTTTCCAAGGACGGTAAAGACGTCAAGTTTAAAGACGTGTTTAAAGCTGTAGGCGTAATGGAAGTGATTGGGGTAGAAAAAGATCCTAATTACGACGCCACCTCCGAAAAATTTTGGGACAAGGTTTCCAGGGTTGGAATAGAACAAGTACAAAAGGAAGCCACAGGCAAGAAGTTAGGGCTTCCTGACAATGCAGCAGAAATTTCCAATCTCGATGCGAAGGACCTTGCTGATGTTTACGCTTTTATGGAAGCTCTGGGCCAGAATGAACACTCTGAAAATAATACGGATTCAAAAGATTTTTGGGATAAGGTCGCCAAAAAAGGCGTGGGTCAGGCGCAAAAAGACGCTATCGGAGAAAGGTTCGGTCTTCCTGAGAATGCGGTCAATGACCCCGACCTCAAACCCGATGATCTGATGAAAATGGCCAAGGTGAAACTGAAAAAAGAGGCCTCCGAAATTGCCAAAGTGATCGAGAAAAAGGCCGGGAAAAAGCCCGGAAGCAGTGGTTCAGGCACTGGCGCGGGAGCATCAGGCACAAATGAAACCGGCACGACGGGTGTGGGTGCAGGCGCAGGAGTGGGAATGGGCGCCAGTATCCCCGGAACAGGTGTTGGAGAAGGCGCAGGTTCCGGGAGCGAAAATGTAAATCAAGGAGGTGGGGTTAACAGCTCAGCAACAAAAACGGGTGGCGCAACTTCAGGCAATGTAAACGCAACCCCGGAAACCCCCGCACAGCAAGCCCCTGCACAAGAAACCCCTATACAGGAAACCCCTGCTCAGGAAGCTCCTGCTCAAGAAGCCCCGCCACAAGAAACTCCTGCACAGCAGGCACCGCCAGCACAGGATGCGCAAGCACAGACCCCCGCACAGGAAGCTCCCGTCTCGGACACTCCGGCAAGTAGCGAAAGCGCTGGTAGCCCGGAGCCGGTAAAAGTATATGAAAATCACCCCGGTCATGAGGTGTATCAGGTAACGGACGCAGACGGTAACGTTAAGTATGTCACGATTCATGATGGTGAAATTATAGAAATCGTCGATGCCAAGAGTGGTGAGGTAGGGATGGATGAAGCCGATTTTACATTTGAAGAGGTTTCCGGTGATGGAAGTAGCGATGGTAATGGCAATAGTGGTGGTAGCAGTGACGGTGGTGGCAGTGGTGAAGGCAACAGTTCGTCAAATAGCGATGATGGCAACAACGATGGCGATGACGATGACGACGATGATGGCGACGACGATGGCGACGACGACAATGAGGAATCGACTACCGAGGACTCAGGCTCCGAAGACGAAGAAGATAAAGGCAGTGAAGAGGAGGAAGAGAGCACCACGCCGACGCCAGATGGTGACAATCCTCACAGTACTCCTGGGAAACTTTACGAAGAAACCGGCGGTCGTCTGGGGGGTGAGGAAGTAAAAAATACCGAACGCGCAATCGGCGCCGCAACGGGCGTAGGCATAGGCGCGCCCGAGCCGCGGGACGTTTATGACCCTGAGACAGACGCGGGGCAAGTCAAAGTGCCAACCGGCGGCGAAGTGGGTGCGCCTGATAAAGATAAATTAAATTTCATCTCGGCGGCAGACTTACTTGCCATCGACCTGCGTATTCAGGGCGGCGGCGTTGTGGACCCGCCGGAATCTAGCGGCGGTGGCGCAGCTCCTGGTGTTGATGGCGGGCCTGACTTAGGCGGCGGTCCGGGGCCCGGCCCAAAGAACGACAACGCTATTGTAATACCCGGAAGTTTGCAGGGCGAAGATGGAGATGGCGATGATGATGACGATGGCGGTTTTTTTGACGGTGCGCCCGGTGGCATTCTGAATACGATACAGGGACTCAGTGCGCTGCAAGATAAAATCAGCAGTATTCAAACCACGCTCAATAAATAGTTGTACAAGCTCCAGGATAATATTTGATAGCGATAGCAACCAGAAAAAATATCGATAGAAGGAATATTTGTTAGAAAGCGTCTCTATAGCATTTTAGCCTCAAATGGCTATTTTAAAATGGCGAATTACAGGCCTAGATTGTAATATGTATCCAAATTCGACATCTTATAGATCCTGAGGTGTGTCCGAAAAACCATTCAAACATTCATTTGTATATTTATAAAAAGAGAGAAACTCAAAATGAAAATTTTCCGGACTGCTAAATTTATTATTTTGATGGTGATTTTTTTCTTGTTTGTCGGAGTTCCTGCCCTTCAAGCCGATGAAGATTTTGATTTTGATGAGGGTTGGGATCCATCAGGGTATGATGGGCCTTCCAAAACGGAGACGGTCCCCCCTCAGGTCCAAGGCATCCCGGAAGCCCAAAGGCTCCTGGGTTCGGTGAAAACTTCAACCACGCCCAATGAAAATCAATCGCCGAAGATACGAAAAGCGCGATTCCGCAAGACCATCGCCATATCCCGGTTTAAGAATCGCACCACTGCGGCTGGGCAAATCAACTTGGGATCCGGGATGACCGATCAACTCACCAACGCCCTGGTCCAGAGTGGTAATTTTGTTCTTCTGGAACGGGAGTCGGTATCGAGTGTTCTTGATGAGCAGGATTTTGCCAGAGGAAACCGCACCGCAAGGTCTACAGTCGCTCAAACTGGAAAGGTTGTCCCCGCCCAGATTCTTATCAAGGGAGCTATTACCGAATTTCAACTGGAAGAATCGGGAAGTGGGATTGGCATCAGTTACCAGGGGTTTTCTGTTGGTAATGAAAGCTCACAGTCCCATGTAGCTCTCATTCTCACAATCATCGACACGACCTCCGGACAGGTTCTTGATTCGGTCCGATTGGAAGGTAAAGCCAAAGGTACGGGTTATAAGTTTGGTATTTCTTACATGGGAATTGGGATTGACGCGGATAAATTTGACAACACCGCTCTGGGTAAGTCAGTCCAGATAGTTATCGATCGGGCGGTCGAAGCGATTGCGAGAAATTTAAATCAAATCCCGTTTGAAGGGAATATTGTCACATCCGTAGGTGATTCTTACTACACAAATATAGGATACCGCAACAATGTTACCGGCGGAGATATTTTCGATGTTTACGCTCCAGGCCGGGAACTGTTCGACCCGAATACCGGAGAAAAACTCGGTTCCCTCAAGAAAAAGGTTGGGAGACTTGTTGTTTCTTCACCTGAGGAAAAGTTTTCCAAAGCCTACTCTTTAAGCGGGCAGTCCTTCAAGGAGGGTTATATCCTCAAGGAAAATAAAAAAACAAATAAATGATTCGGTTACGGATTGAAATGCGATCCATCCATGATAAAAAAAGCAAAAATTTGCACTCTAAATCATAATTACCGGAAAGGAGAGCGAAGTGATGAAAGCTTCAACGGTAAAACGCTCTGAACTTAAAAAGTTAAGAACCTTTAACAAGTTTAGGATATGGGCGGCTATTGTCATTATAGTTTTTCTTTTGCCTACAGGAGCCGTGGCCCAATCCTATCCTGCCGAAGATCAGGACACATCCCAGGAGGGGGTTGAAATGTACGATCAACAGGATAGCTACCAGCAGGAAAACCCGGATTCTTCTGAGACAGATTACAGCAGTCCTTATCAACAACCGGCCATTACTGAATCGGAGCAGGATCAAAATGACCAGGCAAAATGGTCTTTAGGTGAACCACCTTCCCGACGTCCTGAATTCAACAACTTCTTTGACTCCGAGAACCGGGCCATTATCAGCCAGGAGGAAGAGGAAAATGAGTTTTTTCCTTAAAAAGAATTCCTGTTCTTATTCTTTTGCTGGCAACCCCAGAGGTTCCTACAGAGTTTAGGAATTCCTTTGAATCTTCGCGACAGGTTAGAAGTTGACATTTTTCTGATGTCCGGTGGTGATTCAGTCAATGAACCGACTATAAAATCTAAGGAGACTATCATGAACTTTTTCGTCAAGAAAACTGGACTCATTATAATTGTCGGATTGTTATCTTTTTTATTCTCATCGACGGTTTATGGTGCCGGTTGCCAAATAAAATATGGCTGGAATAAGGGCAATATACTCGCAGGCACCTTTGAAAATGAATCAAAGACGATCAACCTGAGCAAGGGACAGACCAAAACGATCAACAAAAATCGTATGAACTACGTAAAAAACCTCAAAAGCCGGAATGTTAAATTTTATTTAAAGAGTGCAACAGATGTAACGCTTGGAAAGGACCAACGTAATCCAGTAGCTGGAACTTATGTGCAGACAGTTAAACTTAAAAAAGTTAAGTGCAAGGACGACTCAAGCAGTACGTCTTCTTCAAACAGTTCGAAATCTTCTGGCGTTTTATCGGAATGCGAACCTATAGATGTAGTCAAAACCCCCGTACCACCTGTGCCTGGCGGCGTGCCAATTCCATATCCGAATATAAGTCAACAACAAAAATGTAAGCCCTAGGGAATAAGCTGGATTGGGGGGACCTGATCACCCATACGACAAATTGGGCTGGTGATTGGTGAGTTTTGCTATTCGGGAACTATTGAAATATAAATTATTTAAAGGAAATTTTGATCCTATAATCTTAAAGCATCAATTATGGGTATTTTGAAAAAATTATAAGGGGTAAAAGATGAAAGTTTCTATTAGATCATTAGTCTTACTTGTGACGGTAATCACGATAGGCCTATTGATGGCTGGATGTGCTACTAAATTGAAAATCACCAAGCCAGTTGCTAATTCTACGGTCACTTCACCCGTTGAAGTTTGTTTTGAAGTTGAAGGATTTAAAATAGAACCCGCGAAAAATGGAGTCAATTCCGGCGCAGGGCATCACCATATTCTGGTCGACATACCGCAACCCGACGATATGGATTTGCCTATTGGAAAGGGGGAAGGTCAAATTCATATGGGAGACGGGTCCCACTGTAAAAAACTGCAATTAAGCCCCGGCCTGCATACCCTGCAAACGGTTATTGCGGATGGGAATCATGTGCCGGTCAAACCGCCTTTAACCCAGGCCATCACAATTGTTGTGAAGGAATGAGGATTTCGCGCTTTATTGAAAATGACTCAATAAAATGACCCTCTATTTTTTAATGATAGTTCCTTTCGCGCAGCGGAACCCGATATCATGGCTTTTATTGTCCGGCAAGACAAAATAAGAAGCTGACGGAGATACAAAGCTGGAGTCATCCACCCATGATCCACCACGAAGAACTTTAAAAATTTTATTATGCGATTTGTCGACCCATTCCCAAACGTTGCCGGCCATATCGTGTAGGCCCCAGGCATTTGGCGGAAAACTGCCTACGGGTGCTGTCTTCAAACCATCCCATTGACTTCCGCATCCATTACAGTTGGCGTTATTTTTTCCGAGGCTGTCGCCCCAATAGTACTTTGAAGATGAACCTGCTCGGGCCGCCTTTTCCCATTCATCGCTGGTTGGCAGGCGTTTCCCTATTCGTTCGCAATGTTTCTTCGCTTCTTCCCAGGTCACCTTTTCAACGGGAAGGTTTTCCCCCTTGAAGCGGGACGGATTTTTGCTCGCCACCCGCTCATAGTCTTTCTGTATTACTTCCTTAACATCCATGTAAAAAGCTTCTAATATTTTCGTCTCCTGCGTACCGGGTTCTCCATAAACATATTTACCGGCAGGAATTAAGGACATACCTTCATATCCAGTCAATTTATTAAGAGATTTTACAGGAGGAGGTGATTCTAAACGAGCAACTTCCACCGTATCCGCTTTTTCTGAAATCAAACTCTTTTCTTCTGCGAGACGTTTTTGCTCTTTTCTAAGCTCAGTTATTTTGGCTAAGGCGTAATCTAATTTGGCATTATCTACAGGGAAATCTCTTACAAATCCTGACCAGGCCCCCATCTGATTCTCTAAAGAAACAGGTTTTTGCTCTAATTCCATAAGGAGAGCAAAACGGTTATCTATTTTTTGATCGAGGGATTCTTTTTCTGTGGGCGAAGCCAGTTGCTTTTGCTCTATTGGCAGGGACGGTTTTTCCTGTTGAGGTGTTTCTTCAGCCAGTCTTATTGTTTCCGCGAGAAGTTTCTGTTCATTTATTCTGGCTTCTTCTCCGGCGAGGCGTTTTTGCTCTGCCAGCCGCTCTTCTTCTTTGCGGGCAGTTTCTTCCGCTAACCACTTTTCTTCAGCGAGTTGCTTTTGCTCTGCCAACCGGGTTAGTTTTTCTCTTTGAACTGCCTCCTCAACCAGACCTTTTTTGTCTGCAAGACGTTTCTGTTCTATTCTAAGCCCCTTTATTTTTAATAAAGCGTAATCCAATTTAGGATTATCTATAGGGAAATCCCTTACGAATCCTGACCAGGCCCCCATCTTTTTATCTAAAGAAATGGGTTTTTGATCTAACCCCATGAGGAAAGCAAACCGTCGTTTTATTTTTTGATCGAGGGATTCTTTTTCTGCGAGCTGAGGCGGCCGCCTTTTACTCAAGGTATTTATATTTCTTTTGGCCTCTGCCAAATAAGGATTATCATAGGGAAATAAAATTATAAAATCTTGCCAAAGTTTAACCCTGAGTTTGTCTGGTAGAGTTTCCTTATCCAAATTACTCAATTCTTTAAGTTTTGAATAATGTATTTCGACACTTTTTGCTCCCTCACTTATTAAAGGGGTGTTGGTGGCCGCGTATGCAGGCAAAACATGAAGCGCGCCTGCCAAATAAATCGTCTGAAGAAGAATTCCAATACCGACTGACCTTCTCATAACTGGTTCCCTTGAAAACTGTATTTAGTAACGTATCCTTTTGAACATTTTGATGCTGGACATAGGCATAAATCTAAGTTGAGAGCTATGCCCCTCAATCTTTTGGCATAAAAACAAAGTCAACCAACAGCCTACGCTAATTCTTATAGGGGCCCATTTTATCACAAATAATAAAATCTTTAGGCCGTATCAAATGAATCTGGGCCAATGTTACGAAATATATGGAAATATATATAAATTCTGCCTTTCGATAAAAATTTATCAAGTCGCAGTTAAATGACTCTTGCTTCGCTATTAGGATAATATAAAAAGTTGATTTATCGAGTGAACATTGGCAACGGTAACTGTTAAATATTTAAGGAGAAAATTTACAGAAAAATATTAATCTTGAATTTGCAAATTTTTGGAAAGAGGTTATCACCTGGCAATGGAGAACTGCTTTCAGCGAAATGGAAACGTTCGGCTAAGGAGATTTTATCAGTTAAAATACATACAAAGTTAAGCATTGATTGAACGGGTGTATGTTATACTCGGCGCTAATTCCCGGAGGTACAGGTGAATATATAAGGTACGGACCGTGTTGAATCGAATAATTCTAAGAACATTTCCATATTTTATTTTCCCAGTGTTGTTCATTCTCACCGGCTCGCAAGTGTTCGCCATCGAAACTGCTAAGGTGAACCCAACTTCGTTGAGTTTGAACAAAGGGGAAACCAAAAAACTTGTTTTGACGGGGAAAAATTTAAGCAACGCAAAAAGCGCGTTGGTGTTTCTAAAGAATTCCCCAAAAAGAGAATTCACCACTCAACTCATCTGCAAGGGAACCACCAGTTGTATTGTCAGCCTGACTATAAAAACTCAGGTTGCCCAGGGAAGCTATTCAGTAAAACTTTTCGACACGAAAAAGAATCCCATTGCGGAAGCCAAGTTTAAAATTATTTCATCCTCAGAAAAATCGCCCTCTCGGGCAAGTCGAGAAAAACTTGGAACAAAACCCAAGGGAACTCCTTCTTCATTGGCAAAGGCAGATTCTCGATCAAGAGGAAATCTTAAGAGCAAATCAAAACAAACTCCACTAGCTGAAAAAGTAACCCCAAAGTCCAGTCGAGAACTTAGGTCAAAATCTAAATCAACTTCTTCACCTGAGACAAAGGCGGTTCCCCGAACAAGAGATCAATTTAGGGTTCAGTCAAAGCAAGCACCTTCGGTCGGAAAAACAACCCCACCACAATCACAATTGAAAAGTTTAAGGGATAAGTCAGAACCACCGCCTACGCAAAATAAAGATGCCCCACAACGCACCCGCCCATCGAAGCCGGATAAAGTTCAAGAGAAATCCTCCGGCCAGGTAAAACTTGCCAGCATCAAGCTCGCAAAACAAAAAGCTGCTTCGGGAGAGGTTATAAAAGGAACCGTTTTCCTGGAGGGTAGGGCTCCGGTACCAAAAGGTGTAGAGGTTAAGTTGTCTAGCAGTAACCCTAAAATAGCGACGATCAAACCGGTGCGGATTCGTGCGGGCCAAACCAAAGCCGACTTTTCTTTTAAGACAGGTTCGATGCTGGGAACTGTCACTATCAAAGCGCAACTAGGCAAGGTAACGCTGGCCGCGAAACTGAAGGTGACAGCGGCTCCTTTTCGTTCGGTCACGATTGGCAAAGGCGCATTCCTGATGACGGGCAGACGTCCAGCTGCATTCACTCCCATCACAATTGGCAAAGGCGCATTTCTGATGACGGGCAGGCGTCCAGCTGCATTCGCACCCATCACAATTGGCAAAGGCGCATTCCTGATGACGGGCAGACGTCCAACTGCATTCGCTCCCATCACGATTGACAAAGGTGCATTCCTGATGACGGGCAGACGTCCAGAGGGCGCTCAAAGCCCGGACACACCACTCATTTCACCCCTAAACTTTGTCCTGAAAGATACGCTACGGATGACGGGTCAGCGTTTCAATCCCCTCAATTTTGTCTTGACAGATACGCTTCAGATGACGGGCAGGCCACCAACACCATTTACTCCAGTCGTCATTGATCCCGGAGCCTTGGAGATGACAGGAAGACGTCCGATACAATTCAACCCGGTGGTCATTGACCCAGGAGCCTTGGAGATGACGGGAAGACGCAAAGGGTCAGCTAATAATCAGTGAAGCCCTGAAATTAGAGCTATAGTTTTATCCTTGAGGTCACTACGAATACTTGGACTTTGGAGAGCAATAAAATGAAACTAAAAGAAATAATCACGGCTCATTTACTTGTACTGATTTTGGCTGTTCCTCATGTTGCTTCTGGAGAAGACTTTACCTTTGAAGTGAGCATTGATCTCAAGAATCTTCTCCCCGATATAACTAATATCAAAGTTCAATGTTTTGTAGCACCGGATAACAGATTTTTAACAGAATTCTTAATCGGATCAGGGAGCACGATGGTAACTGTTCCCTCCGGTGGTTCAATAGCTCAATCAGTCAAGGTTAATTTTAACGCGAGCCCTGGTAAAAATCCCGCAGAAGCAACAAACGTTGGCTGCAACCTAATTCTAAAAGATCGAAAGGGCATCGAATCTATCCCCCTACGGTCAACCGATAGTGATTGTGATAAGAAAGAAAATTTAGCGAGATGCCAAAAATCGGGAACGCAGTTCACTACATTTATTAGTGATCCACTTCCCTGAGATTGACAAGGTTTTTGTCTTTAGGATGCGGTATTGAAAGATAACAGAAAAATTGGTCGATCAATACCACGAGGGTGAAATAAATTCAAACCAGGTATTAAAATTTGAAGGGTAATAAAATGAATATAAAACAAGTTTTTGCAGGGGTTTTCTTAGTGCTGGCTCTCCCACAGGCCGTTCATGCTGAAGAATTTACCTTTGCAGGGAGTATCGTCCTCTCGAACATGCACCCTGATGTAACCACTGCCAGGATACTGTGTGCTGTAAAAAAAGAAGCTAATAGTGACGCTTCTGTAGATATAAACATAGGGTCTGGAACCCAGGATTTTGATGTTCCCTCAAACGGTGAATTAAATAAAAGTTTCAAGATTTCGTTTAATGTAAACCCTGGAGAAAATCCTGTAGATGCGAACAGGTTTAAATGTGTTCTTAGAGTTTCAAAAGATAACACCAATTTTGACGTCCCTATTTCCCTTCAATCCACCGTCTGTGTGAACCCCGACCCAGAAATTCTTTTTCGTTGTAAAAAAGAAGGCGCGCCTAATCGCACGTCTGTTGCTGGTCCTATTTCCTGATATGGGTGGCAGGCTGTCAAGCCAGGCTAATGGGGACGGGTAAAAAAAATGAAATAATGACAAAACAGGTTTTAGAAATTTGGAGGTACTAAAATGAAACTAAAAAAAATGTTGGTCGGTCATTTACTGATCCTGACTTTGGTCTTCCCGCTTTCGGTTTTCGCCGCAGACTTTAACCTCAACATGAAAACCGCTCTCACAAACCTTCATCCCGATGTGGTTGCCGTTAAGGTTGAATGCAACGTATCACATCCGTCACGCCCTGGAAAGGTTCGCATAGTGGGAGAGGGAAGTACTACAGAAAAGGTTCCCCCCAACGGCGCGATAAATAAAAATATACAAATCAAGTTCAATGCCATTTCTGGAATTAATCCTGCAGAAGCAGAAAATTTTCTGTGTAGACTAATTTTTTTAAGTCGTCAGCGCCCCGATGCTGAACCGCTTGCGGCCAACAAGAAAGGCTGTACTCAGGCAGTCAACGAATTTCTATGTGCCAAAGAGGGAACGCCGTTTAATAATGAAATTTCCGGGACCGTTCCCTGAGCTGTTGCAAAGGGTTTATTGCGGATTGTCTGATTGATGAGTCAGGAAGATATTGTCATTAAATAGAACCTTACCCACTCTAAAGAGGAAAGTATAATGTGGCGCCCGAGTTCGAACCTGTTCGTACCGAGAAAGTTTCTTCGTTTTGGTCTTTTGACAACTGCATTGCCATTAATGCTCGGAGTGATGACAGCCACTGCTGTTGCCAAAGATAAAACGTCGAAAGAGGAGACGAAGAGTCAAACAGTTTCTGCTGAAAAAAAAGCCACTAACAAAGCTAAAAAACTTAAACCTAAATTTCCAAAGCGGAAAGTTATTTCCAAAAATCAAAAAGTCTTGCGGAAGGCGCCGAATGTTCAAGGAATTCCAAGGGCTCCAAATACGGACAACGTGCTACAAAAAGTGCCGTCTATAGTCAGCAAGCCACCTTTACGAGGTGGCATTGATACCCGGAACTTGACAAGAGGGAAATTGCCCAGATCTCCCTCCCTTAACGATCAACAACCGGCTCAAAAAACAGGCTCAAAGTCCATTCCGGGCCGTCGTCAGTCCGGCCTCCGAGAACAAGCCGCAGAGAGATTTTTGAAGCGCAACTCCCAAGAGGGCGATGCGACCAGGTCCACAAGCCAACAGCAGAAGTTTCCCGGAGCCAAAGATCTCGCAACCAATGGGAACTCGAGCGGCCAAGCCGCTGGTCCTTCAAAAATAGGTGTCGGCAGAAAACTCTCTCGTAAAAAACCGAAGGTAGACGGCAACCGGGATGACTTCATCACAGATGGGGCTTCCGTTTCAGATGGTGAAAATATTCCCTTCCGACATAGACGACGAGCAGGCCGCACTGTGGCTCCAAGAGCTTTAACTCCACAAAAAAAGAAAAAAAGTAAGCAAGTAGGCGCCGGCGAGGCCGAAACCGGGGGTGAAGATGAGGGTGAGAGCAAAGATAAAAAGAAAAAAAACGTAGGAGTATCACAACCTGTACCAGGTGAGACCAACGTTCGTGGACGTGCAAAAGCGGAAAAAGTGAAATCTCAGCTGGGTATAAAGCGATCAAAGAATGCGCCCATAGACCCTAGTCGTCACCCTAACACTTTTGATCCCGGACCGATTGACAAACGTTTTATCCCAAAAAAATCCGACCTGGCGCAACCGGTCCCTGGCGAAGAGAGTGGTGGCCAGCGGGACAAGCGTGAAAAGAACTTTGGATCCTCTACAGGCGTGTTTGGGACTGGGGCAATTGACCCAGGGCCTGGAGGAAATTAATCCAGACAACCCATATATTCTGAGAGACTTAAAATGCTGAACTTGAAAAATATTTATCAAAGGACTACAAACCAAATGTGTTTCTAACTGATATCATCTATTGATCAACATTCATTTGAAGAAATAAAGGGGATATGTGGTGAAAGCTTCTTTGTGGATTGCCGTAGGAATCTTTCTGATGTTGTCTCTCTTTTATATGAATTTTGGCGACACAGAATATCCCGGCCTTCAAAAAGCCGAAAATGTAGTTCGCTATGTTTCCTCCAAGCATCAGCTGAAACGTTCTTCTTTTCCTGCGCTTGCCGGAGAAAAATCACCTTCCCAGTTTGTCAAATGGATGTTTTCAGCGATGGGTTCCGCAGAGTGGTACATGGTTGATGCGTCCGGCGAGTTCAGTTCCGATGAACTCAAAATGATTAAGAAAACCGGTGTTCCCTTACTCCCGCCTGATGTCACTATCGTTCCAGACAAACCGAACTTCGAACGAGGAAAACAAGTGGTGGTAAAAAGTGACAACGTAAAGAATATGATTGTCATCGAGAGTTACCTTGACCCGAAAGAGCCTCCGGTGCGAACCCGCGAATGGGAATTTCCGAAATTTTGACCAACTTCGAAAGAACCCGCAAGAAGGATTCCCAAGGTCTCACAGCATGCAACCAGCAATCTTCTTCCAGCAAAGCGGGACGCGGGTTGCCTCGACGTTAAATACAAATGGACTAAATTGATAGATGTATGGCAATAGAGGTGAACTGAATGAAACACTATTCATATTTTAATGAACTCGCTATTTCATCGAAGGCATCGTTCAATTGAGTACCGGTTGCTTCAGCAACACTACATGTGATAACAATTTTTTTATCATTTGCAATTTTGAAATAATAAAGAAACCTCCTGACATTTTCCCCTGACATATCACTCAGCTGTTCGCTCACTTTGATGCCTTTTAAAGGTTTCGCATGAAATGCAGACTGACTGGTTTTTTTGTAGTTTTTAAAACGTTTCTCGATCACGGCTTGCAGTCCAGTTACAAATTTTTTAAATGAATTTCTGCTTTTAAATTCATCAAGAGCGCAACTGGGCTCAAAGCCGTTTCTTCTTTTTGTGAAAATCAGTTTGTATCGGAGACTGCCTCTTTTTTCAATGCCCCAGTTTTCGTAAATTTCAAAGGAATAGCCTCCGCCAATGTTGACTCTATTTTTAACTATCGCTCCCCCAGACGGTTTTTTAAGGGCTGCTCTGTACTTCATGGGAATACTGTTAGAGTTATCGGTGAAGTGGAAATTCCCCTTATCATCCATCCATTGAAAAACTTGTGCCAGAGTTGGTCTGGGGGACAAAATCAAGATGATGAATAAGAACAAACCTGTGAGTTTTATAAGTTTCATTTATTCCCGTCCCGAGAAATGTCGAAGTTATCTATTTAATATTTACTCTTCTCGTCCATTTTTTGTGATAGCTCATCGTTTTCAGGTTATTCTATTTCGATGGATGAAGGTAGCGTTGTCGTCTACTGTTCCACCCCCCCCCATTGGCGGACTTCATCTATTATTTCTTTTGGGGGGAAATGAGTGAGACGTTCACAATCGGAAAAATTAATTTCACGCATGACATGTCCATAAGTTTACCATAACTAATTATAAAACAATGATCTAGAGGAAGTTTCCGGTTTCGGGACAAACAGGGTTTTTTCAAAAAGTATTAAAAAAAACCAACTGTCACAGACGCTCTATCTAGTGGTTTTTGAGGTGAGGCAAGAGGAGCGCGACTCAGGAACCTGCTTCCAGTTTTCAGTGACGCGGGGCACTCTAAAAATGAACAAAACCGGGTCGGGTGCGAGTGGCGGAAATATGAGCTGAAGATATTGCTCGTTCTCGAATTCTGAATAGAACATCACCCCTTTCCACTTAGTTTTTGTTCCTGGGCCGTTATTTCCATATCCCTGATTTTTTGCTTTAACCCCCATATCCGTAGCGAACCAAGCCGAGCAACCTTGTATTTTTCTTCATCGCTAAACTTGTATGGACGCTTTTTTGATTTTGGATCGCGTAGTTTTATACAACGGCTTTTGCCATCAACCAATATGATTCCTGCCCTTTCCGGTACGTGCTCTATGAAAGATTCCAAATGCTTTGGGATAGCAAACCACAGGTCTTTAATTCTGCGGTCTTTATGGTCATGCCGTTTCGCGCCATCCTTCATCAAATCAGCCTTAGAAACTTTTATCTCAACCTCCCAGCCGTAACCGGCTTTTGTAATAACCAGCAAATCGCATTC
>JAJDAY010000035.1 GCA_029261655.1 Nitrospinaceae bacterium | reverse complement strand
CCTTGAAAGGAATACTGGTTCTAGCTCTGATTTTTCTCGGAACGGAATTCTTTCTCGATCGTTTTCAAATTTTCGATGTTTCTCTGCCAGTTTTTGAAGACGGCAACGAATTCGCTCATCGACAGGACTATAAAGATATTCTTCAATTGCAAAACGCTTTTATCCGTAATGCCAAAAATATCAAACCCACGGTCGTCAGTATCAACAAAATTCTGGACGACTTTGAACCGGCCGTCTGGCCCGATTCCCCTTCCCATCCTTCCCGACCCTGGTATTTTTCTATAAAAGAATGGATGGTCAAATCTATTTCCAAAACGCGGTACCGTATAGAGAATGTAGGTTCGGGAGTCATTCTCAATTCAAAAGGATACGTCCTGACCAACCACCATGTTATTAAAGATATTCCACGAATAATGGTCCGAATGTCCGGCAGGAAAGATCATTTTGCCGATGTGGTTGGGTCCGACCCGTTGACCGACATAGCGGTGTTAAAATTTTCAACTTTCACCAGCATACCCTACCCCAATTTCGCAGAATCCCAACATATGGGCGTGGGGGATTGGGTAATGGCCATTGGCAATCCTTACGGGTTGGAAGGCACGGTCACCGTGGGTGTGATCAGCGGCATGGGCAGGTCCAACCTGGGAATCGTAAATTATGAAAATTTTATTCAGACAGATGCTTCCATCAACCCTGGAAACAGTGGCGGTCCCTTGATAAATCTGAATGGGGAGGTCATTGGCATCAATACCGCTGTGGCTGAAATCGGTTCCGGTGTTGGATTTGCTATTCCGATTGAAATGGCGTTGAGCGTTGCCAGCCAGTTGATCAATAGCGGTGAAGTTGAGCGCGGCTGGCTGGGAATTGGCATTCAATCACTGACACCGGGGCTTGCGTCGTCATTCAATCTCAAACATCCCGTAGACGGGGTGCTGGTCAATAGCGTTGACCCTAAAACTCCCGCGGAAATGGGTGGAATCGTGAGAGGCGACATCATTGTCCTGTTCGATGGGAAGGAGATCCCAAGCTCGAACATGTTTCAGCAAATGGTGGCGGACACGGCCATTGGAAAAACCGTTTCTATCAAAGTGATTCGAAACGGAGGGGAAACCTTTCTCAAGGTAAAAATTGGCCGACTCGGCTCCTGAACAACCTGGCGCCGGTCCTGAGATTAACGATGCCGCCATCTATCCTTCCACCACCTCGAAACCCACCTCGGAAATTTTATTCGAAATAGTTTTTAAATCCGTTTTATTCTCTTCATATTCCACCGCCACAACTTTTTTACCCAGATCCACCTGGATACCGGCAACTCCATTTATTCCCTCAAGAGCCGTGGTTATGGTTTGAACACAATGATCGCAACTCATTCCATTCACATTGATAGCCTGATTTTTCATATCCCCCTCCCCTGTAATTTCCGACTCATCTTACCTCACCCATCCATTAAACAACCGGTTTCCCTTCTTATTATTACCTAATTTTGTCAAAAAACGATTTAAATGACAAATATAGTCATTTCCACTCCAAATCCGTATGATTTTTCGCACTCTCCTGAATCTTCAGCAAATACCAACACAGCTGTAACCCGTTGCATTTAAATAAGTTATAAGATTTGGCACAAACATTGCCTTATAACTTATTGAAATTTAACGATTAACTGGAGGTGCGACCATGTTTTACGATGTCAAGGTATTAAATCCTGATGGCACGATGAAAAAAATGATCAGTAGTAGCGAACTTAAAACAACGCATTGGGACAACTTTAGAAAAGCCGAGGAATCTCTTTCTTTGCAAACTTCTGAACGGCGGAGAATCCCTCAATGGGTTAAAGAAAAACTGGACTTACAATTTCCCGATTTTAGCGAATCCAGATACACGGATTAACAGGAGATTTTAGCAAATCCAGATACACGGATTTACAGGACTTCCCTGTTGTCTTGATATCTTATTGACCGTCGGGAATGAATCTTCGTTCACCTCCGGGCCGAGCTGTCCTGACAGGACAATAGGCCCGCCTGCCACCCAAAAGCCATCCTTCAATTTCAGCTAAAATACCTGTCAAAAATTAAAGATAGATCCAGCCTGGTATCTGCTTTTTCGCAGTACAGCTACGTCGCACAACAATTTTAAAGTATTTGGGGAATTTTTCGGTTCTTAAACAAGAACCCGCTTGAGAGGCGGGGAAATCCATCCTCACAAGCGGGTCCGCTAACAGGGAGGTAACTCATTGTTTTTATAGTACCATATAATTATCGGAAAGGCAATATTCCTGCCCCCGCTGGATATCTCTCAACAGGGTTCTCCCGGACAGAACTCATATTTGATTTCGTTCGGGATTTTTACAGCCGGCTTTTTTCGACCAAACAAGCGATTAAACCCGGCTTTACTTAATATTTTGATTTTTCAGCGTTTTCTTTTACAAAAACGCTCAAGAATTCGGTATTAAAACCGAATATTTATATATGGGTCAATCAGGAAGATTGATCACACGGGTTGCTTGTCTTTCAAATGTTTTTACAATTCAAGCGCTTTGTCGACAACCCGTAGCAATATCTTTTCCAGGGAGGAAAAAAGTGAAACACCGCGCATTTTCTGTTCCACACAGACCCCGAATTTCCCAAACCCAATTCAATTCACTGGTTGAACAAAAACTGTTTCCCAAACCCACAATCTTTTCGTCTGGATTAGGATTTTCCGCGCACTTCTGGATTCCATCAAAGACCATTTTCTGTAACTGCCAGACATATTGATATAAAATGCCTGAATTAGATCCAACAAATAAAATTTCTCAGCGAAATTCGGCGGACAAGCCTCCGTCCAGACCCGCCAGGCTATCCTCTCAGCCCGGAAACGCTTCTGCCGACAGCGACCGTGTCACTCTGTCCCATAAGCCCAATCCCACGCCTGAGAAAACCAGCGGCGCCAAAGCGAGCGGACAGATTCGCGATCAATTGGTCACTAAATTTCGCGATTACCTTGAGCAGGGTACGTATCAGATTAAGGCCGATGAAATTGCAAAAAAAATGGTCCAGAAAATTCGGGATGATAAGGACCAGACCATTATTTAGCTTAACCAATTAGCAAAGCTCTCCCCCGTTTCACAAAACTCTCAGATCCGTCAATTCAGGAAAGGTTCCTGTTTCCAGAAGTTTTTCCTCCCATCTTTTCCCCATCTGGTTGGTTCTCAAATCCAGTTTTTTCAATTTTGTCAGTACCTGGGTTTTGGCAAGAGATTCCATCCCCAGGCGCGTGATGTGATTGCTCCTGAGATCCAATTCCTTTAAGTTTGAAAATACGCCTGAATGAGCTATGGCATCCAGCCCCAAATCCCCAAAACCGTTCTTGCGCAGATCCAGAACTTCGAGTTGTTCCAGTCGAGTCTGCTGACTCAAATAAACAACTTCCAATGCGGTGATTTCCATATCAGGAAGCTTCAGCACTTTCGGATTTCGTAAAAGACGGGCCTGGATAAATTTTTCAAACAGGGAAAGGGGGCGATTTGGGTTGGGTCTCAACCTCGCGTCGATTTCCGCGTTTACCTTATCAATACCGCCCTTGGTCGAGTAAAATATTTCAAGGATTTTTTCTGTGTCCAAATCGTCGTCATTCATTATTGGGTGACTCCCATTCCCAAGCTATCCGGTTTAAATTCAGCCCAGCCCTGCTCTTTGGTTAATTCATTATAGCTTGGATTTTAAAATACTATTGGGTATACTCTGGTTCCTGTCATATTTTTGAATATTTATAAGTTTCCCTTATAAATATTCTTATTCACTTCCTGATTACCAGATGTTTGCATGGTCATCCTTCGAGTCCTATTCAATAGATTTCTATCCGTCATATTAGACATCTTACCGCTTCTATTAGTCATCTTCATCTTCCAAACCTTTGTCATTCAAAAACCGTTCCCTCATCTGGAACAGACCATCGTTGGGATTGTATTGGTTCTAATCGGTCTTTTTCTCTTTATCATGGGTCTTGAAAGCGCCTTATTCCCTCTTGGCGAAGGCATCGCCGACCAATTCGCCCAAAAAGGGAATGTCTTTTGGCTCCTGCTGTTTGGGTTCACGATGGGGTTTTCGACGACCCTTGCGGAACCGGCACTGACTATCATTGCCGGAAAAGCCGGACAATTGGCCGCCGATTCCGGATCGATTCAAGCGAATGATTCTACCATTTCTGATTTTGTATACGGGTTACGCGTCACCGTGGCCGTATCTGTGGGTTTGGCGACCGCCATCGGCGTGCTCAGAATCATCAAGGGATGGCCACTGATCTGGTTCATTCTATCGGGTTACGGACTGATCGTACTTGCAACCTATTTTGCTCCCGAGCAAATCATTGGAATCGCCTATGACTCCGGCGGCATCACAACTTCCACCATCACCGTTCCCCTCGTCACTGCATTGGGAATCGGCCTTGCGGTCGCAATCAAAGGGCGAAACCCCATGTCCGATGGTTTTGGCCTGATCGCGTTAGCGAGCCTCACCCCCATATTATTTGTTCTCTTATATGGCATGGTCGCCTTGGAGGTTTCCTGATGTCACAGGAAACCGGCTTACTAGAGCTTCTCCAGGCTTCTCTTAAAAGTACCCTGGTTGATATTGCACCCATCCTGCTGGTTCTATTATTTTTCCAGGCTATAATTCTCAGAAAAAAAATCCCCCACCTCAAACAGATTTTATTTGGCCTGATCCTTGTTGTATTCGGGTTGGCAATTTTTATCGTTGGACTGCAGGAATGTGTCTTTCCTATTGGAAGCCGTATGGCCGAACAATTGACGGACCCGCAATTCCTGGCCAACGGTAATGAAGAAATTGCCCGGTCTTTTTTATCGTCCACTCAAGTGCCCCCTTCAATTTATTTCTGGACTTATCTTTTCGCCTTCATGATCGGATTTTCCACCACTTTGGCAGAACCCGCTTTGATCGCCGTATCTATCAAAGTAAGGGAGATATCAACGGGAGCGGTTTCGGAGTGGGGTTTAAGGATCGCCGTGGCACTGGGGGTGGGGTTTGGAGTGGTGCTTGGAGTCTACCGTATCGTCACGGGAATTCCTTTGCACATCTGCATGGCATTCGGATATTTGTTTTTAATCATCCAAACGATATTTGCGCCAAAATCAATAATACCTTTGGCTTATGATACTGGAGGAGTGACCACATCCACCGTCACCGTCCCGGTTCTAGCGGCATTGGGGATAGGGCTCGCGTCCAATGTCCCCGGACGCTCCCCGATCATGGATGGTTTTGGGCTCATTGCGTTCGCTTCCCTTTTCCCTATCATCGCCGTTTTAGCCTATGCTATGATCGGAAAATGGCTCGATTCTCGTAACCAAAAGTCATGAGGCCCACCTCATCGGAACGATTTACGATAGCTAAAAACAACGGATTTTTGCAATGCTGATTAAATTTTTAAGGGAAAATATCGATGCTTGAATTCATGAAACGACAAGGCTGGACTATCCTGATAATTTTATTATCCATCGTTTTTGCAGTTTCGGGATTTATCTTTCTACATGAATATTATAGTAAAGAAATAAGCGATTTTAGTGTTGAGATAATGGCCGCCGTCATTGGGACAATTTTCACGGTTTCCGCAATGGCTATTTTAATGAGAATGGAGGCCGCTCAGGAAAAGGAAAAAGAGTTTTCCAAGGATATTTTCACGAAAAAAATACAACTATATGAAAATTTAATAACGGCAATATTTGAAATGGACGACAACGATACCATTGAAAAGGACGAGGTCACCAATATTGAAAATAAAATTGGGATAGCATGTCTTGTAGCAGGAGAGAACCTTGTCTCGGTTTTGTCTCAGTTTCTCATTCAGTTAAAATTATTTGGGCGGATTTCAAAAGAGATCATGCACCAGGATAAATATGTTGAACAGTTTATCACTCACTTCCAGGAAAATCCCGATCATTTAGCGGACACTAAAAAAATCCTGCTGGATGAAAAAAACAAAAAAAGAAAAGAACTGACAATTGAAAATTTTGAATACTTTTTTGTCTCACTGGATGGGTTGGTGCAAGCAGTACGAGATGACTTGATCCAGGTTGAAGGAGAAGTCAAGGAACGGGTTGGATATTTTGTAAATACACGATTGGTTTCCGTCAATTTACCGGGAAGGGCATAATATTCGGAAGTGCAGAATCATCCATTCCAGATATTTCCCATAACATTGTCAAACTGTAATTTAGGAATAACACAATGCGTTTTAAAGTCATTCTAGCTTTGGTCAACGACGACTACCAAAACGAGGTTATCGATGCGGCAAAGGAAGCGGGTGCGACAGGAGTCACTATTTTAAACGCTCGCGGAGAAGGCATTCATGAGCACAAGTCATTCTTTGGGCTGACCATGGAAGCCCAAAAGGACATGCTCCTTTTTTTGGTTGAAGATTTCAAGTCCACCGAAATTATGGATGCCATCCACAAATCCGGGCATCTGGATGAAAAAGGCAACGGGATCGCCTTTTCCTGGGTGATTGATCGTGCCATCGGCTTGGAAAGCCAGCTTCCCGCTATGGAAAAAGACGTAAAGAAAAATTATTTCTAGGAGATTCTGATGACAAATTACCAATCGGTCCGGGACATTATGATGGCTGATTTTTTAAAAATTGAAGGCATCACTAAAGTTTCGGATGCTTTGGCAATGATGAATGAGAAAAATTTAAATGCCGTCCTCATAATTCCAAGATCTGAGCTGGATGTTTACGGAATCATGACGCGCCGCGACATTGCCCGAAAAGTCATTGGAAACAGAAGAAGGCTCCATGAAACCCATGTCTACGAAATCATGACCAAGCCAGTTCTCAGCGTTCCACCCAATATGCCTATTCCCTATGCCGCAAGGCACTTAACAAATTTCCAGGTATCTTACGCAACTGTCCTTGAAAATGATGCTGTGATTGGTATGATTTCACTCAACGGGATTGTCCAGCATTGGGATCGAGGCTAGGTTTTATTGACGGTATTGTTCAATATAGAGTGTTTTAAATAAGGATTTATCATGTTAAAACAGAAATCTCTTTTTATATTTTTTCTGGTCTTCAGTATTATTGTTGTGGTCAATGCTTCTCAAGCATTTTCCGAAGAGAAGTCCCCCAGTATCCTGGATCTTAATGAGTCCAAGGTTTCCGGAATTTGCCCTCAACAACGAAACACCCCTCAGGCGCCGGAAGCTTTTCAGGGCATGACCAATCCCCTCGACCCCACTCCCGATAACCTGAGGGCCGGCAAACTGCTGTTCAAAATCGATGCGAAACCGACGGCCTGCAAGGTATGTCACGGGTATGGGGGAGACGGTATGGGTATTATTTTTGAGCGTTTGGACCCAAAACCCAGAAACTTCACCTGCTACTACACGATGGAAGATATTTCAGACGGGCAGATATTCTGGATCATCAAAAATGGATCGCCGGGAACCGCAATGCCGTCTTTTGGCGCTTTGGATGACCAGCAGGTATGGCAGTTGGTTCTCTTTATCCGTCAATTCACAAAAAAATAAAAATCAAAATATAAATTTTCAGATGCCTGAAGGTTAACCTTTTTTCAGGGAGCTTCCGGTGCGGCTGTCCCAGATCACTTCATCGGGACTGGAAACGTGTTTGGCATGGGCTATCCAATAATCCCATTTTGCTTCTATCTTTAAAATTTTCACGCATTCGTCAATGCCATGCGATCCGGCCATATGAGAATACAATTGGTCTAAATCTTTTATAAAAGTATCCTGTTCGGATTTGTACCTGTCCTGAGCTTCAGCGATGTTCGCCAATGTATTTTCGGCGACCGTGTCGTAGGCAAACGAAATTTTTTGAGTGTGTTGAAAATCGATGAAGTAATTGACATAAATCCAGAAAACAAAAGGAAACACCGCCAATCCCCAGAAGCCGAATTTCAGGATTTTTTTGTCCGTGAAAATCCCCCCAAAAACCAGAATAAAACCAGCGATGAGAGAATATAGAGAAACATCCGAATAATACTTGGCTGGCCGTATTTTTTCACCGCACCGACTCTCCGTATTTGCGTTTAAAATTTGTGTTGAAGAAAAAGCCTGCCAGGCATTGAGATTCTGGTGCCCCCGGGCAGGTGCTTCAAAAATCGTGGAGAGAGCGCCGGTGAATAATACAAAAAAGGTGAAAGTGACAGCGATTTGTTTTAGCATGGGAAAATTAAATTTATTTGAAAATATCGTCTGAACAAGGAAAGCGTATTATAGTCGTTGTTTTCTTTATTAAAAGTATTTCTTCCACCCTGTGAGAATTAAACAGAATTAACCGCAATGAATAAAGAGACAAGATTTGTTGATCAGAATAACGGCATGGTCCTGGACAATGAGTCAGGCCTTATCTGGGCCAGGGAGGACTCCTGGTCCATCGCTCAGGATTGGCTGACCTTTCAGGAAGCGTTGAGTTTTGTGGACGACTTGAATAAAAATGATTATCTTGGGTTTCACGACTGGCGTATCGCCGAGAGAGAAGAAATCGAAAAACTATTTGTCCCCGAAAGTTTAATTATCGGGAGATCGAAACAGGAACTTCACCTGGACCCCGCATTCGCTCCCGGCGGCGGCAATGGTTCATGGTGTCTTCCTTTTGACCAGCAGGCGGCATTCTATTTTAATTACGCAAGCGGAATAGCGCAAGGGTTTGATCAGGATTTTTCTCAAGGGTACATCCGCCCGGTCCGTCTCTACCCGGATTGATTCGAAGGCTGGACGCTTCGTTTAAAGCAGGAAACCAGCTTGGGCATATTCTGTTCAGGATGAATGACCTGGCAAATTTCGATAAAGTCCACCTCGTGGATGATGGATGCCAATTGATATCTTTCCCGATCAACGTCCTCATCATTCCCAAGGTACTGACAAAGGGCGGTCCTCAAGGCATCCCATTCCAGATAAAGAAAAAATTGATCGTCAGGATCGTCCAATCCTAAAGACCGGGTCAGGTCATTAAAATCGAGCATCCGTATTTCCTCGGCGGATTTTCCCGAACAAAATTCCATATAGCCCGTCCCTCCGCCAATTTCCTTACTGCAGGTAATTTTGGAGAAGTCGAAGTCCAACAGGCGTTCCTCAAGGTCAAGTTTGATCGTAACCATGGATGATGTGTCTTTACAGGGCATGTTGACTCCTTCCAGCGGTCATGACGCGCTCTCCTGAAAATTCATGCTGATATCCACCGCTGGGGCGGAATGGGTCAAGGCCCCCACCGACACATAGTCGATGCCGGTTCCAGCCAGTTCGTCCAGACGTTCGAGAGAAATGGAGCCCGACACCTCGATTTTCGCTTTGCGATTGACCAAGTTAACGGCCTCCCGGATCATCTCCGTTGCCATATTGTCCAGCA
The DNA here is from genome assembly GCA_029261655.1 of Nitrospinaceae bacterium. Taxonomy (GTDB): domain Bacteria; phylum Nitrospinota; class Nitrospinia; order Nitrospinales; family VA-1; genus JADFGI01. The sequence goes on along the minus strand of JAJDAY010000035.1, from coordinate 17,410 downwards.
TGATAATATCCACTCCGGCGGACAAAGCCTCCTCCACCTCTTTCAGATTGGTGGTTTCCACTTCGATTGTTTTTTCCCGATCAAAATTTTTCCTGATGCGCCCCACCGCTTCAATATTTTTTTCCTGAGCGAGGTTTTTTCTGACGCGCCCCACCGCCTCGGTGATACCGCCCGCCGCCTTTATATGATTGTCCTTAATCATCACCGCGTCGTATAAACCGAATCGATGATTTTTTCCGCCGCCGCATTTTACGGCGTACTTCTCATACACTCGCAAGCCCGCTGTGGTTTTGCGTGTGTCCAGAACCGTGACGGGTCGGGCGCGTTCCACAAACCTGCGGGTGAGGGTCGCTATTCCGCTCAGTTTTTGCAGAATATTGAGCGCCGTCCGTTCGCCCTCGAGAAGAGCAACGCCCTTACCATGAATTTTTAGGATCACATCGCCTGACGAAACTTCCTCACCGTCCTGGCGATTCGCACCGGAAAAGGTGCAGGAGGCATCCAGCAGGGAAAACACCCGGCGAAATATTTTCATGCCGCACAATGTCAAAGTTTCCTTTGCCAAAACGTCCGCCGTCCAGAGTGAGCTTCCATCCAGAATGTTTCGTGTGGTGATGTCCCCCGAACCTATGTCCTCCTCCAACGCCCGTTTGATCAGGACATCGATTTCTTCGTTGGTGATCGTTTCAGTCAATTTTCGCCTCAATACCCAGGGAATTATTATGAAAGCTTATTTTAATTCAAAAACATTGAATATGCTTTAATATATTTCAAATCCCAACGGATGTTTAGCTCACCGGTATCGACCGGGGGGCCTTGTTTTTCATCTTTTTCAGAGTCAAATTGTGACGACTCCCCGATTACCAGACGCATTTGCATTAGAAGCCCTTTCGGACAAAATTTCATCGACCGAACGTTTTTCCAGTTCCGATGAAAATAAACCGGAGCAAAAAATTCGCGTACACGATCCTGAAACAGGACAGACCTGGGGTTTCGTGGTGGTCGACGATACCGCTCGCGGCCCCGGTCTTGGAGGCATCCGGATGGCCCCGGATGTGACGCTCCTGGAAGTTTCCCGTCTGGCCCGCGCCATGACATTAAAAAACAGCGCGGCCTGCCTCCCATTCGGAGGTGGAAAGTCAGGGCTTACGGTCGACCCTGCCATCTTCAGGGCGGATCCTCGCCTCAGGAGGAAATTGATAGGTCTTTTTGCGGACGCGCTTTGCAAAATTAACGGTTATATCTCGGCTCCCGATATGGGAACCAACGAAATAGACGTGCAACAGGTTTATGAACGTTTTTCGGAAAAGCTGGGAACCTCTCTCCATATGCAGGGGGGAGCGGGCCGGCCTCCCGAAAAGGGCGGCATACCCATTGATGACTGGGGCCTCACCGCCCACGGATTGTTCAGCGCCGCCACAACCATGCAGACTCTGGATGGAGGCTTTCCGATTAAAAACGCCCGGGTGGTCATACAGGGATACGGCAATGTCGGGTCATGGACCGCGACCAAGTTACAGCGTGCAGGCGCGGTGATCGTCGGCGCGTCCGACATTCATTCGGCTTTGTGGAATCCAGCGGGACTTGACATTGAAGAATTGCACCGGGTCCATAAAAATTCCCTGGGTCTGAAAGAATACTCCCGCCCGGTGAAAAAGCGGTTTGGACCCGACAAACTGGACTGGCTCCTCGAAGCCCCCTGCGAGATTCTGGTTCCTGCCGCCAGACCCGATTGTATAAACGCGAAAAACGCAGACCGCATCGACTGCCGGATGATTCTCCAGGGAGCCAATAACCCGTCCAACAAAATGACGGAATACTACCTTCAAAACCACAAGGGTATTCTTTCGCTTTCCGATTTCATCGTCAATGTGGGCGGGGTCATTGGATGCGCAGTGGAATTGAAAATGACCGGTGATACGGTTTTCAAAGAAAATCTGGCCCATAAAGGCCCACAGACCTATCTGGAAGAGTTGATCGAAAATACCGTCTCAAAGAACGTCACCGAAGTTCACAAACGAATGACCCTTCAAAAGAAGGACGTTATTTTCAGGGATGAAGCTGTGAAGCTTGCCCAGGAGAGATTGCATTCACAATTCAAAGAGGAGTGGTTGTGACTTCCTCATTTTTTGCGGACAGGTCATCAGGAACCCTGCCGGGGTCACTGATAAATTTCCTTTAGAATTTTATCCGCCCCCATCGCCAGAATTTCTTTTCCAAGCTCCTGACCCAGTTTTTTCGCATCCACCAGAGGGCTTTGCCGGGAAGATTGAAAAATGGTTTTGCCGTCGAGACTGGCAACGAGCCCCTTGAGGGTTATATTTTCATCATCAAGGGTCGCGTACGCCCCTATGGGCACCTGACAACCGCCCTCCAGCACATCAACGAAAGCGCGCTCTGCCTCCAGCGCCAAATGAGTTTCCGCATGATCGAGAGCCATGATCGCCTCAAACACATTCGGGTCGTATTTTCTGGTTTCGATGCCGACCGCCCCCTGCCCCATCGCCGGTAAAATTATTTCCGCCGGGATCAACTGGGATATTTTATCCCCCCACCCCATTCGACGCAACCCCGCCGCGGCGAGGATGATCGCGTCCAGTCCTTCGGAGTCGAGCTTTTTAAGACGGGTGTCGATGTTGCCGCGTAAAGGGACAATCTTGAGGTCGGGTCGGTATTTCAATAATTGCGAACTCCGACGCAAACTCCCAGTGCCCACTTTGGCATTTTTCGGCAGGTCATTTAGTTGGATATTATCTTTGGAAATGAGCGCGTCGAACGGGTTTTCCCGTTCGGTGACAACCGAGATTTCCAATTCGTAGGGAAGTTTCATCGGCACGTCCTTCATGCTGTGTACGGCGATATCCACTTCACGACGGAGAAGAGCCTCCTCAATTTCCTTGACGAACAATCCTTTGCCGCCAATTTTAGTCAGAGGAACGTCCTGAATCTTGTCTCCTGAGGTTTTGATGATTGTGATCTCAACCTGCAACCCCGCATGGAGCTTTTCCAACTGGGATTTTATCCAGTTCGCCTGCCAGAGAGCAAGACCACTGCCCCGACTTCCGATGATGAGTTTTTCCAGATCCATTCAGTCGTCCAGGTGGAAAAGGTGCCGGATTGCTTTCAGGTACACATGCCCTTCCTGGGACTGAGTCTGCTTTTTGAGATTGATGGTGGGTTTGTGAAAAATTTTATTGATGACGGACTGGGTCATGATGGAAAGGGTTTTTTTATCTTCATCCGAAAGAGGTTCCATTTTGCTCAATGCTTTCTCCAGTTCATTTTTTCGTATACTTTCGGCACGATTACGAATTTCCACAATCGTGGGGACCGCGTCCAGTGAAACAACCCAGTTGTTGAACTTGGTCACTTCCTTTTGGATCAGCTCCATCGCGGTTTCCGCTTCTTTTTCCCGCTCCTTCACATTGGCGCTCACCACACTCTGGAGATCGTCGATATCGTATAGATAAACATTTTCCAGGTCGTTGACTTCCGGTTCGATGTCCCTTGGCACCGCGATATCAATAAAAAATATCGGTTTGTTTTTTCTCTGGTGAATGGCGTGTTCCACCATATCTTTCTTGATGATGAATTTTGGCGACGCTGTAGAAGTGATGACGATATCGGCCTTGTGCATCTCTTCCTTGAACATGTCAAAATCGAGGGCGCATCCGTTCAGCGTTTTGGCGAGAGACTCCGCCCGCTCGTAGGTTCGGCTACAGACATAAACCGTTTTAACGCCATAACTGATAAGATTCTTGGCCGCAAGTTCCGCCATCTCGCCCGTCCCCACCAGCATGACCGAACGGTTTTCAAGATCCTCAAATATTTTCCGCGCCAGCTCCACAGCGGCGCTACTGATAGAAACCCCGCGCTCAGCGATCCCGGTTTCTTCGCGCACCTTTTTAGCGACATTGAAGGCTTTTTCAAACAGCTGATTCAGCACCATGCCGGTGGAACGTAGCGAACGCGCCAGGCTGTAGGCGTCTTTCACCTGCCCCAGGATCTGCGCTTCTCCAAGCACCATCGAATCCAAACTTGATGATACGCGGAACAGATGCTCGACCGCGTGTTCCCCCTGAAAACTGTAAAAATAATTGTCCAGATCGCCAGAGGCAATGTTGTGATAATCGCAGATAAACTCTTTGAGGAGAGCGACGCCCTTCGAAGTATCCCGGACACGGGCGTAAATTTCCACACGGTTGCAAGTCGAGAGGATGATGTTCTCAATCACCTCCGGGTGGCTGACCAGCCGTTCCAGCGACGCTTCGATTTCACCGGGTGAAAACGCCAGACGTTCACGGATTTCCACCGGGGTCATCTTGTGGTTCACACCCACCAGAACTAAATTAGGATCGGCCATGATCTATACGTGCAAAAAATAAGTTAATACCACCATCACAAAACCCACAATCGCGCCCTGCGCCGCCTTCTTGCCACGAATACCGGAAAACATCCGGCCAAAAAATATCACGCCATAAATCAACCAGACAATCACCAGCGGCCAGGTTTTGGTGATGTCCCACGCGAGCACCGGCATGTCCATTGTGGCTTTCCAAAGCGGACCCGTCATGAACCCAAGCGTGAACAAGGGAAACCCGATGGTGATGACCTTGTCGTTCAGCTTATCAAGAACTTCCAGCGAGGGCATGCGAAAATACATGATGCCCAGCTTCTTCGATTTGACCTGATTTTCCTGGATAAGATACATGATGGCGCCGGCAAAAGCGATGGTGAAGGCGGCATATCCTATCACCGAAAGCGTGCGGTGCAGGGTCAGCCAGAAAGGCTGGGATTCCCGCACAAAGGCCACGTCCTTGGACAACAAGGCCGAAAACAGCACCGCCAGAAACGCCAGAGGCAGGACGAAAGCACCTAAGTCCTTGATTTTATACTTCCATTCCGTCAGGAAATAAACCACCACGATCAGCCAGGAAAAGAACATGCCAATCTCAAAAGTCGTCGTGTAGGGGCCATGCCCCGTTTCCATCGAGCGCAGACCCAGCCAGACCGTATGGGCCAATAATCCAGCCCCGACGGTCGCCGTCGCCACCGTGGACACGACCGGCTTGCGGTAAACCAGATAGACAAAATATCCCAGCGACGCGCCCAGATAGCTGAACAGGGAAATATTAAACACAAATTTTTCCATATAAATTGAGCTGATAGAACCTATCAATCATAAAAACAAGGAGAAACAATAGACCGGTAACGTCTTCAAATAGAAAAGCTTATGGTAACATTTTGGCTTCTGGGATTCAACGGGGGAGATGGAAGGATGTCGGGAAGATATTAAAAAAACAATTTGGAGCAAAATACCTTGTGCGGTTAATTTGAACCAATTCACCACCCACAAAAACTCAAACTAAATGAGTTTAAAGCCTATTACCAATATTCGGGTTTATTAATTGCTTCTACACAATATGAATGACCCGTAATCGGTTCAATTTCATCACTAACCAATGATTGACCTAGCCACCCTTCTAAGTACGTTAACTTTAAGGGGGCTTTTACTAATTTTTCAGCAACGAGGCTAAATCCAACTTTAGAATAAAACTTAGGATCACCATAAGTAAATGCCAGTTCTACTCCATTCTCTTTTAAGGTGTTAAGGCCAAAATTAATTAACTTCTGACCAATTCCTTTTCCTTGATAGCTTGTGTGTATTGCTACTGGACCTAAAAGAAAAGCATCAACCTCACTTTCAAACGTCAACCTAGAAAAAATGATACTACCGATAATTTGCTCATTTTCAGTGGCTACAAAAACATAAAAATCATGCCCATCGGTGCTAGTCATTAAATCATAGGCTAAGTTTCCTATTAACAAGCCTTCTGATTGTCCTTCTGAGTCTGAAAATGTCTTAGTGAATAGCTGTTTAATTTCTTCAATGTTGCTTGGACTATATGTTGAAAGTTTCATTTATCGACAAGCGGTGCGACGCCCCAGGGTCCCTGGATTGCTTCGTCGCTGATGCTCCTCACAACGACGGGTTATGAAAATGTCTCTTCCTAGAAGGGGGACAGGGGCCAATAATTATTAATGGTTTTCTCTGCGTCCTTTGCGCCTTTGCGGTGAAAAGGTTTTTATCTGTGGTTTCATTTGAGAGGCTGACATGAATTTCTGAAACTAGCTGGATTCTCAAGTCCCCTGCTTGTCGCGGAGGACTTCTTTGAGTTCGACCATGAACTCATTGACGTCTTTGAAGGATCGGTAAACGGAGGCAAAACGGACGTAGGCCACGTCGTCGAGGTGGTAAATTTCTTTGACGACTTTCTCGCCGACGGCGACGGCGGAGACTTCCTTTTCTCCCTGGTCCACAAAATACTGCTCGACCCGGTCCACCAGGGCTTCCATCTTTTCAATACTGATGGGACGTTTCTGGCAGGCCTTTTTCACGCCGTCGAGAATTTTCTCGCGGTTGAACTCTTCTCTCCGGCCGTCTTTTTTGACGATGAAAGGCAGGGATTTTTCCAGGCGCTCGTAGGTTGTGAATCGGTCCTTGCAACTGAGACACTCCCTGCGCCGCCTGATGATGTCGCCCTCCTTGTTGGTGCGGGAGTCGATCACCTTGTTTTCCATATTAGCGCAACCGGGGCATTTCACTGACAGTTACCGGTCAGCTGGTAATTCAGAGGAAACTGCTCGCACAACTCGCGCACCTTTTTGAGAGTCTGCTTGTGAAATTTCTCATCCTCGACCCGTTCCAGCGTTTGGATAATCATGTCGCCAATCTGGCCCATTTCCTTTTCTTTCATGCCGCGCGTGGTGAGCGCAGGCGTGCCGATGCGAATTCCGGAGGTGACGAAGGGACTGCGCGTTTCAAAAGGAACGGTGTTTTTATTGACAGTGATTCCGGCCTGCTCCAGCGCTTCTTCCGCCGCTTTGCCCGTAATGTCCTGTTTACGCAGATCGACCAACAGAAGATGAGTGTCGGTTCCGCCGCTGACCATTTTGAATCCGTTATCTGATAAGTGCTTGCCCAGAAACCGCGCGTTGGCTATCACCTGTTTTTGATAGGCGGCGAAATCTTCGCTCAACGCTTCCTTGAACGCCACGGCTTTGGCGGCGATCACGTGCATGAGCGGTCCGCCCTGAATGCCGGGGAAAATTTTCTTGTTGACCTCTTTGGCATATTCCTCACGGCACAGGATCATGCCGCCTCTCGGACCGCGCAGGGTTTTATGTGTGGTGGTGGTCACGAAATCAGAATGAGGCACGGGGGACGGATAGAGCCCGGTAGCGACCAGCCCTGCCGGATGCGCGATGTCTGTCATGACTTTCGCGCCGACTTCATCGGCGATCGCGCGAAACCTGACCGCGTCTATCACCCTGGGGTAAGCGCTGGCGCCGACCACGATCATCTTGGGCTTGTGCTCCCGGGCCAATTTCGCCACTTCATCATAGTCGATGAGTTCGGTATCTTTATTCACGCCATAGGGAACGACGTTATAAGTATAGCCGGAAAAATTGACCGGGCTTCCGTGGGTGAGATGGCCTCCGTGCGAGAGATTCATCCCCAGAATGGTGTCACCCGGTTTCACGGCGACATGATAAACCGCCATGTTGGCCTGCGACCCGGAATGCGGCTGGACGTTGGCGTGCTCAGCTCCAAATATTTTTTTCGCCCGCTCGATGGCCAGGGTTTCGACGACATCGACGAACTCACAGCCGCCGTAATAACGTTTGCCGGGATAGCCTTCGGCATATTTATTGGTCATGACAGAACCCTGAGCTTCCATCACCTCGGGGCTGACGAAATTTTCTGACGCGATCATTTCAAGGGTGAATTGTTCCCGTTCGGTTTCATTATGGATCGCGTTTGCGACATCTGGGTCAAATTCTCTGAGTGACAATTTACAAACCTCCTTTAGTTTCCAATTTCCTGTCGATTTCTTCGATTTTGTCCAATCTTTTTTGATGCCGTCCTCCTTCAAAAGGAGTGCTCAGCCAGGTATCCACGATCTCCTCAGCCAATCCTTTCCCTATCACCCGTCCCCCCATAATGAGGATGTTGGAATCATTATGTTCGCGGCACATTTTAGCCGTGTATAAATCCGAACACAATGTTCCCCGGATTCCGGGAAAACGGTTCACGACGATGGACATGCCGACGCCTGTCCCGCAAATAACGATTCCCCGGTCTATTTTTTTCTCCTGAATAGCTCTGGCAATACTGATTCCATAATCAGGGTAATCGACTCTATCGCTATTTACAGGGCCAAAGTCTTCCAATGATAGGCCCTTATTCTGTAAAAAGGCGATGATGGTTTCTTTAAGCTCAAATCCCGCATGATCGGAAGCGATGGCTAATTTTTCCACGGCGATCCTGTATAAGAATTAATCAATAACGACGTTGGGCGATCTTATGTGGCGTATCTGGTCAAGATGAAAACAGATACTAAAAACTTTAAAAACACTGGTATTTCTTTTGCGATAGTAAATAAAGACCCCTATTTTGTCAACTGCATAACCTTTAAGGCGTCGCGGGACAAAAATTCTTTTTCGAAAATTTTTTAAACTGTGAAAATTCTGCGCTCACAGATTTTTTTAAAAATTTACTTGCCAACAATTCCACATTTTCATAGTCTCAAAAAGAGTCAGTCCATTTCCTTCAAAACACCCCAGCTTGATGGCATAAGATTTGCTGGTTTCACACCAAACGAAATAAAATTGACGCTCGAAGAAGATAGAGTCCTTTTCTAATTATTGTATTTCAGCAGAGATCAAATACGGAGTTAATAATGACGGTTAAAACCTGGATCGTGGGAGTTTTCTTTCTTTTAATTTTTCAAGGAAACGCTTTCGCCGATAAAATACTGATGAAAAATGGCGACCGTTTACGGGGAACCGTTGAAAGTGTAAAAGACGGTGTCCTTATTCTAAAGACTGACTATTCTGAATCCATCAAAATACAAACCTCCGGTATTAAAAAGATTCTCACCAGTAAATCCAATTCGATTCATATGAAAAACGGGGAAATTTTACGTGGAAGAATTTTACCCGGAAAAATCGATCAAATTCTAATCGAAGGCTCACCGGGAAGAGGAGAAACCGCTCTGACCTGGGAGGAAGTCGCCGCTATCAACCCACCTCCCAATAAATGGCACGGGTCCCTTTCAGTGGGCGGAACCCTCGATTCTGGCAACACCGAACGGGTGGCTGCCTCATTTGGCGCGAAAGCCAAAAGACGATTCAAAAATGACCGCATCGTATTCAATTTTCTGACTCGTTATGCCGAGGAAGATGACAAAATATCCGCACGCAACACCTACGGCGACATGAAGTTCTCCCACTTTTTCTCAGATCAATGGTATGTGTATCTTGGCATGGAACTGCTCAGCGACACCTTCAAGGATCTCCACTTAAGAACCACCATCGGACCGGGCCTGGGTTACCAAATCTGGGAAGACGATATCAAGGAACTGAGCTTTGAGGCAGGTGCTTCTTACTTCTCGGAAGACCGTATCAATAGCCCCGACCTACAGTTTGCCACCGCGAGGTTTGCCGCAAACTATTCCCACAAGATCACATCCCACCTGACATTCACTGACCAGATGGTGATTTTCCCGAGTTTGGAGAACTTTGGCGATCACACCCTGCGTAACGAAGCGGCAATCAACACCCACCTGAAGAATGGATGGACGGTAATATTTGCCAATATCTGGGAACGGGACAGCGCCCCCAGTCCGGGCATTAAAAAAGACGACCTGCAATGGCTCGTCAGCCTGGGGTACGTGTTCTAAAAGGAAATTATAATAATGTTATCCGGGTGAGAGTTTTCATCAAACGCCGACCCCGGCCGGATGTATGCCAAAATGAAAATATCCTGAATCCTCTTAAATATTGAAAAGGAAATGTTATGGCCTTACAATGAAGCTTGAGGTAAAACGATTTTAGAGCCGGATATTATGTGGAAAAATGTCTTCATAGAATCGTGTATTCTTTCCGCTTTGATTTTTGGCGGTATTTATTTCAATGCCGCTCATTTAAAAGAAGAAATTTCAAACGTTCAGGAAAGCCTACACGACGAATCAACAGACGGGTTTGTCTGGACGCATGTCAGTGGTATGGCCGTCCCCAACGCCACACCGAAAGCTAGCAATAAGACACACACCCATATCAGCGGCAACAACGCTCCGGTCTCGCCTATTTCAGGAGCGGACCAGGTTCCCCTGACATTTTCCAAATAATTTTTACTCCCCTTGATAATCAAAAAAGTCGAAGGTCCGACAGGAGCCTTGAGTTTTAAATTTATCCTGACAATCACTTTCCTCTATTTTTTCATCGTATTTCCCACAATCCAATTTTTCCTGCGCGGTCATCCCTGGCTCCCTCATTACGGATATTTAATTTATTTTTCCGGAGTTTTTGCTTATGTTCTGGCGGTTAAAAAAATTCCGCTAAACGAAATGGGGTTTTCCAGCCAGTATCTGGGGAATCATTTATTGATCGGCTTTATCCTGGGGGGACTGGTTGTGTCCGCCCTCCCCCTTTTGGACACGCTTGTCACTTTTTCCGGCCTCGAACAGAACGAACTGTTCTCTACAGCCGCCAACCAACGAAACCAGGACGATTGGGAAAGTTTGCATCCTTTGGATTTGGCGGCCCGAGTCCTCGTTTTTCCCCTGTTGGCGCAATTTTTTTTTACCGGCCTGATATCTCAAAGCCTGGGGCGAAAGTACGACACCGCCCTGGCCCTTTATGGAGGCGGGATCATTTTTACTCTAGGCCATTTCAAACTGAATCTGGGACTTTTTATCCTGGGGATCATCACGGTTTTTTTACATCGTCTGACCGGAACGCTGTATGCTTCCATCCTTTTCCACATGAGTTGCGCGCTCGCCGGTATCCTCCTGCTGTATATTTATCCCCGATTGATAACATTTTTGATATTTCTTTTTTAAGCACAGTGACCTTTCTTTAACTTTGCAGAAATTCCGTCACAACGCTTTTCGCGTCCTTTAAAACTGAATGGCCGTCGCCCACCAGAAGCGTGTCAAAATCAACTTCTGACAATACGCCAAGGCTCTCTTTAGCCCGTTCTCTATCCGCGTATTTTTCAGCGGGAAGCAGGTTTACTTTTCCCCGGATTTTTCCGATCAAAGCATCGCCGACGATTAACGTCTTGATGTCCGCTATCAAAAAAGCGGATTCTCCGGGAGATTTTTGATGATTGAGATGAATGATCTTCAATCCGCAAGGCCCCGTATCTCCATCTTCAAAGGTTGTTTCGGGAGAAAACTCCAAAAGCTCGCTGTCTTTTTTATGAATACAAACTGGAACTGAAAATTTATCTTTAAGAGACTGGCTCATCCGGTCATGATGCACATTGGTCAGGTAAATCGCTTTGAGAGGGCAATGGCTGTTTTTTGTCATGAGAGCGGACAATTCGTTCAACCCCGAGGTATCAAGCTCCGGGGGGTCGATAAGAAGGGACTCCCCCTTCCGGGCGATATAATAGCCGTTAAAATCCAGTTGTTTTTCTTCGGAAAACTCCGACCAGGTAAAAATATCAGGGATAATTTCATGAAAAACGGACACGGTGATTCCTCATTATTTTATAGTTAACGGATGGGACAAATATCAACCTTCTTCCTGATTCAATATCAACACCAGAGGATGGAGCCACAATAAATTCCCGCCGGGAACGAGAATCAGTTTTTCGGGATTCGCAAGGCCTTTTAAATATATGGTTTCATGGGTCGATTCCGGGATCGGCGATACCCGGCTTCCTGGAATATGAAGCGGGGTCGGCGTCATGAAACTTTTTCTTTTAGGTCTGAGACCCTTGAGTGAAACATTGTTTTTCTCATTGGCTGTGATCTCGTTCTTCACCACCTTTCGCACCAAGGGGGCCTCCCCTTTCAGTCCGATGGAATAAATACTCATGAGGGCCGAAGCATTGCCACTGTGAGAAAAAACAGCCGTCATGCCCGTCTTCAAAACCGGCGTCATGGTCTCATCTTCTATCTCCACTCCATAGCACTCCCTGCCAATTTCATCCTCCCGGACGCCGATGGCAGGAAACGAACCCCACCGGGGGTCATTTTTTTTTAAAGGCCACCCGGCAAGATCCGCAGAAAATTTTATCAAGGGAATCGTAATCATTTTACCTTTTTGTTATTAAACATCCGGCCAAAAAATTATTCTGCCAACCGGCAAAAAACTCTGTATATTTTATAATTAAGCTTCACAAGATCTAATCCTTGATTCGCATTCACTCGCAAGGAGTCGTTGCGTCATATTACACTCCGGTATCCAACAAATGCCACTATTGTTCCAGCCTCAATCCAACGTCAGAACTTCAACAATTCAGGTCCACAAATAAATGAACATTTCCTCCCTGGATAAAGCATTAAAAACTTTATATGGCCTCACCACAATGGGTGTCAAACTTGGCCTGGACAATACCAGTCGTCTGCTCGACCATTTTGGCAACCCTCAACTGGCCATTCCAACGGTTCATATTGCAGGGACTAACGGAAAAGGTTCTACGGCGGCGTTCACGGAATCCATTTTAAGGGCTACCGGAAAAAAGGTGGGGCTGTATACCTCGCCTCACTTGTTGAAGTTCAATGAACGGATTCAAATCAACCGCGCCCCTGTTTCTGACTCTGATTTGACGGTATTGATCTCGAAAGTCCAAAAAGCGGTGGATCGGTTGAATATCCCCGTTACCTTTTTCGAGTTTACTACGGTCATGGCATTTTTACATTTTTACGAAAGCGAAACCGATTGGAATGTCATTGAAGTGGGGATGGGCGGACGGTTGGATTCTACCAACCTATGTAAGGTGGAAGCATCCGTTATCACGTCGATTGGAATGGACCACACTCAGTATCTTGGCAGGAGTCTCGAACGGATTGCCTATGAAAAGGCCTGTATTATCAAGGATTTCGGCACGGTATTTGCTCATATTGAAGATAAGGGCGCTCTCAATGTCGTGAAAGAGGTGGCGCGAGACCGATCCGCCAAACTCAAACTCCTGGGAAAACATTTTACAGCCGACTTTAATGCGGTCACTTCAAAGGGACAAACCATCGATTTTTCCTTTGGAAAATATGAAATGAAGGCGGTTGAAGTCCCTCTGATAGGCAGGCACCAGGTCTTAAACGCCGGCCTGGCTCTTGCCGCCTGCCACAATTTGAAAGGAATAAAACCAAATTCTTCTGTCTTCCAGAAAGGGATTGAATCCACTCTATGGGAAGGTCGCATGGAAGTCATATCAAGGAACCCCACCCTTGTGCTTGACAGCGCCCACAACCCTGACGGAGTCAGAAGTTTGACGCAAACCTTGCGGGAATATTTCTCCTTTGAACGTTGCCTGTTGGTGCTTGGCTTGATGGAAGACAAGGCGGTAGACGAAATGCTGAAACTATTTTCTCAAATCGGGGACCGGTTTATTCTGGTAAAACCCAATCAGGAACGAGCCCTGGACCCAAAAGATCTGGCAGAACGGCTATCCGCCTTCCATAAACCCGTTGAAGTTGTCCCTGAACTCCCACGCGCTTTGGAAGCCGCTGAAAAATCCTCAAACCCCAACGACCTCATTTGTATTACCGGTTCCATTTTCACGGTTTCCGAGGCCAAACAATTTTTCGCAAATGACCTTGTTGGTTAGAATCTTTCTATTTCTCTGGCTCGTTTTTCCGCACGCGAGTATTGGATTTGCCCAGACCACAAGTCCTCTTCCAAGAGAAAAACAGCCGGTCCGCATCACCGCCGACCATATGGTTCAGGAGGGAGACAAGGACACCGTCAAAGCCTGGGGCAATGTGGTCATCCGGTTTGAGGATCGGGTTCTTAAGGCGGATCAAGTCATCGTCAACAATAAAACAGGGATCGGGGAAGCCAAAGGCCATGTCCTGCTCACTTCTGATGACGGGACTTTGATCAAATCCGATCGCAGTCGTTTCAATATGAAAAGTAAACGCGCCAAGGGCTATGACGTGGTCGGGAAATTTAAAGGCAAGGATGAAAATAAGATCCCCTTCGACTATTTTTTTAAGGGAAAGGAAATAAAAAAAGTCGGAAAAGATCATTACCGATTGAAAGATTCTTATATTACCACCTGCTCAGGGAAAGTCCCCGATTGGTCCTTTGATGCGGATAATCTGGATGTCATAAAGAATGACCGCGCCTTATTTTCTGGTGGGGTGCTCAGAATCAGAGATGTTCCCATTCTTTATCTGCCATTGGGGTATATCCCCATCAATAAAGATCGTAAAAGTGGTTTTCTGACGCCTAAATTCGGCTTGAGCAATACCGATGGCATCACCTTCAAGCCCATTTACTATTGGGCGATCGACGACCATTCGGACGCCACGATAGGAGTTGAATATCTCGAAAAAAGGGGTGTCCGACCGGAACTCGAATATCGATACACCCCCAGTAAAGAAACCGAGGGAATATTCAATGGAGTCCTGTTGGATGACAGGTCTACGGGAGGACTTTTCTACAAGGTGGACTGGACTCATGACCAGGTCTTTAAAAATCGCGCCCGCTTTAAAGCCAAGCTCGACCTGGAAAGTGACAGCAGTTTCAACAAAACCTTCGAGGACGACACCAACCTTAGAACAAGGCGCAATAGCGACTCCTTCGCTTCCCTGAATAAAAACTGGGCCAACAGCACTCTGGACATCCTCGCCCGCTACCGGGACAGCACTCAGGACAATAACGACGACACTTTCGGTCAGTTGCCACAGGTCACTTTTCAGCAACAAAGGCAACCCATTGGGAAAAGTGCATTTCAATTTAATCAGGAAACGAGTTACACCCATTTTTTATTGGATCTGAACCCGGCTCCAGCAGTGGATGATACGTTTCAGGTTCACCGTTTTGATTTTCATCCACAGATATCCCGACCTATCTCCATCGCACCCTGGCTGGCTTTCACCCCCACTATCGGGTTTCGGGAGACGGCTTACACCCGGGGTTTAGAGTCCACCGGAAGCACGGTGCGGACAGGGTCTTTCACTCGTGAATCCATTGATATCAACGGGGCTCTGGAAGGCCCGAAAATCAACAAAATTTATTTCGCCGGTGGAAAAAGCAAAACTAAAGTCAAGCATGTCATCGAACCTCGTGTTTCTTATGATTTTATTCCAAACATTGATAAGGGCGACCGCAATAAAATCAGAGTGATTGATGGCGTCGACGCTATCAATGAAACCAGTGTGGCCAATTACTCTCTGACCCAAAGACTGTTAAAAAAAGAGGTGGGCCGAAACGGAAATGCGCAAACAATAGAAATTCTGCGGTTTGATATCAGCCAGAGTTTTGATTTTAACAAGGACACACAACCGATATCCACGCTAAATGACGGAAGGCCTTTATCGGACGTGCGGTTTGACCTCAACAGCCGCCTTTCGGATGCTCTACTGTTCAATGTAGACGCGACCTATGATGTTTACGACACCGAGTTGGAATCACTCAACCTGGAAGTCGGGGTCAAACCTGTCCGCGATTTATCCCTGTTTGTCGAAAGAAGGTTTATCCTCAACCAATCGACATTTCTTCTGGGGTCCTTGTATTGGGCCTTACAAAAGGGCTGGCAAATAAAGGCCACCACCCGTTATGATGAGTTGGCGGAAAATTTTCTCGAAAACGACCTGAGCCTCTTGTACAACAACCCTTGCGAGTGTTGGGGATTTTCCCTGGATTTTATTAACAGAAACATCATTTCCGGTAACGTCAATCAACAGGAAAATAAATTTCTGTTCACAATCACCCTGCGCGGAATTGGAACAGAAGGAATCGGGACTAAAGGCATCAATCATATTCACCGTCAATTTTAAATTTACTTATTTACGAAAGCCCGTCATGACTACCTCAGATAAACTGGCTGAAACCGCACTTCAAATCGGAGCCATCCAGATCAATACGGACGACCCTTTCACCTGGGCATCGGGATATCGAATGCCCATTTACAATGATAATCGCCTCCTGCTGGGAAACGCCGGTCACCGCCTGGCCATCGCCCAGGGGTTTCAAAGCCTGCTTAAAGCCCAAAATATCGAGGCCGATGTGGTTGCCGGAACCGCTACGGCTGGCATCCCTCACGCGACCACACTGGCTGACCTGATAAAAACCCCTTTGATTTATGTCCGCTCCGAACCCAAAAAACATGGACGGCAAAACCAGGTGGAGGGCTTGTTGAAAAATAAACAAAAAGTGCTCGTCATTGAAGACTTGGTTTCCACTGGGGGAAGCGTCATAAACGCGGTCCAGGCGATCCGGGACAAAGGCGGAGAGGTTCAGCATTGTTTTTGTATATTCACTTATGGGTTTGACGAGACTGAAGAAAAGTTTGCCAAATGCAAGTGTCAATTACACGCCCTGCTGACAATGGGGCAACTCATTAATTTTGCAAAGGAATCCGGAAAGCTGACGGAACCTCAAATCAATCTGTTACACCCTTGGACCCAGGACCCATTCAATTGGGGGGATAATCACGGATTTCCACCCAAATATTAATAACTTCACTGGGATTTTCCATTGCTCCGTCAAGTTCTTATTTCGTGTTTATCCTTTAAACACAGAGGGGCACATAAATATTGACAGTAAACTCATTTGATAATAGTATGTCCGATTCATAATACGGGGTGGTTTTATCCCATCTCCGAAATGAAATTACAGCGCTTATAATTGACCTGGAAACTCGGGTTTCAAGTTTTTTTACTCAAGAGACATAATGGAGGTTTTTTAGGATGGGCCAATTTCAAGTAGGACCGATCGGATTACTGCCCCCTTCCGCCGCATCGCAGGGGATTTTTCAACCTGAAAAAGGGAGTGGCTACCAATTGGTCGAAGGGGAGCACGTCCCCGAAGATGAGGCGATGAAAAAGGCGGCGCACCAGCTATTGACCCTTAGAAACCCCACCTTGTTTCCCGGACCCATGCTCTTATGGGGATGGACCGATGAAACAATTCATAAGGCGGAGTTGATCATGCGTCTGGTCAAAATAGTTCCGGGCATGAATGTCATTCCAATGCCGGATTACCGCCCGATCTACCCCAAAATTGACCCGGAGGCGGTGATCAATCCCTGTCACCCCAACCTGACCGTTCAGCACAATAAGATCGAAGGCTGTATTCTTATTGGCGTTCATTGCCATTTTGCTAATATTACCCTGAAAATGATCCGCGCCAACACCAATTGTTACACCATGGCCTTCTGTGCCTACGATGGGCACGAAGATGCGTTGCTGTCGATCCGGGATCTGGACGGTTCGAAAATTATTAAAATCACGCAAGCCATCAAGGATGTAAAGAAAGCCGGCACTGTAACCCCTTGGGGCCTCACTCAAGCAGGAAAAGATGAGTTGGCAGAAATCAAGGCAGGTAAGGAGAAAAGAGCAGAACTGACTAAAGAAAATGTTAATTTGTTTATGGGCGATTTAGAGCA
>JAJDAY010000034.1 GCA_029261655.1 Nitrospinaceae bacterium | reverse complement strand
ACCCACTCGTTATTTAGAAGGCCATAAATGTCCGAACTTTGTACCAAAGATCCCGTCACTGCGGACCACACAGAAGGGCCATCGTTAGTCCCCAAATCAACAATACTCCAACCTACATAATCGCCATCATTAAAATTCTCGCTGAGTAAAACAGAAGCGAGGGTCCAGCGAACCGTGTCTCCACTATTAAAACTCGCATCAACAATATTGGCCCCGGCAAAAGCGCTTGAGCCTGATTGTGAAATTGAATCGGTTTGAGTGACTATGGATTCCGTTGTTGTTAAACCTGCATTTTTAGCAAGAGTCCATTCGTTATAGTCGCGTACTGCTATTTTCTCTTGGGGAGCCCATAATGCATAAGTGCTGGACTCTTCAGTTTCAATCGCCGCCGATTGCGCCCCATCTGCATAGTTATAAGTTCCAATCCGGGAGTTGGAGAGCATATTGCCTAATTGATCGTAGCTGAAAGTGGAGGGGTCCACGGTCATTCCCGAAGCACTGGTGAGCCTGTTTAGATCGTCGTAAGCAAAAACCTGATTCCCATGAATGGGATTGGTGATGGCCGTCACGTTGCCGCCGGCATCGAAGGTATAACCCAGGTCTTGCAATGTAAGGCTTGAGTTGACTGTCTTTAGTGTTGCGAGGCGAAAGTTTTGCGCATCGTAAGTGTAAGTTGTGACCACACCGTTGCCTGAGGTCATCGTTGCCGGCTGGCCAAGGGCGTTAAACCCTGCGTAACTCACATAGGTAGTAGCACCTTCCTGAACACTTTGGAGCTGAGGGCCATTGTAGGTATGGGTGACTGAACTATTGTCTGGATAGGTGAGCGTGGTGATTCGTCCCAGCCCATCGTAAACGCTCTGGGTGGTGTAGGTGGTCCCGCTGACCACCTTGTCGGTGCGTATGCCTCGGCCTGCTATGTCATAGAAAAAAGTCGAGGTGCCGGAAGAATCCGCCACATTGGTCAAGCGCCCTATTCCATTGCTCGTCGATCCATCGAAGGTGTAGACCACGTCTCCGGACCCCAAGGTCTTTTGCGTGCCGAAGTCCTTCTGCACTTGCCTATTTAAGACGTCATACTGGAAATGAATCTGTTGGCCCTTAGCGTCAGTTTGAAGCGTCAGGTTGCCAACCGTATCGTAAGCGTAGGTCCAAATGCCCATATCCGGATCATCCATATAGACCTTGCGCGACAACTCGTCGTAACGCATTTCCGACTGATTGCTCTGAGCATCGGTCACAAAGCGAAGATTGCCTAAAACGTCATATTGGTAGAGCGTCGTGGAATAAGTCGTACCCACAGCCGTGTCGCAGGTAGTATGCGTTCCCAGATATTCCTGAACAGCGAGAGCGCGTCCATCGGCATCCTGAACCACGCGCTTTTTTTGATCGTTGGCGTTGATCGAGACCTGTACCCAGTCGTCATAACAGGTGAGGGTTCGACTGCCATCCGGGTTGACGGTCTGGAGCACGCGGCCTGCCGTGTCATAGGTGACAGTGGTCCAAAGCGGAGAGCCGCCAACTTCAAAATAAGGCAGACTGCTGCGCTTGACAGCACCCCGAACATCGTATTCTGTTTTAGATACGATGATCTTGCCATCCGTGCCCGTTCCCTTTGCCAAAATCTTTCGTCCCATCCCATCGAAGTAAGACCAGGTGGACAACCCCAAAGAGCTATCACTCCGAACATGTTGGGTTCCTACGGTTCCGAAACTGTTGTAACTCGTGGTGGTGACGAACCCATCCGGTTGAGTCACAGATGTGATCCTGCCTAAAGCATCATACTCAGTCGATACGTTTGCGCCGTTGGGATCGGTGACTTGCTTGACTTGCCCGTATATTCCGTTATCTGCGGCAATGCCGCCCACGCCATAGTATTGCGTCGTGGTTACAAAGCTCAAGGAATCCGTGAAGGTGGTTTCAAAGAAACCTTCGCTGTCGTAAGTCATGCTGGTGGTATTGCCATTGGCATTGCGGGAACAAACCGGGTTGCCAAAAACATCGTAAGCGATCCGGGTTTCAGGATCGGCGCTTGCGCTCAACCATTTGACAGTGCGGGTGAGAAGACCTTTGGAAGGAAGTTGGTTGGTCGAGGCGACCCCGCAACTCGTCGTTCCGTCATAATAAAAATCCGTTAAAGTTTTCTGAGTCCCGCCCGTGCCGATGCCTTCATAAATTGTTTCAGAAGTCGGGAGACCCAATATCCAGGCTGTTGTGTTAGGGGAAAAGGAACGGACGATGGTGATGTCATCTGTCGTCTCAACAACATCTTTACGCTGGACTTCCTGGGTGACATTGCCATAGATGTCATAAGAAAAGTCGGTTTGGGTTTGAGCCGTACACGTGTTGCCATTACAAATATCGGTGATGACTTGAACCGGTGGCGTATAAAATGGCGCCAGGCCATCGTCATCCGCCGTATAAGTCGTCCGGGTTTCCGAATAAATATTGCCTGAGTTATCCGAGACTCGTTTACGAAACACTGCGCCTTTAAGATAGCCGTCCGCGACACTGGGGTCGTTGACATCCACGGCAATGTCGTTGCCCTGATGAAACCAGGTCTCTTCTACCGCCTGTTCACCGTTCGGCCCCACCGGTCCTGTGACTCTGGCGAAATCAAAACCACGAAACTCTCGATCCGTAAAATGGTGATAGCCACCTGAGAACTCATAACTGGAAGTCGCAACATTGCCATTACCATCATCGCTGGTGATGCTCTCAACCGTCTGCACCGGATACGGTAACTGTGTGTTGCTAAACTGTGTGGAAGGCAAATAAGCAATCGTCGCACTACCCCCAAATCCATTTGACATGGAAGTCAGAAGGTCGGTTTCTATATCTTCTGCCGTGAGTGAGAGTGTATCAAAACTATTATTGAGCCCCTGTAGTATGATGTCTGAACGACCGTCGCCATTGAAATCACCAACTCGTAAATTCCCTTGGTTGGCGGCCCATTTGACCGCAGTCATGCCATATAAATTGTCGATGAAACCTTGAGATTGAAACCCACCACTTCCGTCGGCCAAAAGCAAGTATGAAGACTTGGTCCCATCGGCCCCCTGTAGAATGATATCGGAACTACCATCGCCATTAAAATCACCAACCCGCAAATTCCTTTGGACGGCCACCCAACTGCCTGCAGTCAGACCAAATGAATTGGAGACGTCTTGTACAGGTAGAAATCCCCCATTTCCGTCTGCAATAAGTAAAAAGGTTTCATCACCATTATTGACCCCCTGCAGAATGATGTCGGAATTACCATCGCCATTGAAATCACCAACCGCTAAATTCTCTTTAGTGCCGGCCCATTTGACCGCAGTCATGCCATATAAATTGTCGATGAAACCTTGAGATTGAAACCCACCACTTCCGTCGGCCAAAAGCAAGTATGAAGACTTAGTCCCATCGACCCCCTGTAGAATGATGTCGGAACTACCGTCGCCATTGAAATCACCAACCCGTAAATTCCTTTGGACAGCCACCCAACTGCCTGCAACCAGACCAAATGAATTGGAGACGTCTTGTACAGGTTGAAACCCCCCATTTCCGTCTGCAATAAGTAAAAAGGTTGCATCACCATTATTGAGCCCCTGCAATATGACATCTGAATTACCGTCACCATTGAAATCACCCACTGCCAACCTTCCTTTGTTGGCGGCCCATTTGATCGCAGTCATGCCATATAAATTGTTAATAAAACCTTGAGATTGAAACCCTCCACTTCCGTCGGCCAAAAGCAAGTATGAAGACTTAGTCCCATCGACCCCCTGTAGAATGATGTCGGAACTACCGTCGCCATTGAAATCACCAACCGCTAATTTCCTTTGGACGTCCACCCAAACGCCTGCAGTCAGACCAAATGAATTGGAGACGTCTTGTACAGGTTGAAACCCCCCATTTCCGTCTGCAAAAAGTAAAAAGGTTGCATCATTATTATTGACCCCCTGCAGAATAATGTCGGAATTACCATCGCCATTAAAATCACCACCCCGTAAATTTCTTTTGTCGGCTGCCCAAGTGACCTCAGTCGCGCTAAATAAATTCGTGATATCTTGGTTATTTTTGAAAAATTGGGAAAAGTTGTTTGGCCCTGAAAAAACTTGCGCAGGCAACGATGTTCCTCCAGTTATATCCTTGTTGGCATCGATGGTCACATCTTTGCCAAACTGCTGGACAGTAGCGAGCAGGGATCGATTGGTGCTGGCGCTTGTGGTGTAGGTAAGTTTATACGCACGCACCAGATTGCCGTTAGCGCGAACTTCTATCGTTTTGAGTCGCTTGGCTACTTTAGTCAAATATTTTGTGTAATAAAGAGGCGGTGCGTCAGTGCGGTCTTCTAAATGAAACTCAACACTGTGGGTCGGAGCCAGGCTTTGAACGCTATTGCCAGTGTAGTCGATGCGAGACAAGTAGCCATAGTTCTGATCCAGCGTGTAGCTGATGGTCATGTAATTGCCATGCACATCTTCCACACGATCCAAACACCAACGGATGATGCGACTGGCATCCGCGGGGTCGGACATGCGAGTTGCTGGCACTTGTCCGAAAAGATATTTTGTTCCGGTTTTGTCGGTAGCCTCAAAATACGGCTTGCCATCAGCGGCTGTGAGTTTCATCACCCTGGTAAAACTGCCTTCTATCTTTGCACGATACTCGTCTGTCCCTATATTGACCAAGTCGGCGTTGATACCGGACAAGCTGACCCGGTAGTCATCCCCTGAATAATCCAAGCCAAATTTAGTCTGTCGGTCAATGACGCTTTTTTCAAGCTTCCAGCCCATGCCCACCCAGCCATTGCCATTGGCACTGCCATAGATCAGGGCCAATTGCGGTTGAATGCCTTTTCGTCCCGGCGGGACTGCAATGGGAATACTGGTGGTTGCCGTTCCAGTAAACAGGTCGGCACGAACGTTGCCACCAACCGAACCAATGGGCATATCCACTTTTTCTTGCGCAACTAAAATTCCAGGTTGCGCCAAAAAAACTATGAAAAGAAGAAGAAAGGAAAGCAGAAATCGACAGGACTTCAAAAGGAAGTGGACAGACATCATGGGGAGAATCTCCAATACGAATTAAATTCTGGGAGCAGCAATCAACCAACTTAGAACTTCAATTTTCAGAGCTTGCGGTGTGTCTAACTACGATAAATTTTTTTCGACTCGGAATATTTAGGTGGGAAATCTTTATTTTGATTTTTTTAGGACAACTTGGGCGGAACATAATTGATATGAAATTAAAAGTCAACTTTTAAATTAACTTTTTATAAAATTTAAATACTTTTAAGAAAGAATTTTAATTTCGTTTGCAAGAATTTCAAACACAAATTGCGTTTTAGAATAACGGGTATTAAATTTGTTTTGTAACAAAATTTTCATTTTTTATAAAAAATTGACTACCGTATCGGTCCTATGTTCTGAAAGCAGTTAAGATTTATACCGCCCCCTGCCAAGTTTTACCCGAATGATTAGTCGCTACAATCTGACTGACGCATTTCTTGGGCTATGGCTTTGGCCAGTTCGGTTACCTCTGGCTTTACGGTATATTGCGGGTTAGCCAAGTTCCTGATGATCTCACCCTGGCGTCGATTACCTACCTCACCATAGCTATAGAAGGTTGTCATTACCTTATTCATGGCCAAGATTTTGGCTCCACGCCTTGAAATACTCTGGAGTCTGGCAGGTGGTTTGGCCCAACCGAACAAGAGTGTCCCTAATACTGTGCGGATTGAAATAGGGCAGGCCAGCACTTTCAAAAGCATCACGAAAAATCTTACGAATAGGCGTTGTGGTACTCCAATGTTTCCGTTTCAATCCGACTGCTTCAAATTGCTGTTTGACTCCGACCTTCACCAGCGTGGCAGGAAACAGGGGATCGTCATTCCCCCAAAGTTTTTCTTGTCGCAAATACATCATCCAATCGGTAACGATTTCAAGAATCTCATCCCCGACCGAGAAAAAGAAAGTTGTGAAGGTTTTACTGAATTTTGTTTTAACCTCGCGAGCATCCTGTTCAGTCTTTCCTGCCGCTAGGTCTACATGTATCAACTTCATGGACGCAATGGCGCTATCCCGCGCACCGGTCAGGATTGTGAAGGCCATTATTGCTCGGTTACGCAGGTCGATTTCAGTTTCTACGGGCATTTTGGAGATTGCATGTTTCACTTGTTCCAAGGTAGGGGCCTTCTGCTCCCGGCGAGCCGTTGCTATACGCATGTCTTTATCGGATATATTGAAATATTCAGCGTCGTAGTAGCGAATGCGGGACTTGTAGCCCGACTGACCAGAAAGCCATTGAAAAAACCGTTTAAGATTTGCGAGAGTCGAGTGCAGAGTCGATTTACTCAACTTTTCTCCAGTTTGTTGATTCCTCTGTTCGGCTAAGTTTTTCTTAAACGCAATCGCCTGCTCAAAGTGAAATGCTTTGAAGTCACGGTATTTGGTGTAGACCTCGAATCGGTTAAGCGCCTTGGCTACCGCGTCCACCGTCAGCTCACTTTGCCGCTTCGCTTCCTTCAAAAAGGAAAGGTATTGGCGCTTGATCTGTTCATTATTTGCGTTGTGTTTTGTCAGGGTGGCTGTGAGTGGCATAGGGGCAACTATGGATGTCATGAAAACAAAAAACCCAGTGTTTCCACTGGGTTAGAGTACTAATTGGATTTACTTGAATCTTAAATTGGTAGCGGCGCAGGGACTTGAACCCCGGACCTCACGGATATGAGCCGTACGCTCTAACCAGCTGAGCTACACCGCCATTATTTGAAGGGCCATCAGCCCGATATGTTAACTATTTGAATTGACTCAATTAGGAAGAAAAATTCTACCTGTTTCCAATTTTGCTGTCAAATAAAACCATTTTAGCTGGGAATCAGGCCTTGCCTTTCCATCGTCGGACATCCTTCATGTATTTTTCCCGGTCCATTTCCCGGTTTGGCGGGAAAATTTCGGTCAGGGGTTGCGGAAATCTCTTGTCACTGGTGTATTTCTCTGCCCTGCCCTTATCCACCCGATAAATATTTTTGAACGTTCGGTACTGCGCCGCCACACCGACAAAATCCCAACTGGTTTTCTTTTCGATCAATTTATAAAACTCGGAATAACCAATGCCTTCATATAAATTGATTTTCCCTAGGCTCCCTTTTTGAATGGCGGCGTCTTCCCCGCCAAAATCAATGCTCCAGATATCCGAATCGTTTTCTCCGAACACTTCCAACTGATAGACCGTACTCCACTCCACCCATGTTTGCACGTTCTCGTTTTCAAGCAGTGAGCTAACAAATTTATTTTCGATAAAATCCGTCACCACCTGTTTTTCTTTTTTCTGCTGGGAGGAATCGGTTGTCAACGTCTTCAAGGAAGCAACTTCCATAACCGGTTTGAATTCGGCGAGATGTCCGTCGTTTTCATGGGTGCTGACGAAATCGGATTCCTGCCGTAAAATTTTCACTCCCTCCGGCTTAATGTCGGCAACGTCGCCCGGAAAAAAGGTACTGTTTTTTATTTCCGGGCAAAAGTCCGAAAGATCTTTCAAAAACTGTTCCTGAGTGG
Source organism: Nitrospinaceae bacterium (assembly GCA_029261655.1). Classification (GTDB taxonomy): domain Bacteria; phylum Nitrospinota; class Nitrospinia; order Nitrospinales; family VA-1; genus JADFGI01. Next base: position 43,358 of record JAJDAY010000034.1, on the reverse strand, counting down.
TGGGGAAGGAATAGCGATTCAAAAAAGCGAATTCGTCTTTATAACGAAATCCGGCGGACCCTGGTACCGCAAACCTGGGCTTCAACGCCCCCGCCACCATCAGGAACGAGTTGTATTCCTCAAACGGCAGTTCCAATTCTTTATGAAAAGTAAAATTGCCTTCCAGCAACGGGAGGTAACGGACATGCGCCATATCCAACTGACCATACAATTGATGAATGTATTGAATGATCTTGGGGATGACAATGGTATCGACCTGATTCCACGCGGTCACCTCTCCGTCATGGATGAGCAGACCGTGCTCGGGAAAATAATCCTGCTCGTTGAGCGAAGGGGTCGGAGTCAGGGTCAAGCCTTTGATCTCCATCGACTCAAAATCCGCGACCACACGCACATTTTTGAATTCCAACTCTTTCAAAACATCCAGTAGAATTTCGTCCTGGGGAGCCAGTACAACTACATCCGGCGCCAGAATTTTCGTGTTTCGGGCAAGATGAGCCAGCGTCCGAATGTCAAAATGATCCTGATGCCGGTGCGATATATTTAAGATATCCACCTGCGGGAACTTATCCATGTCCAGGTCAATGCTTGGGCAATGCACGTTGAGTTCTTCCCAATGCAACGGGAACAGTACCGGGTCGGACAACAAAGTGGTCCCCTTGGATTGCACGAGAAGGGTCGCGTGCCCTATTAATGTGGTTCGCATAGGCAGTTAAATTGAGTGATGTGCGTAAAACCCGTCAAGCTACCCCAATACCGGGGATAACTCAAGAAATTTTCCTGTCGTAATCGAGAGGATGGCGGAACCGGTTTTATTCCCCCTGGGATATTCGGATTTTCCGTTGACTTTATAAGGGCAACGCAGTCAAAATGATATTTCAAAAATTAGAGCTTTCCTCAATAGTACTCAATTGTCTTTGGGGAGCCTTACATAACACAGAATCCCCTTATCCCAACCGCCTCCTCCGTCATCCTGAGCCTGTCGAAGGAGGAGGAGAGGATTGAAGCAATACGCTCCCCCTTTTTAAAGGGGGCTGGGGGGGATTTGGATCATTTCCAAAATTTTCAATAATCTTAATTTCTAACGGAATCCAACATGGAAGAAACCATACGCTTTGAGGAAGGTCAGCCCTGCCCAGTGCAGATCGAGGGCGACGGCGGCGGTCTGTCCTTTTCACCCAACGGAGACATGCTGTTGATCGGGCGATTTCCCAATCCGTCCAAAGCCCAGATCGAGGCGTGGACCGGCAAGTGGCGGGCCAAACTGTGCGCCGAATCGGAATTCCCTTCCATCCCCATTTTCGCGGTCGGAAGTGAAGAGTGGATTCTGGAAACCCCCTGCAACCCCACCCAGCAGGAAAAAGAAGCTCCGGGGTTTTGCGAAGCTCTCTACGCCAAAGAAGATTGCGCCATGGTGGCGATTCTGGTGGACTCGATCACCAACACGATCATCAAAATTACCACGGTGCCATTGGAAGAAATGTTCATCGAACGGCTGGTGCTGTCGTGGAACCCGTTTCGCGGCCCCGCCGATGAATACAACAAAACCTTCACCGCTGAACAGTTCGCCGAACGTGTCGCCAGTATCTTCAAGTCCCGCACACAAAAGGATATCTGGATGAGTTCGTGGTAATTACAAAACAAACTATATAAATGATCCCAAAAATTTCTTACCCAGCAATTATCCTTTTGATATTTATACTGAATGGTTGCGCAGCGGTTGGGGTTCCAACTACAAGTGATCCGCATGAAAAATTAGCATGGTCCCAAGAACTCCTATACAGGCAAGACCGTCCACTTCCCGCCGAGCGCCTGATAATTGAAGCAATTGAAATATGCGCAGAAGAAAAGGATATTGAATGTTCAGCTGAAGCTTATTCCACCTATGGGTCGTTTTTAGTATCGTCTTCGGTTAAAAAACGAAAAAAGAAATATCAAAAAGAAGGTTTTCTAGATAGAACCGTCACATATGAGGAAAGACAATCAAAAGCCATTGAATATTATGATAAATCTATCGCTTTAACACCAGATTCAAAAGTTTATAACTTATTAGGAATGACCTATTTCGACAAAGGCCAATATAACCAAACTATTGTCAATTTAGACAAAGCTATCGATTTAGAACCGAACTATGAAAGTGCCTTTGTCAATAGAGCCAATACCTATAATCGCATGGGCCAATATGACAAAGCATTCGCTGATTACGACAAAGCTATTTCTCTGAATCCAAACGATTCATTAAACTACAATAATCGTGGAAGCACCTATTCTAAAATAGGCCAATATGATCGAGCAATTGCTGACTTCAACAAAGCCATTTCCTTAAAACCAAATTTTGGATTGGCCTATTCAAACCGGGCATTTACCTATTACTTTTTCTTGGGACAGTTTAATAAAGCCGCAAAAGATTATGAACATGTGAGCAAAATTTATCCAAAAAACGTTTATTTTGTGTTTAATTTTTATTTGGCTACAAAACGGCAAGGAAAGAATGGAGAAAAAAAATTACTTTCCCGACTGAGAAGTTTGCAAATTAAAGGTATGAAACTAAATAAATGGCCTGCTCCCTTAGCAAACCTTTTCTTGGGTAAAACAACACCGAATGAAGTTTTAGAAAATTTTTCCAGTTTCGACTTTTCCCTTTTCGACGAAGATGAAGAAAACCTCCCGCAAAGCGAGAGTTTTTTTTATATTGGGCAATATCACTTGCTCAAGGGGAACAAAGAACAAGCTAGGTCATTTTTTAAAAGGACCGTTGAGTTAGGGCTCGTTGAAGACGCTTCCTACAAGGGTGCCAAAGCGGAACTAAATCGTTTGTAGGTTTAATAATGACAGAAACTCAATTTTTGATCGTCTTGAACCTCACTTCTCATACTCCGCGTCATCGAGGTCTTCTTCCTCATCCACTTCGACGATTTCTTCGACCTCTTCAAATTCTTCTACAAAAAATAGAAAATAAATAAACTCCAGAGAAGATTACAATTGTGTTGCGGGGTCTTCCCGTCCCAAAATTCTCATAATGACAATTTCATCGGGATCAATGCGGTAATAGATCGAATGTGAACCGCACACGCTCCGGCGGTAGCCTTCCCGGATATCATCAACGGCTGGATAAAGCAAAGGGGTTTTGGCAATTTCCTGCATTCTGGCAATCAGTTCATCGTAATATTCATCGGCAATACGCAAACCAAAGGTCAAAATCCCGTGTTCATAGAGTCGGTCCAGGTCAGCAAGCGCTTTTTCATTTAAGCGGTAGCTGGCCATTGTCTCTCAGTCTTTTTTTGACGGCAGCTCTAATATCGTCCGGTGTCTGATCGCTGATTCCACTCTGCTCGCCCTCAATCAACGCCTTGCGGATCGCCTCAATCTCGGCGGGGGTTTCCTGTTCTCGAATTTGCCGCTCGCGGATCAATTCCCGGACAACTTCGCTTTCGTTGCCAAAATGTCCGCTGGCGATTTGCGCCTTAATCCAGCTATCTTGCTGGTCTGTGATTGAGATACTTTTTTTGACCATCGGCATCTGCTATCCCCCAAAAATTGGATGAAAATATACTACTGAGTAGTATATACGCCTCCCACCAATTTCCAAGCTTTTTCCTCCAATGCAAGCCCTCTCACTTCTCATACTCGGCGTCATCGAGGTCTTCTTCCTCATCCACTTCGACGATTTCTTCGACCTCTTCAAATTCTTCCTCATCCTCTTCTTCTTCAATTTCTTCTTCTTCACGCTCGTATTCGGGGTACTCCAGCTTGGTGAGGAATTCGGATTCACCGAGCGCATAATACCCGTCGTCGGTGTAGTCATTGCCCTCGATATAAGCCCTCAGCAGATTGCTCATGATTTCCGATTCGGCGATGGCGATCAACCCTTCATCGGTCACGCCGCAATGGTCGATCATCAGGATTTCCAGGTTTCGGAATATTTCAGCTTCGACTATATGTTTGACCCCCTCGTCCTTAATGGGGTTGCGGGCCAGTGACAGAAGGGTGACATTGCCAAGATGAGGCGATTCGGCTAAATGCCGGATGCCTTTCTCAGTGATTCTATTGAGTTCGAGATAAAGTTTGGTCACGCTGGCAAGGTCGTCCGATTGGGCCAGGACGGAACACTCCAGGTCTCCGATGCCGATCTTGCTAAGATCAAGAATGGTTTTATCTTCATTCAGGTGTCTTCGGAGGCGGTTGTGGATGAGAAATTTGCCCACGGCTTCTTTGCCGGCTTCGGTGATGGGGTTGTCGGAAAACTCTATGGTTTGCAATTCGGTGAACGCCTTGTTCTTCACCAGGTTCTGAATGCCTTCGTCGGTGATGCCGTTTTTACGCACATCCAGAAATTCCAGTTTGGGGAGGTTGGCGGTTTCTCCCAGGTGTTTCATGCCTTCATCACCGATTTTGTTTTCTGATACACTCAGGGACGTCAGGTTTTTAAAACGGGAAGATTCTGCAATATGACGAACGCCGTCCGGCCCGATTTCATTCCACGCAATTCGCAGTGAAAGCAGACCGGGAAGCCTCTCGGTATCGCACAGGTGTTTGACGCCCTCGTCGCCGATTTTATTTTTGTATAATTTTAGAGACTGAAGATTGCCAAGGTATTCGGAGGCCGCCAGATCCTGAGTCGCTTCCGGCCCTAACTTATTGCCGCTGATGGTCAGGCGGGTGAGTTGTTTGATGGATTTTGATTTAGCGAGAGCCTTGACTCCGGGATCGCCCAATTTAGTGAAGTTGAAATCAAGGATTTCATAATCCCGGCTCAATTTAAAACCGTTACGAATGATTCCTTCAATATTGTAAAACTTTTTCATTAAACGCTCCTCAACCTTTAACGCTGAATTCTATGGATGCTCATTACTGATTACCCTAGAGGAAGTGATTCCAGAAAACGGCGCATCGCAAGGAAATATCCTCCGTTGTGAGCCATCATCATATCGTTGTGCCCTACCCCTTCGAGTATTTCCAGAGTTTTCATTTTTGATCCCGCCTGGTTGTAGTTCAGCCTGGCCTCTTTCGGGGAAATAAGAAAATCATCTTCTCCGTGCATGATGAGTAATGGACAGTTGACGTTTCTGATTTTCAAACTGTTGTTAAACAGGGCGTCTTCTTCCGGGGTGGTTTGATCGATTCTCAAACCCCGCCGTTCAACCAAAGGAATGGGATCGGCGTAACCACTTTCAATGATACAGGAAGATATCTCACTAATTTTCGAACACAGCTCAATCGCCGAGGCGGCTCCCAATGACCGCCCCATGACGCAGACTCTGGGTAAAAGTTTTCCGTTGTCCTTGAGAAATTTGTATATCGTCCTCGCGTCTTCCAGGCTGTTGCGAAGAGACGGAGTTCCATCACTTTTGCCGTAACCGCGATAGTCGCAAACTATGGTTTCGGCCCCAAGGTCGGTGAAAGCCGCAACGATATTGTCATAGTCCGAAACCACTTCGCCATTGCCGTGAAAAAACAATAGAGTGAAGCCGGCGTTAGGAGCGGGATGCTTCCGGCAATGGACCCTGGTATCTCCTTCAACGTTCACATAAATTTCTTCACAATCGAGGGGACCGGGCAAAGGGTCCCGGCGGGGGAAAAACAGATTTTCATTGAATTGTCTGGAATCAAAAACGGAATCCATAAGAACTATTTCAGGGGAAAGATTTAAAGCATCCAAATTATTGATAAAATTAAACTTAATATCTCTACGCGACTATTCTGAAAATGATTGAATTTTTGAACATTTCATGTAGAATTGTTCGCTTCCAAACGAATTTCAAAAAGAAATCAGTCAAATTATCTATATCATAGCTGTCGTTATGATGCCCCAGTGTAACTGATATAAACTTAAATAGAAGGTTAAATCAAATGCTGTTGGAAATCGAACCCATCGAAAAATTATTTCAGTCTCTCGAAAAAATTCATGCCGAGGCCCGAAAAAACCTTGGCCGCCCTCTGACCGTCGTAGAAAAAAATCTTTTCTCCCATATGGCGTCCACCGACTATTCCAAGCTGGTACGGGGCGTGTCGGACATTCATTTGATTCCCGACCGCGTCGCCATGCAGGACGCCACCGCACAAATGGCCATCCTGCAATTCATGTCCGCGGGATTGCCCGAAGTGGCGGCTCCGACCACCGTACACTGCGATCATCTGATCCAGGCTTACACCGGGTCCATGGCCGATCTGAAGGCGGCGGAAGAAACCAACAAGGAAGTCTATGATTTTCTCCGCTCCGCCGCAATGAAATACGGCATGGGCTTCTGGAAACCCGGCTCCGGCATCATCCATCAGGTGGTTTATGAAAATTACGCCGTTCCTGGCACGATGCTGATCGGGACCGACTCGCACACTCCTAACGCAGGCGGCATGGGAACCATCGCCATCGGCGTGGGCGGCGCGGATGCGGTCGATGTCATGACCGGTCAGGCTTTCGTGACCAAAATGCCAAAACTGGTCGGCATCAAACTCACGGGCAAACTCAACGGCTGGACGGCTTCCAAGGATATTATTCTGAAAGTGGCCACCATGCTGACGGTTAAAGGCGGCACCGGTAAAATCCTCGAGTACTTCGGAGAAGGCGCGCGTTCTTTAAGTGCCACCGGCAAGGGAACCGTCACCAACATGGGCGCGGAAATCGGAGCGACCACTTCCACCTTCGGCTACGATGAAAGCATGGACCCTTACCTGAGGGCAACCGGCAGGGCTCCCATTGCGGACCTCTGTAAAAAATACGCCGAGTTTCTCAAATCAGATCCGGAAGTCGAAGCCAATCCTGAGAAGTTTTATGACGAGGTTCATGAAATTGATCTTTCCACTCTGGAGCCGCACATCGTTGGCCCGCACACTCCTGATCTGGGACGGCCTGTTTCCGCCATGAGTAGCGAAGTGGATGAAAAAGATTATCCTGAAAAACTTTCCGCCGCTCTTATTGGGTCCTGCACCAACTCCAGTTATGAAGACATGACGCGGGCCAACAGCCTGGTACAACAGGCCCAAAAAGCCGGACTCAAGGTCAAATCCAACTTCATGGTGACGCCTGGCTCCGAGCAGGTTTATGAAACCATCAAGCGGGATGGAATGTTGAAAAACTTTGAAGATGTCGGCGCGGTGGTTCTGGCCAATGCCTGCGGTCCCTGTATCGGCCAATGGAAACGGGATGATGTCAAAAAGGGCGATAAAAACAGCATCCTGACATCCTACAACCGTAACTTTGCCAAGCGTAACGACGGCAACCCCGAAACACTGGGTTTCATCAGCAGTCCTGAACTGGTTGTGGCAATGGCTTTTGCCGGGTCCATGAAATTCAACCCACTCACCGACTCCCTGAAAGACAAGAACGGCAATGATTTTAAATTCCAACCGCCGAACGGAGATATTCTGCCTTCAAATGGATACGCTTCCGAAGACAGCGGGTACGAAGCGCCGACAATGTCCGGGGAAGTGGTCATTGACCCCGCGAGCGAACGACTGGCGTTTCTGGAGCCTTTTCCAAAGCAGGACCCGGTCAAGGATTATCAGGATTTGCCGGTTCTCCTCAAGGCCAAAGGAAAATGTACCACCGATCATATTTCCCAGGCCGGCCCGTGGCTACAATACCGCGGTCATCTGGACAATATCAGTAAAAATATGTTCCTGGGAGCGACCAATGCCTTCACCGATGAAACAGGAAGCGGTAACCACCCTGTCAACAACGGTGAAAAAGGGGAGCTCAACCAGATCGCCCGCAATTTGAAAGAAAATGGCATGGGTTGGGTGGCTTTTGGGGATGAAAATATTGGTGAAGGTTCGAGCCGGGAACACGCCGCCATGGAACCCAGGCATATGGGTGGCCTGGCGTTTGTGGCAAAATCCTATGCGCGGATTTTTGAGGCCAACCTCAAAAAACAAGCGGTTCTGGCTTTTACATTCGACAATAAAGATGATTTCGATAAGGTTCAGGAACAAGACCGCGTTTCATTTGCGGGTCTCGATAAACTGGCACCGGGAAAACCCGTGACCATGACGCTCAAGCACGCGGACGGGTCCACGGAAAGCATGACGGTCAATCACACCCTGAATGATAGTGAGATCAACTGGTTCAAAGAAGGTTCCGCTCTGAACTTTGTGGGACAGTCTAAATAAGGAAAAGTTATTCCAAGGTTACAAAAAAAGGCTTGCGGGTTTTAACCCGCAAGCCTTTTTCTTTTTTTTAAAGAACAATTTCTTCTCAACTAAGTTTCATCGGATACCGGAAGGTTAGGAATCCAACCTTTCTTTTTGCCATTGCGCCAGGTGACTTTCACCCAATCCCCGTTTTTTTGAATCGGCCAAACCCTCGTCCCGCGTGCCAGACGGTTGCAGATTTCGCCTCCCTCTTTGAGATAAACATAACAGGATTTCTGAAGGGTAATGGCCTTCTCCATAAAATCATTGAATGCTTTTAATTTGCAACTTTATGGATTTCTCGCCCTGATAGGTTCCCTCCCGTATCAACTTAATCAATTCACCGGGGACGGGTTGACTGCTTTCCCTGCGCCCATTGAGAACTGAGATATCGAGGTCCTTCTTCCTGTCATCAAGCTCTTTTTCAGCAATACTCTGGAACGTATCTCCCGGCTTCACTTTGTAAACATCAACGTATTGCGGAGTTTCATTTTTATCTATCTTACCCTGTAATTTCCCGCCATACACCAGCCCTTTAATTTTTGAAAGATAGACCTCGCGATTATGAACAAAATTCGATTTTTTTCTTTGCACGGAAGAGGACATTAACCCGGCCTTTATAACACGATCTTTCGTGTCGGGATGGCTCGCCTGAAAACTGTGATAGGACTGCCCCGTCATGACCTCCTGCCTACGCAGGTTTTTTAAAAAATTAACGATCCCCACTGGGTGATAGCCGGATTCCGTAGAAGTCAACATTCCCTGCGCGTCCGATTCAAGTTCCGCTTCCCGCCCGTAACCCAGGTTGATCTGTTGAAACATGGCTCCGCTCACCAAAAGCCATTGCCCCGCATTTTCAGGGTTGGCAACGGCCGCACCGATGCTCAGGATTTGCGCCCCGATAGAACGCACCATCAATTTTGCTCCGTGGTGCAACGTGATATGGGCAATTTCATGCCCAAGCACTCCCGCGAGTTCCGCCTCGCTGTTCAACATCGCCATCAGACCCCGGGTGACGTAAACATATCCCCCCGGCAGGGCAAAAGCGTTTATCTCGGAGCTGTCAACGATTTTGAAAAAATAGTGGCGAAAAATTTTATCAGAAAGATTGGAAACCAGTTTTTGCCCCACACTGTTGACGTAGAGCTGCATAGGTTTGTCCTGATAAATCCCATATTGTTGAACAATCTGCTGGTCCGCCCCTTTACCCAGGGAAACTTCTTTTTCCAGCGAAATAAAGGGGACGGCAAGGACGGATGGCGTGAAAAGAAAAAAATTCCCCAAGGGAAGAAAAAGGGAAATCAGGATCGATATTTTTTTTAAATGTCTCTTAATAAACATAACCTATAGAAGCGTTTAAGGTCAGGTCGGTCCCGATACAAAAAAGATTAAACCGGAACCAAGAAATTTGAGCTGCGTGAACATGTGATATTCAACCTTTGTCATCATGCCCCTGTGATATCCTCTTCATTCGCTTTCATGCCCCTGTGGTATCACTTTCATTGGCTTTCATGCCCCGAAGGGGTAGAAGGGGTAGTAGGGGTAAATTCGCCCTCCGCGGAAGAGTCAGGCCGCCCCCGACAGTTTGTCAATTCTACGTTTTACAGAATCGATTTTGGGATGGCTCTGAAATTTATTTTCAATCTCGCGCAAGGTTGTGAGCGCGTTTTTATTGTCTTGATTCAATTCGTAGCACCTGGCCAAACCTATATACACATCAAATAGTGGGAACCCGTTTGCATTTCCCACAATGGATTTATATATTTCGGCGGCTTTTTTGTAATCCTTTTTCCCTTCATGGGAATAGGCCAGGCCCATTCTTGCCAGTTGACGGGAAAGCTCCTTTCCGTCGGACCGACCTGAAATATCCGAATAAATGTCGATGGCCTTGTCATATTGCTGGCTCTGATAATATTCTTCCGCAAGCAATAAACCGGCTCGGGTTTTCTGTGGACCCTCTTCAAACTGTGTCAATAAGGTTTCCAACTCACCAATCGTACTTTCAGGTTTCTTGTCTGCCTTACCGTTAAGTATTTTAGTCATTTCAGAATACAGGCTTTCCATTCTCATTTCCTTCATCTGCTTATTGTAGCGATAACCCCCAATAAGGGCGAAAAGGACAATGATCACCCCTGCCGTGGTCAGTATCAACGGTCCATGATCGGACATATAAGCCGTGACTTTCTGGCTGATAGAAAGAAACTGGTCCTGTTCTTTAAGAAACTCTTTTCTGCTCACCTTTACACGTTTGGCCATATAATCTAATATGATAAAAGAGTTGAAGTTATGAGGAAACGACTCAAAATATTTTAATTTGTATGAATTAATTTAATCATAAAGAAATTGGACATACAAGGCATTTTTCTCGCCGGTTCAGCCCGGAAAGCAGGCCTGGGAAAACGAAAAACTTCTATCTTTCCGCCTCCTGTGTCATAGTTTTAACGAAACAACCTATCGGATTTTCCATGCAATCAGAAAATTTAGCTGTAATAGGCGCAGGAGCCTGGGGGACCGCCCTGGCACTTTTGCTGGTGAAAAATGGTCACTCCTTCCCACTTTGGGTTTATGAGGATGACCTCGTTGAAACCATAAAAACCAAACGGGAAAACACTCTTTTTCTGCCAGGGTTTTCCTTGCCGGAAAATATTGAGCCGACTTCTTCCCTCAAACAGGCGGTGGAAAATAAGTCCGCCATCCTATTAGTCGTTCCCACTCATGTCCTGCGCGTCACGGTAAAAAATATCAAACCCTATTTAAAGCCGGACTGTCTCATTATAAATGCCAGCAAGGGAATCGAAAACGAAACCCTCTGCACGGTGCATCAGATTCTACAGCAGGAACTGGGAATGAAACATAAGTTCGCCGCCATTTCCGGGCCAACGTTTGCCGCTGAGATTGCCCAAGGGGTTCCATCCGCCCTGGTCGCCGCCGGGGACACTTTGGAAACAGCCGAACGGGTCAAACAAATCCTTTCCACTCCGCAACTCAAAGTTTTCACAAGCGACGACCCTCTTGGTGTGCAAATCGGGGGAGCGCTGAAAAATGTCATTGCCATCAGCACAGGAATTTGCGACGGCATGAAACTTGGTTACAATACACGCGCCGCACTGATATCCCGCGGCCTGGTAGAAATCACCCGCATCGGCACAGCGATGGGAGCCAAGCCGGAAACGCTTTTAGGGCTTTCCGGCATGGGAGATCTGGTTTTAACCTGCACAGGCGACCTGAGCCGAAACAGGAGTGTGGGCATCCACCTGGGGGAAGGGCGAAAGTTAAATGAGATCACTAAAAATATGAAAATGGTGGCCGAGGGCATTCGCACCGTGAAGTCTGCCTATGAGTTGAAAAACAAACTCAATATTCAGGCCTCGGTCATTGAAGAAACCTACCGGGTTCTCTACGAAGACAAATCACCGCAAAAAGCCCTGGAAGACCTCATGAAGGTTGAGATCGACACCGAATTTTCGGGGGTCAAGGGACTGGTATGAAACGAGATGACCTTAAAAGGATTTTGACCGACCTGTTTGAGCAGAAACTGACTCCCGACCAGGGAATGAAAATCCTGAAAACCCTGCCCTACGAAAATCTAGATTTCGCCCGTTTGGACCATCACCGTCATTTGCGGACCGGCCAGCCGGAAGCTATTTTCTCGGAAGGAAAATCTCCCGAACAGTTGATCGCCATCATCAAAAAAATGATCGCGGCCAAAAGCGATATTCTCGCCACTAAGCTCTCAGCGGAAATTTTCAAGAAGTTAAAACCCCGTCTTCCCAAAAAGGCCGAATACCACCCGGCTTCCAAAACTTTGGTGATCCGAAACAAGAAAAAAAGTGCGGGCGTCGGCCTGGTCGTGGTTGTCACCGCCGGGACTTCCGACATCCCCATTGCGGAAGAGGCCGCGATCACGGCCCAATTATTCGGTAGCCGGGTAGAAACGATTTTTGACATCGGTGTGGCGGGACTCCACCGGTTGCTCGACAACGCAGACCGTCTACGAGAGGCCCGTGTCGTGATAGCTGTGGCTGGAATGGACGGCGCTCTACCGAGTGTGGTCGGGGGATTGGTCGAAAACCCTGTCATCGCCGTGCCCACCAGCGTGGGTTATGGAGCGTCCTTAAACGGTGTGGCAGCCTTGTTGACCATGCTCAACAGCTGCGCTCAGGGCGTGGCCACGGTCAACATCGACAACGGTTTCGGCGCGGGAAGCATGGCTCATAAGATCAATCTGCTGGGGGAACCGGATGCTTCCGCAAATGGTTGATCAACGCCTCCATCCCTTCTTTCTGGCCGATCATCGGACGGTACCCAAAATCTCGTTTGGCTTTGGCAATGTTAAAATAATGTGAAGTCGCTAACTGCGCCGCCACAAACCGGGTCATCGGCGGTTCCGTCCTGATTTTTAATAACCCATAAATCTTTTCCAAAACCCCGCCCACTAAGCGCGCTGTACGATAAGAAACCGCTTTATCAACGACGGGATAATCTAGAGCCCGCAGGAGATTATCGATCCAGTCCCACAAGTTGACGGGTGCATCATCGCTGATAAAATAACATTGCCCGGCAACCCGCGAACCCGGCGTCAAGTCATCGCATGCCTGAATGTGGGCATGGGCCGCGTTTTCCACATGAACCATATCGACCCGGTTCCTGCCATCGCCCACCCGGATTAATTTTCCTTTCAGCGCCCGGTTCACAATACGCGGAACCAGATGCGGATCGCCCACGCCCCAGATCAAATGCGGCCTGAGAGACACCGTGGATAACCCGTCTATTCCATTGGCTTCAATGACCAGTTGTTCCGCCTGGGCCTTGGTCTCAGGATAATGGCATAAATAAGACGCGGGATACGGAACGTTTTCGTCTACATTTTCAAGATCGGACTCGCCAAACACCACGCTTGGAGAACTGGTAAAAATCAGTTTCTTAACAGCGTTGTTCCGGCAACCTTCGATTACATGGAGGGTTCCTTCAAAGTTGGTACTGCGATATTTTTCATAATCGCCCCAGATACCGGGAATTGCCGCGGTGTGAAAAACTGCGTCAACCCCTTTAAGAGCCAAAGAGACTTCATCCTTATCGCGGATGTCGCAGGCGATGGATTCGATTCCGGTATGATCCAGATGAGCGTATCTCTTCCTCCCCAGTACGGTGACCTGATCGCCTCGCTCATGGAGTTTTCTGGCAATATAACCGCCCAGAAACCCCCCGCCTCCTGTGACTAATGCGTGCATATTAAATGGTGCCTGCCCCGGATCGCCACATTTTATCGCTCCAAAAGCAAGGTGGCGCGAGCGTCAAGGCCGAGGTCTCCGTTTTGCGACAAGCCGAAAGTTTTGTAGCGATGATGGCCCGCGCAGGCAATCATGGCGGCGTTGTCGGTGCAAAAAACGGGTTTTGGGAAATACGCCTGTATGGACTGCCGATCGACTGCCGCCGTCACAGCTTCCCTTAAAGCGCTGTTGGATGCCACTCCGCCTGTCACCACCACCCGTTCCAATTCATTTTGATCGCAGGCAAGAAGCATTTTTTTCACCAGCACGTCTATCACCGCTGTTTGAAAACTTGCCGCCACGTCTTTATCGGGGAGTTTTGGCACCTCCCCGCTTTCGCGTTTTTTCAGATGATTGCGCACGGCGGTTTTAAGGCCGCTGAAACTAAAATCCAGGGAATCTTTTTCGAGCCACGCTCTCGGAAAGGGAATTGCTTTCGGGTTTCCCGAAAGTGCTAGTTTTTCTATGACCGGCCCACCGGGATATCCCAGACCCATCATCTTGGCGACTTTATCGAAACACTCTCCCGCCGCGTCGTCTCTCGTTTGCCCCAGCCGTTTGTATTTGCCGAACCCATCCACCCGATACATATCGGTGTGGCCGCCGGAAACTCCCAGCGCCAGAAACGGAAACGCAACTTCTTCCTGCAGGAAAACCGCCAACAGGTGGCCTTCAAGATGGTTGACGCCTATGAGGGGTTTGTTCAAAGCGTAGGCGATCCCCTTAGCCGTATTCAGCCCTACCAGCAAAGCCCCCACCAGCCCGGGGCCACGGGTGACGGCTATGAGATCGATTTGTTTTAGGGTGACGCCCGCCGTGTCCAGAGATTGGGTGATGACGTGGTGGATGCGTTCAATATGGGAGCGCCCTGCCAATTCAGGAACCACGCCGCCATATTTTCCGTGGATATCAATCTGGTCAAAAATAACGTTGGAGAGTAATATTTTTCCGTCTTGAAGAACTGCAGCGGCGGTTTCATCGCAGGATGTTTCTATACCAAGAACCAACATTATATGCCTTACACATCTTTATAAAAATCTGCAGTTACCCCCAACACCTGCGGGTGTTGGGGTTCCAAAGCGTTTCTCAGAATTAATTCATACTGACCTGACTGGGAACTGAATTCGTATTTTTGGAGGAGGGTTTCAGCGTTTTTTGCATGATATCCCAACCTTCCAGAAGGGACACCGCTGTCATGAGTTGGAAGTCCTTTTGGAGTTCATCTTCGAGACTGTTTTTAGCCTCGACTTCCTCTTCCCCGGAATCCTCATTTTCGGAATCATCTCCGTTGTCCACTCCATCAAAACTTCTCTTTCCCTTAAGATGTTTTTTTAAATCCTTTTCACGGAGAAACCGCCTTAGTTTTGTTTTTTCTTCACTTTCTTTTTCCTCATCATCTTCCTTCGCCTCACTTTCCAAAGGCATTTCTACGACGATATCAGGTGTGATCCCGTTTTCCTGAATCACCCGGCCACTTGGGGTGTAGTAACGGGCCGTCGTCAATCTAAGAGCGGACCCATCGGTCAGGGGAATGATGGTTTGAACGGAACCTTTGCCAAATGTTGTGGTCCCAACGATGACCGCCCGGCCAAGATCCTGAAGCGCTCCCGCTACGATCTCCGACGCGCTGGCGCTTCCTCCGTTGACAAGAATTATCATGGGATAGGTCACCCGTTTCACTTTGTCGTGAGTGGTGAAACGCATATTTTGTTCATCAGTCCGACCTTTGGTATAAACGATTAAATTTTCTTTTTTGAGAAATCGGTCTGACACTTCCACCGCCTGATTGAGCAACCCGCCAGGATTGTTCCGCACGTCCAACACCAGTTTGCTGACTCCTTTTCGTTCGAACTCCGCGAGCGCGGCGTCCAGATCTTTGCTGGTATTTTTGGAAAAACTGCGGATTTTCACATAACCAATTTCTTTGCGATATATCTTTTTTACAACGCTTCTAACTTTAATAATCGCTCTGACAATGGTGAAATCCTTGGGGGCGTCGAGGGACTCCCGGAAAACCGTGATCTTGACGGGTGACCCGGTCTCCCCGCGCAATCTATCCACCGCATCGGTGAGTGTCATGTCTAATGTAGATTCATCTTCAATTTTTATTATCTTGTCTCCCGCCTTGATTCCGGCGTTGAAAGCGGGGGTGTCTTCAATGGGAGAAACTACGGTCAATATCCCTTTGCGGACGCTGATTTCGATGCCCAGTCCTCCAAATTTACCTGAAGTGTCCACAAGCATATTCTTGTAGGATTTTGGGGGAAGGTAAGACGAATGGGGGTCCAGGGCTTTTACCATCCCTTTAATAGCGCCATCGATCAATTCGTCCGAATCCACGGATTCGACATAATTGGACTCTACCAGAGAGAGTATTTCTGAAAAAGCTTTCAGCTTTTCATAAGTTCTGGATGGGATTTTTTTTGAATCCTCATCCTCCTCGGCTCCGGCGATACTTCCGACCCCAAGTAAGGCCACAATAGTTAAAACGGCGACTATCTTCACTGCTCCTGGAAATATTTTGATTATTTTGCTGATTGGTTCATTTATCACGGAAGTCAAGTTAGTCTCTCCACATTAAATTTAGTATTTTTTTATTATATTTCATATTTAAAACTCAGATAATCTGGCTAACGCTTGGCTGTTTTGAACCATCGAGTGGGTTCTATGGGATTTCCCTTGTGACGCAATTCAAAATAAAGAGTTTCACCAACGAGGGAACCTGTGTCGCCCGATCGACCTATGATTTGACCGGATCGAACGGTTCGCCCGACTTTGGTGATAATTTCATCCAGATGACCGTATAAAGAATGGTATTCACTGCCGTGACCCACAATGATCAGATTGCCGTAACCTTTCAGTTCATCGGCGTATAAAACTTTTCCCGTAAAAACGGACCGGACGGGAGTGCCTTTTTTTACCTTTATGTCGATCCCATTATAAACGATAAAGGTGTCATATTGCTTGTCCCTTTTCTTGCCAAATTTATTGAGGACTTTTCCTGAAACCGGCAATAACAACTTCCCTTTTTTATCAATGATATCCAGCCCCTCGCCTAAAATCTGTTTCCCTTCAAGCCTGAAAATGAGGTCATTCAAGTTCTTGGATGCCAGCAACAGCTCGTTTTTAACTTTTACTTTTAATGACTTTTCTTTCTTAATTTTTTCAAGAAATAAGGATTTTTCACTTTTTCGGGCATTGATATCTTCCTTATTTTGTTTGGTGTCCTTTTCCAGTTGGTCAAGTTTGGCCCGAGCGTTCAGGAGGGCTACTTTCTCTTCTTCAAGCTGAGTGAACCGGGAGTTGTATTTTTTAAAAATCTTGGAGTCGTAATCAGTGACCAGCTCCATATATTTTATTCTTTGGATCAAATCATTGAAGCTATCGGAGGAAAATAAAACTTTAATGGGAAACATACTCCCTTCTTTATAAATAGCGCGCAGTCTTTTCCCCAATATTTTCTTTTGCACTGACAAATGATTTTCAGCGAGAGCGATCTGTTTCTCCAATTGCAAAATTTTATCCTGATTTATTTTTTTGTTCCATTGGTAAATTTTTAGTTCGCGCTCTTTTAATTTCAAACGATTGCCAATTTTCTGAAGAGTCATGAGCGCCGATTTTTCCTTTTTCCCCGCCCGTTTGATCGCCTTATCCTGCTCTACAATTTTTTCTTTCAACCTGTCCAGCTCGATTTTTTCTTGTCCTATCTGGTTTTCAATGTCATTTTCCACTTCAGCCCAAATAGAGACGGGGGAAAATACCACTCCGAGCAATAAAAAAAACAGAAAAGGCAAAGTTTCATTCACGGATACTTTCATCACTTAAATTTTGGGGATAGAAATTGTCGTATGAAAATATAACTTCCCATCCAACCTATAAATACGCTGGATGCCAGAAGGATAAGAATAATCGGTTGTGATATATACTGAAACTCCATGCCTCTCACTATGGTTTCAAGAGATCCCTGAAATTGAACCTGTATATAAAGCTGTAGGAATTTTATCAAAGCCAAGGCAAAGATGCCCCCAAGTAACCCTTGAAGCATACCCTCCAGCATGAATGGAATGCGGACAAAACCCGGGGTGGCGCCGATCAGCAACATCAACTCGATTTCTTCCTGGCGGGAATAAAACGACAACTTGATGGTATTGGAAATGATGAGGATGAGGCCCAGGGACAAGAGGCCGCCCACGGCCAATAGAAAAATCCGGATAAACAGCATGAACTTTTCAAAGGCTCGTAACCATTTTTCCCCATACTCTACCGACTCCACTCCTTCCCGTTCCTTAAACAGTTCGGCAAAATTGCGGATTTTGGTGAATCGCTCAGGCGATGGCCGGAACTTTATGTTGTAGGAACTTGGCAGGGGATTGAATTTTAACTCGTCAATAAAATCCGACTTTTTAGTCGAAAATGTATTTTTAAAGTTTGCCCATGCCGACTCTTTCGATATGAAAGTCATGGACTCCACATCCGGGTTGGTGGAAATCAATTGCTCCAGGACCCCCCGCTGATCTTTGGAAATATCATCTTCAAGGTAAACGATCAACTGGACATGTTTGCTCCAGGTGGTCAAAAAAGAGTTGAGATTGACGAATATGACTAAAAACAAACCGAGGATTGAAAACGCCACGGTGATAGTCGCGACTGAAACCAGAAAAACCTGCAGGTTGGATTTGATATTTGATAAGGTGGTGTGGGCCGAAGATGTCATGATTGGAAAATTTCCGGTCAGGGCGTGACCAGCTTCCCCCGTTTGATAACCACCACACGATGGTTGCGCGAACGAATCATTTCCTGATCGTGGGTTGCGAAGACAACTGTAACGCCGCTTTTTTTGACGTGTTCAAACAATTTAAGAATTTCCAGTGATATTTCCGGGTCCAGATTACCCGTGGGTTCATCCGCGAGTATGATTTTGGGAGAATTCACCAGGGCTCTGGCAATGGCCACCCTCTGCTGTTCTCCCCCGGACAGTTGCTGGGGATAGGAATCCTTTTTGTGAGTCAGCCCGACGTTTTTTAACGCCTCCCAGGTTTTAAATCGGATACGCTTTTTGTTCGCGCCAATGACCTCCTGGGCAAATGCCACATTTTCAAAAACATTTTTTTTCACGAGCAGTTTGTAGTCCTGAAAAACAAATCCGATCTCGCGCCTGAGCAAATAAAGCTTGCGGTCGGGAATTTTTCCAATGTTCATACCATTCACCAGAACCTGACCCTGATCAAATTTTTCCGTCCGGTACATTATCTTTAACAGGGTGGTCTTCCCCGCTCCACTGGGTCCTGTCAAAAAGATAAATTCGCCTTTTTGGACTTCAAAATTTATATCGGCCAGAGCCGGGGTTCCTCCCCCATAAGATTTTGCGACCTTGAAAAGCTGAATCATTCCGGTGAGGATAAAGAGATGATAATGAGGAATCTATTTTTCACGCCGTGAAAAAAATGGTAAAACAAATGAGCTTAATTTTTTGTACTTTTGGAAAGATCGGTGAACTCGTCTCCAATAATGAAATCGCTTTCGTCAATCTCATCCGCTAAAAATTCTTCGGGAAACGTTGATATCATACCGGGACCGTAAAACTTTTTTATCTGCTCGGCTGAGAGCAACTCGAAATTAAGGAAGGTCTTGACAATCAAACGATCGCTTTCCATTTCATAGGCGAAAACACCCGGCGGACAGGTGAGGTTTCCCTCGCATTCTCCATAGGAAAGCAACGCGTCGTTCATGTATTTATCTAGGAGAACCACGCAGTTTTCCTCGGTATTTGTCCTTTGGCTGAATCGGTCAACGCAGTGCGAGGTGTAAAAAACCTGCGGATGAGTGAACGAATGAATCAGCTTTCCCTTGTCTGTGGATGTCTTGCGGGCCGGCGATACCAGACCCACAAAGCCCTGCTTGGTGAAATCGACCAGGCACAAAACTTCTTTGCCGAATTTCTTGCTGACTTTCCGGGTCATCTCATCCATAAATTTTTGCCTCTTGCGGATGGAAATCCTAGAGTTTCGGCTGAATTTCTTTTGAAAAGCTGATTTTAAATAGCTTTCAATCTGGACTTTCTTGTATTCAAATTCCCGGTCTTTAGACATTGCACAAAGGATTAAATGGAAGGTACAAAAAGACGCCTGTATTACCAATTGCCAATTAAACGATCTTCGCTCTATAATTTATCATACCTCTGTCAAAAAGTGTCAATTTAATCAATCATAATAAAATCAATCGATTAGGCTTGCCCTATTGATATTAACCGGGTCACCTATGGTAATATGTAATTATGAATCCCACTCTTAAAATTTTCGGTGTTTTACTATTTGCGACGCTGGCGTTTCACACGACGTTGAACTTCATGCTGGACAATATCGAGGATTATGAAACCGTTCCTCTGCCGCCAAAACCGTTAAAAAAGAATACCGCGACCATAACCAATCCCACTCTGGTCGTTGAGGCCAAGTCCAAAGAAACATGGACTCTGGTCAGCTTTTCCACCGGCAAGAGCTTCACGGTGAACGATCTTGAGAAACAAAGGGAAGAACTGAAACGACGGGACTGGGACTTAGGGTTTCAACGCACCAAAATCGTCACCAATGGCGGAATCACCAATCCAAAAGGCAAAGTGGGGGTGATCAATCTGGGACAGGTGGACTTCGACAGTATCCGGGAAGTCCCTGAAGGCGAATTCATCCAGGACAGCAGTTCCTTTGGCAGGCGCACCAACAAGGCTATCACCGACTGGTACAACTACCGGACTCGAACCCACAACATCGAATCGAAGAAAAATGTTTATATCATGAAAACCTCAAGTGAGGATTTTCTTAAAATGCGGATATTGAATTACTATTGTTCCAATAAAGAGGAAGATTGCCGCACCATGATGTGTACCCGTTCCGAAGCCGCGTGTCTGACCGTGGAATACGTATCCTCAAACCATAGCCGAAATTTTCCAGCCACCCCTCCGCCTGAAATTTCCATGGCTATTGAACCATCAGCAGTCGAAAATTAATTGAACCGCACCCTACTCATCCTATGCCTTGCTTCCATGTTCGCGTGTCAACCGGCTCCCGAGGACATGGTGCTGATTCCCTCCGGTAAATTCACCCTGGGAATCCATCCCGGCCAAAGCGCCCCCCGATTCATGTCCGAACGCACCACGGGATTGAACGCCCAGCCCCAGCAGGAGTATCATCTCGATCCATTTTACATGGACCGCTATGAGGTGACCTACGAGGATTTCATGCGCTTCAAACCTCAGGCCAAGTACACAGTGAAGCATCAAAATGAACCGATGCGCGGGGTCAGTTGGTTTGAGGCGGACGCCTATTGCGCCTGGATCGAAAAACGACTGCCCACGGAATTTGAATGGGAAAAAGCCGCGCGCGGCGGCGACGACGACCGATTATTCGTGTGGGGGCAGGAATCTCATAACGAATGGGCCAACCTGGGGAAAACCGTGCAACCGGTGGGAAGCTTCAAAAAAGACCTCAGCCCTGCGGGAGCTTTTGACATGATAGGCAATGTTTCCGAATGGACGGCCAGCTGGTACCGCCCTTATCCCGACTCGACCCACAAGGACGAAAATTTCGGCGAAAAACTCAAAGTTTCGAGGGGAGGCGGCATTCAAAAACGGGAACACGGTTTCATGCAGGAATTTATCACCATTCCCTATCGAAACCCCCTCCCCCCTCAGGGAAGGTTTTGGGATACTGGCTTTCGCTGCGCTCTATCAGTGAAAGAGAAATCTTGAGGGTTATACACATAAAATATATTGGTCCGCTTCCGATTCGACATAGGTTCAAACGCTCCTGTGCCCATTTACACCTCAGTTAGCCAAAACGGGCATTCGACTAAGGAAATTTTTTGCAGAAAGTATCTCTTAGCTTTCTACCTCAAATCCTCCACTTTTTACTGACGGGAAACAGCACTAAAAACATGTAACAATGGGCTAAATTTTTTTGGAGATATCCTAAATTTCTTAGAATCTACACCAGTTAATTGCCTGACCAAGAAGACCCAGCCAAAGACTTCCTCGATATCCCAAACGGATTTATCCTGATAAATCCACCTTTCGGGGACCAAACTTTTAAGTAAAATCTTACAATCTTGTTGAATGTCTACTGAGACTGTGTTAGATAGGTGATGCGTTCTTCTTTATAACCAAAAAATCCTACCTATGACTTGGTTATTATCAGGCATTCTATTCATTCTAATTCTTATCTGGTGGACAATCGGGAGAATTGCCGAGCGAATAGAATCCGGCCTCTATGTGGCTTTTCAAAGGATCGAACAAATAGAAAAATCCCAAACTATTGGAAAAGATAAAAATAAGTCTCGCGCGCCTCCTGAAGAAATAGATGCAGATACCAACGAAAAAACCAATGACCCCTTAAGCTAAACCCCCTCCCTTTCACATCCTCAGAAAAATAAACTCTTGATTTTAGATCATGTGATCAATACCCTATTTTTTCGTGTGAACGAACGTTAATATAGGTAGGTCGAAGTTCGTTCAATCACTTTTCACTTTAGGTTTCAATGGTTATCAACGATTTTCTATACTTGGCCATTATTATTTTTCTTGGCCTTATAATGGTGCGACTTTATAAAATAATAAACCTACTATCGAACCTAAACACTAAATTTAAGGGCAATAATGGCATCCCTGTTCAAAAGGAAAACGATCAGGTGTAGTTTCTCTGCTCTAACCGCATAACTCACCTCACATAGATACACCTCGCCGGTTTATCCCGGTGCTTTCATGTGTAGAGGTCACCTTGAATTCCTACTGAAAAAACCCTGCTTCAAAAAATTACCCAACACTTGAAATCCGTAAACTAAAGCGGTATAGCTACGCCATCCCGTAAACTGTAGCGGAAAAATGGATTATGGATTGAGGTAAAATTTTAACAGGTACTAGTTTGTCATCAAACAAGTTTTGACAGTAGTTGGAAACTGGTTAGGGCTAAGTAAAACGTCACATCTTCATAGTAAGCCATTTTATACTCCCCATCAGAATGCCCACTTAGTCGGCCCCGGTCATTCTGAGTTATGACATTTTGTACTTCCCTAAAAAGGAGGCTCCTCCGTGAATGAAGGCGGCGGCGTTTCTTTTGCAGGTTTCTGATCGCTGAGAGTCGGTGGCGGCGTCACAATGGGTGCTGGGGAGCTTGCATTTCCTCCATCCGCGTTACCACTGCTCTCTTTCACTGTCGGGACCGCGACATTTCCATCCGCATCTGGTTTGGCCGGACCCCCTTCAGGGCTCGCGGTTTCGGAACCCTGGGAAGCCGTTTTTTCTGTGGGTCTTCTGCGGCCTCGATAGTTGGATGGCCTTTTAGACGAGGGTCTCCGGGAATAACGCTTCCTTGGAGCCGGTTTGGCGCCTGGGTCCGAGGGTGTCACCGCCTCACCTTCTTTTTTAACCTCTACTCCAGCCTCAGGGGTTGACTCGGTAGATACATGGCCTTCCGGGGCGATCGGGTTGTGATTGCCCTCTTGGTCCACCGGGCTTGTTTCTTCTGTTTTATTCTGACCTTCCGCTTCATCAGGCTTATTTCTTCCGCGAGGGTGACGTCTTCTTGCAGACGACTTGCCACGTTGGTTTCTTGGCCTTCCCCTGGGGTTCTCCTTTTTGCCGTCTGTGCTATCTTCTGAAGCCGGATCGCTTTTTGCGCTCTCACTCCTGACCGGCTGAGCTGTTTCCGCCGGTTTTTCTCCCAGTTCATTTTCGCCGGGTTTTTTTCTTTCGAGAACGTTATAGATAAAGTCTTCCTGAGCGAGTCCGGGCTTGCTGACAAATTCGATAATAAAATGGTGTTTCTCCTGCAATTCAAGCAGGTATCTCAATTTGTGGGTCAACATATAATCTCCCACTTCCGGGGAAACCTCCACAGCCAGCAGTCTCACATTGTCGCGGGCGATGATTTCCTGGATCTTGCGCAACATTCCCAGAACAATATTGCCCACCGACTTGACAGTCCCAGCCCCTTTACAGGTTTTGCAACTTTCAAAAACCCCTTCTTTTACGGGCGGCGACATTCTCTGCCGGGACATTTCCATCAGGCCGAATTTTGAAATTCGGGATAAATTGATTCTGGCCTTGTCTTTTTTACAGACAAGTTTCAACTGCCGCTCTACCAGGGCTTTATTCTTTTTCTGGTACATATCAATGAAATCGATCACGATCAAACCGCCCAGATCGCGCAGGCGCAATTGCCGCCCCACTTCGGTTGCCGCCTCCATATTGGTATTCGTTGCGGTTTCTTCGAGCTGGCTTGCGCCGGTGGTTTTGCCCGAATTGACATCAATGGACACCATGGCTTCGCCGATATCAATCACGATCGACCCGCCGGACGGCAGTTTGACGGTCCGGTCATAAATCGAATCAATTTGGGTCTCTATATTGAACTGGGAAAATATAGGTTTCGTTTCTTTATAAAATTTGACCCTGCGATAAAGCCTGGGCATGACCATCTTGAAAAACCCCTGAATCGCTTTATACGCTTCTTTTTCATCCACAATAATTTCCGTGGTATCAGCGGTGAAATGGTCTCTCACGGTTCGCACCACCATGTCCGGTTCACTGTATAAAAGCGATGGCGCCTGGACCTCCTCGCTTTTCAAATCCGTGTCCAGTTTGTCCCAGATATTCAGAAGCATTTGCAAATCCTTCTGAAGCTCTAGTTTTGTTCGGCCCAGTCCCGCCGTACGGATGATAACGCCCATATTATCCGGCAGGTTAAAATCGGTGATGATATCTTTTAATTTTTTCCTCTCGGATTCGTCCTCAATCTTTCTGGAAACCGCGTTGGCTTCCTGCCCAACCATCAAAACCAGAAACCGGCCCGGAAGGCTGATCCAGTTCGTTAAAGAAGGGCCTTTTGCATCCCTCCCCTCTTTCACCACCTGAACCAGCAACTTTTGTCCGCGCACCAGAACATCCTGTATTCGCGTTCTCGCCTTTTTTTCACCCGTTTGCAGGTAAGAATCCCTGCGAACATCCTTGAACGGCAAAAACCCGAACTTCTTACTGCCAATGTCCAGAAAAGCCGCTTCAATTGAAGGTTCCACCCGATTGATCGTCCCTAGATAAATATTCCCCTTGATCTGTTCGTGGGAAGAGTGCTCGACGATCAATTCTTCTATTTTTCCATCTTCCAGAATAACCACCCGGCATTCTTCCGGCTGATCTGCATTGATTAACATTATTTTTTTTGACATTTTCTATATTTCTCGCTTTTTATTTGCCGCAGTGGGCAAAAATCATCTTTAAGTCTGTTATACTAAATTACTCTACATTAGAACTAAGTATAACTTATTATATTTCAAATAGTTGCCCTAATCGAACGCCACGATCGAGCAGGTCGTGATTTTGAACCTTTTTCCAACCGCCAAGTTAGGTGATCACCGATGTTAGATTCGTTTGGTATGGTTTCGCTGGACACTTTAAGCCCTGAAGATTTAAAAGGAAAAACCATATTTATCCGTGTGGACTTTAATGTTCCTCTGGTTTCGTCCAAAAAGGGGTATTTTCGCGTGGCCGACGATACCCGGATTCGACGTTTTCTTGACGTTACCTTCAAAAAAATTCATGAATTGACGGACGGGGATTGCCGAATCATTATCGGCTCTCACTTGGGACGGCCTCATAAAACCAAAGATCACGTTGGGTGGGACGGAATTTTCAACATTCAATTTGTCAGCACTCACTTTGACACTTTGATCCGTAAAAGATACGGCGACACCTACACTATTTTTCCGCCGGAGATCATCGATTCTCATTTGAAACATTCTCTGGAAATATTTTCGGACCACCGAATGCTCCCTGGGGGCATCAAGTTTCTACCCAATCTGCGCTACCTGCTGGAACCGAAAAATCCTGAAACTTACCGCAAAGAGTTCATTAATGATATAGCCGAAACTTCGGATGTTTATATCAACTGCGCTTTTGGATGTAGCCACCGGGTGACCAAAAGCATCAAAATGCTTCCTCAACTCATGCGGCAAAAGGGCAAAATCGTGGTGGCGGGCAATTTGCTCCATGAAGAAGTCAGAGTCCTGGGATCGTTTGGAAACGGCATTCTCGCGAACCCCCAAAAAACCGTAATCATTGCCGGTGGAGCAAAAATCAGCGACAAAATATCGGTCCTCAAGGAATTTGTTAATTCCAGGGTCAAGCGTATCATAATCGGCGGCAAAATGGTGAACGCTTTTCTTCTGGCGCAAAAAGGCAAAGAGCAGGTCACTCCCTTCGAGTTGGCGGATATTCCCGCTAAACTGGTGAATCCAAATGGAGACAACGGGAAAAGTTTACTTGGAGAAATCCGGTTGGCCGAAGAAATTATCGACCTGGCGGAAACCAACGGTGTCAAAATCGTATTCCCCGAAGATTACAAAGTGGTCACCGACTTCAAGGACGCGACTTATGAAGTTAAAAATCTGCCGGATTTCAATAAAGAACTGCAACTGGATCTCGGACCCAAAACCATCGAAAATTATTACCAGAACATCTTGTCCCCCGACATAGAAAATGTATTATGGAACGGTCCTCTGGGGGCCTACGATCATCCGTCAAGCAACGCCTATCTGGAAGGCTCGCTTGAACTTGCCAAACTGCTCTTTAGCTCTGCGCTTATCAATCCGAAACTCAGGGTGGTCATCGGCGGAGGTGATTCAGCGGCCCTTCTCAACAGGGTGAGTATCAATGAGTTGAAGAATCTGATCAAAAAGCAGGTCGGCAAACAGCTTCACCCTTCCCTCAACCGCAACCTGCTGACTCTGGGTTTTACGGAAGACGACAGCTACATTCTCTGGAATTACTTCACGTCCAACTTTTTCGTATCGACAGGAGGCGGCGCTTCCCTGGAATTTCTGGAGTTCTTTTTGAAAGACAAAGGCAAATCCTTATTAGCGACCTACCTCCCCGGAACCACCGCGTTGATGGACGTATCCACCTCCTGATCGTCCCGGATATCTGAAAAGGACCAGACAACCGCTTTCAGGAGGCTTTTCAATCTCCTGAGTTCATCGGCCATTTTCTCGTAACATTGCCGGGTGGCTCCTGCCAGCTTGACGACATTTTCTCCCTGAAAATTTTCCTTGCGCTTTTTAAACATGTCGACGACGGGTTTTAATTCCGGGTGGGCGCATCCCGTCAGGTTCAATTGCTCATCAATACGATTGATCTCTTCCCCCAGTGCCTGCAATTTTTCAGGCGACGATTTCCCCCGGAACAATCGAATGATGCCTCCCGTTGCCTGCATCCCTTTTTCAGTCAACCGGACCAAATCTCCCAGGACTTCGATTTTCTCCTCCAAGGAATCGACAACATCTGCCATCTCACCACAGTCGTAATCCCGCCGGATGGTTTTTATCACCGCCTCCGTATCCAATGAATCTTCATCCGCAACACTGAGGGAGTCGAGCCATAAACGGGAATAGCACTGTCTAAGGATATCGTCCAGATTCACCACATGGCGTATGAGTGGCCTCAAGGTGAGCCTGTGGTCGTCTCCATAGACGGTTTCAAAAATGTCCATTTCATCCAGAGGCCCCATATTTATGGGGAGCTTCCAGGCATTTTCTTTCTGGTGATTCACAATCATTGAGGACAAATGGCGGGGTTGAACTTTATGGATGCAGACGATGTTATTACACTGCACTCCATAACTGCAGGGTGCGCAGGAGATTCTTGCCTGAAACAACACATGGCCGGGAGAATAAGGCCCTGTCTCAACTGGATGCGCGTGCGCGAAAAATAACCCCACGATCCGGGTTCCCAGTGCGGCGGCAATGTGCATGGTGCCCGTATCATTGGTCACCAGATAAGCGCATTTACCCACCCACCCGATCAACTGGTTGATATCGGTTTTTCCCGTCAGGTCGGTTATATGTTCCTTGCGGACCGCCAGATTTTTAATTTCTCTGGCGAGCGGCGCTTCGCCAGCCACCCCGAACAGGACAATCCGGGCATTGAGGCGTTCGACCAGCAGGTCCGCCAATTCGGCAAAATACCTGGCCGGCCATCTGCGATTTTCAAGACTGGAACCCGCCTGAATACCGATCAACAGTTCTTCCTCGCCAATATTTTCCCGCTGGAGCTGGTGGACGATGGACGCCTGGCTTTCCTTTGCGACATTGATCCTGATTCTTTGGTTTCTCAGTTCGACGTCTGCCCCACGGGTGAAAATTTCAACCAGATTGAAAGGGTTGTAAACACGGTTGAAGGGCTCGATCCCGAAATACTGCATCCACGGATGACGGGTCATGCGGTCGCCGGTGGCATTGCACATGAATCCCAGCACTTTTTTGATGCCGAGAAACAAAATCATCAGGGCGCTGAGTTTCGAGTGGCTGAGGTTCACCACAAGATCAAACCGCCGGTTTTTCACGCCCTCAAGAAAAGTTTCCAGATAACGGTAGAGGACCACCCAGGTCATTTTCTTCCAGAGGCCTTTATCTGTGAACTGGCGGATGTCCAGAACGATGGAATCGTCGATGTCGGGAATGCTGGGGACCAATACGGCAAAATCACTCGACACCATCAACGTGATTTTTGCTTCCGGGTATTTTTTCCGCAACCCGCTTATCAATGGAGTCGCCTGCACGAGATCACCCATACGGGTCAGACTCATGACGAGAATACGATCAACCAATACTCACCTCTTTTCATTCACCAATTGATTCACCATCAGCATGAGGGTTTCTGTTTTTGTCAAAGCGCCCTCGCCTTTAGTGATTTGATCGGTGACGGTTTTCAGAGAAAACTCCGGGGTTCCGCGGAACTGTTCGAGATAGTCCGCAAGCTCGGTTTTTTCACCCGCCTGTTCAATAAAATCTTCAATGGATTCCCTCCTGCCGGCAACCCTCTGCTTCAGGGATTGCAATTGATTCCCAAAAATGTGAATCAACAGTTCGGTCATGCGGTGCTCAAGGGTGTGCTCCGCTAATACCCGTTCACGGCCCTTTTGGGCAATGAGCTTTCTTTCTTCTGCATGCTCAAGGTAGTGGGCTATTTTTTGCCTCATATCCTGAACATTTTTAAAAGTAGCTATTTCCTCACCTTCCCGGAACAGTTCGCTGAGTTCCGAACGCTGGTCAACCAGCTGAAACCCGCCGCAGGATGCTATTTCAAATGTACGGGGATTCACAAAATCGCCATCCGGGTTGACCCCTTCGTGATAGGTCGAAGAATGCAGGTTCAAATGGATTTTGGCACCGTTGTAAATTTTGACCGACTCCCTGGAGGATACCCGACGGTTTTCATTCTGCACACACTGACCGACTGGCGATTGCAAATCCCAATCGGTTCCCCAGATTTTAAAATCATGCTCCAGCAATTGGGGAAAGGACTGTCTTCTGTTGTAATAGGCCGCACCCATAAACGAAAGGTCCGCCCCATAGGTTTTTTGCTCGTCCGGGTTCAGTTTGAGCGGCCGATGCTCATCAGGAAAACACCCCTGCGGCAGGTAGTACATATTTTTTGCTCCCGCCGACTGAAGCTGCTCAAAGACTTCTCCCTGTTGAAGGGTGAAGAAAAAATCATAGGAACCTGCGACTTCCTTCCAGTACGGCAGAGTGCGATAATCTTCCACAAACCAGAAGGCGACGGGGATTTTAAGAGATTTCAACCTTTCGATGGCTTGCGGAGTCAGAGGAGCCTGAGCAAGGGCCAGAATGAGGTCGGGCTGAAATTCAGCGGCGCGGGCGGCAACGGTTTCCCCCATGAAATTCATGAATTGACCGGACAGGGCGTTCGCATTTTTCTTGTTGCGGGTGATATCTTTGAGAGAAGCGAACCCATCGGCAAATTTATCGCATTCGGCTACGGCCACATGATGCCCGAGTTTCTTCAAAGCGGAGGCAGTGTGGCGAGCGGTCGGCAAAGATCCGCCATAAATCGGGTTGACCACAAGAATTCTGAGGGAATGAGTGCGCAAAAAACCCGACAACTCACGTCCTTGTTCAAGACTTTCAAAATAAGCCTGAGAAACCCGAACAGAGGGAATATGTTGAAAAACATCCCAGGTTTGGGGGGCATTGCGGGCTAATATTTTTGGCGTCGGTTGCGCAATTAAAAAACGAGTCCTCGGCAGAAAAGGTCGCAGGTCTATTGACGAAAGAAAGGCCTGAAAGATTTCCATCGAAGGTTCGATGACCGTGACCCGACCGGAAAATTTTTCCAACACAGCCTCCACGTGATACCCGAAGCCCAGTCCGAAAATAACGCTTTCAAAACCCTCCCGGACCACAAACTCAGATACCGCCCTGAACGCTTCTTCTTTTGGCCGATAGGTGCTATGCAGGGAAACGTTTCCGACGCGGGGAACAGGATGCCCATCTTTTGCAAGGACAACCTGCACGGTTTCGGTTTTTTTGGCGGCCAGAACCCGTTTCGCCAGAGCCGGGTCCTGCGCCTGCAATCGCTTCAGGTTTTCTCCAAACAGATTCATATTTGGTTTCCGTTACTAAACATAACAATTTTGAGGGTTTACCTGAATACTGAAAGTTTTTTCGATGGTTTCATGAATGAGAACATGAACGAATTCGATGCACCGGAAAAACCCTGGAATTTCCCTTAGAATATTATTTTTAAATACCAAATATAATTAACGAATTACGAACACGCTTCAAGCCAGTTCCGTTTGCTCTTTCTGTTGAATAGAGTTTACTTTCCGGTCAAGTTGCGCCTGCAGATCGAGCGCGTCTTTGTGGTCGGGATCAAACAGCAGAATTTTTTCCAGGGTTTCATTCACTTCAACCCACTTATCCATTTTGTACTGCACTCCTGCCAGTCCAAACAAAATATTCAAATTGGCGGGATGCAGTATTAAATATTTTTTCAGGACTTTTTCGCATTCGGCAAATTTCTTCTCCTCATAAGACAATTCCATGAGGTTTGTCAACGCCAGGGAGTTTTCCACGTTTGCGTCCAGGGCGTGAACAAAGCAATCCTCTGCCTGTGGAATCATTTTCTTTTGCCTGAACGCGATTCCCAACCCGGTCCAGGCCTTGTCATTTTTCTGCTGGATTTCAAGGACCTGAAAAAAACCTTCAATCGCCAAACCCCAGTTTCCTTTCTGCAATTCCAGCGAACTCATGCCCATGCGGGCCGATATATTTTCAGGATGCAATGAAAGAGCTTTTTGATACAACTCCCCGGCCCGCTCGCCATCCTGCAGGTGCATGCAACAATTGGCCTCGCCGGTCATGGCGTCCGCATGTTCGGGGACCTGCTCCTGCAATTGCCGGTATACCAGCAGGGCAGACTGATAATTGTTTTCTTTTTCCAGTTGTTTTGCTTTTGTCAGCAGGTCCTCTGTGTTCAGAACATTCTCAACCTTGAGACCTGCAGAAATTTTGTACTGAAAAACAAAAAACCGCCGGGCCTCTTCAGGGGTCAGATCTTTGATGGTCATCCGGCCAATATTCAAGGAGGTGCGGCTTCCCGGTTTTAATTTCTTAAACTGCGGGTCCAGCGTTTCCTCGACCTGGCCGATTTCAAAACCCGCACGGATGAACAGTTTTTCCATTTCCTTAAAAGTAAAAAACCGCAAATGGGTTTCATCCAGAATTCCTTCCTTCTGGTAAGTCCAGTTGCCATCCACCAGATGATGGATCAGCCCCATGAACTGCACATTGGGAATGCTCGCCACCACGGTGCCCCCAGGTTTCAGGTATTTCCTGGTTTTTTTCAACACGGAAAGAGGGTCGATGAGATGCTCCAGCACATCCGCGAATAAAATACAGTCAAAACTGTTTTCGCTATACGGCAATTCCATGTCCTCGATATTCCCCTCCACCACATCGTCCAGCACCTTTCGCGCCAGAGCCGCCGCTTCCGGGTCGTTTTCCACTCCCGCGACAAACACTCCCGGTCTTTTCTTCAACTCTTTCCCGGTCATACCAGCGGCGCATCCAACTTCCAGAATGGTGGACGCAGACTCTGGAATGAGGGGGAAAAGGTCGTTCCTTACATTTTGATAATACGAATCCGGCTTTTGACCGGCCTCAGTTTGAGGCGCTTCATTGACTTCCTTTTGAGGAGCGTCATTGGCCTTGAAATATTCGTCCAGTGTGGCCAACAGAGATTTTGCCCTGTGGTCGTAGGTGTGGCGGGCCAGCACTTCTTTTTGACCTTGCCGGGCAATCTTTAACCGTTCTTCAGGATGTTCCAGATAAAATTGAATCCGTTCGATCAGGTTTTCTTCATTGAAAATGACCAGATGCTCATTGTCTTTAAAAAATTCCCGGAGTCCGCTTCCCGGAGCTGAATCCGTGACCAGAAGACTGCCGCTGCACAGCGCCTCGAACACTCGCATGTTCAAGTCCCGGTTGATGGCTTCGTTAAAAACGATTTTTGACTGGGAAAACACCGCCGCCATTTCGTCCATGAATTTGCGGTCGGTGTGCAGGGAAAAGTATTCACCGATTTTATCCAGCAATCGCTTTCGCCGCTCATGGGAAGGGGTGACCGATCCCACAAAACCCACTTCGTATTTCTCTTCTAAATCTTTCCGCCCATGAATATCCGGGTCGCACCCCAGGGGCAACCAGAAAACATTTTTCAAGCCTTCCGCACGCATCGGCTCGACATAGGCTTTCTGCGCGAGGAAAACGAAATCAAACTGCCGGGCGATTTGTTTATGGCGTTCAAAATGAATGTGCGTGTCGATCAGATAACAGGCTTTGGGCAGGTCATGCTCGCTCAAATCCGGCACAAGCCCGCCCAGCCCCGTCTCGACCCATAGATAAAGGTCCGGTTGCCACCCATGAGGCAACTGGCTCAACATGTGAGTCAACGTGGCGGAAGAATCGCAGGGAATGTCCTGGGGTGTGATTTCATAATTCAACGCTTCAAGGTTCCATTTCCGGATGATCTCCTGAGTGATCATGGCGCCTGCGGTGATCACGTTGTGTTCTTTCCTGAACGCCCGTTCCAGGTAGTGAGCCGTCGTTACTGGATACGACACATAATTCAACAGGATATTTTTTCTGGGTTTTTCATAAAATGGCTTTTGAGCAGGATTCATGGAGACTCCGGTTGCCTCGAGAAACTCAACGATGCTTTCCTGAATCACTTCGGTCCAGGATTTCAGAAATGCCGTCAACCCAAATTGTTCTTGCACGGTTTCTCTGGCCTTTAGCCCCAGTACTCTGGCTTTGTCGGGGTCTTCAAGTAATTCCGCGACCGAAGATCGTAACTCCGCGATGTCGTTGGATATATAACCGTTCACACCGTTTTCAATCGGGGAGGTTCGGTTGAAAGTCGAAACGACCGGCATTCCTGCCGCCATCGCCTCCAGCATGGCAAGGTTATAGCCATCCTCATAACCGTCCACGGTCGTGTTGAGAAACACACGGCACTGGCTGTAATGGTCCTTGAGGTCCTGAAACCCTTTGGAGAGACGTGACGATGGTATCGACGGATTCATTCCCAAAGTGATCCTGGAAAAACCCTCCACCACCTTCTGGCTGGCGGTATAACCCAGCATGAGATCGCGTTCTTTAAACAGATTGCCCACTCTCAAAATAGTGGGTTTTTCTCCGGTATACGGGTCATATTCCGAGACATCCAATCCGGGAAGAATCACTTTACCGTCCATCCCCCAATCCCGTTTCTTGCTTTCGGAAATGAATACTTTTTTGGCCTGCTGGAAAAACGGTTTGATTTTCGCGAGGTATTCTTCTCTATCCACCTTGCCCTGCCCAAGATCAATTTCAGTGGACAGCCGATTGTGGAAAACCAGAACCTTGGGAAGCGTATAATCCTTTAGCTCGATCAGATCTTTCACGTTGTGGGCGATGATCACGTCGACGTTGTTTCGGTCCAGCTCTTCTTTGGCGGACTCAAGGGATAAAAGACGGACGTTTTTCGGGAGGGGACGCATGTTCTGGTCCCATTTCCTGATTTTTCCAGGGCCGATTTCCGGCTCTATCACCAAAAATTCGTGGCCGATTTTAGATAAAAGACAAAGGTAAGGCTCGTGCCAGTTGAAGGATAGGATTTTCAGGCTCATGAGGTGGGGTCTCTCCCGCAAAGAGTTGACATTATTATCTTTTCGGTATCTTGCAGGAATCCCTTTATATCTATTACAAAATTCTGTAAAATTTGGTCTCCCGACTCTATTACGGGAATTTCCTTGAATTTTCGTAACTTAATGATCGCTTATTCATCTAATCAACCATATTCGCATCAAATTTATCAGGAGCCTGATTCATCCATGACCTTCGATCCCAATTCCAAACGCATTCAAGGCCGGCAAAAGCTGATCGAATACCGTAAAGCCCTGTGGGCGAAGAAAAAATGGGAAGCCGAACTGCCAATGGGTTCCGGTGAATTGAACCGCGACGGCAACCCCAAGCTTCCTCCCGGTCAGCATGAGTCCAAGAACTGGCCGGTGCTCGATCTGGGCTTTCACCCGGAGCTTGACGAAGTCACCTGGAACCTGACCATTTCCGGGCTGGTAAAGCACCCTCAAGCGTTCACCTGGGATCAGTTCATGGAGCTTCCACAGGTCGAGGATGTTTCCGATTTTCATTGTGTCACCAGCTGGAGTCAGATGGACAATCATTGGAAGGGAGTGCGTTTTAGAGATATCGCAGCCCATTGCGAGCCGCTGGACAACGCCAAATTCGTTTTCATCAAAGCGTTTGACGCCTATTCCACCAATCTTCCCTTAAGTGAGGCCATGAAGGACGATGTTCTGCTGGTCCACCACTGGGAGGGGCACCCTCTCACCCGCGACCACGGCGGCCCGGTGCGCATGATAACGCCGCAACTCTATGCCTGGAAAGGCGCAAAATGGATCGGTGAAATCGTTTTCCGTGAGCACGACGAGCTTGGTTTCTGGGAGAAACGCGGCTATTCCAACACCGCCGAACCCTGGCTGAACGACCGTTATTCCGAATAAGCCCGGTTTTTCAACGTCTTTCAGGAGATCCGCTATCAGAGCGGTTTTTATTGGACCGTTCCCACTCCCCATCCTGTCGTATTGTTTCTAATTTGTGACCTCAGCTTGATAAGTTCTCGATCATGCTTTTTTATCCTGTTGCCGATATGTTTTAATCAATTTTAAAAAATAAATTGGTCAGGGGATAAATAATGGCTTTTTCAATCTATCGTTTTCTATCCAGTATCAGCGCCGTGATAATCGCTGTCATCGCCCTGCTGTCGCTTCAGGTCAACGTAAGCCTGGCATGTGAAAATCAGCATAAACCCGTAAAGATTCTGCCGGTTAAATTTGAAAAAGGATTGCCCGTCCAGGATGTTGCGGTAAAAAGGGCCTGGGTCCAACGACACACACCCCGTGAAAAAATCCACCCCGATCTGGACCATGTGGTGCACAAAAAAATCATAAACGTGATCACGGATTATAAAACCGGAATGACGGACTCTAATAAGGAGAGTATCTCCCAGCACATTCTCAGCCAAAGTAGAAAATATGGCTACGACCCTTTATTTTTAACAGCCGTCATCATCACCGAAAGTTCTTTCAATCATCGGGCGAAATCCAAGGCCGGCGCTCTCGGTCTGATGCAGATACGGCTGAAAACCGGCAAGGCCATGGCTTCGGAATCGAATATCCGATGGCGGGGAACGCGTACCTTATATCGTCCGGAAAAAAATATTACCCTGGGCACTTACTATCTGAGCAAATTGCTCAACCGCTTTGGAAATATGAAAACCGCCCTTGAAGCATACAACCACGGACCCACCCGGACCGCCCGCCATTTGCGCAAAGGCAAGAGAACCCATAAATATTCAGGAAAAGTATTCGCTATTTACAATAAAATCAAACTTGAGAAAATAGCGTAGTTAAAATTTTCTAAGAGATTTTAAAAGGACAATCACTGAAGGGTGATGCGGGATGGACGGTTTGTATCAAGTCACCCGGAAAGTTTTCAGCTTGGAAAAGGATTCAGACGCCATGATGACCTGCACGCCTTCATCTCCTATTCCGGTGTCAAACATTAAGAGGGTTTGTATGTTGGTGAGGGTTTTTGTTTCCGCCAGGGCTTTGGCGGTATCCAGATAGAGATAGTTTCTCGCCAGGTTCAAATATTTGAGCTGTTTGAGCGCTTTGGATTTTGCCAATACTTTAACGCCTTTCACCGAGATATCGGTCCGGTAAAAATTCAGTTTTCTCAAGTTGGCGAAGGTGGTGGATTTAGCGATGGCTTTGAGTGTGTCATCCCCCACCTGATTCTCCTGCAGGATCAGCACCTGCAGTTTTTTAAATTTGTCCGATTGGGCGACTGCCATCCCCCCCTCTGGACCCATATTATTAAAGCGCAGATCCAGGTGCGCGAGATTCGAGCAAAAATCCGCCCCGGCAATAGCGGCAGTTCCTTGATCGCCAATATTATTATCTCCGATATATAATCTTTTCAGCTTTTTCAACCGGTCGCATTGCGCCACCAATATCGCGCCCTTGTGCGTCAGGGAGTTTTTCGTCAGGTCCAGGTTTTCAATTTGTTCGAGCTTGTCCGACAGGACCAGCGCTTCCACGCCTTCATCACCGATGAATTTTCCGTTCAGTTCCAAAGCCTCGCCATCTTCCGATAGGCATTCGTCGATCAGCCGGTCAATGTATTCTAATTTAGCGGATGTCACCATTTCACTTTGAACCCATTTTTAAATTTATCGCGCAACGGAAGCCGATGTCATTGAACCCGCGGGAAAAGGGATAACTCCAGTCGCGGTACCCTGTGCGCATGGCTTTTACACTGTCCGACCAGGAACCTCCCCTGCGGACTTTCATCATACCGTTCATGGGACCGCGTGGATTATACATGACCTCTCTGTAATAATACC
Organism: Nitrospinaceae bacterium; assembly: GCA_029261655.1. Lineage (GTDB taxonomy): Bacteria > Nitrospinota > Nitrospinia > Nitrospinales > VA-1 > JADFGI01. Next base: position 7,154 of record JAJDAY010000034.1, on the reverse strand, counting down.
GGATCGAAAACCAATCGCTCACCCACTCCCAGACATTTCCGGCCATATCATAAAGCCCTTTATCATTGGGCGGAAAACTGCCGACCGGGGTGCCTTTATCTCTGAGTTTCACGCCACCCCGGGCTTGCGGTTTTTCAGGGTCGAATTCTCCGACCCACGGGAAATCACAGCCGTTCCCATTCTGCGCGGCTTTCTCCCACTGGGCTTCGCTGGGTAAAGACTTCCCTTTTAGATGGCAATAGTCTGCGGCTTCATACCAGCTGATCTTGCTGACAGGACAATTGTCGCAATTGGAAAACTGGCTTCTTCGCAGTTTGTGTTCGGGAAAAACTTTTTCAAATCTTTCGTTGGTGACCTCGTATTTGTCGATCATGTAGGCGTCGAGATAAACTGAGTGCGCGGGCGCTCCATGCTGATGACCAAATCGGTCGCAACCTCTCTTAAAGGTTCCGGCGGGAATGACCACCATGTCCTCCGTAATGTCCCTGGGCTCGGCAACAGACTCCGAATGAACAACAGAGGGAACGGCAATTGAAAGGATGACGATTAGAGTTCGGACTAACAGCACAGGATAATATTCAATAAAGTTAGTTTTTATTCAAAGCCGGTCCCGTTTTTCAGGTTTTCTAAAATTTTTAGAGTGGCTGTGGATCGGTTCAGGGTATAGAAATGAATTCCCGGCACGCCTGTTTTTAACAGCGCCTCACATTGCCGGGTCGCATGCTCGACTCCGATCTTTCCGATGGCGAGGCTGTCGTCCTGATATTTTTCCAGGCGATCTAGTAGATCGGAAGGAATGGAGGCCCCGCACATTTTAGTGAATCGCTTGGTTTGTTTGGCATTAATGATCGGCATGATTCCCGGTATGATGGGAATCTGAATGCCAGCGGACTGCGCTTTTTCCAAAAATTCAATGAAAAACCGGTTGTCGAAAAATAATTGCGTCACTATAAAATCAGCACCGGCGTCCACTTTTCTTTTCAGATTTTCCAGGTCAGCGGCTTTATCGGGACATTCGACATGGCCTTCGGGATAAGCGGCAACACCCAGACAAAATGAGTAATTTTTGCGAATGAAAGCCACCAGTTCGCTACCATACTCGAAGCCGTTTTCGGTTTTTACGAATTTTTCTTCTCCCTGCGGAGGATCTCCCCTGAGAGCCAGAATATTTTCAATGCCTTTCTCCTCAAGCAGGTCCAGAATGCCGCGAATTTCTTCAGCCGTATGGCCCACGCAAGTCAAATGGGCCATGCTCTCCAATTCAATCTGACCCTTGATTCGTCCCACCAAATCAATGGTTTTTGAACGCGTACTGCCCCCGGCCCCGTAGGTGACTGAAACATAACCGGGGTTCCAGGACTTCAGGTTTTCAATGGTTTGGTAAAGTTGATCAAAACCCTCATCTGTCTTTGGAGGGAAAAACTCAAAAGAAAATGTCTGCTCTCCCCGATTCAGTATCTGGCTGATCTTCATAAAGTAACATTATCCATATTAAAGTCCTTTTTGAATATTTTCGCCTAAGGATGAGGGTTATGAAATAAGGCGTAACCTGCTTTATTCCATGATATCAGGAAATATTAAAACGGCCAATATTTTGTACTAATGGAAGGTATGAGTGCCGGGGCAGGATGCTATTTCAGGCAAAGAACCTAATAAATATCAAATTTCTTCAAATAGGAAACAAAGGAAACGATGTTGACCAGTTCGACGGGTTCCTCCTCGATACACCGGATGGCATCATCCGAAAAATAACCCGTTGTGATAAAAATTCCGCGTGACGCACCCTCACCTTTTACGGTGTCCAGAAACCCCTTCACTTTCATGACATCGACCGTATTGTTTGGGGGATTGATGATGCAAAGGGCGAGGTAGGTTCCGCCAACCACCGGCGTTTCATCTTGCATGATGATTTCCAGTTCGTGATCGGTTGCCCAAATGGAGTGAACGTGTTCCAGATTAAATTTTTTTAAAAATTCAGTGCATTTTTCCTGAAAAGCATCCGGGTCGATTAGATAAAGGGGCTTACCTTCCGGATTATCGAAGTGGATCTGCTCCTGGGGAGGGGGCGGAGAAGTATTTTTGAGCAGAACCAATAGAACCAACCCAATAAAGAACCCCGCGAATGTGATTATAAAAATACCCACTTATTTTATCATTTCATCCCAGATTTTTTCTTTCTTGTTCGCTTTAATTAATTTATCGTGCGCAATCATTTGTTTAATGGCAACCCAAAAAACCCACGCGACAAATAATAACATGGTCCCGATGGGGATATTATCCGGCTTTGTAGCTATCAGTAAAAAATTTTCTAATCCTGAGTTTTCCATATTTTTTCAACTCATCAAAAAGTTGTCAGTCATAAAGGATTAGGACCATGAACAACCATCCCACCCTCGCGATACCAGTCTCCGGAAAAAATTCTACTCCAGAAACTCTTCCTCTTCCTCCCCTTCCTCATCTTCTTCTTCGTCATCGGCTTCGTCATCGGCTTCACCTTCACCCGCGTCGCTGTCGCTACTGGGCTCATCGCCGAGAACCAGGTCAAAGTCTATCTCCGCCTTATTATAGGCGACAATAAAATCTTTGATCGTATTGGTTTGCTCATCCACGTTTCCAACCGTTTCCAGGTCTTCGAATTTTGTGGGGACCGAATACTCATCTCCTTTTTTATCCCAATGGGAAGGCATTTTGGTCCAGGGGATCATTTCTCTGGTATCTTTCAACCATTTTGGAATCCAGTTCTGCCGCAACCGGTCGCTGGCGATGGAAAAATCGATTCCCTTGGCACCGTCATCATGGCATTTCCCGCAATCCATATAATTGACCATACTCGACCCCGTCTGCACAACTTTAGCATTCTTTCTGACATTCACCCCTGCCTCATATTTGTTGTCCAGGGGAGCAAGAGCTTCAAAGTAAGCGGTAAAATCACGCACTTCTTTTTCGGAGAAATTGAAGGTCGGCATTTTAATTTTCAACCACGTTCTGACCGGCGTGGGATTATCCAGGAAAGAATAGACCCAGGAACTCTTGATGCGTTCACCTACGTGATAGGACCCACTGTCCAGAGGCGGAGGATATTGCGCAGTCGCCTTGATATATTTCTGGATTCTCCCGCCTTCCCCTTCAACATGGTGGCAACCCTTGCAATTGTATTTTTCAATCAACCGCCTTCCGGTTTCCAGAGTTTGTTCCTTTGCAGTGAGGATTTTTCTGTACTTCGCGGGAACATTAGTCCCGTTGAATCCCTTCAAAAGAACCACGAGCGCATCGATTTCATCGTCAGTAAGATGAAAGTTGGGCATCTTGTCCAGAACTCTTTCGGTACGGAAAGAATCAGGCTTTTTCAGTTTGGTCCTGACCCAAGACTCCCAGGTATGGGCAACATGGGCGTCGCCAAACTCAAGCTCAAGAATCAGTTTTCTCCCAAAAGCCGAAAGCTCTGGCGCGATTCGACCCTCTTCTTCCATGCCCTTGATATCGTGACAGGCAAAACAACCGCGCTTTCGAACGACGCTTTCTCCATACTTCACCATTTTCGGGTGATTGACTCGCTTTTCGATCCCCGAAATCGGCTTTGGTTTCCCAAATTGCATTAAATACGTCGCAATGTCCGTTGCCTGTTCATCAGTGAGCCTGAGGTTGGGCATTTTACTTTTTTCATTATAATGGGCTGGATTCCCCACCCAACTGACCAACCAATCCGCATTGACTTTGCTGGCTATATTGCTCAAATTGGGACCGAAGGACTCGCCCTTGCCCTCCAGTTGATGGCAGGCCTGGCATCCGACCGTCTCGAACTGTTTCTTTCCATTTTCAGCGTCACCAGCGGAAAATTTAGTTTCCGGCTTATAAGCCTTGTCTGAAACAGCCAGTAAATAAGCGGTGACCGCAAGCGCGTCTTTATCGTTAAAGCCAAAGTCGGGCATCCGGGTGTCTGGCAGGTATTCCTTGGGGTTTTTAACCCAACGGTACAACCAACTGGGGTTCACCTTTGATCCAACCTTCAGCAAGGAGGGACCCACATTGGCCTCCTGGGAGTATCCGTCGGCTAAATGACAGCCGTGACATCCCAGTTCGACAAACAATTTCTTTCCTCTGGATAAATCGGGAGCGCCATCCAACTCCATCACCTCGGCATGGCAATTTCTGCAAGTCGATTGCATCATTTTCCCGTGCAGGATGGGCTCGTTGATTTCTGTGGTCTGATCGGTTTCATGGTGGGAGCCATGGGCGTCCTCCGCTGGCGCGGTGGCGGTACCCTGCCCCAAATGACACCAGGTACAGCCCGTTTTTTCCGGAGGATGCTTTTTTATCAGGATGTCAAGGTTAGGATGGGTCTTTAAAGGTTGTTTAAAGTCCTTATAATATTCATCCTGATAAGAAATATGGCAGGTCATGCACCGGTCGACCCGGTAGATGATTTCTGAAAAGTTGTTGATGCCGAAACCGGGGATAACCGTCTGTAAAACTTCCGCAGGTCTCCAGACGAATGGAAAAGGCTTAAAATAATCCATCGTCCTTTGAACATTGTCCCGTTGCAGGGTCAGACTTTTCAATTCCTTTTCAAGGGCAGCGTGTTTGGCTTTAAGTTTTAGAAGGTTTGACTCAGCATGATCAAAGACTTTCTGCTTTTCAGCTACTTTCGGGTCCCATTCCTCGTACTCCTTCCCAAGAGATTCAAACCTGGCAATCTGGACATCGAAATTCTGGCCCTCATGTAAAGCCTTTTTATAATAATAATATGCTTCGTCCAGGCGACTCCCGGTAAACTTTTTTTCCTCTTTTATCTCAGCGAGCGCCACCTCCGCAGTCCGCAACTTGTCAACCAGTTCCTGATATTCCTCGGACTCTTCAAGCTTTCCCTCTTCCTGATCTATGCCTTCTTTTACCTGCTGAACCTTGGAGGAAATTTCACCATCAATTTTTTTCCAATCTTCCTCTGCCCTGGTGTACTGGACCTTAAAATACTCCTCCTGATGCGCCTTGAACCCACGACGGGAATATTCATCATCCCAAAACGCCCACAGGGTGACCAACAGCGACGCCCCTGAAACCATGAAAAACACAAAACTGAACGATACCTTTTCTACAGGTACGTAATCACTATTTTCTTCTGGATTGTCCAATGGGTTTATCCTTGAAATTTTTTAGTTAAACATTAAACCAGGGCGTCACCCAGATGTATTTAATATTAAACGCAAGCCGCAAAACAATTTTCACCACGATGCCGATCATTATCAAGACCAGATTGATTTTGAGGAGCATCCGGGTGATTCCGACATTTTTGATCGCCTTTCGCTCCATGAACATATATACAGCGGTTCCCACGACAAAATAACCCAGGACAACAACGGCTCCAAACAAGTTAGCCATATCGTACGACCGGATGCCAAAGGCATAAGGCAGATCCACACTGACCAACGCAACCACTTTATGCGGGTCCCAGAATTGCCAGGGCATGAACAGGTTCCACCCCGGACCGCGCAGAAAAACTCCCATGATAATCAGGAAAATCCAGAGCACTAAAAAACCAAAGCTATAGACCCAGATGGCAAACTTTCTCTCAACATAGGTGTAATAGCCATTTCCTTTGGGATTGACATCCAGATAAGGAATCAGTATCAGTCCGACTATGATAAGCACAGGCGCAACGACACCAGCGAACCAGGGATCGAAATATACAAGAATGTCCTGCAAACCCAGGAAATACCAGGGAGCTTTGGAAGGATTGGGCGTTTTTGTGGGGTTGGCCGCTTCTTCGAGAGGAGCGTCGATGGTGATCGACCATACCGTCAAAAGCAGGATGGTGATGATCGCGCAGAGAAATTCTATCCTCACCAAATAAGGCCAGACATGGACCTTTTCGACGTTTTCCTCCAGCTTTTTTCTAGGCGCAGGCGCTTCAGCCATAAAACATATCCTTTCCCACTAATTCAGTAACAATTAATTTGGAAAATTAAAGTGGCCCTGATATCCCGCCATCTTTTCTAATCCGCCAAAAATGAACGATCATCAACGCGCCCGCAACAAGCGGTATAAAGATACAATGCAACACGTAAAACCGAAGAAGCGCGGGAGGTCCGACAATACTACCCCCAATCAACACAGACCGGGCATCGTATCGCGGACTGACGCCAAATACAAACTCCTGGAACGGGCCTTCATGACCTAAAAACGGAGTCGCGCGCGCCATGTTGGTTCCCACGGTGACCGCCCACATGGCCAGTTGATCCCAGGGAAGCAGGTATCCGGTGAAACTGAGCAACAAGGTGAACGTGACCAGAAACACTCCGATGACCCAGTTGAATTCGCGCGGCGGCTTGTAAGACCCGGTCAGAAACACCCGAAACATGTGCAACCACACAGTGATGACCATCGCATGCGCGGCCCATCGGTGCATATTACGCATCAACATCCCGAAGGGCACATCGTATTGCAGATATTTCATGTCAAAATAGGCATACTCTCCCACCGGACGATAATAAAACATGAGAATGACGCCGGTGACAACCGTGGACAGAAAAAGCAGAAAGGTGATCCCCCCCATGCACCAGGTAAATTTTATTCTCAGGGCATGCCGGTGCATTTTGACAGGATGCAAATGCAACCAGACGTTACTGGCAATTTGCAAAACACGGTTTCTGGGAGTGTCTGCATAACCGTGCCGGAAAGAAGAAGTCCAAACCTGGGACTCGGTGATCATTTTTGCAATTTCGCCAAAAATCGCACCGCTCTTGACCTTGGCCATTATCTCGGCGATATTGGGAATTTCAGGTGGTTTGGCTGCCAAAACTCTAACCCTCCATAAAATAAGGGGAGTGAATTAAGTTAAAACCCTGAAGCAAACAGCCGCTTATATCAGCAACTTCGCTTCAGGTTTTGTCCATTCATCTTTTTCGTAAAGAAACTTTTTACTTTTGTCGATTTCTATCTGCCCGTCGGGACCGAGAGAAATTTTTAAGCGTTCCAATGCCCTGGGAGCCGGTCCTTCAAAGTTCACACCAATTTTTGTGAATCCGCTACCATGACAGGGGCATTTATACTTGCTCTCGGTTTTCAACCACCTTGGCGTACAACCCAAATGGGTGCAGAACGCAAAAATAACATAAATTCCTTCTTCGTCCCGAATGATCCATACCCGTTGCGCATTA
>JAJDAY010000033.1 GCA_029261655.1 Nitrospinaceae bacterium | reverse complement strand
ACCAAGGGCACGGTGATGGTGGAGGTGGTGATTCCGCCTGAGTCGTAAGCGATGCCAATAATTTCTTTTGGAGCGAAAAATGTGGCGAGAACAATGAAACCGTATCCTGCCAGGATAAACCACAACAGGTGCCAGCCTTTCACGATCCGAAGCACCCCTATGGCGATGGCCAATCCCACAGAGAACGCAACGGTAAGACGGAGACCATAAACGAATGAAGAAATGGATTCCGGCTGGCTTTGAATGGCTTCCGAATCAGCGGCAATTTGCCCCGCCTTATTGGCGATGACCGTGAGGGCCGGTTCGGCAATGGTCGTGGAAAACCCCAGGGCGAACCCAAAAAATAGAAGCCAGAAAATGTTTCCCTTCTGAGTAAATTGAACGGCAAGGCTCACGCCCATCGGGAATAAAGCGCTTTCCAGGCCTATGATAAATAAAAATAATCCAAAAACCACCAGAAGGACTCCCGCCATTGTTTCTTCAGGATTGGGAAACGGTTTTTGAATGACAAAAAATTGGAAAAACAAAATAACTGAAATAATAGGAAGAATGTCGAGAAATGCAGAAAACAACTTGCGGAGGATGGGTTTTATCGTATCCACAGAATTATCCCATTTGGAGGCAATAAATAAAAAATAGAATCAAAGCTGGTAGATGAAAACCGGATGGTATGGTTTTTAAATGAGGGCGAAGGGAATGCAGAGTAATTTGGCTGTGACGTTAAAGAATTTTATAAAATACTATTTTTTCGTCTGCCTGATTTATTTTGGCTGTTTACTCGGATGACTTTTTTGGAGCGGCTTCTTCTGAAGATTCCAGATTCTCCGGGACAGCTTTGGGCTCTTCAGAATTCTCTAATTCCGGGTTTTTAGAAATATCCTCTAAAGAGACTTCTTCTTCCTCCTCCGTTTCCTTCATGGATTTTTTAAAGTTCCGGATAGTATTTCCAAAAGCACTGCCTATTTGAGGGATTTTCCCAGCCCCAAATATAATCATTATGATTACCAGAACAATCAGTAACTCCGGGAGTCCGATTCCTCCCATAAGGCCATCTCCAAAAATAGATTTTCCAAATACTTAGGTGGGTGCGAGTATACCGGAATAAAAAGTAAAAACCAAGTTATAATGTAATACACCCATTCACCGCTGGATTTTAAAATTGGCCCGTTGGGCCGGGAAGCGAAAAGATCATGGAAAATGATGAGTTGAATAAGGAGATGGTTCTCGAATTGTTCTATTCGACGAAAGGCAATATCGACAAAATCAATGAAGCGATTGATGCCAAACTGCAAAGAGTCGGAACTCGCAAAATCACCCTGTTTGAAAAATTCGTGCAGGCCCGGCTTAAAATGAACCCGAAGATATTAAAACTTCCTAACTTTGAGATCACTCCGGTTGAAGTGGTCTATTTGAGCCAACATCCCGACTTGATAACGCTGGAGGTTTTGGACTTGAGGAAAAATGGTCTTGGCGATGTTGGAATGGATGCGGTGGCGCATTCACCGGTACTGGTCAATTTGAAGGAACTGGATATGCGAAATAATCAAATCAGCCGTATTGGCATGGAATCGCTAACCAGATCCAAAACCTTGACTCATTTGGAGAAGCTGGATTTAAGAATAAATAAACTGGGGAAAAGATGGGAGGAAAAACTAAAGGAATGCGACTGTTTCCCTGGCCTTAGAGAAGTCAGGGTTGTTTGAGTTTTAGCCCTTTTACAAGGAAATCAAATAATCTGACGGTTTTTATTTTCTCTTATCTTTTGAACCATTTTGTCCGCGATTTCTTCCGCCTTGATCTTATAAGTTCCCTCTTCAAGATAATCTTTAAACTTCTTCACCAGTTCCTGCCGGACCTCACCTGCCGACTGTAGCTTTTTTGGCCCTGCAACCTTCGTGGGCGAACTCTGCGAGAGCGTCACCCGGTCAACGGTTTCTGCGGTTGGAGTCGGCTTGATAACTCCGGTGGAGTAACGGCTGGCGGCCTTATTTACCGGAGTTCTCCGGGTTATTTTTGTTGTAGGATCAAATTCGGTCATAATAGTTCGAGGGGCAACGGAATGTTTGATCCTATAAACAAACAGGGTTTCAAGGAATAGCGCAGACTGTGGGCTGCAAAATCCTTATTTCCCGAAAAAAGGTTCCCGGAAGCGGATTGCGATTCACAAAAACAATTGTTGTCTGGATGGAGTGAGGGGTGGTGATTGGACGGTGCCATAATGTATTCCTCCCTGAATTTCAATTTCGGAGATTGGGACTTTTTTACCAAAATTTTTAAATTAAATAATGGCTTAAAAAACAATCTCGCGAGTCAGTCTTCATGATTGACTCATGTTTAAATTTGCGGATGAATCGCGGGATTCTTGAGCTTTTTCGAAAAAGAATTGAATAAAATTTAAAACCTTTGAAGAATCACGGTTCAGGAGGGAGTTTTATTTAAAAAAATGGGGTGTTCTTTGCCTCTGAATAAATCGATTCCTTGTGAAAATTGCAACAATTAATGGAAAAACAACAGATTTACATGCGCCAATTATAAGTATTGCGGTTCGGATAAAATTATAGTATTATAAAAAACAATGAGTTACCTCCCGTTAGCTGACCCCCTTGTGAGGATGGACTCCCCCGCCTCACAAGGGGGTCTCATTTTTTCTTCATCGAATTAAATTCTTACGACTCGAAAAATCTATATTCTTGGTTTTTTTTTCACCTTGGACTTGTGTCGAGCCTGAAGGACGAGAGAAGTGTATAAAAATAGTGTCTAGGGAAATTGGGTTTTGAAAAGGGATGAACGACGGTGGGAGTTATCAGGAGTTGTTTAGAGGAATCTGAACTTAAAGAAGTTTTCCCATTTGGGTCCTTTTTCAAGGCTCCACTATGGGCTTTACAAATTCCGGAAGAGGAGCGCTCAATCGTGAGAGGTGATACTGCCCGCTCCTTGTATTAGGATATAGGAGTTTTCAATAGGTGTGCGCAAGGCAGGAACCCACTGACTCCGGAACCTGGCTATTCAAATGACGGCCAACGATCCTAATAGTTGGAATCCGAAAACTCAACAAATTGGACGTCCAGAGTTTCTTTCACCCATTTGGGAACTTTGGGCCGGTCTGAATTCTGCAGAGATAAAGACTCTTCGGCTTTTTTGAAGTTATCCCAATGCGTCGTTTTTAAATCCTTCGAACTGACTATCTTTTTAAGGGATCCGTCCGGATTCATTATTCTCACTTCGTAAAACATGGCTTTCCTCCTAGTTAATCATTGAATTTCAATAAGTTATAAGGCAAGGTTTGTGCCAAACCGAGAAAGACCTAAGATATAAGGGTTTATGATTTTCTCAATAGAATTACAGGGAGGGTTAATATTGAAATATCATACATTTCCGGCGGCAAAGTGACTTAAAATGTCACCCTGCCAATGAATCCAGATCCACTGGGAAACCACGGTTTCAACGGGTATTCTTTCCTGGGAGGATTGCATTTTTGCAGGTAGTATTTGGCAATTTAAAGGCGGGGGAGGGGGAGGAAGATGCCGGTTTAACGACTGGAATGGGGTAAACTTCAAATTTCAGAAATATAATCCTGGGGAGAACGGAAATGAAGAGCGAGACAATTAGGGTACTGGGGATGACTTGCGATCACTGTGTGCAAACGGTAAAAAAAGCCGTTGCGGACGCGGGCGGAGTCAGTCAAGTGGATGTGGATCTGGAGAAAAAGGAAGTTTCTGTGGATTTCGACGACGCCCAGACGGATCTGAAAAGCATTATCGAGAACATTGTAGAGGCGGGATACGAGGTAGAGGGGTAGGGGCGTACGGCGCTAGAAGGAAAGCCGGCCAATTTTTATTTCCAGGTTTTTTTCGGCTCCGTTGCGAATGACTTTGACGGTCACCACTTTTCCAATTTTGGTGTCGGCAACCATTTCTTGAAATTTCTTTGAGCCCGGAACTTCCATCCCATCGAACTGGATAATGATATCCCCTCTTTGCATGCCGCCAGTTTCTGCCGGGGTCTTTTTGTCGACGCTGTTGACGAGGACGCCATTTTTTAAGTGAGCCAGATCGAATGTAGATGCCAGTTCAGGCGTTAAAGATTGAATGCCGACCCCAAGCCAACCCCGTTTGACCTCACCGTCTTCTATAAGCTGTGTGGCGACATGAAGGGCGGTTTCTATGGGAATCGCAAACCCGACGCCCGAACCAATCTCCGCCACTGCGGTGTTGATGCCGACCACTTCTCCTGCCAGATTAATCAAAGGACCGCCGCTGTTGCCTGGATTTATGGACGCGTCGGTTTGAATAAAGTTTTCATAGGTTGTGATTCCAAGGTCCGTTCTGCCTTTGCCGCTAACCACGCCTACCGTGACCGTGCCCTCCAGGCCATAGGGGTTGCCAATGGCCATCACCCAATCTCCCACGCCCATATGTTGGGATTCGGCGAATTCGGGGTAGGGTATCCTGCTGAAGGTTGAAAATTTTAACACCGCGAGGTCGGTCAACGGGTCGAACCCGACCACATCGGCAAAATGATCTTTCCCACCGGACATTCGGACCATAATTCGTGGAATATCTTTAATGACATGGTGGTTGGTCAGGACGTATCCCTTTGAATTTAGAATGACCCCCGAACCCACATTCTCTATGCGGTACCTGGTTTTGGAAATAGATTTGGCCATCCATTCTTTAAAAGAAAAATACCAGGGTCGGGAAGGGTGGGAAGGGGAGTCGGGCCAGACGGCCGGTTCAAAGTCGTCCAGTATTTTATTGATACTGACGACCGTGGGTTTGATGTTTTTGGCATTACGGATAAAAGCGTTTTGCAATTGAAGAATATCTTGATAGTCCTGTCGATGCGCGAATTCATTGCCGTCTTCAAAAATTGGCAGAGAAACATCGAAAATTTGAAACCGATCGAGAAAGAATTCCGTTCCGATAAAAATCAGCCCTAGCACCACCATTGCTTTCAAGGGAAATAAATTGTTCCGGCGCGGCTCAGCCATTTTTTATTCCATGGTATAAGGTGACGATTCCGAAAGTGAGATCCTGATAAGTTGCGCACTGAAACCCCGATTGATTCAGAAGAAGCGTCAACTCATCCCGCATGGGAAATTTTGCCACCGATTGGGGAAGATAACTGTAAGCGGTATCATGACGTGAAAATAATTTTCCCACCTGAGGCAATAAAAAGTGAAAATAAAACAGGTATATCCATCCAAGAACCGGATTGGGTGGATGTGAAAACTCGAGAATCACGAGATTCCCGTCAGGTTTTAAAACGCGGTGCATTTCTTTGAGGGCACGTTGAGTGTCGGAAAAATTGCGCAAGCCAAAAGCCGAGATAGCACCATGAAAACTTTCGCCGGCAAAGGGTAAAGACTCGGCGCACCCCTTTTGCAGAGTGATGGTTTGTTCCCGCTGTTGTTCGGCGATCTTTTTTTGACCGAGTTTCAACATGGGTCCGCTAAAATCAACCCCCATGACTTTGAGTGAAGAAGGATGTCTGGCGGCAATTTCCAAAGCGATGTCGGCGGTTCCTGTGGCAACATCCAGAAAACGTTCTCCTTTTTTCGGGGAAAGAAGATCGACTGCGGCCTTTCTCCAATATTGATCTCGACCGGCACTGAGCATTCGATTGAGAAAATCATATTTTGACGCCACCGCCCCAAACATTTTTTGAATTTGCCGGGGGAATTCGGGGCTTCGTTCCAAAGTCAGCATCGCGCTCTTTTCCGGTTTTAAAATTGCACCGTTCACTTAAAAATTTTATCATTTGAAAAAATGCTTAACAAGCCGGATTATGTTATTTTTAGTCCGCCCGAAAACTCCGGGTTATCGGGAACCCGGCGATTCATCGAAGACCCTCGAACGAGGTCCATCCCCAAACGGAACCCGCGGTGCGTTATATGAAAAAAGTATTGGTGATTTTAGCTCCAGGATTTGAAGAAATTGAAACGGTCACCGTGGTGGACATCCTGCGCCGGGCGGGAGCCCGTGTGACGATTGCGGGAACCGAAGGCGGCGTCACGGAGGGTTCACGGGGAATCAATCTCGTGGCGGACAGCCATTTGAAAGAGGTGGATACCGATGGTTTCGATATGGTGGTCCTGCCGGGGGGACAGCCCGGAACCTCCAACTTGGAGAAAGATGAAAAGGTCAAGGAAATTTTATTAAAGATGGACCGGGGCAACAAAAAAATTGCCGCCATTTGTGCCGCTCCAGTGGTTTTGCTGTCCGCAGGGTTGCTTCAAAATACAAAAATCACCAGCCATCCGTCGGTCAAAGATCAGCTCAAAGGCGTTCCGTACTCCGAAAACCGGGTCGTGGTGGACGGGAATTTCATCACCAGCCGAAGCCCTGGAACCGCAATGGAATTTGCCATGAAACTTGTTGAAATTTTGTATGATACCGCCCGCATGGAAACCGTCAATAAGGGCGTCATGGCAAAACTATAAGGTCCACTTTCAACAAAACCTTTCCCCATCCCCGGACTCCTGTCCCGCCTTATTTTGAAATTCCGAAAAAAATTTAATAAATTTTAAAACTTTTTAAACTTTGCAACATCATACGCATTAGAAAAAGCAATGAAAGGCTTTTTTTTGAATTTAAGTTATTTCCCCAGCTATTGAGACAGTAGTTTGGATATATAAAGAGAGGTGCTAAATGTACGTGAATATTTCCAGAAGTAAATTATTGATAAATAACAGACGCAACCAGTTACTCAAGCCCCGAAAAACCGTTCCCGCCCCCGTCAACCGTTGCAACCATTGCGGAGGGGCCATCCGGCCAAGCGGGGAGATGGAGACCTGCATCATGTGCGGACGTGAATTGAGCCACCAATGCGCAAACTGCTCGCATGTTCCCCAGCACGAGCCTGCGTGAGGCCGAACGCCGTACGAATGTTCAGTTAAATTAAGGCTGACTGAGGTCTGGTCCTGCAGAGGTTTGATAGTTCTCTTTCCATCCCCGCAATCGTAACAGTCAATTGCGGGGATGGTTGGTTTTAAGCCATTTTTTTAATACATAAAGAGCCCAGGGCCGCGACCAGGAAACCCGCCGGGCCAAAAAATCCACCCACACTTTCTGGACCTCCGCCTCATCTATAAAGTCAGATAAGGGAGGAACCTGCCCCAGCAATACTGATTCCACCTCCTCCCGCAATTCATTTCGCATCCAGTGTTCAAATGGCAGGGTGAAGCCCATTTTTTTTCGATGCACTATTTCCGGCGGCAGGGGGTTCGGAAGAGAATTCACCAGCAAGGATTTTTTAGGCGGCCTGGCAAACTGTTTTTCAGGGGGAAAGGAAGACATCAGTTCAACCAGCCGGTGGTCGAGAAACGGCACGCGAATTTCAAGGCCGTGCGCCATGCTCATCATGTCGACATCCCGCAAAAGGGTGTTTGACAGGTAATGCGTCAGTTCAAGATAAGAAATCTGTTTGAGGGGATGGAGCGCACTTATGGAGCCGACCTGCTGTTGGGTGTTTTTCAGATGCTTCAGGTTTTCACGGCGGAAGCTGTTTTTATCCCGGAACAAGTCCCGCACCCGGTCTTCTGGGAATAACGCCCGCATCAAAAAATAACTGTGACTGCCGGATTTTTGCCCGCAAACAAGATGTGCCAGTTTGCTGTTGCGGTCGGATAAAGGCAGTAATCGCTTCAAACAACTGCCTAAAAAAGGAAGCCAGGACCGGGGAAGGGCGCTCAAAAATTTTTCAAAAGCTGATATTTTAGGTGTCAGAGAAAACGTGTCATAGCCGCCAAAAAGTTCATCCCCCCCTATCCCGGAAAGGGCGACCTTCCAGCCTGCCTCACGGGCGCTTTTTGAAATTAGATAGGTGTTGATTCCGTCCACCGTGGGTTGATCCATTGCAGAAATCGCATCAGGAAGGGTGCTGACGAGGTCGGGTTCTTCGAGTTCCAGAGTGCGATGGCGGGTTCCCATTTGCTTGGCGACCCTTTCTGAAAAAGCGGATTCGTTATAATCGGGTTCCTTAAAGACCACGGAAAGTGTGTCCACGGGAGAATCGGACTCCTGATGCATGAGAGAAACCAAAGCGCTGGAATCTGTGCCGCCGCTTAGAAAAGCACCCAAAGTAACATCGCTGATCTGCCTGAGTGTGACCGATTCCTCCAAAGTATTTTTGAGTGAATCATCCAGTGAGCCTGCCGGAGTTTCAGGAGAGGCAAGAGCGTCCCAGTATTTGATTGTCTGAATCGATTCCTGCTGGACCAGAAGGTAATGGCCGGGCAAAAGTTCCTTGATGGATTCAAAAAGAGTGTCGGGGGCGGACAGACTCCCGAAAGACAAAAAATGAAACAGCCCGGTGGGGCAAAGGGAGGTGTCGGGAATTCCGGTGGCGGCCAGGGCGCGGACTTCAGAAGCAAACAGAAAACAATCGGCACTTGAAAAATAATAGAGTGGCTTTATGCCGAGCCGATCTCTCGCCAGAAAAAGAACCTTTTTTCGGGAATCCCAGATCGCGAACGCAAACATACCGCGAAGTTTTTGCAGGCAATCGACTCCCCATTCCTCGTAGGCTTTGAGTAAAACTTCTGTGTCGGATCTGGAGCTAAATGCATAATTTTTTTCGACCAGTTCCGCTCTCAGTTCCCTGAAATTATATATTTCGCTGTTGGTGGAAATCCAGATTGTCCGGGAGTCATTGGGCATGGGCTGATGGCCCATTTGGGTGAGATCGATGATCGAAAGTCTTTGATGACCCAGATAGACCGGCGGGCCGTTTTCGACCTCAAACTTCTCTTCACCCCGGTCGTCGGGCCCACGATGGCGCAGGTGGTCCAGCATAACGCGCAGAACTTTACCGGAATGATCTTCATATCCCGGCAGTTTGCCGTTGCTAAAATCGAGTAAACCGGCTATTCCACACATGGACTGGCTCTGATCGAGGGTGACATTTTTTTCCGTATGCAGGTTCCCATAACATATATTATGTCAACTAACGTAGGGAAGGCTTTTGGGGTTTGACAGTCCTGCTGAACGTTGCCGGGTTTAGGGATAATTGGATTCTGCTTTATGAAGTGAGCTAAGGCGTGAAGTTTTGACCTCGTGTCCTGAAGGGATAAATTCAAAACGGGCGGGTCATTTTCAGGTTAGAACTTCTTTCACAGCCTTGACCACATGGCTTGCGGACAGACCGTATTTTTCATAAAGCTGGGCGGCGGTTCCTGTCTCCGCAAATTGATCGTTGACGGCGATTTTTTTAAACGCGGCGTGGATATTGTTTTCCAGAAGAACGTCTCCCACCGCGTCTCCCAAACCGCCAAATTTGTTATGATCTTCGGCAGTTATCACCGCCTTGTGTTCTTTGGCAAGCTGGATGATCAGAGCGGAATCAATGGGTTTGAGGGTGGAAATATTGACCAGTGTTGGCGTGATATTTTCTTTTTGTAACTCCTTCATAGCTTCCATGCTTTCCTGTAGCATGGAACCTGTCGCGAAAATGACCACTTCTTTACCTTTTTTTACGACATGGCCCTTCCCCAGTTCAAATTTGTGCGAAGAATCGTACAGACCTTTGAGCTTGCCTCGTCCCAGTCTCAAATAAGCCGGACCTTTATATTCCGCAAGGGCGTGAGTGGCTTGCCTTGCTTCTTCCCAATCGGCTGGCTGAACCACGATCATATTGGGAATAGCGCGCGTGTAGGCCAGGTCCACAACCATTTGCGCGGAGGGTCCGTCTTCACCGACGGCGATGCCTGAGTGGGTTCCCGCCAGTTTCACATTGGTGTTTGAATAGGCGACGCTCACCAGGATTTGATCCATCGAACGGCCCAATAAAAAACAGGCGAATGAGGTGGCAAAAGGAATTTTCCCGGTAGTCGCGAGGCCCGCGGCAGTGCATACCATATCGCCTTCGCTGATCCCCATGTTAAAGAAGCGCTCGGGGAACTCCTGGCCAAAAGGTTTTGTCCGTGAACTGTCGCTCACTCCTGAATCCAGCACGACGACATCGGGGTTGGATGCGCCTAACTCAATCAGGGCCGCCCCATATCCGTCCCTTGTTGCACCGTCTTTCATTCCAGCTCCTTCAAGGCTTTTTCTAAATCTTCGGTAGACGGAGCCACTCCATGCCAGGCGGTTTGCCCTTCCATGAAACTGACGCCCTTCCCTTTAATGGTATCCGCGATGATGACCCTGGGTTTTTCAGCATGGGCCGGCATTTTCAGGGTTTTATGTATTTCCTGCATGTTGTGGCCGTCGATGCGGTGAGTGTCCCAGCCAAAGGCCCGCCACTTGTCTTCCAGCGGTTCCAGATCCTTTAAATCCTGGGTCAGGTTGTCCTGACAGACTTTGTTGTAGTCAACAATGGCGGTCAAGTTGGTGGATTTGAATTTCGCCGCGGACATTGCCGCTTCCCAGATTTGCCCTTCCTGTAATTCCCCATCACCCAGAACGACATAAACCTTGTAATTTCTACTGTCCAGCCGGGCTCCCAGAGCGATCCCATGGGCGACGCTAAGCCCCTGCCCCAGACTTCCAGAGGCAATTTCCACACCGGGTGTTTTGGGATGAGCGTGACCGGAAAGGAACAGCGGGCTGTTGATCTTGCGATAACTTTCCAGTTCTTTTTCAGGAAAAAAACCGGCTTTGGCCAGGGTCGTAAAATGCAATCCTGAAGCATGCCCCTTGCTCAGAAGAAATCGATCCCGATCCGGGTCCTTGGGATTTTTAGGGTCGTATTTCATTATTCCGCCGAAAAACAGGTCCGTCACAATGTCAGTTGCGGAAAGGCTTCCTCCGGGATGCCCCGACCCTGCCCGGTGGATGATCTGCAAGCTGGTTCGCCTGATTTCTCTGGCAATTTCTTCCAGTTGGCTGATTTCGTCAGTGGCTGTGGTAGCGCCTTGCATAAAGATAAATCCAATAAAAAACAATGGTTAAAATATTTGCCTAGCCTTATATCACAATGAATAGCCCAGCCGCAAGCACCAGCATGACGTTGGGCGAGATAATCACTTTCCAATGATGGTCTGAAGGATAGAATCCTGGTTATTTCTTACGGATGGGCGAATCTGGCAGGCTGGGAAGGATCGAGTCAGCTATTTTCAACCTGGCCCACAAACTCGTTGCAGACGGTGAGGAGGGTGTCAAAATCCACTGGTTTGGTGAAATATATTTCCGCCCCGGCTTCGAGGATTACTTTTTCCGAATGACGTAAATCCCCGGAAATTGCGATGACCTTGATATTTGAAGTTTTAGAGTTTTCCTTTAAATTTTTGCAGACTTCCATACCGTTGATTCCCGGCAAGGCAATGTCGAGAATAATAATTGAAGGCATGAATTGCGCCGCTTTCAAGCCCGCGTCCCAGCCATCGAAAGCCAGCTCGACAACAAAGTTATTTTTTTCAAAAAACTTTTTGAGAAGGTTTGAAAATTTCTTTTCATCATCCACGATTAAAATTTTTCGTGCCGATTGATTTTCTTTTTCCTGCTGGAGAATTTCCTGGATCATGCTTATGGTGTAACCCTTTTTTTGCAGGGCATAAACTTTTTTGCAACGCTCCTCAACCCATGCCGGATAGTAGCCGACGATCCCCTTCCCTCCCGGATGTGCTTCCTTTACGGGGTCGGGAAAAAATTTGTATTTCTTCTGCCACAACCAAAGGGTCTTCCGGGTTATCGGTACAACTTTTAAAATATCTGCGGCGGTCACTCGGGACATGGTTTCTTCCTGAAAATTATTTTTTTATTAACAACACGTGAAAGAAAATAACAAGTAAGCTGATAAAAAAGGTTCGTTTATAAAAATCGGTCGGTCTGACAACCAGATCAAAATTACCTCATACATAAAAATTACACTGTTAATGTAATTTTATCAAGGGTATTCTTCAAATTTTTTAAATAAACTTTCCTGACCGGAGGCAAATTAATTGAAAAATAGGACTTTATCCGATTAAAAAAATTAGTTACAATGCCGATATCTGAAAATTAATTGACAGCATGTGGTGCAGTAGCCTCTCTGATCGTTGGCCCTCAAATTTGACCAGCAAGCATCGGAGCACATGACTTTTCAAATAAAGACTGCTTTCCGGCTCAGCCAATGAATTCGGAAATTCTATAGGGAGATTGTAGCGTCATGTCACACAAACCTCTTTTACCGGTTTTTCTCATCACCCTTATATCCTTTATGATCGGCCCGGTTGCCTGTTCATGGGCGGTGGATTCCGCCCCCCCCTCCCCCGCATCTCAGGCCCCCGTGTCTCAAGGTAATGAACTTGGCCTTTCATTGAAACAAGTCGTCGAAACCACTCTGTTAAATAATGTTTCGATTGCCGTCGAAGAATTCAGCGCCAAAATCAGGGAGCAGGATATCACCGACCGGAAATCTGAGTTTGACCCCACCATCAGCGTGGAGCTCTCAACCCAGGAAAGAGCCAATCAAGTGTCCAGCGCCTTCGCTTCGCCCTCTAAGGCCAGAAACCGGGACCATGTCTGGGATCTTTCATTAAATCAAAAAGTGATCACCGGTGGCGATTATGAAATTAATTTTAATAACAACAGGAACAAGACGAATTCCAATTTTGCAGGGTTGAATCCGCAGTATTCTTCAGAATTGCTTTTTTCCGCCACCCAGCCGTTACTGAAAAATTTTGGCATTGATAATAATAAGAGAAATATTTACATCGCAAAAAATGATCTGGACATATCTGATTTCGATTTTGAGAGCAAAGTTATCGACACCATCACCGATGTCGAAAACGTCTATTGGGAGTTGGTGTTCAGTATCGAAGACCTGAATGTAAAAAAGAAATCCCTCAAACGCGCGCAGGATCTGGAAAAACGGGTCCGTGCTCAGGTGAAAGTCGGAACAGTGGCTCCCCTGGATATCCTTCAGGCCCAGTCCGAAGTTGCGTCCCGTGAAGAACTGCTTTTGCAGGCTGAGGATCTGATTCAGGATAATGAAGACAATTTAAAAAATATATTGAATATTGGTTTTGATTCCCCTGCCGGCCAGCAGAAAGTTTTGCCGTTGGACAAGCCGATGATCCAGCCTGAAAAAGACATCGAACTGGATGAAGCCATCAATAAATCTCTGGTGAACCGTCCGGATTATCTGGCGAGAAAGACACAACTGGCCAACGAGAATATTTTAGTCAAATACAGTGAAAACCAGGTTTATCCCACATTGGACCTGTTCGGTAGTTTGGGTTTGAACGGAATAAGTGGAAAAGCAGTCTCTATAACTTCAGGGTCGGTTCAAGGTACCAGCAGTTTTGGAGGAGGCTATGACGAAACTCTTTCGACTTTAGGATCAAGAGATTATTACGAATGGCAAGTGGGTCTGCAAATGAGCTACCCCCTGGGAAATCGTTCTGCAAAAAGCAGGCTCACGGCTTCCAGACTTCAGGTGGCCCAGACTCTTTTAGACATCAAGGATCTTGAAAAAAAGATTGTGGTGGAAGTGAGAGAAGCCGTCCGGCAAATAAAGACTGAAGCCAAGCGGATACAGGCCACGAGCCTCGCCAGGAAACTGGCCGAAAGAAAACTGGACGCGGAAGAAAAAAAGTTTGAGGTGGGCTTGTCAACCAGTTTCAACGTACTGGAGTTCCAGGAAGATCTTGTTGAAGAGCAGAGCAATGAAATTCGCGCGCTCATCGACTACCGGAAATCCAGGATCAGATTGAGACAGGTGATGGCAACGACCCTGGACGAACACGACATAAAGATGTCCAAAGGCCGTGATAACGATTCATGAAAAAATCCCTGATTATTGCCGGGATCGCCTTTCTGCTTATTCTGGTTTATGTTTTCTCCCCCAAGTCCGGCAGTGACAAGAATGACCCCAGCGTAGAATTCAAAACTACGGAAGTTCTGCAAGGTGATCTGGTGGTTAAAATTTCCGCGACCGGGATTGTAGAACCTAATTTCAAAGTGGAAGTTAAATCAAAAGCCAGTGGCGAAGTTTTAAAATTCTCTTATGAAGAAGGAGACAAAATAAAAAAAGGCACCCTCCTGCTCCAGTTGGATAAATCGGACGAGCAAAGAAATGTTGCCAAGGCCCTGGCTGAAAAATCCAGCAGTGTCGCCAGGTTGAGGAAAGCTGAAACCGCACTGTTGTTGCAGGATACAAAATTTGCAACGGATCTTCAAAAAGCTAAATCTTCGGTTGAGTCTGCTGAAGTCAGCCTGAAGGAATCCAGTGACAAGTTGACCCGGCAGAAGAATCTTTTTGAACAGGAATTTGCGGCGAAGGAGACATTGGACGCGGCGGAAACCGCTTTCAAGGTCAACCAGGAAAACCTGATTCAATCTCAGGCTCAGCTACAGGAGGCGAAAGATTCCATTTATGACATCACCATGAAGAAAAATGAAATCGACCTCGCTAAAGCGGAAGTTGAGCGGGCAGATATCACCCTGGATGAGGTTCAGGAGCGGTTGGATGAAACGGAAATTTTTGCCCCGATAACAGGTGTCATCATTGAAAAACTGGTTGAACAGGGCCAGATCATCGCATCGGGAATTTCGAATGTCAGCGGAGGAACGGCTCTTGCCACCATCGCCGATATGTCGCGTTTGTTCATCATCGCCGATGTGGATGAAACAGATATCGGCGCGGTTGCACTGGGGCAAACCGTCACCATCACGGCGGACGCTTTTCCCGACACAAATTTTCAGGGAAAAGTCACACGCATTGCCCCACAGGGGAAAGTGGAAAACAGCATCACCATATTCAAGGTGAAAATTGAAGTCCTGGGAAAGGGGAAAAATATATTAAAACCCATGATGTCCTCCAACATTGAAATCGTCACCGCCGCAGTCAGGGATACTCTTTATCTTTCCCGAGGCGCCGTGAGAAAGGAAGGAAACGGGTTTTATACGGTGATTCTGGAGGATGGCAACCCAAAAAAAATTCCCATTGAAATCGGGATAGAAAACCCCATTCACACCCAGGTTTTATCCGGTTTGGATGCGGGGCAAAAAGTTATTTTGGGCGATTGGGAAAAGTTGCTTGCTGATGCAGGAAAAGACAATAAGAAGGGATCGACCATGAAGAAAATTCTTTGGATGATTCGATCTAAGTAACAATGTTCTGTCTGGGGGACTGAGCATTGTTGAGTTTGTTTGCAATTGATTCGTAAGATCAATTGTAAGTTGTTGGAAAACCCCATTTAAAACCATAAAGTTTGAAAATATTTTCGCGAAATAAAAATTTTTTTCTACCATTCTGCCTTGTTATGCGGGGGTTGATTTTTGGGTGTGTGCTGATGATCCCCTCCCCCTCATTCAGCCAGGAGTTCACCTATAAAGTAGAAGTAACGGGTGTTGAAGATGACGAAATTGTAAAGGCCATTGAAGCCTCTTCAAATTTAGTTCAATTCGCCAAAATTCCCCTTTCCAGTTCATCTGTGTTGATTCATCGTGGCCGCTCCGATGAAAAACGCGTGCTGAATGTTTTAAAGTCCTTTGGTTATTTTTCCGGAAAAGTCCGAATAGAAATTGACGGAAATTTTATTCAAAATATTTTGCCCAGTCAGATTTCCAGTGACAAACCTTCCAGTGTAGTCATTTCTGTCGCTACCGGAACCATTTTCCTTTTCGATAAAATTAAACTACAAGGATCTGATCGGCCCGGATTGGAAAACCTGTCCCTGGCCCTGAAAACTGGAGATATTGCGAAAGGTCAGGCTGTCCTGGATGTTGAACGGGAAATGATCGCAAAAGCCAAAATAGCGGGTTATGCCTACGCCCAGATGGGAAAAAGATCGCTTCGGGTCAACAGGAAAAAAAATACCATGGACGTTATTCTGACCCTGTTGCCGGGGGACAGAGTGATGTTGGGGGAAGTTAATATTTCTGGTCTGGAACAGGTGGAGAAAGATTTTGTTTATGACCGCATACCCTGGAAGCATGGGGACATGTATGACCCAGGAGTGCTGGAAGGATTCAGGTCGGACCTTTCCAGTTTGGATCTTTTTTCGTCAATAAAGATCGCGGTCCCTGAGCCGAATAACTCAACGGAACTAAAAGAACCGCAACTCTCGCCTGTCAATATAGATGTGATTGAAAGGGAATTTCGTTTTTTTGGATTCGGGAGCGACTATTCCACCACCGAAGGACTTGGAGTGAATGCCTTTTGGGGCCATCGCAATTTTTTTGGCCAGGGAGAGAAACTTAAAGTGACGGGCCGGCTGGCTCGCATCGGGGAAAACGATTTTAGCAATATTGATCAAAAATTGATTCTGGATTTTCAAAAACCTGATTTTTTGTCGCGCAAGCAAAATTTATTAATCAATGCAGAGTTGGTCAATGAAAATCCCGATGCGTTCAAACGTAAGGCTATTTCCGGCTCTGTGGGAATCAGTCGCCCCCTGGGGGGAACCTTCACCTTCAGCGTGGGGGTGACCGGGGAATACTCTACAATTGAGGATGAGAACGGTGAGGATACTTTTGCTTTGTTTGGCCTCCCCATGTCACTCAAGCAGGATACAACAAGAGATTTACTGGACCCGAAAAAAGGTTTCCGAAATGAAATACGGGTGACACCCTATACAACAGCCGTGGGTCCGGGAGGAGACTTTACTAAAATCAAATTAGGCAGTCGCGGATACTTTGAAATTTCCGATGGAGTTGTTTTTGCGGGCCGGGCTGTTGTTGGCAGTATAGTGGGCGCATCGACAGACGATATCCCGGCGGACAAAAGATATTTTTCAGGGGGCGGTGGATCGGTACGTGGATACGCCTATCAAAATGTCGGGCCCCTTGATGGCAGTGATGACCCAATCGGTGGAAGAAGCGTGCTGGAGTTGGGAGCCGAGGTTAGATTCCGGTACAAGGAATATGGACTGGTACCTTTCATTGACGGCGGCAATGTTTTCGATAATGAAATTCCAAAATTCGATCAAAAACTTCAATGGGGCGTGGGATTGGGCCTTCGCTATTATTCAAAACTCGGTCCTCTAAGGTTGGATCTGGCTGTTCCGATCAATAAGCGTAACAACGATGATCCTTTCGCATTTTATATCAGCATCGGTCAGGCTTTTTAGGGAAAATCAATGCAACGTGTTTTAAAAAATATCGGCTTGGCTTTTTGCCTTTTTATATTTGTGTTTTTGTTCGCCGTTTGGGCTGCGTTTGAAATTCTGCAAACTCCATCGGGCAAACAAACACTGGTACAGCTGATTGAAAAGGTATCAGAATCAGGAGGCCAGCCGGTTAAAATTGGTTCGTTGGAAGGAGATTTTCCGTCCACGATCATTCTGACGGATATATCGGTTTTCGATGCTGATGGGCTTTGGTTGAATATTGATCGGGTGGAAACCCGTTGGAACCCCTGGGACTTGTTTGCAGGCAAAGTTAAGATACGCGAAATATCCTTGCAGACGGTTGATCTTATTCGTAAGCCTCTCAGTAAAGAATCAAACGAGGATGAATCTCCTAAAGAAACGTCAGAGGGGTTGCCGGTATTGCCTGTATCGGTTGAAATCGATCGCTTTGGGGCGCAGACGATTCGCCTGGGCGAGAAGGTTCTTGGCGAGAGCGTCATGCTCTCATTTGAAAGCCAATTTTCCTATATGGGCCTCAATCAAGGCTTATCTCTGCTACTGGATGCTAAGCGCATCGATGAAACTCCAGGAGCCTTGAAACTACAGGCGTCCTTCATTCCGACCACTAAAAATTTGTCGATCAACCTCAATGCTAATGAACCTCCGGGGGGAGTTCTTGTACGTGTAATGAATATTCCCGACCATCCCGAAATGTCTGCCACCGTCCAGGGAGAAGGTAGTCTGGAGGATTGGGAAAGCCGGTTTGAATTTAACGCGGGAAACTCTATCAAAACGTTTGGAACAGCCCGAATCAAGGCAATTGATGAGGAAAAATACGGTCTTGATCTTTTAATGACAGCCAGTCTTTCTCCCTTAATTGACGCCCAGTACAGGGAAATTTTGCAGGACCCGGTGACTCTGACAAGCGGGCTGGTTTTAGAATCGACAGAAAATTTATTGATCAATAATTTTGATATTTCAAATTCAGCTTTTCAGGTCGGTTTAAAAGGAAATGTCGGTATTGAGGATCAAAAAATAGATTTGCAGTACAGCGTCAGCCCGAAAGATGATTCCTTTTATCAATCCCTGGCTCCCGGCCTGCGTTGGAAATCTGTAATAGTTTCCGGGATAGCAAAGGGATTGATGAACCAGCCTGATCTTGGTTTAAAACTTGATGCGGTTTCATTTTCCAAAAATGAAATAATGATTCCTCTTGTGAATGTCAAATTCAGCATTATTCCAGACCGCCACTTTGGGCAAAAGGGGTTGATTCTGGACATCGATGGAAATGGTTTTCTATCCCAACCAAAAGGACTCGACCCTGTAGTGGAACAACTCGTCCCGGATAAAATTAAATGGAAACTGGCAACGTCGGTCAATCTGGATCAACAGCAAATTGATTTAAAACAATTTGAGACCTCCATTAAAAATTTAGCCCTTGCCCTTAAAGGAAATATCAACCAATGGGGGCAACAAGTTAATGTCACCGCCGAAATCAGCTCTCCTGACCTCTCAGGGTTTTCTGGAGTCGCCAAAACCCAACTCGCGGGGAAGTTTAATTTAGGCATGGAAATAGAGGCGCAGGAATTTGGTCAGACCGTGCAGGCAAAAATAACGTCTGTATTGCAAAACCTGGAAACAGAGTTTCCTGAGGTCAAAGTGATTGTGGGAGATCAATTCAAACTGACAGGAACTGTCCGGCGAAATAAAACGGGAAAAACCGAGGTTGAAACTTTAAAATTTGAAGGAGCTGAATTTTTCGGGATTATTAACGCCGTTATAAATGAAGATCAAAATTTGGATTCTGATTGGTATTTTGTTATTCCGCGTTTAGCCGAACTTTCTGAAATTGCCAAAGTTGATTTGTCCGGTGAAATGGCAATTTCAGGGGAGGCGAACGGAGGAATCAGCTCTCCAAAAGTGACGACGCAAATTGAAGGCAAAAATCTGGTTGTGGATGGTAATCCGATTGATGTAGCGCAGTTGAACCTGAACGTAGAAAATTTGTTGAAAAATCCGTCGGGTTCACTCACGACAAAAGCACGGTTCAATGAAATGGATGCTTCAACATCAACGGAATTTATTATGCAGTCGGACAATTTACTGGAGTTAAAAAATATCCAAGTTCAGGGTTTAGGTTCGGAGATTATCGGGAGCTTACTTGTAAATCTGAAGCCAGTATCTCTCACTGGAAGTTTGAATGGAAAAATTCATGATTATGTCCAGATCAATGAATTGCTGGGGCAAAAACTTTCGGCGGATGCCGGGTTTGGAGTTGATTTTATAAATGAGTCTGGACAGGCGGTAAAGTTTTTAGCGAAAATTGAAAAATTCAAACTGGACAGCGAAACGCCACTTTCGGTCCAAACTGTAAATTTATCGGGAGTGGTTACGAACGCACTAGATGATCCCAAGCTTAAAAGCCAATTGAAAATAACCGGAGTGAATCAATCAAAGACCAATTTGGAAAATATGGTGTTTAAGATTCAGGGTTCCGCTAAGGAATTGGATTACGATTTACAGGCAAAGGCAGGCGTCCAAGAAGGACCGTCGGGAAAAATCGACACAACCGGAAAATTAAATGTCCAGGGGGATTCGAAAAAACTTTCCATAAAGACATTCGCCGGCTCAGTTGGCGCCATTCCCTTTAATATGACAGAACCCGCCCTGTTGACAATTTCCGGTGCCAATGTTGAATTAAACAAATTTATTCTGAAAATTCAGGACGGGCTTGTTTCTTCCAACTTCAAAAAAAATACCTCCGGACTATTTGCCGATTTATCGATCGATCATTTTCCTGTGAATGTAGTGGATCAGATACAGCCCGGGCTGGGAGTGGGAGGTATCATAAACGGAAAAGCCAGTCTTTCCGCGAATATGGTTAATCCCCAGGGAAATCTGGACTTCACAATAAGTGACTTGACCTTCGCGGAAGTTTCAAAAAAGGGTTTGTCCCCCGCCACCGCTAATTTGAAGGGTCATTGGAAAAGCGACCTGGCAAACGTGAATTTTTTACTGACACAACCTTCCGTGGGTGATTTCAAAATTAATGGAAATGTGCCACTTGTAATGGATAAAAAAACACAAGGTATAAAGGTCCCCGCTAATGCTCCCATAAAAGCTTCAGTGAGAGGTCAGGCCGTATTGGATATATTAAATAATATGCTAATGGCCTCAGGAAATCAGGTTAAAGGCAAAATGGATCTTTCGGTTGACGTGGATGGCGTCATAGAAAAACCCAAAGTTGCGGGAATACTAAAATTGGAGGAAGGGAAATTTGAAAACCTCAATTTTGGAACCACGCTGGACGCTATTGCAATGAATATTAATTTCGATAATGACCACCTGCAAATTGATAAAATGGTAGCCAAAACGCCGGGTGGCGGTTCCCTATCCGCAAAAGGAAATATTAAAAAATCTACTGAGGATGATTTTGTCGCCGATTTAAAATTTTCAACGGATTCCGCCAAACTAATGGAGATTGACACTGTCACAGCCCAAATAACAAGTGATATTCAGTTAACGGGGCCTGTAAAATCTCCGTTTTTAAAAGGTGAAATAAAAATTGATCATGCTGATATTTATATTCCCAATACTCTTCCGCCCAGTGTGGTTGTGTTGGAAGTGGAAGAAACCGAAAATGAGCCTGTCGAGGGTGAAATTAAAATTGAAGCTGACAATAAAGACGAAAAAGAATTGGAAATCGGTCTGGATTTAGCAATAAAGGCGCCGGGTGAAATATTTATTCGCGGGAGAGGTGTCGACGCGCAACTTGAGGGAGATCTCAAAGTCACGGGCACTTCAAAAAAACCAAGTGTGGACGGGTTGTTTAAAATGCGGCGTGGAACCCTGGAAATATTGAGCCGAAAAGTTAAATTCAAACAAGGTGTGGTGGGTTTTGATGGAGTTCCTGACCGGGAACCTGATCTCGATTTCAAGGCGGAAATTCCTACAAAAAATATCACAATAATCGTAGGTGTTACGGGGGCGGTATCCAATCCCAAAATAAAACTGAATTCCATCCCGGAAAAACCTCAGGATGAAATTCTTGCGAATCTGTTATTCGACAAAAGCGCAGGCGCCATGACTCCTCTTGAGGCAGTTCAATTGGCAAATTCTGCGGCCCAACTTGCCGGAGTGGGTGGTCAGGGACCCGGTTTTATGGACAACATAAGAGGTTCTCTTGGCCTGGACACGTTAAAGTTTTCGGGAGATGATTCCGGCCCGGGTGTGGAAGCAGGTCGTTATGTGGCAGAAGGCGTTTATGTTGGAGTCAAACAGGGTATTGGTGAAAATTCAAGCGCCGCTGTCATTGAATATGAAGTCACACCCAATGTCACCGTTGAAAGCGGAATTGACGCCGCTTCGGAATCAAAGTTAGGCGTTAAAATGGAATGGGATTACTGATATTCAGTGAACTGAAAAAAGCGTTTCCCCTTGCCTCCTGCCCTGTCACACTGACATAATCAATAAAAATACAATTGAATTAAAACAGAATAGGGATTCTGCCGTGATCGACGTACAGAATTTATGCAAGACCTATCAATTGGGCAATGTGAATGTGTCAGCCCTTAAAAACGCGACTTTCTCTTTTGAGCGAGGAGAGTTTGTCGCCATCATGGGTCCGTCAGGAAGCGGAAAATCGACTCTGATGAATTTGCTGGGATGCCTAGACCTGCCCTCTTCAGGAACGTATCGTTTGGACGGAAATGACATTCAGGGCATGACACCCGATCGGCTGGCGGAAATAAGGAATCGCAAGATTGGATTTGTATTTCAAAATTTTAATCTTTTGCCGAGAGCCTCGGCATTGGAAAATATAGAACTTCCCCTGTTGTACGGGAGAGTGCCAGATTCCTCGAAAAAGGCGATGTCCGCTCTGGACCGTGTGGGACTTTCCGAACGCGCCCGCCATAACCCATCTGAACTTTCCGGGGGTGAAAGGCAGCGTGTAGCCATTGCCCGCGCAATCGTGAATGAACCTGCCATTATCCTGGCTGACGAACCCACGGGCAATCTTGATTCCAGAACCGGGAAAGAAATCATGAATATTTTCACCCAGTTGAATAGGGATGGAGTGATGGTCCTGCTGGTCACGCATGAAGAGGAAATTGCCCAATACGCCCGTCACATCCTGTTAATGAAGGATGGCGAAATTGTAAAAAACGCGATGATCGCGGAGATTGCAACCTGATGCTGATCCTGGACTTATTCAAAATGGCCTTGCGCAGTCTGATCGCCAACAAGCTGCGCACTTTTTTAACGACCCTGGGTATCATCATTGGCGTGGCTTCAGTGATCTCGATGATCGCTATCGGCGAGGGTGCCAAGCAACAAACCCTGAGCACCATATCGAAATTCGGCACCAATATTATTTCCATCAAACCGGGGCGTGAGAAAAAACGCCATGTCTCCGGCGACCGGGTGGTCACGTTGACCCTCGAAGACGCAAGAGCCATTGAATCCGGCGTTCCATTAATCACAGGAGTCGCGGCTCAGGTATATAAAGCGGCCCAACTCAAATATTCCAGTAAGAACACCAACACCACCGTGAGAGGAACGGGTCAAGATTATGGCCGGTTAGCCAATTTTACCATTGACCGTGGGCGCTATTTTAATATGAGTGAAATTCGCACTTCCCGGCAAGTTGCAGTTTTAGGCGCGACTGTCGTCAAAAACCTTTTTGAGGAAACCAACGAAAATCCGGTTGGAAAGACAATCAAAGTCGATGGTAAAAACTATTTGATCATTGGAAGTATGGAAGCCAAAGGAGCTCTTAGCTGGTACGATCCCGACGATCAGATATTCATTCCCGTGACCACAGCCCAGAAAAGGTTGTTCGGGATGGATCACGTTCAGTCCATCGATGTTCAGGCGGCAAATATAGAGGATCTGGAAACTATCAAAGAAGACATCGACCGCCTGCTTCGCCTCAGGCACAATATCCGGGAAGACAAGGAAAGTGATTTTCATGTGCAAAACTCGTCGCAATGGCTCAACAGCTGGGGAGACGCCGCAAAAACGTTCACCTATCTTCTCGGAGGGGTCGCGGCTATATCGTTGATGGTCGGCGGTATTGGCATCATGAACATTATGCTGGTTTCTGTGACTGAAAGGACACGTGAAATAGGCATCCGTAAAGCCATCGGAGCAAAAAAGCGAGAGATCCTGGAACAGTTTCTGATCGAATCGGTTCTAATGAGTTTTCTGGGCGGTGGAATCGGTATACTGCTTGGGCTGGTGATTGCAAAAACCGTGTCCAAAATGGGGGGGTGGGAAACGGTGGTTTCAGTTGAGTCTATTTTGCTGGCGTTTGGTTTTTCAGTGGGAATAGGAATTTTCTTCGGGTATTACCCTGCCAATAAAGCCGCGAATATGAATCCCATCGACGCTTTACGCTACGAATAAGAACTCCAGTCAGAGCCTTCGAAAAATATGCGTATCCTCCCAAATTCAAACAAATTTAATGAGCAATCTGAATCCTCGAAACGCGTTCCTGTTTGTGGTGTTAAAGCGGTCCCCAAACTATCCCCCGCTCATCTCTACCATGAGTTATTCAAGAACGAGAGTGAATCGTTTTTGTTTGAAAGCGGAAATGGCCCTGAGGCAACCTCCCGATATTCATTCATGGGCGCGTCTGACTCAAGGTCGATAAAAATTCAAAACAACAAAGCCTGTTTTATCAATGAAAATGGTTCTGCGGATTACGAAATGGAACCCCTGGAAGGTTTGGACCGATTGAATTTCGATGATGAAATCGATTCCGTAGATTATCTTCCGCATTTCTGGGGCGGCTGGGTTGGAGTCATGGGCTATGAACTGGCCGGGATTTTCGAAGACCTGCCTGCAAAAAAGAACGAACCTTTTGGATTTCCCGACCTCTACATGATTCAGGTGGACAGGCTTCTGGTTTACGACCACAAAGAGAAAATTTTAAAATATATTGTGTCAAAAGAAAAACCCGGTGAATATTCGGAGTTGGTGGAGGAGGTCCAAAATTTCTGGAAGCGCATTGAAAAAATCCTGACGCGGTCGTCCATCATGACAAAGATGCCCACCCCGACTGAAAAAAACAGCAACGGACTCAAGCCCAACATTAGCAAAAAAGAATATGTTGAAAGCGTCCAGCGCGCAAAAAACTATATAGAAGAGGGAGACATATATCAGGCCAACCTTTCGCAAAGATTTGAAACATCGTATAAGGGCGATCCCTTTGATTTGTTCCTCCGGCTCCGGTCGGTGAACCCATCGCCTTTTTCAGGATATTTAAAGTTCAATGATTTTACGATAGTCAGCTCATCTCCCGAACGCCTCATCAAAATTGAAAACCGGGCAGTGGAAACCCGTCCGATCGCCGGGACCCGGCCCAGAAGTAATGACCCTGGGATAGATAAATCTCTCTCGGCGGAACTATTGCTGAACGAAAAGGAACGGGCCGAGCATTTAATGTTGGTGGATCTGGAACGCAATGACCTGGGCCGAATCTGCAAAACCGGAACTGTGCGCGTTTCCGAACTCATGTTTCTGGAAAAGTATTCCCACGTGAGTCACATCGTCTCCAATATAAAGGGGGAATTGCGCCCGGAAGTTTCTGTAAAAGACATTCTTCGTGCCGTATTTCCCGGCGGGACAATCACGGGTTGCCCAAAAGTCCGGTGCATGGAAATCATCAATGAGTTGGAGATCGAGGGCCGGGGTCCTTATTGCGGCTCCTTCGGCTATATTGGTTTTTCAGGTTATATGGACTTGAATATTATAATCCGTTCTATTTTATTGAAAAACGGCAGAGCCTGCTTCAACGTCGGAGCGGGGATCGTGGCAGACTCCAGTCCGGAAAAAGAATATCTTGAAACCCTTGATAAGGCGCAAGCGATGATTCAGGTTCTTTCCGATCAAAACAATGGGAGTCTATGATGGCGGAGTCCATAGTCTTTTTGAACGGATTGTTCATGCCCCTGCCCCTGGCTCGGGTTTCGGTGACCGATCGAGGGTTCAGTTATGGCGACGGTTTATTTGAAACCATGCGATCTTACCAGGGAAAAATCTTTCGACTGGAAGCCCATCTGGAAAGGCTTTATCAATCTCTGGATCTCATTTATCTAAGCGTATCCATGACTCCTGGGGAGATGAAAACCGTGGTCGGAGAAACTTTGCTGAAAAACCGTCAGTCGAACTGCATGATTCGTTTGACGGTTTCGCGGGGCGAGCAATCGGCTGGATTTCATATCGACCCCGACGCGGCCCCTACCCTGGTCATTATTGTGAGACCGATGGAAGAATTGCCAGAGGATTGGTATGAACACGGGATTGATATTTCCCTTTTCCCTGAAACGGCACAAAAGGTCGGAGGGTTTTCCAGATCTATCAAGTCGTGCAATTTTTTGAACAATATCCTCATTCGGGAACAAGCTCAAAGGAGAAATTCTACGGAAGGGATTTTGATGGATGACCGGGGCCGAGTCACCGAGGGAACGACGAGCAATATATTTATCGTTAAACAGGGAACCTTGATGACGCCTGAGATCAATGAGCATATTCTGCCCGGTATCACTCGTCAGGCGGTATTGGACATCGCCCTTCTCAAGGGAATCCCTGTTGCCCGGCAAACCATCACCCCGGAAGATATTTACCATGCCGAAGAGGTTTTTATCACCAACTCCCGCATTGAAATATTGCCGGTAAGACGGGCGGATGAAAAGACCATTGGAGATGGAAACCCCGGACCCATAACCCGGCTTCTGCATGAGGAATTTTTAAAAATCGTTGAAGGCAGAAATTAAAGGTGCTAACCTTTCAGGCTTTAAACAATAACTTAGCGAGTGAAAATAAGCCATGAATGACAGGTTTCGTGAAAACCCCGACGGTATCCTCACCGACAATGAAAACCAAATCGAATGGTTGCCAAAAGACTCTTACCTCGACCTCGGTTCCTGGAGAAACTGGCAGGCGGCCAATGCCTATAAGATGTTAATGAATTCTGTCTATGCCGGTGGGCATAGTAACTGGCGTCTGCCCACTGAGGCGGAAGCCCTTGGGTTGTATGACCCCGAAATGAAGTTGATGGATCACAAGGGAAAAGATGTCCATATTCATCCCAGTTTTGCTCCGGGTTGTGGTTATAAAATCTGGACCAGTGAGGTCAATGAGGCGGATGAAGTTTTGACGGTGAACCTGCGCAATGGAAAAACCGAATACGTGTCCAAAGATAAAGAGGAG
Organism: Nitrospinaceae bacterium; assembly: GCA_029261655.1. Taxonomy (GTDB): domain Bacteria; phylum Nitrospinota; class Nitrospinia; order Nitrospinales; family VA-1; genus JADFGI01. The sequence goes on along the minus strand of JAJDAY010000033.1, from coordinate 6,804 downwards.
TTTCAGTCCGCACGGTTGGTCAGGAGTATTTCCAGTTAACCCGATTTGTCCCGGGTTCACTCATTGTCAATGAGCCACTGAAAAAAAGTTTCAAGTTCCATAGTTGAGATCGAAGCTTTACGATAAGCCTCCCCTTCCACGATACATTCTTTAACCCCACTATCCTTATAGGAAACGACCATGACATCGGCATGTTTGGTTTTTTCAAAACCGTTGAATAAGGTGGCGGGAGTGGTGGTCGGTAATTCAAGAGAAAAATATCTGCCGATGCGTTTGCCTTTTTTTGCATCGTGCAAATCGACGCCTAGCACATTGTCTTCAACACGGCAGGCGACCGTATCGTTTCCCCCCTTTCCAGGAACAAATACCTTATCCCCCACCCGAACCGCGTATTCCGGTCCAAAAGCACCTTTGAACCATACTTTTCCAGTGTCTTCAATTGTAGCCATGAGAGTTCGTTCCAACGGGTTGAATTTTGACTTGCTCCAGTTTTTATAACATAATTTAAAAATCCCTGAATTCAAACTTTCTTGAACGGCATCGACCTCTTTGACTCCTTTATTTGAACAACGATTGAAAACTAAACTCACCCGGTTGCAGGAAGAAAATCTGTTTCGGGAGATGAGGCTTTTCAAGAATTGTACGTTGAATTTATCGGGAAATGATTATTTTCAATTGCGGTTGCATCCTGAAGTTCAAAAGGGAGCTTCATTGGCGATTGAAAAATACGGCACCGGTAGTGGAGCGTCACCCCTGCTTTCAGGATTTCTTCCTTGTCATCAAGACCTTCTTGATAAGCTCCTTAAATGGAAACACAAACCTTTCGGGATGTTGTTCAACACGGGTTTTCTCGCAAATCAGGCGATCATAAAACACCTGCCGGGGAAAAAAGACCTGGTGCTGGCCGACCGGTTGATTCACCATTCCATCGCTCAGGCTCTGTCTCAGGGGCAGGCGCGATTCAAACGCTATGATCACATCGACCTGGACCACCTGGAAGAACTTCTAATAAAACACCAGGGCAAATATGAAACCGTGTTTGTGGTGACCGAAAGTGTTTTCAGCATGGATGGAGATTGTCCCGATCTCAATCATTTAATGGATATCAAACGCAAAAACCCGTTTGTTCTGATACTGGACGAAGCTCACGGAACGGGGGTTTATGGGAAAACAGGGGGCGGGTTGGCGGAGGAAAAGAACGTGCTGAAAGAAGTGGACATTCTCGTCGGCACGTTGGGAAAATCTCTCGCCAGCGCCGGAGCCTATGTGTTGGCCGAGTCCGAAGCCGTCATCCAAACCCTCACCAATATCGCGGGGGAGTATATATATTCTACTTTTTTAACGCCTGCCCAGGCAGGGGCCGCTTCTTCAGCGATAGATGTCGTTCTTGAATTGAGTTCTCAGCGTGAGTCTTTAAGAAATCTCTCCAAAAATTTTCGCCGCCGCCTGGAAGAATCAGGGTGGGAGTCGAATGAACTGGACTCTCCTATCGTTCCTATAGTGATCGGCGATGAAAATGAAACCCTGCAATTACGCGACCTGCTATTGGAAAACGGAATACTTGTAGGCGCGGTCCGTCCGCCGACGGTTCCCAGAGGCACGTCCCGGTTGCGGGTGTCTTTGCATTCGGATGTGACCGAATCTCAATTGGAGCCATTTTTTAATGTACTTGAGCAATGGAAAAATCGTTGAACATCACGGCTATAAGCGGCTGGGCTTTGCCGGCGGAATGGTTTCATGGGCAAATTGAAAAATATTTTCCAGACGCAAAAATAAACGTTCTCTACCCCTCTGACCCCGGCGATACTCAGGAAGCGGAACGTCTTTTGAGTTACACAAGAGCGGATATATATCTGGGCTATTCGCTGGGAAGTTTGTGGCTCATGACTCATCGAAAATTGCTTCCGCCGGCATCGACCAAGGTTGTCCTGGCTCCTATTCTGGCATTCACCTGTGAACGTGATCGAGGCGGTAAAACTCCGACGACGAAATTAAAATATCTTATGCGGCAACTCAAAAGAAATCCCGATGACCCCTCCCCTTTGCGGGAATTTTATTTAAATTGCGGAATTCAAGTTTCAGACGCGTGGCAAAACAAGATTCCAGAAAATGGAATATTGCTGAAGGGGTTGGAATTTCTGCAAACCGCTCCTGTTCCTGATATCAACGGTCTAGAAGCGATCGCTCTGGTGGGTGAGGAAGACAACCTTTTGGATTTAGAGAAATTGAAAATTCACCTTCCACAGTTGGAAATTATCCCGGATGCGGGCCATGCGCCAGAATTGTTACTGCATCGCCTGGCAGAAATTTTAAAATTAGCGCCCAATGGATAATGAAGACCGTATCATAAAAAGTTTTTCCAAATACGCGAAAAGCTACGACCGCCATGCACAATTGCAAAAGACAATGGCTGAAAGACTGGCTTCGATGTTGCCGGAACAATTGCCTGATTGCGTCACCGAACTTGGATGCGGCACGGGGTTGTTCACCCGTCATCTATTGGCAAAACCTTTGCGGCAATTGATCCTTAATGATATTTCTTCTGAAATGATGAGTCAATTACAGGAAAATATGACCCTGCCAAAAAATACCAGGCTCGTCATCGGCAACGCTGAAAAGGTAGAGTTTCCATCCACCGATATGATAGCGGCCAATGCGGTGTTTCAATGGTTCGGCGAGCCTGTCTTCTCGTTGAACCATCTGGTCAAATACCTTAACTCCAGCGGTCATCTGATTTTCAGTACCTTCGGCCCCGGAACATTAAAAGAATTCCGAGAGACCGCCTGCATGGAAAGTCCGGCCACCCTGTTCTCCCGCATACAATGGGAAACGATGATTCAACAGGCGGGATTGACCTTGAAAGAAACGAATACAGAGTTTAGAAAAAGTTTTTTCCCCAGCACCCGTGCCCTGATTCGTAATTTGCAACAGATTGGCGCGGCTCCGTTTCCCATGTTTAAATCCGGCGGATTGAGAAAATTGATTCGCGCTTACGATGAAAACTTTTCCACCGAGCAAGGGGTTTATGTCTCCTGGGAGTTGCTTTATTTTTCCGCGGTACGTTGATTCTGGCGGTATTTATTTCTTCACCGCTTCGATCAGGCTGGAGCCTTCGGTCAGAGGGAATCTTTTGAAGGAAGAGAACCCTGTGGCTTTCAGTAACGCCTCAGTTTCCTTAAACGTGTAGGTTTTTCCGGTCGCCGTGAACATGAGCATGGTGAGGGAAAACAATGCCGCGTCATACGGGTCGGCCCTGTCTTCACGGAGGAAAAGGTCCAGGAGAATGAATCGTCCCCCTTTCACCAGAGCACGAAGGATTTTCTTAAACAGGACTTTATTTTCTTTAGAATTATAGATGTGTAGAATATTGGAAAATAAAATCGTGTCATAATTCCTTCCATATTCTGTTTCGAAAAGATCCCCTTCCAGAAAATCGAATCTCGAGAACTCTTTTGTACCAGCAAGAATATCTTTTGCCACTTCAAGCGTGACCTTTCGGTCAAACAGAGTGGCTGTTGCCTTTTTGTCTTTGCGCAGGATAGCGGCGCTATAGGAACCTGGCCCTCCCCCAAGATCAATCAGTCGCCCGACAGGTTTGCGGGCGATGATCTCGGCCACTTTGCCGGAATAGAGTTCACTGCGTTCATGCATTGCGTGGGTGAAAAACCAACGGAACTCAGGATCATCGTCTTCTTCATGGGAAGACGGGTCGCGCCCGTTTTTCAGAGTTTCAATCAAACCGGCCCATTCATCGCGGTTTTCCTGCCGAAGTCTGACAAAGCCTCTTTTGAAATGGGGGCTGGTTTCGCATAAATGCTTGTATGTTTCAGACGTATTTTTAAACAGCCCGGCTTTCTTGGACAAAGCCCCCATTGCAACCAGCGCATTGAGCAGTTGTTCGGTTTCCCAGGGTTGGCTGCCGGCCTTTTTGGCGATGGCTTGCGCCGAGAGCAGTTTTTTATCCAGGATAGAGAAAATCTTCAACTCCAAAGATGCGAGTAGAATATTGGCTTCTTCGAGTTGATCAATTTTTTGAATGATTTGTTGAAAATTCAGCATTCGGAATATTTATCCTAATGTTGAGGGAATTAAAAATTATATAGCTAATTTGAAGTGCAAAATGTCGTATTTTTCGAATATAATTTTCCTACATCTTAACAGAGAGTAAAGAGAACAAAGATTGTTAATTCGGGATTATTTAACTATTTTTGCGAAAGGAAGCCGATGAAATTGGGTAAAATTATATTTTTAGTTATTTTTAGCGCGGTTCTATTATTCGGAATGCTTTCCCCTGCGATTGCAGATTCAGGCCATGGAGCCAAGTGGAGTTATGAGGGTGAAACAGGCCCAAGTCATTGGGGGGGGCTCAATGATGCGTTTTCTCTGTGTAAAAATGGTGAAAGTCAATCACCTGTAAATATCGGTGAAATTACTAAAGCTGAAGCTCCTCCACTGGAAATTCATTATGAAGAGACTCCCTTGGATGTTTTAAATAATGGGCATACGGTACAATTTAATTATCAGCCTGGTAGTTTTATAAAAATTGGAGAGAAGAAGTTTGGCCTGCTTCAATTTCATTTCCATGCTCCCAGTGAGCATATAGTCAAAGGAAAACCTTTGGATATGGAAATGCACCTCGTTCATAAAAATGATCTGGGAGAGCTGGCGGTTCTTGGTGTTTTTTTTACAATTGCAGAAAAAAATTCAAAGTTGGATTCTTTTTGGAAACATCTTCCAGACAAAGTAAACGAGCCTACAAAAATGGCTGAAATAAAAGTGAATGCTAAAGATTTGTTGCCTGGAAACTTGAAATATTATTTCTATTCAGGCTCATTGACAACTCCCCCTTGTAGCGAAGGAGTTATGTGGAATGTATTGAACCAACCCTTAGCAGTGACGGAGAGTCAGTTAAATAGTTTTAAAGCCCTGGTTGGCAATAATGCCAGACCGTCTCAAGCATTAAATACGCGGAACGTTACACATGCAAAATAGTTTGATCAAACGATATCAAAAAAAATACCGGGTCTTTAGTAAGGCCCGGTATCTCTTTGGTTGCCACCAAGATTCAGGAATTAATTTTAAACTCCTGAGAATAAATATTTCGTTATGAATAATTTACAATTTTAATGCATGTGTTGTCAACTTAAAGCATCACTCATTGAGCAAAACTTTTACTTTTTCTTCCAGGCCTTGACCCGATCCAAACAGCGAATGTCGAAGGATTCCTTTCTTGTCTATGAGGATCGATGACGGCGTGCCGCGCAATTCATAGGCCTCGAAAGTTTGCGCTGAGTATAATTTTTTCTGCAAATAGGTTTTCACTTGCGCTGTGATCATTTCCCGGGTTTTTTCGGGGAGGGAATCAAATTCGCCGATATCCCTATGGATTATTTTTTGGATATTTTCCTGAGATACATCTTCCGTACTCTTTACCAGTTTGTCCCAGGCCACAGGGAAGGAAATCGGGTATTCCAGCCGGTTGGAGTTTAATAAAGCGGACCTGTTCATCGCCTCCAGAGTTTCACCGATCACTTGCCCCGTTCTTAACAGGGTTTTTAAATTTTCCAGATTGTTTTTATCGAAGTCTTCGAAAGCGGTTGCCAACCCCAAAACGACTAAAGATTGCCCCTGGTATTTATTGTAGATCTCGATCACTTCGGGGAATCCATGAATGAAACAGCCAGGACAATTTACCTGAAAAACTTCGATCAATACGACCTTGCCTTCTTGTTGCGCGATGGTTGAGGGTTCTCCCTGCACCCAGGAGTCCACCGACAATTCCGGGGCTTTTTCATTAACTCGTGACATTGCGAGGCTCTCCTTGGATCTTATTCAGCATGAGATCGATAATTTTACGGATGTTTTGCGGGGGATTTTTCTTGAGAGCGTCATTTAAAATAAAGATCGCCCGGCTTTTTTCACCTTTTTGATTGTGTATCATCCCCAACATGACATGGGACATATGCCATTTCTCGCTTTTAGGGTAATATTTTCTAATGGTATTTAACTGTTCGATGGCTTCTGAATATTTTCTTAACTTGTAAAATGCCGTGGACAATCCAAAGTGGATATTGTCTTTAATATCCCTGGGAGGATTGCTTTGTAGCGCCAGATTAAATTTGTGCATGCTTCGTTTATACTGGCCGTTTTTTAAATACTTAATAGCGGCTGTATAATCCTTGCGGGAAAATATTTTTGGTCTGGGCTGTGGTTCTATAGCCGTGAGAGAGATAAATTTCGATTTTAAAAATTTCTGGTCAATATTGAGTTTGGCCAACTCCTGTTTCAACTGCTCCTGTTGTTTTTTATGAAATTGAATTCTGGCCTGAAAATCCGCTTCAAAGGTTTCTGTGTCTGTTTCTACCTGTTTCACTTTGGAACCGAATACCTGGGTTTGCTGGTCCACCCCCTGATGTTTCAAGGAGAGAATTTCGACATCCCTTGAAATACTGTCTAACATTTCCTGGCGGGTTTTACGCAAACTCAGATCATGTTCATCTGGAGGCGTCCACACATACATTTCGACGGAATCAGGGTCCGTGACATCCACCGCCTGGGTCGAGGTGAAGCAGGCGCTCGATGAAATTATCAAACCCCCCAGCAGGGAAATGGTGAAATAATGTTTCATTTAGGTTAGATTATTCCTTATAAGGTACAGGTATTTCCATTTTATCCAAAAACTCTTTAAAATACAACTAGTTAGCGCATAATGGACGATTATTACACCCTTTTGGACATAGACCGGCAAGCCTCTGAGGATCAAATCAAGAAGGCGTATAGAAAAATGGCGATGAAGTATCATCC
>JAJDAY010000032.1 GCA_029261655.1 Nitrospinaceae bacterium | reverse complement strand
CACCTGAAGATGGAGTGATGGTCATTAATCTAGGCCTGCCGTTGCCGACAGGCTCAAGCGATCAACCCGAAAGTATCGGACGGGCCGCCCTCAAACACTTTCCTATTCGATCTTGCTCCGGATAGGGTTTACCAAGCTACCGCTGTCACCAGCGGTACTGGTGAGCTCTTACCTCACCTTTTCACCATTGCCGCCACCTTGACGGTGGGTGGGCTGTGTCTTTTCTGTGGCACTTTCCTTAAGGTCACCCTCACTCCGCGTTACGGAGTATCCTGCCCTGTGGAGCCCGGACTTTCCTCCCTCCCGGTCATAAAACCGGAACGGCGACCACCTGGTTTGCTTCGCCCCACACCGTTAGTCAAAAAATTCTTACCATAGAGGTTTAACTATTAACTCTTTAATATTTCAACCCGCAGTGCGCTGGTTTGGAGCTGTCTGATCTTCGGATTCTTCCACCCAATAAAGAAAACGGTAGCAATGCGAGCATTCGACGATTTCTGCGCTGATTTTGACATCGATCACCACTTGGGGACGCAAGCGATGAAAACACCCCTGACACATGCTGTCCCGAACGGCGACCACTGCCACTCCATCATTGCGTTTTAAAACCTTGTTATATAATTCGAGCCGTTTTGGCTCGATCGTATTCAGGATTCCCTGCCGCTTACCGAGGACGACCTCGCGTTCCCCTTTCACGCGATCGGCTTCCGCTTCTTTTTTGGCCTTGTACTCTTTAAAATTATTTTCTTCTTCCTTGAAGCGGGTTTCAATGGCGGGAAGTTCGCCAGCCTTTTCCTCCAGAGTTTCCATGATCGCCAGTTCTTTATCTTCAAAAGCGGACACTTTTTCTTTCACCGATTCCACTTCCGCCAAAATCGCGCTGTACTCTTTGTTGGTTTTGACCGCTGTCAATTTGGTCTTGATTTTGGCCATGTGATCGTTTTCCGCCTGCACGTCCGCTTCCAACTGTTTGTTGGCTTTCTTCATATCGGCGATGGCGGCACGGGCCTCTTCCTGTTCTCTGGTAATGGCATCCATGTCCGCCTGGCCCGCCTTGATCTGACCGGGAACAGCCGCCAGGATACGGTCGAATTCCAATATTTCCCGGTCGATGGCCTGGAGTTCAATCAATTTTTTCAGCTGCTCATTCATGGGCAAATCCGGCGTTTGAAAGACATGATCGTGCCTTCCCTGGAAGTTATGAATTCAGGATTCAAAAGATGGTGAAAATGGTACACGGGGATGGATGGGAATGCAAATTTTATGGGGACGGGCCTCTTTTCAGACACAACAGGTTCAAACAAAACTCAGGCCGTTTTTTTAGCCTTGAACCTTGTTTCCCAGTAAACCAGAAAAACGCTGCCGATAAATATCGAAGAATAGGTTCCAATCAAGACCCCGACCAAAAGGGCAAAAGAAAAATCATGGATAATTGCACCGCCAAAAAAGAACAATGCAAGTACAACCAGCAAGGTGGTCCCGGACGTCAGGAGGGTTCGACTGAGCGTTTGATTGATACTGGTATTGATGAGCTCGATAAGCGGAGTCTTCCCCCGCCGACGCAGGTTTTCCCGGATTCGGTCAAAAATCACGATGGTATCGTTGAGGGAATAACCGATGATGGTCAGAAAAGCCGCCACGATCACCAGCGTGAACTCCTTGTCGGCGATAGAAAATGCGCCCATAGTGACCAGCACGTCATGGATCAGCGCAATGATGGCGGCGATGGCGTATTGAAACTCGAACCGCCATGAAATATAAATTACGATTCCTATGATCGCATACAAAATGGAAAGCAGAGCTTTCTCCCTGAGATCGCTACCCACCTTAGGCCCCACCATCTCCACCCGTTCCACAGAAATATCATCCAGATTGAACTTGTCTTTCAGGCTTGCTTTAACCTGATGCCCGACTTCTTCCAGTTTTTCTTCCGACCTCTGGACCCTAATCAAAATATCGTTTTTAGAGCCAAACTCCTGGATGGTACTTTCGCCCAAGTTGATGGATTTGAGCCCGTCACGAATATCATCAATATTGGGGGCGGTTTTAAACTGAAGCTGTATCAAAGTCCCGCCGGAAAAATCAATGCCGAACTTCAACCCGCCTTGCACGGCTATCGACACCAGGCCGACGAGGATAATGACACACGAAAAAATAATCGCCGAACGCATTTTCCCCATGAAATTGATGTCAGTGGGCCGATTGAATATTTCCATATTATTTATTTTCAGGTTTTAAGATCAAAGAAAGTTTAATGCAGTTTCCCTTATATGCTCATTTTGGCTATTTTTTTACGGCTCATGAAGCTGTCAAATATAGCCCGGCTGACAAACACTGCGGTGAACATGCTGGCGGCAATGCCGATACAAAGCGTGATGGCGAAGCCTTTGATCGGCCCCGTGCCAAATTGAAATAACACCACGGCGGCAATGAACGTCGTGATATTCGCATCCACAATCGTACGGAAGGCTTTGGCGAAACCCGCCTCAATCCCCGCGCGCACCGTTTTCCCATTGCGCAGTTCTTCGCGGATACGCTCAAAGACCAGTACGTTCGCATCAATCGCCATGCCCACGGTCAATATGATGCCGGCAATCCCCGGCAAAGTGAGCGATGCGCCAAAATAGGCCAGCGCTCCCGCCAGTAAGACAATGTTCAAAAAAAGGGCGAACACTGCGACCAGGCCCGACAAACGATAATAAATAACGATAAAAACCATCACCAAAGCGCCGCCATAAAGAATCGAACTGATGCCTTTTTCAATGGAATCTTTTCCGAGAGAGGGTCCGACGGTGCGGTTTTCAAGAATGACTACCGGCGCGGGAAGGGCTCCGGCGCGTAAAATAATGGCCAGGTCCCGTGCTTCCTCGGTGGTGAAGCGTCCGGTGATCTGGGCCCGGCCACCTGCGATTTCATCCTGAATCACAGGCGCCGAATACACCGTGTTGTCCAGCACGATGGCCAGCCGCTTCTTGACATTTTCACGGGTGACCTGCTGAAAGATCATCGCTCCCAGTCTGTTGAACGTGATGGCGACATAAGGCTCATTGTAATCCTGATCGTAGCGGACCTCGGCGCCGGTGAGAGTGTCGCCCGTCAACACGGTACGTTTTTTTAACAGAAAAGCTTCTTTCTCAACTTCCCCCGTCTCTTTATTTTCATTGCGCTGATAAAGAACTTCATCGCCTTCGGGAATGCCTCCCTGAATCGCCTCATCGACGCTTCTCAGTTCATCCACCAGCTTGAACTCCAGCCGCGCGGTTTTACCAATGAGATTGATGGCTCTTTGCGGATCTTTGACACCCGGCAACTGCACCAGAATCCGGCGTTCCCCTTGCGCCTGAATGGTGGGTTCGGACACTCCGAATTGATCGACGCGGTTGCGGATGGTTTCCAGCCCCTGATTGACGGCATTTTTTTCGATCCTGACCGCCTGTTCGTCCGTCAACTGAAAATTCAGAGCCAACCCATCCTTCGAGGTCTCTGTTTTCACCAGGAAGGGATACCCCTCCATGACCTTTTCCATCTGCGGCTGGTCCACCGTGTCCACCATCTTGAGGGTGACAGTGCGGTCCTCAAGGTCAGCGGAAACTTTATCGACTTCAATGTCCTCGTTTTCGATTTCCCGTTTGATATCGTCCGCCATCCGTTCCAGGCTGGCTTCGACCGCCTTCTCCACCTGAACCTCCAGCACCAGATGCATGCCGCCCTGTAAATCGAGGCCCAACGCAATCTTGTCTTTTAAAGGATAAGACAGCCAAACAGCCCCAATAATAACCGCCAGGATCAGCGGGATTTTCCATTTAAGCTCGGTATACATTTATGCGTTGCCCTCACTGACTTTGGAGATGGAGGTCCGATTGATTTTTATTCTCACGTTATCAGCAATCTGGAGCATGACGGTGTCATCCTTGAGCTTTTTTATGGTTCCGTGAATACCGCTGAGGGTCACCACCTGATCCCCCTCTTTCAAGTTATCGAGCATTTTGATGGCTTCCTTTTGCTTTTTCTGCTGGGGCCGGATCAGGATGAAATAGAAAATGGCGAACATCATGATCATCGGCGGCAAAAGCGATAAAAACCCTCCGCCTTCACTGCCTTCCGGCGGCGGCGCCATGGCAAAAGCTATATCAAGCATAAAATGATTTCCCTAAAATTTCGTGGATGAGGTTATTCAAGGTAAGATGGCCCTGATCCTGTAAATTCCCGGCCTCGGCTGGGACTGCGGCCCACATTCTACAGAATTACAACCGGTTATCAAGAAAACTCTGCTCAAAAAATGGGATTCTTTTTCAGATCACGCTTCTGCAAAGTTCCACAGGATCTACCAGGATGAGCCGAATATCAGGGTGAAAAGTCCCGCACGTAGCAAAACTCAATCCGACACAAACCCATCGCCCGCTAATATCCGGTCCAGCGTCACGCTGGTTAATAAAACTTTTGCTCGACCTCGGCTTCCCTTGTCAATTCCCGGTACAGGCGGTGAAATTCTTCGGTCGTGAGTTTGGAGTCGCGCAAAGCCGTCAATTGATCCTGTGTGATGGGTGTTTCCGAGTTGTCGTCCCAAGCCGACGTAGCGATGGCGACATAATTTGGAGGATTGAGGCGTTGATGGATCAATCCGTTGATTTCGTCGTTGTACTCCAACGCCAGGTCAATCACCAGCCGGGCATCTTCGGCACTCAAACCGCCGCCAATGGCGATGTTGGTCGGAGGATGCCCTCCCCTTGGTTTCCAGTACTGAATAGTATGCCGGAGTACTTTTATGGATTTCGACTTGAGATAACCGCGCAATTCCTTTTTTTTCTTTTTTTGCTTGTGAGCCAACCACATCTCGATGGTGCAGATAGTGGTTATGGAAGTGTCGCAACTGGCTGATGCTGAAACGGGAAACAACGCCCCTCCCGCCAGAAGAAAAAACGCTAATAATCCGCAAACTAATTTTTTCATGAAACCGTGACTCCCGCAGAATAAATATTGTCTCTAATTGTTAATTGAAACCCGATCTGGAACTCGATTTTTAATACCTGAACCACACTTTATTAAAGTAACACTCCAGGCAAGTTTCAGAGTTAAAAATTCCGAATATAGGTGAAAAAATCAAAAAATTCCGATTATTTTCACCTCGCACCTAAAGTTTTAATTTTTTCCACCGATAATGCTAATTCAGGGTAATTTTAATTTACAGGAGACAGGTAATGCCCTCAATCAGCGACGTCAGTGCCGTTTCGTCCCAAATTCAGACCGCCGCCACCGGCAAGGCATATGGCGCTCAAAAACAGGAAGGGCAAGCCGCTCTTAAATTGATCGATTCCGCCGCCCAGGCCACAAAAGCCGCCGAGTCCAGTGGCCCCAAAGCCACGGGAAACAATGTCGATATAACGGTTTAGACTGGATCCTGCCAGGATTCGTCCCTGAATAACTCCCCTGGCCTGGGTTTTATTCCCGCCTGCGGGTTTATTCCACGACCAGAGTCTGCAGGTTCGGGAACGTATTGCATTCTTTGAGCTTTTTCATCCCCTCCTCGGTCAGGGAATTTCCAAAGATTTCCAGATATTTTAATCCCGTCAAAGTCGGACTTTCCGACAAAGCCCCGGCCCCTTCGTCCCCAATTTGATTTTGCGCGAGATCCAGCGTTTCCAGACTCACCAGATTGATGGAATTGGCCAGTTCGCGGGTTCCCCCGGACCCAACCTTGTTTTTCCATAAATTGAGTACGGTCAGGTGGGAAAAAACCGGCGATTTCGCGATCGCTTTGGCCCCTTCATCGCCAATGTCATTGCGCTCAAGATGCAATACCCTCAAGCCTGTGATGAATTTCGACTCCGCCAAAGCCTTGATTCCCGTATCGGTGATCTCATTTCGCTCCAGATTCAACTCTTTCAGACCCGCCAATTCTTCTCTCTTTGCCAGATATTCCAGCCCGGCGTCACCAATATACTTGAGCCGAAGGTCGAGGACGGTCCCTGCCCTGAGAAGATGTTTTTTGACCAGAACATCAATGGGATCGTCATTAAAAGGTTTATTCATAAAATGGACCTTTAATGGGGTTTAAGATGTAAAACGTTTTATTGTATAAACCTTTATCCAGTTGTCAACCACCAAGGTGGGTGAACGTCCGGCATTTGATAAAATCGGATTTCCTATTATATAATTTGCCAACGCCGACCTTAATATCTATGATTACATTGGGCTTTATCTAACGATCTCACATTATTATACCGACATGGAAGAAAAAGAAACATTTTCCTACGATCCAGAAGTTCTGGCCAGAGTCTCCACCTTGAAACTGCGGGCGTTGAATCTTGTGGAAGGCCTGTTGTCCGGCCACCATCGGAGCCGTCATAAGGGATCGAGTGTCGAGTTTGCGGAATACAAGGACTATTCGCCCGGAGATGAGATCCGCCACATCGACTGGAAAGTCGTGGGCAAGACGGATAAATACCATGTGAAGCAGTTCGAACAATCCACCAACTTAAAATGCACCCTCCTTCTCGATTGCAGTGGGTCCATGGGTTATATTTCCCCGAACCAGACCGGCTTGACCAAAATGGATTACGCCCGGACACTGGCGGCATCTCTTTCCTGCCTGCTGTTAAAACAATTTGACGCAGTGGGGCTGACTCTTTTCAATGACGAGGCGGTTCATCACATTCCGCCCCGGTCCAAGACCTCCCACTTACAGCACATCCTGCACGGGCTTTCGACGATCGAACCCCAGGGTATCACCCGCGTCGACAAGGTGATCGAAAAGCTGGTGGAGCGTCTTAAAAACCGCGGCATGCTGGTGCTGATTTCGGATCTGTTTGCCAGGGAAGATAATATCCAACGGGATCTCAAGCTCCTCGTTTCACGAGGACTGGAGGTGGTCCTGTTTCATGTTCTTCATCCAGACGAGGTCTCGCTTCCTTTTGAAGGGGATATTATTTTTGAATCGCTGGAAGACGATCCAGAAATCGGACTGGACCCGCAGGATATACGGAAGGAGTATCAGGAAGCGGTGCAACGCCAAATCGAATCTTACCGGAGCCTGTCTCTGGGACTGGGGGTCGATTACGTTTTTCTGGAAACCACGACGCCGCTCGACCAGGCGTTGAGTTATTATCTGCTCAAACGGCAAAGCATAACCAAAGCATGAAGATCGTGACTCCATTGACAAGAAGAAAAAATCTCTCTCCATGCCGGAGAAGTGAGCCATGAACCTCAATTTTCTTTCTCCTGTATTTCTCTTCGGCCTGCTCGGAATCGCCATTCCCATCCTGATTCATTTGATGACGCGGCGGCAGAAAAAACGCATTCGCTTTTCCGCGGTCTATCTTTTATTCCAATCGAAAAAACGGTCGGTCAAAAAATCCACGCCAAACCGACTGCTTTTGCTTTTGATTCGTTGTCTTGGCATTCTTTTACTCAGCCTGGCTTTGGCGAATCCGATATTTTCGTTTGGCGGACCGGAGGATTTACTTCCCGTCTCTCCCTCGGCCAGCGTTTTCATCCTGGATGATTCCTACAGCATGGGAATGCGCTCCGGAGACGACACGGTTTACGCTGAAGCTGTTTCAGCATTGCTAAAACCTGTCGGCAAACTTCCGGCGAAAAGCGCCTACAGCATTGTTCTGGCCTCCCAGTCCACCCACCTGCTTCAGGACTGGACCGAAGATCCGACTCTCGCGGAAAAATTACTCAAAACATCCAAACCCTCTTTTGAAACCACCCGCATTGGCCGGGCGGTTGCGAAGGCCGTCCAGCTTCTGGAATCGGCCCCGCAAAAAGAGAAACGGATTTATATTTTTACCGACCTCGACAAAAATGGCTGGCAGGAGGATGAGTTTTTGCAAGCGGAGCTTTCCAACAAACATTATCCCGTGACCCTCATCGATTTTTCCGCACTGCGCACCGGGCAAAATAACGCCGCTGTAAAACAGGCGGATGTCAGTCAGGAGTTTCTCACCAACAGCCGGGTCTTACGCGTCAAGTCCAGAGTGGCGAACCTGCTTAAGAACCGCCCCATTAACGGATTGGATGTCTCTCTTTCGATCAACGGCAAACAACAGTCGCGGGCGAGTTTGAAATTCGCTCCCGATGAGGAGGTGAAAAAAGAATTCACTTTTCCAATGAAAGGAAACGAAGCGCTCAATGGCGTAGTTGCAATTCCAGACGACGCGCTCGGCGTGGACAACAAACGGTTTTTCTCTTATCAGCCGGACCAAAAGATCAAAGCTCTGGTGGTCGATGGCGACCCAAAAACCATCGCTCATCAACGAGAAACGTTTTACCTGGAAAAGGCGCTCAATCCGTTCACCGTGGCTCTTTCCAATATAGAACCCACCATCTCCACTCTCGAACAATTGCGGGTGCGAGATCTGTTCGATTATTCTGCGGTTCTGCTTTGCAATGTCCGCGAACTGCCTTTCGATTACGAACGCCAGCTGGAAAAATACGTTCAGCAAGGCGGGGCGCTGTTCATCGCGCTGGGTGACGAAATCGACCCCAAGTATTATAATGAAAAGCTGGGAAACCTGCTCCCGGTGTCCATCAGTGCGTTACACCGGATTGGACGGAACGACAAACCCTTCCGGCTGGATATCAAAAAAAGCGACCACCCGGCCTTGAAGGTTTTCAAAGGAAAATCGCTCGACGAGATGAAAAGCATTCGCTTCAACTCTCTCTACAGCGTGGAACCCAGAGAAAACAGAAAGTACACCGTTCCCCTGCAATTCACCAACCAATACCCGGCGGTGGTGGAGTCGGATTTTGGCAAGGGCAAGGTCATTCTCTACGTTTCCAGTGTGGACCGGGACTGGAATAATTTTCCCATCCAGCCGACCTTTCTTCCGTGGATTCAACGTTGGGTGAAGTATTCAGCACAGGGGCTTGAGAGCATTCGGAATCAGCAATTATTGGTCGGGGAAACTTTTGCATGGCAGGATACGTTGACGGACACCTCCCTGTTTGTGGAGTCCCCCGATGACAAAATCACCCAACTGGCAGGAACTTCACATGAAGATACTTTTGTTCCAGGAGTGTATCGCCTGTTCCGTTTGACCCGGGAGGAAAATTCCGTCCCGGCTGAAAACAAAGAATCGCAAATTGTCCCCAAATTGCCGGACAACGCCCTCCCTGCCGGAACGTTCACGGTGAACATCGATACGCGGGAGTCGGAGTCGAAAAAAATAACCGAGGCGGAGGTCAGGCAACTTCTGGGCGGCATGCAGGTGCGGTTCTCATCCGGCGCGGGTTTCAATCAACCCGTTGACAGCGCCACAGGAACCCCCCTGACCACGCCGTTTCTCCTCATGGTCGCGGGCATGCTTCTTCTGGAAGGACTTATGGTACGGAGGGAGTGACAAGAAACACGGGGCATGAAACCCACTGGCAAAAATCAATTTCAGCCGTTGACCAACACGGCTATCCGAAAAACCCGAATTATTAAAGAGTGATTATAACAGACCGATTATGGCTTCTATAAGTTGTCCTGAATGCGAATCAGAAATTAATGAGATGGCGAAAATTTGCCCCGCCTGCAAAACCAAATTGCCTCCCGTTGTGAAGGACTTGCTTCGGGAAAAATATGGGGACCTCAGGGAAAATCTTCCTCAGCAAAACAAACGCTCCTATTTTTTCAGACACTGGAGAGGCGAGCTGGGCCTGGCTGTTAGCTACTGGATAAATATTTTTCTGTTGTCTATCGCTATAAGATTTGGACTCATAGGTTTGGCTTTCTACATCGACCATGCCCAGGAAAATTTAAGACTTTTATTTTTTGTATATTTTTTATCCTTCGCGTCCTTTATTTTTATTATCTATCCGTGGCAGATCATTGGAACATGGAGATCGGCGAACTCGCACATCCAGCGGACAAAAAAATATCTCTGGGCTGTTTTGACCAAAATCGCAATTGTTTTAGGAATATTGGGAACCCTCGGGCAAATGCCCAACTATTTTCCCCAGTTAAAAGAATATTGGAAGATCGCTTTCGAGATAGACAATTTTTCAAAAAAAGAATTTTCCCTGCTCCAGAACGGAGAGGAACTGGTAATTTCCGGGGGAATCTCTTTTGGACTGACCGCGGAAGTACGGGAAATATTCAAAAACAACCCCGATATTAAAATCATCCGGCTTGATAGTTTTGGCGGCCGGGTGAAAGAAGCCAGGATATTGAGAGATTTTATTATCGATAAAAAACTGGTCACTTACTCTTACAAAGGTTGCCTGAGCGCCTGTACGATACCGTTCCTCGCGGGTAGCCAAAGGATACTGAACCAGAAAGCGAAACTTGGTTTTCATCAATATAGTTTTCCGGGCTTAACGGAAGAACAATTTATAGAAGCTTATAAGAAGGAAAAAAAATTCATGACCACAATCGGTGTCGACCCCATTTTCGCTGAAAAAGCGTTCACCATTCCGTCCCACGATATGTGGTATCCAACCCATGCCGAACTCCTGTCAGCAAACGTCGTGACCCACGTTACGGATGGAATGGAATTCGGGTCCCCTCCAATTGCAAAAGCTACGGATTTATCAAAATTAGAAGAACATTTTTTGAACGTCCCCCTGTACAAAGACCTGCGGGAATATGAACCCGCGATCTACCAGGCGCTGATATTGGACGCGAAGCTGCGGTTTTCCCAGGGGGCCAGCGAACAGGAAATCATTAGTTATTTGAAGAAACACATCGTCAAGATGGTCAAGAAAAGACTGCCCATCGCGCCAGACAAAGATCTGGTTTCCTATGCGAAGGTGATGGTCGCGGAAATCAGGGAGTTGACCGCCAAAGATCCGCATTTATGTTTTCAGATGCTCTTTCCGGAAAAATTCGGGCCCATAAACCTGAGCGATCATATTTCTAAAGAAACGCAAACCGCCGAACTCACCGCTCTTTCGACATTGATCCAAAATTCTGCCAGAACGCCTAAGAATACTCCCTCAAGGGCTGAAGTCGCACAGTATCTCGACCCCATTTTTTTAAAACTTCATGATATCTATGGAGAGAAGGTTTTATATTTTGACGACCCCGACAACTCTAAGGTATCCAAGAAAGACGCCTGCAATATGATCGCCGACATCTATGACTTGATTTTAACCATGCACGACGCGCAAAGCGGTCCGACCTTGCGGCACATGTTCGCGCAAAAATAAGCTTAGAGCCCTCATCCAGGGTTCAAACCATACAACCCTTCACCCCCTTCTCCAGGCGTTCCCGGTCGAGGTCGCGGCCTATAAAGACCATCTTATTGATGCGGGATTCGTCGCCCCAGAGGCGGTCCTCCTGAGAGTCGAACATCATGTACACGCTTTGGAAAATGTGGCGTTTATCAGAACCCTGCAAATTCAATATTCCCTTCGCGCGCATCACGTCCATGCCCTCCATGATGAGAAGCATCTGCAACCAGTTCACAAATCGCCCACGTGCGATCTCCCCCTCAAAGGCGATGCTGACGGAGGTGATCTCGGAATCAGAATGACTGTGCGCGTCATGCTCTTCCATGTCCTGAAAGGAATCGGATTTTCTGACCGATTCCAGACTGAATCCGCCAATATTTAAAATTTCATCCAATTCAATCGTGGCGTTTTCAGTTGGAAAAATTCTTGCGGTGGGATTGATATTACGCAGGCGTGCGTCTATTTTTTTAAGATCTTCGGCGGACACCAGGTCGATCTTGTTCAATAAAATCACATTGGAAAACGCGATCTGCTCCCACGCCACATCAATTTCGTCGAGTTGTTTCCAGAAATTGAGGGCATCGACCAGAGTGACGATGCCATCGAGTTTGAGCGTTTCATTGATTTCCCCGTCCAGCAAAAACGCCTGCGCGATCGGCCCGGGAGACGCAAGCCCGGTGCTTTCAATCAAAATGGAATCGAATTTGTCGTGCCGCTTGATCAACCGGTTGAGCGTCTCGATCAGATCCCCCTTGATCGAACAGCAGATGCA
Source organism: Nitrospinaceae bacterium (assembly GCA_029261655.1). Classification (GTDB taxonomy): domain Bacteria; phylum Nitrospinota; class Nitrospinia; order Nitrospinales; family VA-1; genus JADFGI01. The sequence goes on along the minus strand of JAJDAY010000032.1, from coordinate 63,667 downwards.
TCCGTTGTTCATTTCAAAGATATCTTCGTCGGCGCCGATCACCAGATCGTGATCTATCGGAATTTCGCCGAACTCATTTTCGATGACGGCGATGCGTTTGCCGTGGTTTTCTTTGAGAATATAATTGAGGAGCGTGGTTTTTCCGGCTCCCAGAAACCCGGACAACAGGGTCACGGGCAAAATTTGTTTATCGGACATCGAAATTTCCTTTGAGTTGAATCACTATTGAAGTCATAGTCACAAAAATATCGTGTTTGGGCAATCATTTAATGATCCGCACTTCCGGGACCAAACCCTCTCACTTAGCAGTGAACCGGACTTGAGATTCCTGTCATTTCTGTCAAACTAATAGGATGATATCAAGATTCCCGTTAGCCAAATTATCGAAACAATCCCAGACGGTTTTGATCTGCGGGTTCATTCTGGCCGTTGTCACCCTGTTCAATATCTGGGAGCAACATGAAGAAGTGTGGTTTGAGGAACTCAAACAGGACGTTCTGGAAAACACCCTCATTCTTGGAGGAAAGCTGGAGGTCATCGAAAGAGAGTTGCAAGGGTTTTTATCCCTGTACAACGCCTCGGAATTTGTCAGTCCGGAGGAATTTGAAACTTTCGCCATCCCTATTCTAAAAAATAACACCTATATTCAAAGTCTGAGCTGGCTTCCGAGAATTTCTCATTCGCAAAGAGAATTTTACGAAGAAAAAATGACCACGGTGGGTTTCCCCGATTTTCACGTCACCGAAGAATCTTCCGAAGGGGTCCTGATAAAAGCTCAGGAGCGGGAAGAATATTTTCCTGTCCATTACGTTGAACCATTAAAGAGAAACGACCCTCGGTTTGGTTTTGATCTCTCCAGCATCCCGGCCATCAAAGAGATCATCAACGATTCACGAGATACAGCCAAAATCATGGCGACAGAGAAATTCACCCACCTTCAGGAAAACCAGAGTCATGCGGGAATTTTTGTGATCGCTCCTTATTATGAAACAAAAACAATTCCTGTGGGTCTGGAAGTTCGCCGGGAAAAGTTAAACGGTTTTCTCGCCGGTTTTTACCGGGTGAGTGAAATGATGACCCAAATGGTCCAGCCCTATCAGGCTCAGGGCATCAATCTGGTGGTCTATGACGGGGACACGACCGATGACAAAAACAAACTTTACGGAGAACCTCTTCCCTACCCCCGAAGGGAATTCAAAAACCTGATCCATTTCGCAAACCGCAACTGGTTCCTCCTCTGGCAGGGAAGCGATGAATTCCACAACGGGCCTAGAAAGAACTCCGCCTGGTGGGTTGCGGGAAGCATTCAGGTTTTTGCGATTTTTTTGGCCATTATCTTTGAAATGATGGCCAACCGGACCCGGCAGGTGACCGATCAGGTCCGTATCCGCACGGAGGAATTGACGAGTGCCAATGAAAATTTACGGCTGGAAATAGACGCCCGAAGCAAGGCGGAAAAAGATCTGCACACCGCCAAGGAAGAAGCCGAATCCGCGAATAAAGCTAAAAGCACTTTTCTGGCCAATATGAGCCACGAAATTCGCACTCCCATGAACGCCATATTAGGCTATTCACAGATTCTAAAGCACAGCAAAAATATTGATTCCGGCGAAAAAATCAAAGTCGATAATATTTTGAAAAGCGGCGATCACCTGCTTCACATCATCAACGATATCCTCGACATCTCGAAGATAGAGGCGGGCAAAATGGAACTGAACATCGTCGATTTCGATCTCATCGAATTGATCGGTGAAATTTCCGCCATGACAAAACCCCGTTGTCAGGACAAACAAATCGCGTGGCGCCTGGAAGGCCCTGAAGAAGAATCGCTCCCGGTTCGAGGCGATGAAATAAAATTGAAGCAAATTCTTATCAATCTACTTGGCAATGCCGTGAAATTTGTGAATACCGGAGAAATCACTTTGCGGGTGATCCCGGAAAAGGACTCTCATTTCCTGTTTGAAGTTATCGACACAGGGCAAGGCATCGCCAGCGAACGTCAGGAAAGCGTTTTTGAACCTTTTCACCAGGAGGCGGAGGGAATTAAAAAAGGCGGCACCGGATTGGGTCTCGCTATCGTGAAAAAACAAATCGAACTCATGGACGGCAAGCTGATGCTCTATTCCGAACCGGGAAAGGGCTCCCGGTTTTCTTTTTCGTTGCCCCTGCCACCGGCAAAGGAAGCGGTGGTTACCGATCGCAAGGCAAAATTTCAAATTTTCCATTTACCGGAAGGCGCGCATGTCAATGCTCTCGTGGTCGATGACAATGAACAAAACCGGGACGTGCTGTCAGAAATTCTCAAAAGTGCTGGAATCGAAGTGGTGACTGCCATCGACGGGAAAGACGCTCTTGAACAAGCGCGGAAACTAACTCCCGACGTCGTGTTCATGGATTTACGCATGCCGGTGATGGATGGTTTTCAGGCTCTGGATGCTATGAAAAAGGAATTCGATCCGCACCCAAAGCTGGTTGCCATCTCCGCCTCGGCTTTTGAATATCAGCGGGAATCAACTTTGATGAAAGGATTCGATGATTTTATTCCCAAGCCTTTTCATGTTGAAAATATTTTCAGCTGTCTGCAAAAAATGCTTGGAGTGGAATTCCTTATTGAGGAGGTAAAACCTCCATCCGAAAAAACAGATGCCGAACGAATGATGGCCCTGTCCGAAATCCAGTTGCCTGGGGATCTTTTAAACCGCCTGCACTCCGCCGCCGATTTATCCAATCTCACCGATTTAAAACAATGCATGAAAGAGTTGAAATCCAACGGCGAAGGAGGGCAAAGCCTTCTCAAACATCTCAAGCCCTATGTTGAAAAATTCGACATGTCCGGTATCCTCGCACTTTTAGAGCAGGTGAATCATGAATAAGATCGTTGAGGAGTCGGGCGACCAGAAAATTCTGATTGTGGACGACACTCCGGCAAATATCGACGTTCTGGATCTGTTTCTGGAAAAAGAGGGTTACAAAATCTCAATCGCCCAAAGCGGCGAATCCGCGTTGGATCTTGCCGCCCGCATTTCACCTGACCTGATTCTGCTCGATGTGATGATGCCTGGCATTGATGGATTTGAAACCTGCCTGAGCCTGAAATCCAGCGAGAAAACAAAAGATATTCCCATCATCTTTATCACGGCCAGGAATGAACCGGCTGACATTGTCAAAGGATTTTCCGTGGGGGGTGTGGACTACATCACCAAGCCCTTCAGCCAGGAAGAAGTTTGCGCCCGCATCTATCTTCACCTGAAACTAAAAACGTTGATGGCCGATCTGGAAGCGAAAAATAAAAAACTGGCAGAGCTGAACGATTTAAAAAACAAATTTCTTGGTATGGCTTCGCATGATCTCAGAAACCCGATTTCCACCATTCAGGGGTTTTCAAAAATCATGCTGGATCATGGGGACACTCTGGCGGAAGTAGACAAAAGAGAATTCCTGCAATCCATTCATAAAGTGAGCAATGACATGCTGACCCTGCTCGGAGACCTCCTCAATATTTCCACTATCGAAAGCGGCAACCTCGACCTTCAGATCCAGCCAGATTCGTTGGTAAAACTGGTCGAGGAACGCGTGCGCATGTATCAGGTGATGGCCGAACGAAAAAATATCGCCACGCATCTGGACATCGAGGAGATAGCAGATTTTTCGTTTGATGCCAACCGGATCAGCCAGGTGATCGATAATCTTTTGAGCAACGCCATTAAATTTTCTCCTCCAGGAAAAGATATATATATCTGGTTAGGAAAAAATAAAGGTCAGGCAAAATTCAGCGTCCGCGATCAGGGTCCTGGAATCTCTCCTGAAGACCAGGATAAGCTGTTCAAACATTTTCAGAAATTGAAGGCCCGGCCCACGGCTGATGAGTCCAGTCACGGCTTGGGGCTTGCCATCGCGAAGAAAATGGTGGAAGCGCATGAGGGGAAAATCACCGTCGAAAGCCATTCAGGATCGGGGGCCACCTTCAGCTTTGAAATTCCTCTGGATAGATAAAGAACAGCGCGCAAAAAAAAAGGCAGACCGCCGGAAAACCGACGATCTGCCCGCAGGCTGGGGAGGTAGAACAGCCTACTTTACCCACGTGCTTCTGATGTATTTAACAACATCCCAGATTTGATCGTCTTTCAAGGTCTTTCCATGAGCCACCATGCCCGTTCCTTTGGAACCATTTTTAATGACATGGAACATCTGGCCTGCGGAAACGTCCTTCATGGTGTCAGCACAGGTAAAGTCTCGGGGTTTCGGTTTCAAAGCCGCGCCTAATTTACCAGCGCCATCGCCATTGTCGCCATGACACATTTTGCACGCCATCGGCTTGGCGGTTTTTTCATAAATTGCTTTGCCTTTCGCCGCGTCTGCTTTATCGGTTTTATCCATTTTTACCGCACTGGCAGGAGCCGATTTCGTTTTTCTCGGTTGAGGACATTTGCCGCCCGCGTAAGCCGACCCAACCGCGAAAAACGTGAACAGAGCCAGTATGGTTACTACGATTGCCTTTTTCATTTCCCACCCTCCTTGTTAGTCTGTGATTAAAAAGTCCTGATTGCCTATTTGGAAGCCAGCTCGTACGCCGCTTTCGCTTCCGCTCCACCGGTCACCGTAATTTCCTGGGTCATCTCTCCCACGTAAGGATGCCAGGCGGTCACTTTATATTTACCGGCAGGGATATTATCTATTTTGAAAGATCCATCCGCGCCGCTGATCGCATAGTAAGGGTTCCAAACGATCCTGCCATCCGCTTCCATGTAGTTATGCTGGTCGCACTGCAGAAAAAAATGCTGATCTTTTTTCTGCTTAAACCGTTTGAACGTCCCGGTGACATCCGCTGAACTGCCTTTGGAAGGCAACGGTTTGTTGAACAGGGTCTTACGATTTGCCCCTGCCACAGAGTATCCGTGCGGATTATGCAGGATTTCAGCGTCCTGATTGGTGATGGTCAACAACCCATCTTTTTGCCCCTTGGGAGTTTTTCGGACAACCATCATTTTGGGGAAAATGTCACACTTCTTGAAATCGACATTGACGGTTTCGGTCGCCCAGGCTTTCCCCTTGGTGATATTCTCGATGAACACAACCGTATCCATGAGCTTGCCGTCCTTCACCATTACCTTCTGCCGAGGACGCATATTTCCTTCCTTGGTGTCGGGATGGGTCGCGCAAAACTCAACGTTTTTGCCTTTATTCAAATCTTCCATAATAGGAGGAGGAACCTCTCCCTTAAAACTGATGACCCCGCTGATGGAACCGCCGCCACTGACTTCGCCTTCTTCATATTTGTCTTTGGCGGCAAAAGCTCCACCGGCTCCTAAAGTCAATGAAACCGCGGATACCAATACGCCCAACATTAGTTTTTTCATTTTCCTCACCCCTTTCAGATTACTTTCAACTTCTCTGAATAAAAACCACCTGGCGCTATTCACTATTCAATAATTGTCCCAAGTGTTCGGAGACTCCTCTGGATATTCAAAAGGATTGATCCGGGCACGTTTTTTTGGTCTGATCTCTATACGGCTATTCTGTTTTCCCTGGCTGGCATAGAATTGTTTCCAAAAGCGCCTGCTCGATTCTTTCGTCGTCACTGTTTTTTTTAAAGTTCCCTTGGCGTTAAATATTCTGACTTCCTCAAACATGGCCCACTCCTTTCTTGATCCGGGTGTGTGATTCAAATTCCCGACTTCAACTTCTCCAAAAACCCCCGGACCCGATAGCGAACATTCGTTTAATAATCTCTAACCAAACCTTCACCCTCTATAGAGCAAAACAGATGCCGCAGAAGATTCTCCTGAAAATTACCGAATAACCCCTTTATATTCAATGATATAAAATTTTTAAACGGAAATTCACTCTGTCTTAAAAAGAGAAAGGCAGATAAAAAATCTCACTCTGGGATTTTTCTGTATCAAAATGGGATTATGTGCAGGAAGTTAAAGCCAGGAGGGGGGAGTGAAGCCTAGCGCAGGCCGTATTTTTTTACCAGGCGATAAAGAGTGCTCCGGCTGATTCCCAGTTGTTCCGCCGCCTGGGGAATATTGCCGTTTGTGAGTTTGATGGCGTTGGCAAGAGTGTTCTTTTCAACCTCCTGAAAAGGAATGATTTTTTCAGGAACACTTTCGGGGTCAAAACCGATTCTTTCAATTTTATGCGCATTGTCCGCTTTTGTTTCATTCGCGGCAGTTTCGGGGTTCCCGCCCGTGTCCATCAGCGAGTCCTTGTCAATGCAGTCGGTTACCGAATTTATCATGGCGCGATAAACAGTATTTTCAAGCTGTCTGACATTTCCGGGCCAGGAGTAGCTGAGAAACTGCTCCATCACCTGAGGATGAATGGATTTCACCTTTTGAGCAAACTCCCCTTCATATTTTTTTAAAAAATGCGCGCATAAAAACGGGATGTCTTCTTTCCTGTCACGCAGGGGAGGAATCTCGATGGGGTAGACAGCCAGGCGGTAATACAAATCTTCCCGAAAGGTTCCTTTCGTCACTGCTTTTTTTAAATCCTTGTTGGTGGCGGCGATCACCCGCGTGTCCACAGTGATATTGTTATTTTCTCCCACTCTCTGAAAAGTCTTTTCCTGTAAAAAACGCAACAGTTTGGTTTGCAGGTGCGGGCTCATTTCACCCACCTCGTCCAGAAACAAAGTTCCTCCGTCGGCCTGCTCCACTTTGCCTGTACGGGATTCCTCAGCTCCGGTGAACGCGCCTTTCTTATGGCCAAACAGTTCGCTCTCCTGGAGGTTTTCCGGAATGGCTCCGCAATTGATATCCACAAAACAACCTTCGGCAAAACGACCGTTGTAATGAATGGCCCGCGCTACCAGCTCCTTGCCTGTTCCGCTTTCGCCCTGAATCAACACACTGGCCTTGTTGTCCTTGACCTTGTTGATTTTCTCAAAAACCGTTTCCATGACCGGGCTTCTGCCTATGAAGCCCTTCAATCCGTGTTGCTCTTTCAATTCCCCCTGCAAATGCCGGACCTGGGTCAACAAAGCGTTCTTCTGCAGGGCGTTGTCGAGAGTCGTCACCAATCGCGCCTCGTCATAGGGCTTGACGATGTAATCAAACGCACCCAGTTTCAATGCCTGAACTGCGGTTTCCGCCTCATTGACACTGGTCACCATGATGATCGGGAGATCGTTTCTGTTTTTTTTAATCGCCTTCAGGGTTTCCATTCCTCCGATTCCCGGCATCATCAAATCCAGAAATACGGCAATGGGATATTCATCGAGCCTTTCAAGACACTTCTCTCCCCCGGCAAAACCCATCACCTCATAACCCCTGGTTTCCAGCAAAACCGATAAAATCCGGCGCTGGTTGGGGTCGTCATCGACCGCGAACAATAATTTTTTTCCCATATATTTCAACCTTCCAGAGCGCCTTCAGGACATGAAGGCAACGAAAACGATATCCCAGGCATTTGCCTGATATTCTCCTCTCCACATAGTGAAAGGGATGCCGCAATTTATTATCCAGCAGATGTGACCATTTTGTAACTTAATTTTAACGATGCCGTGACCTTGCCATTTTACCCTGTTTAAACGTATATTACCCCTACACGCATCCAACAGCCAAGAGAAAGACTATGAGAAGCAAGACCGTCTTGCGCAAGGCAACGTTTATTGTAATCTTCGTCGTCGCCATCGCCTTCATCTGTATTCCTGCTTCAAACCTGTGGGGCAATACTGACGTTTCGCCCTCCGCGAACCAAAATATATATTCTAAAATAAAGCGGCTCAATGAAGTCGTACGAACGTTTTTACAAAAAGGCCAATTGGACCAGGCCGGAAAATTCGTAAAAAAAACCAAAGAAATTGCGGAAAATCATCTGAGTCCTTTCGATCCTGAATTCGCCGTTGCCCTCGATCATTTGGCGGATTATCATTGGGCTAGGGAAGAATTTGCAACCGCCGCTCCGTTTTACCAGCAAGCGCTGAAAATAAAAGAGAGAACCCTGGGGCCGCAACACCCTAAGCTTGAGCCCACCCTGGAGCGGCTGGTGAAGTTTCATCTATCTCAAAAAGAATTTGATGCGCCCCTGCCTTTTCTTTTGAATCTCATCAAAATTAAAGAAAACAAACTGGGCCCTTACGACCTCGGCCTGATACCGACCATCAATCAGATCACTCAAATTTACCGGCACCAGAAGGATCATTCCCGCCTGCAACCTTTGCTGGAGTGGCATCTCAGGATCAAAGAGAAATCCCTTGAGCGCGATCACCCCAGTCTGATACCCCCGCTCAAAGAACTGGTTCAAATCCATCTGGCCAGGAACGAGAAAGTTGCCGCAGAACGCCTGCTGGATCGATTACTGGCTCTGCAGGAAAAAAATCTATCTCCAAAACATCCTGACCTTCTTGCAACGGCGACTCAACTTGCCAAATTGTACGAGAACAACCAAAGCCCGGAGCAAGCCCAGTCTTTACTGGTAAAGGTATTGCAGGTGAAAGAAAAAAAACTGGGACCGAATCATCTTGATCTGGCGCCCCTGCTCATCAAGTTGGCAAATTTGTCGCAAGCCTCGGGGAACCTTGCCGAGGCGGAAAAATATTACGAACACTTGTGGCAGATTGCCGAACAATCGTCCACGCCGCAACCCAGGTTGAGGGCGATGGTTCTTCACCGCATGGCGGACATCCAGGTCACCCGCGGCCTTTCCCTGGACGCTGTGCCTTACTACCGAAAAGCGCTGACCCTGTATAAACAATCCCAGGGCGCAAATGATCTGCAAATAAGTTCCGTTCTCAACAGTTTGGGGGAAATATTCAGCGCTCAAGGGGATTTCTCCAGCGCGGAACCTCATTTTCTCGAAGCCCTGGACATCAGGAAAAAAGCATTGGGACACGAGCACATGGATGTGGTGATCGTACTCAACAATCTGGCCTACATCTATAAAACAAGCCGGTTCTGGGACCAGGCGGAATCTTATTACCGGAAAACATTATTTATCCAGGAACGCATTTTGAACCCGAATCATTTGGACATTGCGAATACTCTGGATTCGCTCGCTGAAATTTACCAGAAGAAAAATCTTCCTGAGAATGTGGAACCGCTTTATCAAAGAGCGCTGAGCATTCGTAAAAATAATCTTGGGACCTTCCATCCCAAGGTGGTGGAATCCATGAAAAACCTGGCCACCTGGTATCGCGTGCTGGGGAAATCGCCTCAGGCAATAGCCCTTTCCGAGGAAATGGCGAAGGTCACTTCAAACCACTAAAGCAATAACGTTTAGCCTTTACGGTCAAACAGGGAGGCGCACCGGAAGTTTTATCTGCATCCGGGGCTTGAACTAAATATTCTTTAATCTAGAATAGCCTTCCATGTTCAAGAACCGACGGATCGTAATTTTACTGATTTTTGTGGTGGCGGTTGGCATCAGCTTCTGGGGGGTTTCCCGTTATCCTGCCCTCAGCAATAAAGCCGCCCTTTCGGGAACCGACGCCTTTCAGGACCCGCTGACGCACGAGGCGCATTTTTCCGTTCCGGACAACGCCCCCTTGCCCACCCGCGTCTTTTATACCTCTCTCAACTGGTATGAAACCAATTGGCGGGGAATGGCCTTTGGATTGGTCCTGGCCGCCGCTTTCCTGACCCTGCTCAGCTACTTTCCCAAAAACGCTTCGGACCGACGATTTAAAAACAGTTTCATGGGAATGTTATTGGGCACGCCCTTGGGCGTATGCGTGAACTGCGTCGCCCCCATCGCCAAAAGTATTTATGAAGCCGGCAGTAAAATGGAGCTGGCCTTGTCGGTGATGTTCAGTTCGCCGACTCTCAACATCGTGGTTCTCACCATGCTGTTTTCCATATTCCCCCTTCACCTGGCGCTCCTCAAGCTGGGTGCGACGTTTGTACTGGTGCTGTTGATCGTGCCTTTTATTTCCAAAAACCAACCGGCCGCAAAAAAAATAACGGAGCTATCGGATGACTCCGTCTGCGCGTTGGAAAATAATTTCGAGCCCTGGTCAACCGCGCTTGCCACGGCGGGCGCGGATTATTGGAAAAGTTTCAAATACATCCTGATCAGAACCGGCCCCCTCATGCTGTTGGCGGGCTTTCTGGGGGCCCTCCTCAGTCATGTCTGGAGTTTTGAAAAACTCATCGGCGTTCCGGTCAACTTTTACAACCTGGCCCTCATCGCGTTCATGGGGACGTTTCTGCCTTTGCCCATTGCTTTTGATGTCATGCTCTCGCAGGCTCTGATGATGTCGGGATTGCCTATGGGCTTTGTGATGACGCTGTTGTTCACCCTGGGAACATTCAGTATTTATTCGGCCCTGATCATTGCCCAGACCTTTTCCCTGAAACTGGCCGTTCAACTTTATCTCATTGTCTGCGTGCTGGGTATGGGGCTGGGTTACGCGGCAAATTTTTATTCGGATTATAAATACGTCAAGTGGCTCGCGCGTTACGATTCGATAGTCCATAGCGACGTTCCTGATTCTTCAAAGGAACCCGTAAGTTTTTCAGCGGAGACCCCCCTTCCCACAACCCCCTACCCCACTGCTTCACCTATCCTGCAAAGGCTTTTGCGACAGGGCAACATCGCCGTAGATTTTTCTTCGCATCAGCCCAGAAAAGGTGACGGCCCGAAACCCTTCAGCAAAATTTTGGCGCCGGAGTTAAGCATCACTTATACGAATACGTTAACGCCTGAAATATTTTTCGACCCGTTCTTTTTCGGTCGGGGAATTTCCTCAGGTGATTTCAACAACGACGGCTGGACCGACGTTGCCGTCGCGACGGACAACGGCTTCAGGCTGTATCAAAATATCAACGGCAAGCGTTTTAAAGAAATCCACTGGCCCTATGAAGAAGCATTTGGCAAACAGACCATCAACATCGCCCTTGTGGACATGAACAACGACGATTGGCTGGATGTGGTCATCACGACGTTTGAAGAAGGAAATTTTCTGTTTCTCAATCCAGAGACGAAAAGCAATGAGGCGAAAGTCATCCCCCTGCCCAAAAACCACGGACTGCTGACCAATGCCATCGCCTTTGGCGACATCGACGGTAATAATTATCTCGACATGGTCAACGGAAATTACCATCTCGGAGTGCTGACTAGAAAACCCATAGACACCTCGGTCGATCAGTTGATCCTGAATAATAATCTGGAGTTTCAAGTCACCGATTTAGCCGGAATCCCCGGCCAAACGCAGGCGTCCCTGATATCCGATATCAATGGAGACACCCTTCCCGATCTTGTCATCGGCAACGATTACCGGGTCGCCGACACTTTCTATTTGGGAACGTTGAATAGAACATTGAAGAAAGTAACCGTCCGCGACAACCTTTTCCCGGTAACAACGGAAAACACCATGAGCATCGACACCGGTGACATCAACAACGACCTTGTCCCGGATATTTACTTGGCCAATATAGGCTTTACAAAAGGCATTGATGTAGTCTCCAATATTTTTGGCAGTGAAATGAAAAATTCCGGCAAGGAATTCTGCGCTTCGGGCGAAAGCGTCCTGAATTTAAAGCAATGTCAGGACATGGTCCATCTGGTCACATTGCTGAACCCGGAAAAGCAGGACATCTCGGAAAGATGCTTATCGCTCAAGGATAAGCAGGCTGTCCGGGATTGCATGGTGACCCGGTTGGCTCTCCTGGCGGCGGAAAGAAACGATGAGTCGCTGTGTGACAAAATATCCGAAGGACATAAAATGGGCCAGACTTTGTGCCGGAAATATTTTCTTGGGAATAGGATCAAACCCGACACAAGTGAAGAAATTCCTCAGCAGGCGCTGTCCAACCTCCTTCTATTGGGGGGCAAGGATAAACCGTTTGAAGACATCTCCGAGCAAAACGGCGTCACCACCGCCGAGTGGAGCTGGAACGCGAAATTCGCCGATCTGGACAATGACGAGTGGCAGGATCTTTATGTGGTCAACGGCGTGTTGATCACCCAGGAGTTTGCCACCAATAATTTTTTCCATAACCAGGCGGGCAAAACTTTCCAATCAGCCGAAAAAGAATTTGGCCTGTTCGACCGCGACCACAGTTCGTCCTACACTTATATCGACATCGACAACGACGGCGACCTGGACATTATCAGTAACACACAATATGGCCCGTTCAAGGTGTACCTCAACAACAACGCCAAGGGCAACAGCGTCACGTTCAAATTAAAAGATGAACAAGGCAATCGCCAGTGCATCGGATGTAAAGTCATTATCCACTATGGGGAAAACGGAGAGAGACACCAGTTCCGTGAGATCAAGGCCAGCGGGGGATTTCATTCCTTCGACGCGCCCATCGCCCATTTTGGTCTGGGAGAATACGATACCGTGAGCAAAGTCGAAATTCACTGGTCCACCGGGGAGGCAACCGCTCTCACGCAAAACTTCCCCGCCAACCGGGAATACAGGATTCGGAGAAAAAGTTGAAAGGACGCATTATTGGGATTGTTTAACACAGCCAACCGGCTATGTTTTTTTGCAGGGAAAGCTTTTTTCTTCTCCTCTTCCCCAAAACCTGAAACGGGTTATGATAAGGGTCATGGCCACTAAAATCATTTCCCTCGGATGCCGCCAATGTGACAATCTGGTGGTGGAATACAAAAAACAGGGGACGGGCGCGCTGGTGCGGGTTCTCATCGAGCGGATTCAGGGTCCGAAATCTCTGTTACAATTAAAACAGATCGGGAATAAATCGGATTTGCCGCCTTTGACCTGCGGAGAATGCGGAGCTTTGATAGGAGTTCCCACCATTTATGAGGGGAAGCGGCTGGCTTATCGTCTCGTCAAAGGTTCGTTTAAAAAGACTTTGAGCTAAAGTGATTGCTCAATACAAACAAATTATTTGCCATTAAATTAACAATTTAAACTGAAACTTTAAAGTTAAACTTTAAGGTTAAACTTTAAGGTTAAACTCTTTTGGTTTTAGGAAAAAAATGAAACTCATCATTCTCGCTTTGGCGATTCTGGTTTTAACAGGTTGTGGGGAGGACCATTTATATAGGGATTTCACCCATCCTGGCCCTGGGGCTAGCGAGAAAACCTTTGATGGGGATTCCCGGATATGTGACGCTGAGAAAAACAAATACAGCCACAAAATTCGCGGTCGGGAGGCAGGTTATACGGGCGGTCACGCGGGTTTTCTGGGGTGCATGCAGGGTAAGGGCTGGGAACGCAAGAACCCGGAGCTTTACTGACAAGGATATTTCACCGCACAGAATCTATTAAACCCTGGCTTTGAAACGTCTTCAGGGTCAGGACAATCCGCTGTCCTGTTTTTTCTGCGCCACCTGACTGAGGGACGCTTCCAAATCCAGCATTTCCGCCTTGGAAAACTTAAAGTTAAAGCTCAGGAAGTTATCGGCGGAATTTTTCATGGTTCTGAGGATCTCCACATACTTGCCGAATCCGCCGGACAATTTTTCCAGCACATCGGACATCCCGGAACGGCCTCCCCTCACCGACTTCAAATTGCTGGCGGCGGCAAAATAATAGCTCTCTCCCTTGTCAAAATAGGCCTCTCCCAGGATATTGCTATCGGGACGGAACAGCCCCAGACTCAAAAGGAGGAAATCCGCATTGATCTTGTAAAGGAAATAGGACTTGATCTGTTCCTGCAAGGTCACGGCAATTTTCCCCGCATCGTCGTCAATACCCACGGTGTATTGATTCGCGAATGCCAGAGATTTTGGGTTCGCCAGGTCCGCCAGGGTGAGTGAGATGTACTGGTTCACATCTTCATCGTATTTCATTTCATTGGCTTTGATCTCTTTCCAATGCTGTTCACACCATTCTTCACTTCTGCCCTCCTCAAAAATGAGGTCGAAGCCGGCGTTCGATTCTTTTCCGCTGTCGATCCTTCCGCGCAAAAACTGATTGGAAAAGAAGGACTCGGTCGTGTCGATTTTTCCGCTATCCAGATGCTTGAAATGAACGGGCATGATAACCTCCAAAGAGTTGGAAAGGAATCGCAATGCGTTACTAATAGGATAACAATAAATTATTATTTTTCAATAAGTTCCGTCAATAAACTCACTTATCGGAAGCCTCCACACAAGGTAATAAATAATTTCAAGGTAGGTTATAAAAATCAAAATTATGCCATATATGCGAATACTATCGCTAGATAATCCCGATATTTCGGCTTTTTTGGTAAAACCCTCCTCTCATGCTCAAAAAAGCGGTTCCTTCTCTGGCGAAATATGCGCCGACCTGTAAATAAAAAACTGAATATACCCAGAGAATATTGACCCTTTCTCCGCTTGACCGGTACCTCTGAATGATGATTAAAACCCGGTATGGAAATATGAAGTAGCCCGAATTATCCGTCTGCTTAAGTTCTGATAATCCGATGCTGGAAGCCCAAGTTTTCCATGCAATTTGTTTCCGTCCCGACAGATCAAAGTGAAAAAAGCACCTCTAAAAAACTTTCAATAACCCTCCCCCGGCAAAATTTTCGTTTGATATACTAGGGATAGAATTTATAAATCCAGAAACCACTCCCATTCCGTTATGACCATCAAGGCAACATTCCGGCTTCTTCGCATATGCGTTTGCGTCTCTCTTCTTTCGGCCTTGATGATGGGACCCTGGCTCCAGATCGTGAGCGCTCAGGAGAAAACGGGTAAGACGATTGAAAATCGACTGGAATCGATTTTAACTCAGGATGAACGAGATATCGACCTGGCGGAAACCATTCTATTCATTTCCAGACACCGCGACCCGGCTCTCGATCTCGCCCCGATGCGTGCGGAATTGGACCGATTGACCGACTCGGTGCGGACCAAACTGAAAAAAGCCTCTTCCCCGCAAGAAATCGTCGATGCTTTTAGAGTGACCATACATGATGAAGGTGGCTACCGATACACCGATCAAGTCGATGCCCAGGGAATCCCCATGGATCCTGCCGAGCTTTTTCTGCATGGCATGCTCAAAAGTAAACGGGGTTATTGCATGAACCTTTCTCTGCTCTATCTCATCATCGCGGACCGACTCGACATTCCTATTTTCGGCGTGCCTCTGCCCAATCATTTTTTTGTCCGCTATGTGGCAGGCGATACAAGCATCAATATTGAAGCCACCGATAGTGGGTACACCATTCCAAACAGCTATTATCAGGAACGTTTCAACTTGCAGGAGCAAAAAAGCTCCCCTTTTTTCATGAGCAATATCGGCAAAAAAGCCACCCTCGGAGCTTATTTCTCTAACGTGGGCATGGTCTATTACAAAAACAGGCAGGCCGACACTGCCATTTTCTATCTGGACCTTTCGA
Source organism: Nitrospinaceae bacterium (assembly GCA_029261655.1). Taxonomy (GTDB): domain Bacteria; phylum Nitrospinota; class Nitrospinia; order Nitrospinales; family VA-1; genus JADFGI01. The sequence continues at coordinate 48,434 of JAJDAY010000032.1, read as the reverse complement.
CCCGGATCAATACCGGTTCGATCGAAGCCCACAACAACCTGGCAAATATCTATTCCGAAACCGGTCAGGTCAAAAAAGCCATCCGGCACTATCGACTGGCTTTGAAAGCGGACCCAGGCAATCTGTCCACCCTTTACAACCTGGGGCTGGTTCACCAGCAATCCGGCAATCTGGACAATGCAATAGAAGCGTTTTTACAGGTGGTTCAAATCGACCCGTCTTATGGCCGCGGTCATCAGGCGTTGGCCCAGTTGTTTCTGGCAAAAAGACAATACTTCGGTGCCCTCTTGCACTTAAAAAAGCTCGCGCAAATTGCCCCCCGAAATTTTCAGACGCAAATCGCGATCGGCAAGATTTACCTGCGTATGGGTCAACACCCACTTGCCTTGACGACCTTCAACCAATTGCGAACTCAATATCCCGGAAAACTGGAAGTGTTACAGCCGCTGGCCGAAACATTTTACAGGATGGAAGATTTCGATCAGGCAATCCAGCTTTACCGTTTTCTCATCGAACATCATCCCGAACTGCTTCGGGCCTCCATCCAACTTGGCTGGACTCATCACCGGAAAGGCGAAATCAAACTGGCTTCGGCCTGGACCAAACGGGGGTTGAAAACAGCCAGGGGGGAACCAAAACTGGTCGTTCTGGCGCAAATGAATCTGGGGTTTTATGCCTTATTGAGCCAATCCTTTCCCGAAGCCAGAAAATGGTATCTAAAGGTACTCAATACTAAAGATTCAGGAGCGGCCGTTGATATGGTCAAAGACATTCAGGATGCCGCCCAAAAATTTCCAAACCGACCGGAACTGGATTTTTTCAGCGGCTGGATTTTATTTGAGTCCGGAAAAATTGAAAACGCCAAACCCTTTCTGCAGAATTATCTAAAACAAAAACCGTCGGGAGAATTTGCCGAAGAAGCCCGCTCCCTTTTAGAAGGCCTGACCTTTAAAAAAGTTTTAGCCGGAGAAACCAAGGCCACGGAAAATATGACGCTGGTTCCTTCCGGTCTGTTCACCATGGGTTCCAATCAAACCGGACTCGATGAAGCCCCGGAGCATCCGGTATTTCTCGACGCGTTTTTTATTGATATCCACGAAGTCTCCGCAAATGAATACGCCGATTTTTTAAATTCCGCTGAAAATCCAAAAAGCTATTATCTTGACAACAAATACGGAACGCTCATTTACAAAGGACAATTTCTGGTCAGGCCGGGATTGGAATCGTTTCCCATAAATAACGTGAGCTGGAGTGGAGCGGATGCTTATTGCCGCTCGATTGGCAAGCGTCTCCCCACCGAAGCGGAATGGGAAAAAGCGGCACGCGGCACGGACAAAAGAATGTTCCCCTGGGGAAACTCTCCGCCCACACCGGAACACGCCCGGTACCTTCAAACCTGGATGGACGAAACCGCCCACCGTGTCATGGTCCCGGTCGATGCTCTCCCTCAGGGTAAAAGCCCGTTTGGACTGCTCAACATGGCGGGAAACGTAAAAGAATGGGTGGACGACTGGTATGATCGGGAGTATTATACGGATTCTTCAGAATACGAAAACCCAGGAGGCCCCGTTGGCGGAGAGTTCAAGGCGCTCAGGGGAGGTTCCTGGCGGGATTTAGCGGGGTTCATTCGCTCGTCGTTCCGCAACAACAGCAACCAGAATACGCGAATGGATGATTACGGCTTTCGTTGCGCCAAGAATATTGACGATGAAATTTCTCCAAAAAAATTGACTCTGCAGAAGAATTACAATTATGAAAAAATCCGGTATTTTCTTAACAAGAGCCAAAACGGACTTTAATTCATGATCGGCGCCATTGAAATAATGATCCTCGCGATCATCTTCGGCATCATTTACGGAAGAGACGCGATAGACAAGTCCTATAAAAAACACCCCGACGAAAGCGTTATGGAAAGCTTTGCCGAGGACGTTAAGGAATATTATCAAACCGACCCAAAACGCCTGATCAAGCTTGGAATTTTCATCGTATCCGTCATCGCTTTTTTATGTATGGGCGCCTACCTGCTCGTCACCCGAACAGATTTCCTGCTCATGCTGGGGCTGGATTAATAATTGAATCCGTTGGTCCTTGTGTGGACATAAGGGTCTCCCCCCTTGAGCACCTTACCGCCGACGATTTCCCCGATATACAAAACATGGTCGCCTGAAAAAACGGAATTGACGACCTCGCATTCCAAACAGGAAACGGCGTCTTTTAAAACCCGGATTCCGTGCGCGCCCCGGGAGGTTTTAATTCCCTTGAAGATATCTTCTTTCGGAGGTTTACTGAAATGTTTGAGAAGGGTATTGTCGTCTTTGCCGAGCACGTTAACGATGAACGCGTTCGAGCCCTCCACCAGCAAGCGGGCGGGTCGAACCGTGCCCAGCACGATGGACACTGCGGGTGGATCGAAGGAACACTGGTTGACCCAACTGACAAGAACCGCGTCCTCCTGATCGCCGCACTTCGCTGTGACCACAAATAAACCACTGGCGACGCGCCCCAGGGCTTTTCCCACCTGAATTTTATCTTTCATTTTTTCTCCTTCTTAATTTCAATGAGTTTTATAAAATTTATGAAGTATCAAAAGTCCTTCAGGGTTTAAAACTTGCCCTTCTCGATTTTAAAAATGTCGGGATGGTCGGGTTGTTGAATGTATGACAGTTTGAGAACGATCTCCTGATTTTGAGGCCCCTCCGGTTTTTGGGGGTTGGCTAATAGCAAAAGAACCATTCGGCCTTTATCATCCGTCCCGCGAAAAACCAGTATCGAGTCCTTTCCAACCGACTGGTTGACCAGCAACCCCTGCTTTCTAAACACCTGCCCTGAAAAATATTCCCGCAACTGATTGGCCAGCGCCACCACCCGCTTTGCATCCGGTTTGTCAGTCACCGGTTTGCCCCAGATAATATTGACCTGGATCAACCGCCGGGACTGATAACCAAACACATAATAAACCCGTGCCAGTCCGGACTGAGGAAGAAGGTCTTTCACCAGGATTCCCAGGTTGACAGTTTTCTCGACCGGGTGAACCTGGCGTTCGACGTTTTTTTTGGAAATGCGAAACTCTTTAAAGATAGCCCGATAAACTTCCTTTTCAGTCATGCCAAAAAGGGCCAGACGAAACCCTTCTACCTTAGCTGTTTTTTTTGAAGAAGTTTCAGGGGCCGCTTCGGCATTCAATGAAAATCCGACAAAAATTAACACGGCCAATAAAAAAAATAATACCGGTGAATCTCTGAGGTATTTTTTTATCACCTTGTCTCCATGAACCGACCCTTCGATTACCATCTTCCAGGAATGGGCTCCAGGCATCGAAAACAGGTTCCGTTTTTAAGTCGATTGGCAAGGATGTCATGCCCATGCCGTTCAATGACAGCTTCACCACACTGTGGACAAAAAGTATTTTCCGTATTCCCGACCTTGCCCGGCAGGTTTCCCGAATAAATATACCTCAATCCGGCTTCTTTTCCCAATAGCCCTGCACGCAACAAAGTTTCTGCGGGAGTTTTTTCAACGTCGCTCATTTTATAATCGGGATGAAACGCCGTTATATGCCAGGGAATGTCCTTCGACACACCGGCGATAAATTCGGCCATTTGGGCTAATTCTTTATCGGAGTCGTTATAGCCGGGAATCACCAGCGTCACTATCTCGACCCAAAGTCCCATCGCATGAGTTTGCTCAATGGTCGCAAGCACCGCATCCAGATTGCCGCCCAGTCGGCGGTAATTTTTTTCGGAAAAAGATTTGAGATCCACCTTGAACAAGTCGAGCCAGGGTTCAATATACGCCAAAACCTCCGGCGTCCCATGTCCATTGGAAACATAACCCGTCTGTAACCTGCGTTGTCTGGCTTCCTTAAAAACTTCGACCGCCCACTCACTTGTGATCAACGGTTCGTTGTATGTTGAAATAACGGTTTTAGCCCCACGGCTCTCAGCCAGGTCGCAGATCTCCTCGGCGGTGATTGATTTAAAGTTGAGGGTGGACGCGTCGTCTCTCAGGGTCTGCGATGTGAACCAATTCTGGCAATAGGCGCAATGAAAATCGCAACCCAGCATTCCAAAGCTCAGCGCGGAACTACCGGGAAGAACGTGAAAAAAAGGTTTTTTTTCTATCGGGTCGTTTTGCACGCCCGCCGCATAATTAAACGGGACACGGAGAACACCGTCCTGGTTGAACCGCACCTTGCAGATTCCCCGCTGACCGGGACGCAGTTTACAAAGATGTCCGCAGGCGGTGCAGATCAATATTCCGTCTGAAAGTGTTTTGACGAGCTTGCCCGGTCGGGTCGAAATATCGAGTTTGCTTTGAAAGGTTTCGATGGTCATGATAAGGTCAAATCGGGCAATATCGGGAAGGAGGGAAGAGCGCTAAAGAAGTTTATTCCGTACTGATCTCCTCCGTTTTTTCATCCAGAGCGCCTATCATCGTGTGCCAGGCGAGGCTGGCGCATTTGGTTCTGGACGGATAGTCCCTAATTCCCTTGAACAATTTAAGTTTACCCAGATGATGTTCTTGTTTCTCCGGATCCATTTCTCCCAGGACCATTTTATGAAATTCATCAAATATGATTCTGACTTCATCCAGCGTCTTGCCCTTCAAATACGCTGTCATCAGGGATGAACTGGCTTTTGAAATTGCGCAACCGGTGCCAACAAAACTGATATCCTTAACAACACCCTGTTCGGGATCCACATCCAGATAAACCGTCATGTCGTCGCCGCACAACGGATTTATGCCGTGGCAATGGTGAGTCGCGTTTTTGATTTCACGGAAATTTTTTGGATTGCGGTTGTGGTCCAGAATGACTTGCTGGTACAACTCGTTATCGTAAGACATGGACAACTTTTCCTTTCACTCCATCACGAAAATAACTTAATGACTTTTCGGATGCTTTCAGCCAAAACGTCCAACTCATCAAATTTATTATAAAAAGACATTGAAGCCCGCGTGGTTGCCGGAACTCCATAGCGAATCATGGTCGGTTGGGCGCAATGATGCCCTCCCCGGACCGCGACGCCGTCCTGGTCAAGCATGGACCCCACATCATGGGGGTGCGCCGCATCCAGCACAAAGGATATGATGCTCGCTTTTTCTCTGGCATTGCCGATGATTCTCAATCCATCGATTTCCTGCAACAAGCGGGTTCCATATTCCAGCAGGCTTTTTTCGTATTCAAAAATATTGTCCATTCCGATTTCGGTCAGATAATCAATGGCGCTTCCTAATCCAATCACCTGAGTGATGGGTGGTGTGCCCGCTTCAAACCGGGCGGGTGGTTTGGCGTAGGTGGTTTTTTCCAACGTGACCTGCAGGATCATGTCCCCTCCCGTCACATACGGCCCCATCGATTCCCAGAGATCCATTTTTCCGTACACGCCGCCAACCCCGCTCGGGGCGTACATTTTGTGACCGGAGAACGTGTAGAAATCGCAATCCAGATCCTTCACATCGACTTTCATGTGCGACGAACTTTGCGCTCCGTCGATCAACACTTTGGCTCCCGCGTCATGCCCTTTACGAATGATTTCCTTGACCGGATTGACCGTGCCCAAAGCATTGGACACATGGTTCACTGCCACCAACCGGGTCTTGGCATTCAGCAGTTTTTCGTATTCTTCCATGATCAGTTCGCCGTCGTCGTTGACGGGAATGACCCGGAGGCGAGCGCCTTTTTCTTCGCACAATATCTGCCAGGGAACGGTATTGGCATGGTGTTCGATATTGGAAATGATGATTTCATCGCCTGAATTGACAAATTTTCTGCCGTAACTATGGGCTACCAGATTGATCGCCTGAGTGGTCCCGCTGGTGAATACGATTTCTTTACGGTCGGGAGCGCCAAAAAAATCCGCCACTTTTTGCCGGACATCTTCAAACATCAGCGTGGCTTGTTCGCTCAATTTGTAGGAGCCTCGCCTGACGGTTCCGTATTGTTCGGCATCGAATTTGCGCACCCGCTCGATCACGCATTGGGGTTTTTGAGTGGTCGCGCCATTATCCAGATACACCAGGGGTTTGCCGTGGACTGTTTGAGATAATATGGGAAAGTCCCGGCGGACCTTTTCGATATCTATTGCGGGCTTGTCTGACAAACCCGTATTTGATTCAGGCATGTCAGTTCTCCAGTTTCTTCAAAAGAGTGTTTTCAAGGTATTGAACAACGCCAGGAAAGTCGATGGTCTGGATGATGCTTTCGGCAAAACTTTTTGTCAGCAGTTCCTTGGCCACTTTTTCCGAAAGCCCCCGGGTCTTTAGATAAAATAATTGATTCTCGTCCAACTGCCCCACCGTGGCTCCATGCGTGCACTTGACATCATCCGCAAAAATCATCAGGTTGGGCTTGTTGTCGGCATGGGCGTCATCGGAAAGCATGAGATTGTTGATGAGTTGATCAGAAAAAGTTTGCTGGGCACCCTGATTGACGATGACGGTTCCATCCACACTGGAACGGCTTTTGTCATTGACGATATTTTTAAATTTCTGGCCACTCCGGGTGTGCGGCGATTCGTGATGAATGCGCACAAAATGATGTGCCTGTTCCTGTTCGTTTAAAACGCTCACGTTGTTCAATGTCAATTCCGCGCCAACGTCTTTGAGATGGGCTTCAAAATGGTGACGGGTTAATTTATTGCCAAAAAAGGCATTGACCGCCTTCACACGGCTGTTTCGCCCCTGCAGAACACGGGTTTTGGAAAAATGCCAGGCGTCCGTGGCGTCTTCCTGCACCTGCGCGAAGGTGACCCCCGCCTGCTCCCCAACCAGCAGATCCATCACCGAATTGACGAAATAATTTCCCTGAACGCCAACATATTTGACGATCATCTTGAGTTCAGCCATCTCGCCCAGTCTGACCAGAACTCTGGGGTGCGATGTCACCTTGCCGGATGGGGTCCCTGTCGAGACATGCAGAATTTGCAGAGGAGACGTCACCTGCTTTTTGGCCGAAACGTCGATCAACGTTCCCTCGCCCAAAAATGCACTGTTGATAGAAGCAAAAACATCGTTCTCTTTTTCGATGGTATCGACCAGATGTTCTTTGATGTCTGCCTGGCCAACGGCTTCTTCAATCGGGACAATGGCGATCGCCGATTCAATCGCAGAAAAATCTGAAAGGTCGCCCTTCAATACTCCATCGACAAAAACCAGATAGCTCGATTCACATTCTGGAAAAACATGGCTTTTAATAAAATCTTCCGTTACGGAGCCTTCTGCCGTCAGAGCAAACGCGGTCGCAACCAGATCCTTCGTGTTCACGAAGGTGTACATCTCATGTTTTCTGTGAGGAAATTTTAAAAGTTCAAAATGCTTGAGCGCGGCTTCATTGAGCGGAGCAAGGGCATCAGGAGGACGGTTCCCGCTCATGAACTTTTTATGTAGAATCAGCAGGGCCGCTTCTGCCTGCTCGGCGGCATCTATGAGTGTCGTCGTCATGCCCTCTCCTAATTCGTGGGAGTGAGCCAGTCGTAACCCTGGGCTTCCAGTTCCAGAGCCAAACCTTTTTCACCCGACTTGACGATCTTTCCCTGGCTGAGCACATGCACGAAATCCGGCTGGATGTATTCCAGCAACCTTTGATAGTGGGTGATCAGTATGAGGGCGTTGTCCGCACTTTTAAGTTTGTTCACTCCGTCTGAAACCACGCGCAGGGCGTCGATATCCAGCCCCGAGTCGGTTTCGTCCAGCACAGCGAGTTTGGGTTGCAGGATGGCCATCTGCAGGATTTCATTTTTCTTTTTTTCGCCTCCGGAAAAACCATCGTTCAGGTTGCGTTCGCGGTATTTTTTCTCCATGCTCAACATCTTCATTTTTTCCGTGAGGATGTCGTCGAAGTCCAAGGGATCGAGTTCTTCCTGGCCTTCGTTGACCAGCCGGGCGTTGTAAGCCATACGCAAAAATTCGGCATTGTTGACTCCGGGAATTTCCACGGGATATTGAAACCCCATAAAGATACCCTTCAAGGCTCGTTGTTCCGGCTCGATTTCCAGAAGGTTCTCGCCATTGAAAGAAATTTCTCCCCCCGTCACCTCGTAAGAGGGATGCCCCGCCAACACCTTGGCCAGCGTGCTTTTCCCCGATCCGTTGGGTCCCATGATGGCATGGACCTCCCCGGCTTTGACTGAAAGGGAGATGCCTTTTATTATTTCAGAGCCGTCGAACCCGGCCCGTAGATCTTTTACCTCAAGCATTCAGTTTTACCCCTATCTTCATGTTTTTAAAACAAACAATCCCCGTTGAAAACAACGGGGAATTTAGTGCAAACTTTGTTGTGGGTTGATTAGAAGTTTTCAGTAATCACCCGACGCTGTTTTCCAGTTTCAGAGTCAGCAGTTTCTGCGCTTCCACGGCGAACTCCATCGGCAACTGTTTGAAGACTTCCTTGCAGAATCCGTTGATGACAGCGGTGATGGCATTTTCCCTGGAAATTCCCCTCTGCTCAAAATAAAACAACTGTTCCTCACTGATTTTCGAGGTGGAAGCTTCATGTTCAAGCTGAACCGAACTGTTCGCGGATTCAATATAGGGGAAGGTGTGAGCGCTGCATTTATCTCCCACCAGCATGCTGTCGCACTGACTGTAATTCCTGGCGTTGGCCGCGCCCTTGTTCACTTTGACCTGACCCCGGTAGCTATTACTGGAATGGTCCGCCGAAATGCCTTTGGAAATGATACTGGAGCGTGTGTTCTTGCCAATGTGGATCATCTTCGTTCCGGTATCGGCCTGCATGTAACCGTTGGTCAAAGCGACCGAATAGAACTCGCCGACGGAATTGTCTCCCTGCAAAATACAACTCGGATATTTCCAGGTGATCGCCGATCCGGTTTCGACCTGCGTCCAGGATATTTTAGAGTTTTTGCCGACACATTTTCCGCGCTTGGTGACAAAATTATAAATGCCGCCTTTGCCCGTTTCCATGTCACCCGCATACCAGTTTTGTACCGTGCTGTATTTGATCTCGGCATTGTCCATGGTCACCAGCTCGACCACGGCGGCGTGCAGTTGATTGGTGTCGAACTGCGGCGCAGTGCAACCTTCCAGATAGGACACATAACTGTTTTCCGCGCAGATAATCAAGGTGCGCTCAAACTGCCCGGTCTCTTCGGTATTGATACGAAAATAAGTCGAAATGTCCATCGGGCTGATGGTGTCGGGCGGGATGTACACAAACGACCCGTCCGTAAAAACCGCGCTGTTCAAAGCGGCGTAAAAATTATCCCCCACCGGCACAACGGAACCCATGTACTGCTCGATCAGTTCGGGATACTCCTGAACCGCCTCGGAAATGGGACAGAAAATAATTCCGACTTCCATCAGTTTTTTCTTATGGGTCGTCGCCACGCTCACGCTGTCGAACACCGCGTCCACCGCCACATTGGATAGTTTTTTCTGTTCATCCAGCGGAATCCCCAGCTTCTCAAACGTGCGCAAAAGCTCCGGATCCACTTCGTCCAGACTCTCCAGCTTTTTCTTGGGCTTAGGCGCGGAATAGTAAGAAACATCCTGAAAGTCGATCGGCGGATAATGCACGTTAGGCCATTCGGGTTGTTTCATGGTCAGCCACTTTTTATAAGCCTTGAGTCTGAAGTCCAGCATGAACTGCGGCTCATTTTTTTTCTTGGAAATGGCGCGGATAACGTCTTCGTTCAGCCCCTTGGCAAAGGTATCCGCTTCTATAAGGGTCTGAAAACCATATTTATATTTTTTATCGTCCAAAACATCGGACACTGATTTTTCCGTAGTTTTCATTATAAATTCACTCCGTAAAGGAATTTGGGACTACATATTGGGAACCACAATGAGCTCGTTATAAATCTCACTGCGTAAAGCCTGTTCCATAAAAGAAAGCGTGGCGCCAAGCGAGGAACCGCAACTTCCGCAGGCCCCCTGGTATTGGATCATTATTTTTTCCCCGTCCACCACGTCCAGAACCTCGACATTGCCGCCGTCGGCCATCAACGCCGGACGGATTTTTTCATCGAGAACAATATTGACCTGGGTTTTCTGGTCTTCAACGCTCAACCCCATCCAGGCCTGTTCGGCCATCGAGAGTTCTGCGAGTGACTTTGGAGGTTTATCCTGCTTTTTAGCCGCCGCGTTTGCCAGCGCCAATGCCTTGGCCCCGGTGTAATCATCCTTGATGATCTTCAATAATTCTTCCACCGCGCCAAACGCGAACATTTTGGCCTCCGGCACGGATGGCACTTCCGGTTCATCCCGCAGGTGATTTTCGACATCGCTCCCCTTAAGGGAACAGGCCTCTTCAATGGTCAACCCTTTCACCAGCGACGACAAAGTCTCCCCGACTGCCAGCGAAACCTTGCCTCCATAAGCGAAAAACTTGGCGCTGTAGACTCGGTCTTCCTCTGTATCCACCAGCCAGTAGAGCTTCATGTCCTTATACTTGGACTCCAGCAGGGCCATGCCTTTTTCAATGGCATCTTCCTGATAATAAGCGCCCCGGTTTTTAGGTTGGGCGGCGGCTTCTTCAAATTTTTTCGAGAATTTGTCTTCCAAAACCGACATGGACTTCCTTTCGGTCATAAATATCTATAGGTTCGTGTTTTCAGGCAACAGTATAGAGAGATTATCCATCGAACTCAATAGGGATTAGATGCACTGGAATGGAGAAAGGTCTTCGTATTTCCGATTTTTCAGGCTTTGCCAGTAAATTATTTTTCAGCGTTGGCAAATCCTCTGGACTCTCCCCTGAAAATCCACACAACTGATTGAAATATAAAGATTTAATTTCACATAAAAACAAGGTCCGTTTAAATGGATACATTCGGACGAGCTTTTTAGATATTTTACGCCCGACTTCCTCAAACGAGGCCAAAATAAGACTCTGAATTTTATGGGCAGGATTTTTTATCGTGTGTATAATTCTTTTAAGAATACTATAATCCTAGTCAACGAACTGGATAACAAGCGAGGAGAGGGTTTTCTGCAACTCATCATCCTGCAAAGCCTGATGATTAGAAAGCCTGTAACCAGCGCTTAACGCATAGGATACTCAAGAGCCATGACAGCTGAAACGGAAATCAAAAAACCACAGTTGGTGGATGGAATGGGCCGGACAATTGTCAACTTGCGAATTTCGGTCACGGACCGTTGTAATTTTCGTTGTACCTATTGTATGCCCGCCGACAATGTGGAGTTCATGGACCGCGTCAAACTCCTCACTTTTGAAGAGATCACTCGTGTCGCAACCATCGTTTCCAAATTAGGGATCAACCGCCTGCGGTTGACGGGGGGCGAACCCATCATGCGTAAAGATCTCCCGCAACTGGTTCGAATGCTGTCCGAAGTTGACGGCATTGACGATATCGCCATGACCACCAACGCATTTTTCCTCAAAGAACATGCGCAAAGCTTGAAAGACGCGGGTTTGAAGCGACTGAACGTGAGCCTCGACGCTCTGGATCCGGAAAAGTTCAAGCACGTCAACCGCCGGGATTGCCTCCAGCAGGTTTTGGACGGCCTCCAGGAAGCCGCCAAAGTGGGGTTTAAATCCATCAAGATCAACGCCGTCGCCATGCGGAATTTTTCCGAATCGGAAATCCTCAGCCTCATCGACATGGGGCGCTCGGATGGGTTCGAAGTCCGGTTCATCGAGTTCATGCCCCTCGATTCAGACCAGACATGGGAGCGTGACAAAGTCCTCTTCGGTCATGAAATCGTGGATATCATCAAAGAAAAACATGATTTGATCCCCATCGACAACTCACTGGATATCGGTCCGGCCAGCGAATACAGGTTTGCCGACGGCAAGGGGAAAATCGGCATCATCACCGCTGTCAGCAACCCGTTTTGCGACCACTGCAACCGCATCCGCATGACCGCCGACGGAAAATTACGCACCTGCCTGTTCTCAACAGATGAAACCGACTTGAAACAGTTGGTCCGGTCAGGGGCTTCGGATGAAGACATTGCCCAAGCCCTGAAACAGGCCGTTTTGATAAAAGAGCCGGGGCATAAGATCAATCTGGAAAGTTTCGAGAGGCCCACACGGGCCATGCACGCCATCGGCGGCTGACCAGAGTACTGCCGGAGGAATAACTCGCGGCAGAAAAGCAAAAAAAACCGGTTACTTACCGCAGAGTCGCAAAGATCGCAAAGAAATCTAATCCGCCATTTGTTTAAAGTTTTCTCTGCGTCCTTTGCGTCTTTGCGGTGAAAAATGGTTTTGCTTATTCCCCCTCAATATGGGCGAAACCATTTTTTGATATCTCCTTAACGTATTCCTGTATTTCACATTTTGATCCGATGACCCTTTTGCAAAAAAAAGAAATCCTTGAGGCTCACTTAAAAAATTTAAAAAGTGTTGTGGTGGCTTTTTCCGGCGGCGTGGACAGCGCCCTGGTACTGGCGATGTCTTTATCCGCGCTGGGCAGAAAAAATACGCTTGCCGTGACGGCGCAATCTGAAAGCCTGGCCCAGAGGGAGCTTCTGGCGGCGAAAAAACTGGCCGAAAGTCTGGGCGCCGAACACCTGATTTTGCAAACGAACGAAATGAACTCCCCGGAATACCGGGCCAACCCGATCAACCGCTGTTATCACTGCAAATCAGAGCTGTACTCCAGACTCTCAGCCATTGCCAAAGAAAGAAACATCTCCCATATTGTCAACGGCATCAATCAGGACGATCTGGGAGACCATCGCCCCGGAATCGTGGCGGCCAAAGAATTCGGTGTCGTGAGTCCGTTAGCCCAATCGGGCTTCGATAAAAAAGATATTCGCGAATTAGCGAGAGAGACCGGACTCATCACCTGGGACAAACCCGCGAACCCCTGCCTCTCTTCCAGAGTTCCCTACGGAGAGCCGGTGTCTCCTGAGAAACTTTCCATGATCGAGCGGGCGGAAGATTTGTTATTGTCGCTTGGCTTCACCGAGTTGCGCGTCCGTCATCATGGCGACATCGCCCGCATCGAATTGAAAAAGAGCGATATGCCCCGTGCGTTGACGGAACCCGTGTCTTCAACCATTCAGGACCGATTCAAACAGATCGGGTTCAAATACGTGACTCTGGACCTGGAAAGTTTCCGGTCGGGAAGATTGAATGAGGGACTTGTCGAAATAAAAGAGGAAACATGTTTAAAGTCGAACTGAGGCCGGAAATAAGAAAAACCCTGAAAGACCCGGATAAATTTGCCAAAGGACTCAGCACGGTCTACACGGGCCTGGTGCTCGCCATGGGCGGCGTGGTCATCATGCTGTTTTTATTTTTTCAGAAACCTGAAAACGTGCTTCACCCCACGTGGCTCATTCTTTTGGGGTTGGCCATCGTCGCCTGGGGAGAATGGCAGAAGTACAGAGCAAAATAAATCTATCCAGCGCAAATATTTTCAATCCGATTTATCTTCCTTTGCGCCATTGTCCTCCTGTTTTTTGGCGTTGCGCCCGAGTTCTTTGGATCGGTTCGTCGCCGCTTCCACGGCGTTCATCAGCGTCGACCTCAAGCCCCCCTCTTCCAGAGCGCGCAAACCGGAGATGGTGGTGCCACCGGGGGAGGTGACCATGTCTTTCAACTCGCCGGGATGTTTATGGCTTTCCAACGCCAATTTGGCCGACCCCAGCACGGTTTGAACGGTCAGGATATTGGCAACATCGCGCGACAAGCCCATTTTGACACCCGCATCTGACAGCGCCTCGATAATCATGAAAATGTAGGCCGGACCGCTGCCGCTCAATCCCGTGACCGCGTCCAAATGGACTTCTTCGACATCGACGGTTTTCCCCACCGCTTCGAACAACCGATGCGCGATCTGGATATCCACCTTGGAGACGTTGTCTCCGGCGGCGATTGCCGTGACCCCTTCCTGAACCAACGCAGGAGTGTTGGGCATGGTCCGCACGACATTATATTTTTTATTCTGCCCGGCTTTCAATACTTCAAGGATTGTTTCTATGGGCACACCCGCGGCGACAGACACCAATAGTTTTTTTGCGTCTATCAGGTCACGAACTTTTTCAATGACTTTTTTAATCACTTGCGGTTTCACCGCCAAAACCAGAATATCGCATTTTTCCACCAGTTCGCGGTTGTCCTGAACGGTTTTCACCTTATATTCCGAATGCAAAAATTCGAGCCGGTCGGGAACGACATCGGAGACAAAAATATTTTTGGGTTCGACAAATGAGGCTGATATTAAGCCCTTTATCATTGCCTCGGCCATGTTTCCACCGCCGATGAAGCCCAGTTTTTTGCTTCTCAACACCGTGTCGATCCCCCTTTAAAATAATAAATTCCTGTCCGCGTCAAACTTTTCCGCCTCAATCTGTGGAACGGTCGCCGAAAATCGCCGACCCCACCCTGACCAGCGTGGCCCCCTCTTCAATCGCCACGGTAAAATCATTGGACATTCCCATGGACAATTCCTGCAAACCAATGCCTTCCATGTCCAATTGAGCCATTTTATCTCGAAGTTCACGCAGGCGGGCAAATACTCCACGGGACTTTTCCGGGTCCGGGGCGTACGGGGGGATCGTCATCAGGCCCTCGACTTTAATCGCCGACATCGTTGACAACGCATTCAGGGTCGATTCCAACTCCTGGGAAGCCATGCCGAATTTGGACGCTTCGCCTGAGACATTGACTTGAAGCAAAACAGGGGTGATGAGGTTCCCGGTCAGGCTCTTCTCGTTGATGACCTGGGCAAGCGCCGCGTTGTCCACCGAATGAATCAAACTGAACCGGCCTACAATTTGTTTGACCTTGTTCTTTTGCAAGTGCCCTATGAAATGCCACTCAGGACCGCTTTGGCCCAACCGGTCGATTTTCTCCAGAGCCTCCTGAACACGATTTTCGCCAAACAGTTCCGCGCCCGCTTCACGCGCCTCGATAATTTTCTCTACCGAAACGGTTTTGCTGACCGCCACCAGACGAATGCTCTCAGGCGAACGACCGGACTTTTCCGCCGCCTTTTTTATCCTGTTCTTCACCCACTCAAGGTTATCTGGTATCAAGAAACGTTATTCCGGCATCAATTTTATGGGCTTCAAAAATGGAAGAAAAGGGATCCCCTTGCAATTCCGGGGGCGTGATTAATAAAGCGCGTCCCCGCCTTTTTCACCGGTTCTGATGCGGATGGCATTGTCTACGGGAAGGATAAAAATCTTGCCGTCACCCAGATTTCCCGTCTTAGCGGTTGCCACCAGCACATCCACCACTTCATCCACCGCTTCGTCTTCCAAAACGATGGAAATTTCTACCCGGGGATGGAAGTGCGGCGTCTCGGAACCTGGAGCCGACTTCAACTGGCTCAAGGGTTTACCGATTCCTTTGATCTCGCTCACCGAAAGACCGGGCACACCCAACTCAAACAGTTTCAATCGAACTGCGTCCAGTTTTTCGTGTCGTATATTACATTGGATCATTTTCATATTGTTGCGGATCAATTTAGACCAAAAAAAAAGGCTTTGCAACCCCTTGATGAGATTGCAAACCCTTTAGTTTTTTTAAAACCACTTGCCTTTAAATGCCTTTTAAAACTCAAATGGAGCTCAAGTTCAATGCAGGAGGATTACAGTTCGATATCTTTCCCGGCGGCAACAATCTTGGCAACCACACTCAATAGTTTTTCTTTTTCCACTGGCTTGACCAGATAGTCTTTCACGCCCTTTTTCATAAAAGCGGTTGCCATTTCGGTATCGGGGTAACCTGTAACCATCACCACGGGAATTCCCGGAGCTTGTTTCTTGAGAAAATCCACACACTCCACGCCATTGACTTTAGGCATGCGAATATCGCACAAGATCAGGCCAACATTGACCATATTATCTGCTGACCGAAGCAAACTGATGCCCACTTCTCCATCTTCGGCTTCCAAAACATTGTACCCCGCACTTTCCAAGTGAAGCCTCAATACTTCGCGAACATCTTCCTCATCATCAATGACTAAAATTCTACCTTTGGGCATTTCTTCCCCCCCTAAAATATTTTTAAATGTACTTCTCTTAATTCAATTCAGGAAAATTTCCAACCGACAAACAGCCTTATCTAAAATAGTCCGGGAGAGACAACTCAATCTGAATAATCAGGAAATGCCTCTGTAAGAATCAGAAACCCCCGCCAAACACCTGTTAAGCAAAACCTTGCGAGCCCACCGAGTTTAAGGTATGTTAATAGTAATTTTTGCGATTCAAAGCTACTGCAATTCAATTTACAAGTCAAGACCAAAATAGGGTATATCCTTCAATAGGTCGGATTTGCTTTGAGTGCGATTTTTTGTTGGGAAGTTCATTTTTCACTTTCCTTACTTTCCGGGACCTGGAATAAATGCTCCAACAAGCCTCCCCTACCAAAATCCAAAAACCTCACCGTAAGGGATTGAAAAGTAAGTTAATCCTTTCCATGGTCGGGGTGGGCACCCTGCCCTTGCTTCTTGCCATGGTGATCTCTTATTTACAGGGAACCCAATCCCTGCAAAATGTGATCGGGTCCAGTTTTCAGGCGCTGGCCTTTGAAACGGCGGCTAAGATCGATTTTATTATGCTGGAGGAAATTAAAAAAAATATTCGCCTCGCCAGCCATCCCACTCTTATTTTGACCGTAAGAGAACGCTACCGCCAAACCGCACAAATGAGCGATGCTGAATTGAAAAGTCAATTTGGCAATCAAGAGGAGCGGTGGAAAACCAAAGATCCCGATAAGAAAAGCCTGTTAGACAACTCCGGTAGCCGGATTCTCAAAAGTTTTCTTAAAAGAAGCCCGCTGTCAAAAGAATCAACACATGCCCTTTTTGTAACAGACGCAAAAGGCATCCTCATATCAAGCGCTACCGACTATCCTGATTACTTTAATGGCGCCAAGCCGTTTGTCTCCAGAACCGTCAAGGGAGGGAAGGGATTCGTTTACATTGGCCCAATCCGGTCTCTTTCCGGGACAGATCAATTTGGTTTTCACCTTGAGGTCCCTATTCTCAATCAAAACGGAAAGGTCATTGGCGTATTGCACCGGGTGTATCTGGCAAAACCATTTTTTGCGGCATCCATAGAACAAATAATATTTGGGGAAACCGGTCATGTGATGCTCATAAATTCCAAGGGAGTGGTGATCGATTGCCCCATCCTCCCCACGGGTTTTCAACTTCCCGACCCTCAACTGGTGGCCGCCGTTACCAAGCCGCAGGCGGGATGGGCACGCACTCAAAGTGATGGTCACGGAGGTAAGGACTTATCCATTATCGGGTATTCGCCACTATCGGAAACCAACCAGGCCACCCAGGCGTCTTCCGGAATGAAGTGGTTTACCTTTGCCTGGCAGTCTTCTGACGAGGTCTTTGCTCCTATGCGAAAACTTCTCATTTGGATTTCCGCCGCGGGTTTCATCTCGGTTTTACTGATTTGGCTCTTTGGATCTCTGGCGTCCAACAAGATCGTCAAACCCATCCGGGTTTTGCAAAATACCACCGCCCGGATCGGACGCGGCGAAAAAGTCGAACCTTTAGTCATCCCGACAGGCGATGAAATAGAATCTCTTGCCGATGAAATCAATTTAATGAACTCCCTGCTTAAAAAAGCCTTCACCGGACTGGAGGAAAAAGTCGAGGAAAAAACCACAGAGGTGCGCTCTCTGCAGGAATACACCGAGAGTATTCTGATGAGTGTCCCGGATGTCCTGTTGATTTTCAGTGAAGAATTAAAAATAGAACACACCAACAAAGCGTTTGAAACGTTGACAGGGATACCTGCTTCCAAGGCGCAGGATAAAACTCTCACTTCCCTGGGATTGGAATTCAACGATCAATGGCAAACTGTGATACAGGCATTAATGGCCTATGCGAAGGGCAATGAAGAAAATTCCTTAAAATCGTCCAAGGTCACCCTTGGAGATCAGGGGCCAAGGGATCCCCTCGCGCCAAAATCGGCGGGACCGTCCTGGGAAACCAAAAATATCGTAACGTTGGGGAGCCGCGTTTTTGCCTATCAATTTTTTGATGTGGCCATCACCGTGGAAAAGAAACGGCGCATCGGACTTCTCATGAAGGAGATAACCGAGCAGAAATCACTGCAGGACCAGTTGACCATGGCCGAAAAATTATCCGGCCTTGGCACCCTGGCGGCAGGAATCGCCCATGAAATGAATAACCCTCTATTTTCCATCATGGGACTCACCGAAACCATCATTGAAGAAAAGGACCCGAAAAAAATACAAACTTATTCTAAAAAAATTCTCGAAAAATCCAAACACATGGCTTCCATCATTCTGAATATGTCCGGGTATTCCCGATCTGGAGTCACAGACCAAATGAGCGGTGTCAATATCAACGAACGTCTGGATGGCGCCATCGAAATGGCATTGATGGCTTCTTATAGTGATGATATCGAGTTAGAAAAAAATTACTCCCAACTGCCGCTTATTAAAGCCAAGCCGGAGGAAATTCAGCAAATATATTTAAACATTATTCGAAATGCCGTTCAGGCCATGGATGGAAAAGGAAAACTTATAATATCGTCATCTCATAGTGATGGCAAAATTGCTACCACGATTGAAGACACAGGTCCCGGAATTCCTCAGGAATATATATCAAAAATTTTCGACCCCTTCTTCACCACCAAGGATCAGGGAAAGGGAACCGGCCTGGGATTGAACATTGTTCACCGGCTGATAGAAAATTATGGCGGGAGCATCTCTGTGGAATCAATCGTCGGAAAAGGAACCACGTTTTCCATCACTTTCCCGACTGAATAACGGGAAGAGTTTCATCATTTTTTTCGGCATGACCTGCCGATTATTTTTTCACATTCAACAAAAGTCAGCTCATGGAAGAATTCGACCTGTTTAAAAGCGATAAGATGACCAAAGCGGTTGAGTCCCTCGCGGAAGCGGTGATCATTACCGATCCGGGGGGAAACATCACTTATGTCAATCCGGCGTTTGAAACCATCACCGGATTCACCCCTGAGGAAGCTTTAGGGAAAAATCCAAGAATATTAAAAAGCGATCAGAATCCGCCGGAAATTTACAAGGAAATGTGGGACGTCCTGCTTAAAGGGAACGTCTGGCGAGGACAGGTGATCAACAAGCGCAAAGATGGAACTTTTTATCATGCCAAATCGACTATTTCCCCCATTTGGAGCGATACGGGAAGGATACTGAGTTATGTGGCGGTTCAATACGAAGTCACCCGTGAACTGGAACTGGAAGAAAAGGTGCGTCTGGCGACCGAGGAATACAAGATTCTGCACGCAGTCGCCAAGGCCCTTCATGAAACAAATACCATGAAAAATATGTTAATCAGCGCCCTGAAGCCGATCACCAAATTCAAAGAACTGCAGGTCGAGTACAAGGCGGGAATCTTTTTGGCCGATGCAGAAAAAAAAGAACTGCATCTGACCGCGACCCTGGGGCAGTTTTCCGAGGAATTCATGGAAAGGGATAAAGTGGTTCCCTACGGCGACTGTCTTTGCGGGATCGCCGCGGAGTCTGGAGAAATGCTGGTCAGCAAGAACTGCTTTTCGGACAGCCGGCACAATCGGACCTTTGCCGACATGACCGCGCACGGTCATTACATTGTTCCTTTAAAGAGCCGAGGCAGACTGGTGGGGGTGATGTTTCTTTACACCGATGAAAATCCTCCCTGGTACGAAAGAAGCAATGAAATTCTCCTTTCCATTGGCGATTTAATCGCTGACGCTATTGAGCATAAGAGGATCGAAGAAAATACCAAAAAAAAAATTTAGAATTAGCCGACGCTAACAAGAAACTAAAAGAACTGAACGAACTCAAGAACAAATTCGTGGGAATCGCCTCCCATGATTTGCGCAATCCCCTATATTTGATCCAGTCGTACAGTGAATTTCTTAAAGAAGAGTTTCAAGGCTCTGCCAACAAAAACCAGCAATTCCTTTTGGAAAAGATTTTCAACTCCAGCAATTTCATGAAAAGTTTGCTGGATAATTTGCTGGATATCACCAAAATTGAAAGCGGGAAATACGATCTCAATAAAAAGCTTGAAAACCTCAACACCCTGGTAGAAAACCAGGCCGGGTTTCATGAATTGATAGCCCGAAAGAAGAATATCGAGGTTCGGCTCAGCTTGGGGGAAATCCCCCAAGTGAACTGCGATAAAAACGCCATTATCCAGATCATTGCAAACCTTGTCGGCAATGCCATCAAATTTTCCCCGTCAAATACACCTATTCGAATCTCTACATTAAAGGAAGGCGAAGTCGTTCGGTTTTCTGTAAAAGATGGAGGCCCAGGCATTTCCCCTGAGGATCAAAAATTATTGTTCGGCGAGTTTCAAACGTTGAGTTCCAAACCAACCGGCGGAGAAAAGTCCACGGGACTCGGTCTGGCCATCGTGAAAAAACTGGTGACTCTACATGGGGGTAAAGTGGGTGTGATTAGCGAATCGGGAAAGGGAAGCACTTTTTACTTTACACTTCCCCTTAATGAATGAAAGTTTCGGACTCATCCTTTTATGGCGTGCCTCAATATTAAAAGGCGGTCTTTTCTGCTATCGGTAGTAAAAATTTTTTCCAGTACTGTTTTTCCCAACGACGCGCTTCCTGATAATAACAGTACTCCTTTTCCTTAGCCTTAAAATCCGCATGATGGTCCCTCCAGATTCCATTGCGTTTGACGGAGGGCGCCCATTGATGACACATCTCGTGGTAGACCGTTAACTCCACGACAGGAAAAGGCACAAACTCCTGATTGAGCCGTGGATGAATCCGAATCAGTTTTTTCGAGCGATCGTAGGAGCCGAATCGAAACCCGCTCCGGTTTTTCTTTCTTGAATCTCGGCCCCATTCCACGTCTGCCTGGATTTTATTATCAAAATACTGAGCGTTCAGGCGATCGAATATTTCCTGCAGATCGAATCCATTTTGAGTCCTCCTGCCTTCCTGGACAGGAGTGGCTTCGACCTTTGGCATCACCTTTGCCTCCAAAAACGACACAATGAGGGCTTTGTACTTTGTATCATCCTCTTTCATCAGTCGGCTGAGAACCGCAGTCTCCAGAGATTTTAGAACGGCATTTTTTGCGTCTTCAAAATGGCTGAAATAATTTTCATTGAAGATTTCCACCCGAATTCCGGGCCCATCCTGTTCGATCCGCACCTGCCCAAGATAATCAAAGCCATTTTTTCGGCACCGGAATACACGGGTGTAAACAGCGGCAGGATGATCCCTTTCCAGGCCCTGCCCAAACGACAACGCACCCTGCTGAATATTTCCCCCTGAATTTCCACGATTTGTTTTTTCCATGATCCTCCCTGCAAACCCAATAGTGCGAATCGGCTTTTATTTCCACTAAATCAAGAGGATACTATCGAAAGCGGTTGTCTTTGTCCACCGGCCATCTGGTTTTAGGGCAAACGATTTTTGCGCATAACGATATTGTCCAGTCCAACTTTACAATAAATTAGATTTCCTATAAGTTAAAGGTATGAAAAATTTAATTCTTCTTCTAGCTATAGCGTTTATTTCGTCCTGTATGCCCATGTCGGGCGGGATGGACACCCTACATTTCCCTCCCGCTCCAACAGCTGAAATCAAGGAGCAGGTGGAACTTTTTCTGTCTTCAACGGACCCTCAAGTTGAAAATGAAATTTTATCGCGTTTGAAAAACGCGCGGGTTTCAAATGAGGAGATCAAGTCGATCCTCAGGGACCGGCAACCGGAACCCGTTTTGACCACCGGGTTACAATTGGATCTTGAAAAAAACTTCAATGACAAATCCTATCCCTACGCCCTTTATGTTCCCGCGAAGGCCAAAGCGGGGGACTCTTATCCCCTGATGATCGTATTGCACGGGATGGGGGGTAGCGGTGGAAACACGATTCCAAAATGGGTGGACCGGTTGGCGGAGGATTTCATCATACTTTGCCCCTCCTACCCCATGGGCGCATGGTGGGCGCAACCGGCGGAAGACCTTGTCCTGCAACTGATACAAGAAGTTCAGATGAAATACCCGGTCGACCCCAATCGCATCTTTCTGTCCGGTTTGTCCAACGGGGCCATCGGCGCGTACATGATCGGCATGTTTTATCCCGACCTGTTCGCCGGCATCATCCCTATCGCCAGCGGTATCACCCCGCGCTACATGCATTTCCTGGTCAATCTCAAGAACACCCCCATCTACATCATCCAGGGCGTTCATGATCCGGTTTTTCCCATCAAACTCACGCGCCGGGTCCATCAAATTTTGAGAGACATGAAATATCCAGTGATTTACCGGGAACACGAGGAAAGAGGCTCGGCCCACGGCGGACATTTTTTACCCATCAACGAAGTCCTGCCCCTTGTGCAATGGATGAAGAAACAAAACCGCGACCCCAACCCAAGCGTGGTTCGAATGACGCGCGAGGCCAATCATCTGGGACGCATCCACTGGGTGCGGGTGAGAAAGGGATTGAAAATGGCCGCCCTGCAAATCCCGGGGCCGGAGAGGGAGCCCGTCCACGTTCAGGATGGGAAAATCGCCACTCTGTTTGCTTCGCAGAACGGCAACAATGAATTCCTGGTGATGGGGAAAAACCTGCTGGAATTTGAACTGTTCGTCAATACGGAAATGATCGACTTCAACGCACCGGTCCGTATCATCACGCAAAATTTGCTCGATGAAAACGGCGAGATTGTTCCCGGTGAAAAACAGGAACGTTTCAACGACAAAATAGAAAAAGACCTGGAAGTTCTTTTGAGAGATTTCAAACAAAACCGCGACCCTTCCATGCTGTTTGACGGAAAAATCACCCTCTCTCTCGAAAAGACTTACGCCCGTCTCGTACCCTGATGATTCCCCAAGAGAACCCGGACGCCAACAAGGCCCTCCTCCTCAATAAATCACGGACTCAATTGGGATGGGGGCTTATCCAGAAGGCCCTGGCGGACCGCAGTGTCTCGCCTGTAACTGCGGACCTGTGCCAGCACATCCTGCCCGAGCAAGATTTTGAGTCCGCGCAAAATTCGCTTGAAGAAACTGCGGAAATGTTTGCTCTCCTTGAATCCGGCGAATCCTTTCCCCTGAATTATTTTGCGGACATTCGCCCTGTGCTCAAGGAAGCCATTGAAAAACGCTTTTTAGCCGCGGACCAATGTTTAAAGTTTTTAAAACTCCTTCAGTTGTGCCGGGTCCTTAAAAAAACTCTGGAAAAAAAAGACGACGCCCCCAGACTCCAATCATTGAGCTTTGATCTCGATCCCTTGCCGCCGCTTTTAAAGGAAATTGGAAAGTGCATTTCCGAGGAAGGGGAAATCAATGAAAACGCCACCCCGGAGCTAAAACAAGCCATTCGCGAAGTGGCGACGGCAAAACAAAAACTGGAAGGACGGATCGCAAAACTTTTCTCCTCGGCCACCTTCAAGGAAGCCCTGCAGGACAGCTATATCACCGAACGGGAAGAACGCATGGTCATCCCCGTCCGCGCCGAATACCGCTCCCGGGTCGATGGCATCGTCCACGACAGCTCTGGAAGCGGACAGACTTTATTCATTGAACCCACGCAAATCATTCCTCTGAACAATCAGTTGAAGATCAACAAGCTCAGAGTCGATCAGGAAAAATTCAAAATCCTGCAAGCTCTCTCCCTGCAAATTGTGGCGCAGAGGGAATCTTTGGAAGAAAATCTTAAAGCGCTCACTCAGTTGGACCTGATCCACGCAAAAGCCCGGTTGGGCAAACTCATGCAGGCCCGAAAATGTCCCATGAACGTGGACGGAACGGTGAACCTCATGGAGGCCCGGAACCCGGAACTGA
This sequence comes from Nitrospinaceae bacterium, assembly GCA_029261655.1. Taxonomy (GTDB): domain Bacteria; phylum Nitrospinota; class Nitrospinia; order Nitrospinales; family VA-1; genus JADFGI01. The sequence goes on along the minus strand of JAJDAY010000032.1, from coordinate 24,721 downwards.
TTCTGGACAAACAAACGGTCGTCCCCAACCATATTTCATGGGACGCTTCGGTACGCGCGATCATCATATCCGGCCCCAATACGGGCGGTAAAACCGTGACTCTCAAGACCCTCGGACTGATGTCTCTCATGGTCCGAACCGGTTTGTTTTTACCGGCAAAGGAAGGGTCGGCGATCGGTTATTTCCCGGAGGTGTACGCGGACATCGGCGATGACCAAAGTATCCATCTGAATTTATCCACGTTTTCAGGACATCTGCAAAAAATCATCCTCATTCTTCATCATGCCCAACCGGGCGCTCTTATCCTTCTGGATGAGTTGGGGATCGCCACGGACCCGTTTGAAGGGGCGGCGTTGGCGGAAGCCATCCTCATGGAATTGAAAAACAGGAATGTCGTGACCCTGGTTTCCACCCATTATCTTTCGCTCAAGATGCTGGCGCAGACGCATACCGGTTTTCTCAATGCCTGCACCGAGTTCGACCTTGAGTCCCTGTCTCCGACCTACCGGCTGATATTCGGCGTTCCCGGTCACAGCGCCGCCCTCGACACAGCTCAAAGGCTGGGCCTGCCCGGTGACATCATTGACAACGCCCGAAAAATCTATAACGCCAAGGACAATCGATCCGAGAATCTTTTACAAAATCTCACGCGACAAAAATTTCTGCTGGAGCAGGACAAAATTTCCATCGAAGAAAAAATAGCGCAAACAAATCGGCTGGAAGCGGAACAAAAATTCCTCACGGATAAGCTGAGAACTGAGGAAAATGAATTTCAGCTGAACAAGACCAAACGCCTGCAATCCTATATCAGGGAAGCCAAGCACGAAATACGCAAGTTACTCAAAGAGATCAAGGACAGTAAAGACGCGCCGAAAATCCGCCGGGCGGAAAAACAGATTCAGGCGATGGGTCGAATTCCTTTATCAGCCACTCGCAAGGATTTTTCAGAGTGGGACGTGCCTTTGAAAAAACTGCGTGAAGGAGATGCCGTGCTGGTCGAGAGTTACGGCACGGTCGGCATTCTTCTGGAGCCTCCCGGTGACAAAAAAAAGGTGCGTATCAAGTTGGGCAACTTGACCACATTGGTGGAAACCAGCCAGCTAAAAGGAAACCCGAGAAACTCCCAGGCACAAAACCAACCCGGTCCAAAAATTGAAATCAACGTGCAAACAGATCATGCGCCCAAAACCCGGACTTCCTGCGACTTGAGAGGAATGAATTCAGAAGATGCCTTGAACGCCATGGAGCAGTTTCTCAGTCAGGCCATCGTCAACAAGGTCTATCATGTGAAGATAATTCACGGTCACGGTATGGGAACCATCAAAAAGCTGGCAAGAGATTTCCTGGAAACAACGGGATTGTGCAAAAGTTTTCATCCCGGCTCAAGAGAAGAAGGCGGCGACGGCATCACCGTGGTCGAACTATAAATGCAATCAATTAAGGAAAACATTCGATGCTTAAATTTAAAAATTTACTTCTGACGCTGGTTTTATGTTTTATTCTGCTGATTCCAGGCATTGCCATTTCAGGCGAACCTGTAACAATCACCTTAAAGGGAAATCCCCTCACTTTAATGGGTGAACCGTTAGAGGTGGGGCAAACACTTCCACAGGTTCGGCTCCCAGACCGGGCCTTGAAAATGGCCGATCAGAATGCCCTGAAAGCAAAAGACCCCATCCTGAGCGTGGTTCCGTCCCACGACACGCCCACCTGCCATGAACAAACTCACATCCTGAGCGAAAAAAATGACGGCCTTGACCGGACCGTCCACCTGGTGACTCTCAGCCGGGACCTGCCTTTTGCGCAAAAGCGGTTTGCAAAGGGCGCGAAAATCAACAATGTCTTGTTCCTTTCGGACTACCGGGACGCCGGTTTTGGCAATGCGTCCGGTTTGCTCATTGAGGAAAACCGCCTGCTCGCGCGCACGGTCATGGTCCTGGACAAGGAAGGCGTCATTCGCTATCTGGAAATTGTAGGAGAATTGTCCAGACTCCCTGATATGCACAAAGCATTTGATTTTGCCAGATCACTCAATACCGAATGATTGTTTGATAAATTTTTTCCTAATTGAAAATATTCACCAGTTCCTTAAAGAGAGGTTTCGACTGCTTAATTTTTTCTTCATTGCCCAACACACAAACATTTCCGGTCTCTTTGATCTTATGGAACAGCCCGGAGTAGGCTTTCAAATCCTCCAGTTTGGTGGACAATAATTCCTCGCGGAATTTTTGTTTCATGGCATACGTTCGTCCGGTCAAATGATCGATCATGGAAACCGATCCCCGCCTGTCCGGGGTGAGCGGCGGGTCCAGTTTCCCCATGCATCCTATGATGAGCTTTAGCAGTTCTTCATCGGGCAAATCCAGATTGGCCACAAAGTCAGCAATTTGATCGTATATATCCAGGGTCTCCGACAAATTAGGATCGCGGTAGGAAACCAGACCATAATCTCCGGTAAAAAAATCAAACGAGTTGGAGCTTCCGTAAGCGCCTCCCTGCATGCGAACTTTTTCCCACAAAAAACCAGTGCTCAAAAGCGATCTTAAGGCCCCAAACTGACCGCTGTATTCGAATCCGAGATCATACAAATTGGCGCCCTTGCCAACGTACTGAACCGTACTCGCGGTGAGAAACGCCTCGTTATTGGCAACAGGATTGAGATCCCATTCCACCGGCCCTCCTGAGTTGGTATCGGGAATCACTTCCATCAACCGGTCGATCTTTTTTTGGATCTTGGGATAATCCTTGCCTTCCAGCGTGACATTGAACAAGGTGTTTTCTGCCGTGAATAAAATACCCGCCAACTGCCGGTATTTATCCGCCACTTCGGAAGGATTTTTCTCCGCCTGCTCAAGCAACTGTTCGAGAAATTTAAAATAGGAAATCCCGTCCGTCAATTCGTCGAATTGACCCAATCGGGATTGATAGGATTGCAAACGCGACAACACATACTGGTTGCCGTGCGGGACGATGGAATCCTCCATGTCCGCTTTGGCGCTCCGAATGATGTCCACCATCCGTTTGTGATCTTCAAAGGAATACTCCGCGAGCAGTTCGCCCAATAGGTCAAAAAGCAGATCGAGTTTTTCCATCACCGCTTTGCCCTTGAAAAACTGGTACGAAATGACCTGATGCCTGTCCTTTACCGGCGCGGAAGTAAAATGCCAGGAATGAACGCCTCCGGTATGGATGCCCAGTTGTTTGGAAATTTCCATATAATCGCGTTTTTTCGTCCCCATTCCCAGAATCATTCGACCAAATAATGGAAGGTACTGAATCAAATCCATCGGCACCGTATGGGTATTGAACCCGACCTGGACGTAGGCGATCTTATTGGTGAACAAGTCATGGAATAAAATTTTTGGGGCGTGTTCATTCTTTATTTCGATGGGATGCTCCTCACCGGCTTTTTGGACATCATTCAATTCCAGCTTCGGCAAAGTAGAAAGAGCGGCAGGACTGTCAGGGGTCATTTGCAATTCCTGCAGAGTCCGCGTGCGTTCGACGATCTGGTTTATTTCTCCTGCCTGCAAAGTGGCTTTAATCTCTTTAAGTTTCTTTTTAATTTTCGCGTCCTGTTTTTTAGCCAGACCGGGTTTTGGAACCGCGACCAGAGTGCTTTGATGATTGTTGTCCAATAAATATTTTTCGATCAGTTTTTCAAAATAACCGTCCTTTGATTTGCGTTTGATTTTTTTCATCAGGGCATCGTATTTCAAATGCGTGGTCGGGTCCGCGTCATACAGCCAGGACCCCAGGGCTTGAATGTTATAGACAATGCCTTTGGCGAAGCCTCCAAAGTTTGCTTCCCGCAGACGAAAGTCCACTGAGTTCACTGCGGATTCAATCATGTCTTCCTCAATCCCGTTTTTCACCAGTCCGCGTAAGGTAGAAAAAATCAGGTCCAGTATTTTTTCTTCGTGTTCCGCTTCCGTGCCTTTCAGCCCGACGGCAAAAACCGTTTCCAGCCTTTGATCGTCGAACCCCCCGCCAATGACTTCACTGCCGAGACCAGAGTCGATCAGCGCCTTACGCAAAGGAGACGCTGACGTGCCCAGCAGAAGGTGACTCAAAATGCTGAACCCCAAGCAATGTTCGTAATTCGTGGCCTTGCCCAGCTTGAGGCCGGTGAGAACAAACGTTTTTTTATCGAGCGACTCTTCCTTGGCAACGGGGTATTGAATGACTTTCCGTTTAGGCTTGCTGAATTTTCTCTGAATTTTCAAGGCCGAATCCACTTCCATGCGGTCAAAATTCTTCAGGTACTCTTCCTGTAAAAACTTGAGATGCTCCAGAGTGTCGCCGTCGCCATACAGGAATATCCGGCTGTTGGATGGATGATAATACTTCCGATGGAATTCCTTGAACTCGCCGTAGGTCAAATCCGGGATGTAAACCGGGTCCCCGCCGGATTCAAACCCGTAGGCCGTTTTCGGAAAAAGGGAATGCGCCAGTTGGCGGTCGATGATGCTTTCGGGGCTGGAAAAAACTCCCTTCATTTCGTTGAGCACCACGCCTTTATAAATCATCTCGTCATCGGGTGATTCCAGTTCATGATGCCAACCCTCCTGCATGAAGGTTTCTTCGGTGATGTTGGGGTGATACACCGCATCCAGATAGACGCTCATCAGGTTCCTGAAATCCTTGTGGTTCCTGCTCGCCAGGGGGTACATGGTTTTATCTGCAAACGTCATTGCATTCAAAAAGGTTTGCAGACTTCCCTTGATAAGTTCAATAAACGGTTCCTTGAGTGGATATTTTTTGGAACCGCAAAGGACGCTGTGTTCCAGGATATGCGCCACACCCCGGTCGTTTTCCGGAGGGGTGCGAAAAGCAACACTGAAAACCTTATTGTCATCGTCGTTTTCCAGGACCAGCACTTCCGCACCATTACCTTCGTGCTTGAAAAACAATGACTGGGATTTTAATTCACGAATGAATTCTTTTTTGATCAGTTTAAAGCCGGAATAGATTTCATTGGTTTCAAAACTCATGAGTTTCCTTTATATAAAACACGGTGGATTATCAAATAAGGTTCATATATTAAGATGCAGTGGGCTCAAATCCGGTCTGGTAATTTTAAAATTAATATCGGGGCAAATACTGCCTCCCCCTAAGGGCGGATGTCCAGCCCAATGGGGCAGTGATCCGAACCCATGATTTCCGGGGTGATGAACGAGTCCTTCACCTGTTTCACCAGATCCTCGGTGACGAAAAAATAGTCGATCCGCCAGCCGATATTCCGTTGCCGGGCATTGGCGCGATAAGTCCACCAGGTGTATTGATCTGGCTCCGGACGAAACAAACGCAGGCTGTCCACATAACCATGAGCCACGAGCTTATCGACCCAGGCTCTTTCTTCAGGAAGAAAGCCTGAATTCTTTTTATTGGATTTAGGATTTTTCAGGTCGATCTCTTTATGCGCCGTGTTCACGTCTCCGGTGATGATCAGTTTTTTGCCCTGCTTCCTGAGAGATTCGCAGTGATCCAGAAAGGCATCGTAAAATTCCATTTTATATTGCAGGCGCTCAGGCCCGCTGGTGCCGTTTGGGAAATAGACATTCAGCAGGTCAAACCCGTTGTGTTCTGTGCGAATGACTCTGCCTTCGGTATCGAATTTTTCTATGCCCAGACCCAATGCGACCGATCCGGGTTTCTTTTTACTGAACGTCACGACGCCGCTATATCCCTTCCGCTCCGCCGAGTTCCAGACCGCGTGATACCCGTCAGGCTGAAGAATGTCATCGGTCAGGTTATCCGGCTGGGCTTTGGTTTCCTGCAGGCACAAGACATCGGGAGAAACTTCATGAAACCAGTCCCAGAATCCTTTCTTCAAAACCGCGCGGATTCCGTTCACATTCCAACTGTATATTTTAATCATTCGCTCCTTTTGGTATTTTTTTCAGGTGATAGCCTCTATGCAAAAAATAAACGGGGCATTATGGCATAAAAATTATTTTTTAATAAACGATCTCCATAGCCTCAAATACCCAAAAGGCGATGACCTGACTTATGAACCGCCGGTGCTGACCGGGATTTCAAAGTTTTCCGCTATTGCCCCAATATCGCCTTTCTTATTGTACTGAAAGGCAAAGTTTGATATACAGGGTGATTCGTTTTAACCCCTAATAATGAAGGACCTATAGAATATGGCAACAATTGAATCACTGAAAGGCAACATCACCAAAGCCCAAACCGCGCTGGCGGAAGGCGTCAAAAACAGTGCGGACGCGGCAAAAGGCCTCGAAATCCGTAAATTGAAGAAAAAAGTCAAACGGCTCACCCGAAAATCGAGCAAACTGGTGGCTTTTGATAAAATGGCCGAGGAAAAGAAAAAACCCAAAAAAGACCGGCCCAAGAAGGAAGACTGAGGCTGACTTCTTAAAGCCACCGTAAATCAGAGTATTTTCAAGCCCGAATTAAACCTGCTAATTAAGCTTTCCCAATGTCCGGAAAATTTGATATCGACCGCATGGCCCATTTGGCCCGCCTCCGCCTGACCGATTCCGAAAAGGTCCGCCTGAGCGAACAGATGGAAACTATCATCGAGTACATAGATCATCTCGACCGATTGAACACCACGAAGGTTGAACCGACTTCACACGCGATCCCTTTGGAAAATGTTTTTCGGGAAGACGAAAAGAAACAAAATTTTCCCGACCTCGATCCCCTCTCCCTGGCACCCGCCGCGAAAAACAGGCATTTTGAAGTGCCCAAAATCATCTGACGATGCATCGATCGACCCTGACCCAGGCCAAAGAAGGCCTCAAGAAAAAACAATTCTCCGCGCTTGAATTGACCGAGGCGGTCTTCAAACGCATCGACCAGGTGGAAGATAATGTCAAAGCCTTCGTCCATTTGACACGAGAGTCCGCCTTGTATCAGGCAAAAGAAGCCGACAGAAAAATCGCCGCTGGTGAAGACGCCCCCCTGCTTGGAATCCCGCTGGCCTTAAAAGATCTGATTTGCACGAAAGGCGCGCGCACCACCTGTTCTTCGCGTTATCTGGACAAGTTTGTCGCCCCCTACGACGCGACGGTGACCGAACGATTGAAACGAGCCGGCGCCGTCATCATCGGCAAAACCAATATGGACGAGTTTGCCATGGGTTCTTCCAACGAGAATTCCTGGCACCACCCGACTTTAAACCCCTGGGCCAGAGACCGGGTTCCCGGTGGGTCCAGCGGAGGTTCGGCGGCGGCCGTAGGCGCCAACGAATGCATGGCGGCCTTGGGAAGCGATACGGGTGGCTCGATACGACAGCCCGCCAGCTTTTGCGGCATAACGGGCCTAAAACCCACCTATGGCCGGGTTTCCCGGTTCGGATTGGTGGCGTTCGCGTCGTCCCTTGACCAGATCGGGCCCATGACCAAAACGGTGGAAGACGCCGCCCTGCTGATGAACGTGATCGGCGGCAAAGATCCTCTCGATTCCACCTCCGCAGAGAATGCTTTGCCCGATTTCACCAAAGCTCTAAAGGGAGAAATAAAAGGTCTTAAGTTAGGAATTCCAAAAGAATATTTTACCTCCGGCATCGACCCTGAAGTGGAACAGGCGGTGCGGGAGGCGATCAAAACCCTCGAGTCGCTGGGCATGCAAACGGTGGAAGTGTCGCTTCCTCATACCGATTACGCCGTCGCCACCTATTACATTCTGGCCTGCGCCGAAGCCAGCACCAACCTGTCCCGTTACGATGGGGTGAGATACGGCTATCGGTCGGAAAAATCGGACAACCTTCTGGACATGTATTTGAACACCCGCAGTGAAGGCTTCGGCGAAGAGGTGAAGCGCAGAATCATTCTGGGAACGTTCGTGCTCAGTTCGGGCTATTACGACGCCTACTATCTCAAGGGGCAAAAAGCCCGCACACTGATCAAGCAGGATTTTGAGGACGCTTATAAAAAATGCGATCTGATCGTCGCTCCCACCTGCCCTGCTCCGGCATTCAAACTGGGAGAAAAACTGGACGACCCCTTGCAAATGTATCTGGCGGATATCTACACCATTTCAGCGAACCTCGCAGGGATTCCCGCTTTGTCCATCCCCTGCGGATTCACGATTGACAACCTGCCCATCGGCCTGCAACTCATGGGCCGTCATTTCGATGAGGAAACCCTCCTCAAGGTCGGCCATCACTTTCAGCAGAACACGGATTTCCACCGAAAGTTTGCTTCTCTCTAAAAAACCATCGATTTGTTCTGCAACACGAGACACTCAAATGGGTTGATCGACCTTAAAGTTGTACTTTCCCAATAGGAACACTGAACTGATCGCACCAGATCAAAATCGTATTGTAGTCGTTAACGTCCGTACCCCCGGGAATGGGATAATCATGGCTTCCTGTAAAACCTTGAAGATTTCCTAAAGATATACCCGTAGCCTGTTCGAAATCTTTGCTTAAGAAAACTCTGCCATCGGGAGCTTCGCTAATTTGAACGTCTACCAGCCTCACTACATTTCCTTCAACTTCAACCAAACCTGAAGCAGGATGCGCGTCATCACTGCCAACCAAATTTCCTGATTTAATAGTCATGGCTTGCCTTTCTTTATTTATAGGGTTTTATTTTCTTTGGAATACGGGATATCCTAATGTATAGATCCATTTATCATCCTTGGGGGCATCCGCAGGAGCGAGTTCCAACGCCGGCAAATGACAGGCAATGCAATCCACCTGGTAGTCGGTAGAAACGGTTTTTTTGGAGTCGGGCGCGTTAAAAAGAGACCACCCCCAACCGTCGCCCCACAAAGCTGAATTTTTGTAGCGACCCCTGGTGTCCCGGACCAGCACAAACCAGCCTTTAATCGTGGTCGCATGACTGACCGCAGGCCCCGTGGTCATCGACATCGTTTCAGCATTGAGGAGTTCCTTAACCAGCACCGCACCATCAGGAAAACGTTTATGTTTTTGATAGTACTCGATCGTTTCCGGTTGAGTGTAAACAACGTGATATTCTTTTGACCCAGGCTCCCCTTCGGTGTTGGCGTGCGCCCAGGTCCCAAGCGTGGCCCATTTCGTATAGTCTTCGGGAACACTGATGGCGCCGGTTTCAAAATCAACGTTGGGCGCGACGGGTTTCATTTCCTCGCTCATTGCTGTTCCCGCTAAACCAATTGCCATTAAGAGAAAGGCGAGTGTTGCAGTCATTCTATTTTTCATGGGAATTTCCTTAAATATAAAGAGTTAGTTGTAAAGTTTTAAAGCAGGAAGTCGGAGCCATGGTCCCCCCCCCCCCCCAACAAATTTGAGAAACCACGACTCCTCCCCTTTCAGCCTTCAGGAGTCATTAAAGGTCTGAAGCCTTTTTGTTCTTGATGTGGGTCCATTTTGATTCCGCTTTTTGGATGTTGCCTGAAATGTCCTTATTCCAGATCCCCTGAATCTTGTTGTCGAGATTCAGATAAAGCTTGTTGTCCACGATTTTCCAGACATCGGGGTCACCCACGAATTTTTTACCGACCGCGACTCCATACGCACAATAACCGCCGTAAGCTGGAAGATATTTATGAGGATTTTTCGCAAACGCTTCTTTATTTTCTTCGTTTGCAAACTGATAGGTGACGCCATGATGTTCGGCGACGTGATTTCCATTGCCACGCAGAGGTTTTTCACTGTTGCGGTAGGAAACCAGGTCATACCCCTGAACACCCACATTGCTGACAGCGACACCGGAAGTATGATCCATACTGTTCATTTTGCCTGCCTGAGCATTGGTCGATACGAACAAGAGGGAAACCAGAGCGAATGCAGCCGCCGTTTTCTTAATAATGTTGGTCATGATTTTTTCCTTTAGTTTTAGAAGTTAATCAAAAAATTTTGGATAAAAAAGTTACAGGTTAGTCTACCCATATTGACTTTCCTTACAAAAACCAAAAATACACATAACTAACTTACTTATTTAACTTTATTTAAATATTTTCAATATTCAGTCGAAATTATTTTGGTGATTTTTCTAAAATTTTGTAGACTAAACTGTATATATTGAAAAAACAGCTAACGGCAAAATCATGACTCATTCTTCAAAGCGGGAACACTTAATAGAAACAGCCCTGAAGCTGTTTTCCAGACACGGTTTCCATGCAGTGGGAATCGATACAATATTGAAGGAATCCGGGGTTGCCAAGCGAACGCTATACAATCACTTCAAATCCAAAGACGAGCTGATTCTCGCTGTATTGCGCCATTATGATGAAAGGTTTCGAAATTTTTTCATGCGGGCCGTGGAAGGGAGTGCTCTTAACCCGAAAGATCGCTTACTGGCGGTTTTTGATGTGGCTGAGCAGTGGTTCCAACAGGATGACTTTTATGGTTGTATTTTTGTCGGAGCAACAGGCGAATACCCGGAGGAAGACACCCCGATTCGAAATATCTGCAGAGAATTTAAAGGCCTCATTCTTGGATACATCAAGAGTCTGGCAACAGAAGCCAAATTGAAACAACCCGACCAACTTGCTGACCAATTACTGTTGTTACTTGAAGGCGCCATCACAATGGCTCAAATCAACAACTCACCCCTGAGTGCAAAACAGGCCAAATGCGCGGCCCGGGTTTTGATTGATAACGCGACTATCTCTTCCTGATCAACTTTTTAACCCGGTCTCTCAAGGCAGGCAGGACATCGTTTTCAAACCATTCATTTTTCTTCAGCCAGATATTGTTGCGCGGGCTGGGATGAGGCAGTGGCACTAACCCTTCAGGCGAAAAATCCCGCCAGGCTTTAACCGTGTCGGTCAAGGTTTTCGATTGCCTCCCCGCAAGATGATAGCGATGGGCGTATTGCCCGATCACCAGAGTCAGTTGAACCCTGGGCAAGCCCGCCAGAAGTTTTTCGCGCCAGGCTTCGGCGCATTCGGGTCTTGGCGGCAGATCGCCCGATTTCCCCGTCCCCGGATAACAGAACCCCATCGGAAGAAGAGCGATTTGCGTGGCGTCGTAGAAAATATCCTTACCGACTCCCATCCACTCACGCAGGCGGTCGCCGCTTGGGTCATTGAACGGAATTCCGGTCTCGTGCACCTTGCGTCCCGGCGCCTGCCCCACAATGAGGATTCGCGCTTTCGAATCCGCCTGCACCACCGGCCTTGGCCCCAGAGGAAGATGTTCCTCGCATAACCGGCAATCCTTTATTTCATGGAGAAGATTTTTTAATTGGCTATTCATGATTTCCAAGACCCCTTGGGTTTCACTCCAGTTCCCCGGAATTTATCCTACCCACCAATTCACGGGCGAACAATTCAAGGTACTGCGGCGACGCGGCGGACAGGTGCGGCTGAATGAGCACATTGTCCATATTCCATAGCGAAGATTCAGCCGGCAGAGGTTCTTCTTCGAACACATCGAGATAGGCTCCGGCGATTTCTCCGTTTGACAGCGCGTCCACCAGATCATCCTCTTTATAGGCATTGCCCCGCCCGACGTTATAGAGATAGCAAGATTTAGGCAACATCTTGAAATGCTCGCTGGTGAGGATTCCCCGGGTAGCGTTTCCTCCGGGCAATACCAGAATGAGATGATCGGTGGTTTGTAATACTTCATCCAACCGATTGACCGTAACCACCTTATCCTCTTTAGAAAAATACTCCGGTGGCTCGGTCACGGTCCGTTTCACGCCGGTGATGGTGCAACCGAAAGGTTTGAGCGCCTGACCGATGACCCTGCCAATTTTCCCAAACCCAAAAATAGTGACATTTGCTCGATATAGAGATTGGATGCGATCAGAGATTTTTATCTTGGCCCATTTGGCTTGGCGTTGCAGGGTCGTAGAAAAGGAAAACGCCTTACAAAAATAGAAAATCGCTCCCGTCACCGATTCAGCCATCATCCATCCATGAAAACCGCCGTAGGATACCTTCAAGTTTTCACTGGCCGAAACCTCGATCCAGTCATTTCCCGCCCCCGGAGTGGCGATCAGTTTTAATCGGGGGGCTTTATCCAGCCACTCTTTTTTGAAGTACCAGACGACAACCGCCTCGGCGTTTGGCAGACGCTCTAAAAACTCCCGGAAATTATAACAAACGGTCACTTCCATTCCGGGGATCTCAGTTTCAAAAATTTCCGCATGTGTCTGCTTAAAGTTCCATGCTTCTACATGAGGGTGGGTCAGATACACCAGCAATTTATTTATCATTTTCCATTTGTGTTTAAGTTGAACCTTAGAATTAAGAGCTCCGGCATTCTAACCGCAATACCCCGATCAGGTGAAATTCGACACCCGCCTGGCATGGGGGTTTCCCACCCGGACAAAACGAAAATTTCCCCAAAAACCGGTCCTGCATCAAAATCATTGAAAAACCCCAAAAATCCCGCTCATACCGAAATTTAGCCTTATTTTGTATACTTTTGTTAACACTTGTTCACAAATTTGAGAAACATGTTGAAGGTTCGGCTCTTACCTGAAATCAAGTAACTTTATGAAAAATATACGATTAGACGATATTTTCCGTTTTGGCCTGATTTTTGCTCCCTTATATTGTCACAAACCAAAAAAATCCTAATTTGAGGGGAATGCTGAAGATGACTCGATCCGATTTGACCACAAAATTATCATTAAGAATGAATGTCTCAAAAAAAGAGGCGGATAAATACCTGACGGCTTTTTTAGACACGATCATGTTTAATCTCGAAAAAGAAGGTCGAGTCGTTGTTCAGGGTTTCGGTTCATTCCGCGTCAACGAGCACAAAGCCAGAGTTGCAAAAAAACCCATCACCGGAGAACCTCTCTATTTGCCGCTTCGGAAAAAACCGGTTTTTCATGCGGGCAAGGAATTGCGAGATTTGATCAACCGTGATGCAGAGGACAGCGTTCTTCAACCAAGCCGCGTTAAAGAAGAAAGACAGTCCTTTAATTCAGTTCATGGCGTTTCCCAGACATCCAAATAAAAGCTCATTAAACACGCCCTGCTTGACTTGTGCTATAATCCGGCACAGGTCGAGGGGGCCGTTTTTATTTACCATCGTTTAATAAAAAACCCGCCAAAAAACAGCTTGTGGTGGGCGCGATGTGCAACAATAAAAATAAAATCACCAAGTGCGGGGAAAAAGCGATCGTCAAAGGTGAAATCGGCTTGCGAACCAGCAGGGATCTTGAGCTGATCATGGTGGTGCGAAAAGAACACGGTGTTGAAAAGAAAATTCCCCTCCAACCGAGAGTTTGCGGGAAATGTGGGTTTGTCGATTTATTTGTTCAATCGCCCGAAAACCTCAAAATTGTTTTCAAAGACAAGCCCATAGAATCAGGCTCCAAGGATCGTCCCATTTTAGAATACGATTTCTAGTTTGTAGAACCATTCTGGCCCCCGCATAAAACGGAACCCCTGTTTTCATCGAAAAATCTTGCCTTATCCGATATTATGCCCCAGAATATCCTCGCCTTGAAAAAAACAGGGCATTTTTGTCATCAAAAATGAACCTCCCCGGCATTCTCTTTTCGCTAATCATTCATGGCTAAAATCACCCAGGACCAGGCACATTTTCTTCTCCTCAAGATCAACTCCCTGATGGGCCTCATTCCCATTGGCGTTTTCCTGGCGTTTCACTTAGGCATCAATGCCCTCAGGACGGTCGGCCCCCTGCAGTACCAGTTGAGCATCGACCTGATAAACAACCTGCCCTTTCTTTTTGGAATTGAAATCGCCTTTATATACGCGCCCTTATTGTTCCACTCCATGATGGGTTTTTACATTTATTTTTCGGGGAAACGCAACGTGGGTCACTACGGCTACCCCAGGAACTGGCGGTACACCCTGCAAAGAATCACCGGCCTCATTGTTTTTGCTTTTCTGATATACCATCTGGGAACCACGGTCGCGCCCAAAATTTTTTATGGGAAGCACCAGTTTCTGGCGGCTCCTTTCCTGATGGATATTATGAATGCTGAGTTTCAGACCTGGAGCGGAAGAATCATTTATCTGATCGGCATCTCCTCGGCGACATTTCACTTTGCCAATGGATTGTGGGGGTTTTGTGTTTCCTGGGGAATCATTATCGGACAAAACGCGCAGCGAAATGCCAGCATCGTTTTTGCGATGGTGGGTCTTGTCCTGACTTTTCTTGGCTTTGCCACGGTACTGGAGTTTTCACTCAACCCAATTCCGGTGACTCCAACAGTGGGAGAATAAAACGATGGCTCAACGCAAAAAAAAGATAATCATCGTGGGAGGCGGGCTGGCCGGGTTATCCGCCGCCATGAAGATTTGTGAGTCCGATCAGGCGGAAGTCACCCTCGTGGCTTACCAGTCCCTGAAGCGGTCCCACTCCGTGTGCGCCCAGGGAGGCATCAACGCGGCCATAGACTCCAAAGGGGAAGGCGATTCTCCCGACAATCATTTTTACGACACCATCAAGGGCGGTGATTTCCTGGCCGAACAACCTCTGGTCCGGGACATGTGCTACAAAGCCCCTGCCATCATTCATCTGATGGACCGTATGGGGGTGGCTTTCAATCGAACCCCTGAAGGCCATCTGGCGTTTCGTAGATTCGGCGGAACCCTTTATTCCCGGACCGCTTTTTCCGGCGCGACCACGGGCCAGCAGCTGGTTTATTCGCTGGACGAGCAAATCCGCAAATACGAGCACGACGGATTGGTCCAGAAAATGGTGTGGCACGAATACCTGGGCGCCGTCCTCGACTCCAAAGGAGTTTGCCGGGGCGCCATCATCCACGACCTCAGGACGAACGAAATTTTTACTCTGGCGGGCGATGCGGTGATCCTTGCCACAGGAGGTCCGAGTCAGGTTTATGCCGGTTCCACCGCATCGACGGTCAACACAGGAGCCGCCGCCACCATGGCCTACATGCAGGGGGCCAAATACGCCAACGGCGAGTTCATCCAGATCCACCCCACCGCCATCCCAGGGCGCGACAAACTTCGCCTCATGAGTGAATCGGCCCGTGGAGAAGGCGGACGTATCTGGGTCCCTAAAAGGGAGGGCGATACCCGCGATCCTCTGAAAATCCCTGAAATGGAGCGCTATTACTTCCTCGAAGAAAAATATCCGCTCTTTGGCAATCTGGTCCCCCGTGACGTTGCGTCCCGTGAAATTTACGACGTGGTTTACAATCAAAACCTGGGGATCGGCGGGCAATCCATGGTTTACCTCGACCTCACGCACAAATCCAAAGAGTTCCTGCAGGACCGCCTGGGAGGCATCCTGGATATCTACAAAAAATTCACCGGCGACGACCCAAAATTGACTCCGATGAAAATCTTCCCCGCAGTCCATTATTCCATGGGCGGCCTGTGGACCGATTACGAAACCGACTCAGCAGGAATGATCGAACCCAAGTCGCCGCGCAATCAGATGACCTCTATTCAGGGCCTGTACGCGGCGGGAGAGGCCGACTGTCATTATCACGGAGCCAACCGCCTGGGCGCCAATTCACTTTTAAGCTGTATCTATACCGGATTGATGATGGGTCCTGGAGTATTGAGCTATGCCGCGCAGGTTTCCAAGTCAACGGAAGACGTCCCATCCAGTGTTTTTGACGATGCCAAATCCTATTGGACCGGGCGGTTCAAGTCGATCAGCCAATTGAATGGACGGGAAAACCCCTATAAACTGCATCGAGATCTGGGCGAAATGATGATGGCCAACGTGTTGATCGTACGCGACAACAAAACCCTGGAAAAAGCCTTCAACAGTATCAGCGATTTTGAAACCAGATTCAAAGACGTCAAATGCGTGGATAGCAACGACTGGGCGAACCCCACTCCCAGTTTTATCAATCAACTGTATTGCATGATTCAGTTGTCCAAAATCATCACCAAGGGAGCTTTGATGCGGGATGAATTCCGTGGCGCCCACTACAAACCGGAATTTGATTTGAAACAACCTTCCGATTTTGACCCGCATGAGTATATCCACTATCAGGAGCAAAAAAACTTTGGCGAGGTTAAAGACGACGCTTTTCCTAAATCACATCTGGACTACATGAAACGGTTCGAGGCAAATAACAATAAATGGTTGAAAACTTCTATCGCTCAATTTGAAGACAATCAACCCAATATCACTTATGCGGACGTGAACACCTCTTTAATGATTCCCCGTCCCCGCAAATACGATTGAGTCAAACCATGAGCCAGAAAACCATAAAACTCAAAATCAAACGCCAGGACAACCCGCGCTCGAAACCCTACTGGCAGGAATTTGAAATTCCTTACCAGCCCTTATCCAACGTCATATCCTGCCTGCAAGACATCCAGAAATCTCCGGCCACGGCCAATGAGCTTGGGGTCAATCCGGTCATATGGGATTGTAGTTGTCTTGAGGAGGTTTGCGGTTCCTGCACCATGATAATCAACGGACGCGTCAGGCAGGCCTGCACCGCACTGGTGGACCAGATCGAAAGCCCCATCGTGCTGGAACCCATGTCCAAGTTTCCCGTGGTCCGGGATCTCATGGTCGATCGCAACCGAATGTTCCGCGCGTTGAAAAAAGTCAAAGCCTGGGTGGACATCGACGGCAGTCAGGACCTGGGCGAAGGCCCCATCATGGCGGACAGCGTTCGCGCTACCCGATACACCCTTTCAGAATGCATGACTTGCGGATGTTGTCTGGAAGCCTGTCCTCAATACACCAAAGACAACTCCTTTCTGGGAGCGGCGGCTTTCAGTCAGGTGCGGTTATTCAACCTGCACCCGACAGGAGCCATGCATGCGGACGAACGCCTGGAGGAAGTCATGGGAAAAGGTGGAATCGCCGATTGCGGCAACGCCCAGGCCTGCGTGGAGGCGTGCCCTAAAAATATTCCGCTCACGGATTCCATCGCCGATATCAGCCGGCAAACTTCCTTAAAACTATTGAAAGACCTCTTATTGAAGTAAATATCCGACCGATGTGGGTTATTATTTAAAACTGCGTCTGGTTTTGTTAATATGTAGGCTTGAAGGTAGCTGTTCGGCGCAATTATAAAGCTTGGATATTCTAAAAGGAATTTAAATGAAAGTTTCACTCGCAAGCGCTTTAGGGACCTGCTTTGGCGTGCAGGACGCCATCAACATGGCCATGGCCCCTGAATTCCAGGATAATTTAACCATCCTCGGACAATTGGTCCACAATCCGCAAATCAACGAATCCCTTAAAAATAACGGCGTCGACGTGGTCAAGGGAATCGACGACATAGACAAAATCAAAACCAAAAAAGTGATGATCACAGCCCACGGGGCCGCCGAAAAAACCAAACAAAAACTGGAGGACGCGGGCTTTACCGTTTACGACGCCAGTTGTCCGCTGGTCATGCGCGTCCACAAAACCATCAAGGGAATGGTGGATAAGAATTTTTTTCCCGTGGTCATCGGTCAGAAGGATCACGTGGAAGTCCGCGGCATTGTGGGCGATCTGGACGATTATCTTGTCATCAACGGAGAGGCGGATCTGGAGAAAATCCGTGAAAGGGGCAAACGCAAGCTCGGGATCGTGAGCCAGACCACCCAGCAGGTTGACAAAGTGGAATCACTGGTAAAAAAAATCACCGCGATGGATTGTGTGGACGCCGTCTCGTTTGTCAACACCATTTGCCAACCGACCCGTGACCGTCAGGTCGCTGTCTGGGAATTAGCGGATCAGGTGGATCTCATGATCGTGATTGGCGGTTTCAACTCCTCCAACACCAAAAAACTGGTGCAGGTTTGTGATGAAAAAAAGATTGAAGCTCACCATATCGAATCCACTTCGCAATTGGACAAGTCCTGGTTTATTAATAAAGAACATGTCGGTATCACGGCGGGAACCAGCACTCCGGAAAATGTCATCAACGAGCTTCATGAAGCCATTTTAGATATCGCTGCTGATATGAAAAATACACAGCAGGCCGTACCCTCCTGACCCAAGCCCCTCTTTTTGCCTAAGAAACGCGCATCATCTCCCTGAATGCCCTGCCGTCACCGTCGGTATACGTGCTGGAATTTTGTGATAAACTGTAGGTTCAGTTAAAAAAATAGTTTCCGGCGCTCACTGAGAGCCCGGGATTTTTGGGTCGTCTCTTAGTTTTTAAACCGCAGAAACGCGGTTTTTATTTCACGAAAAATATCTTTGAAACGCATGATGAACGATTGGCAATATTGTGTGAACGCACTTCCCAGAGTGAGCCGGACCTTCGCCCTGAACATCTCGGTGCTCAGAGGCGAAATTCACCGCAGTGTATTGGTCGCCTACCTTTTCTGCAGGATCGTAGATACTGTGGAAGACGCCGGAAAATTGGATAGCGAAGTTAAAATCAAACTCCTGTTGGATTTTGCCCGTTTACTGGAAGACCCGGCCCACCGTAAAAATGCCCTGAGCCAGTGGATTGCCGAAATTGCCGTGGTGGACGGAAGCGTCAACGACCTCGAACTGCTTTCAAATACCGCGCGGGTTTTCAATGTTTTTGACAATCTGAAAGAAAAATATCAACAACAGATCATCCCTTCCGTAGCCAAAATGGCGCGCGGCATGGCCCATTTTCAAAAACGCTTTGAGCAGGACAAGATGACGCCTCTCGAAGATGAAGAAGAGCTTGAAGAATATTGCTATTTTGTCGCCGGTCTGGTGGGAGAAATGCTCTGCAACCTGTTCTTCCTGGAACTTCCGTATCTGTCGGACAAGGCAAAGGAAACCATGAAGAATAACGCCGTGTCCTTTGGACTGGGCCTGCAAATGACCAACATATCCAAAGACATCGTCGCCGATCGTGAACGCGGGTGGTCCTATATTCCGAAAGGACTCATCAAAGAAAAAGGGCTGACTCTCGAAGAATTTCACTCTGGAGTTTCCATCGAGAAGAACATGGAAATCCTCGAAAAACTACTGCAAAAAACCACCGGACATCTGGAGGACGCGCTTCAATTTTCCCTGGCCATTCCCAATCATAAAATGTCCCTTCGGTTATTTTGTGTCTGGCCTCTATGGATGGCAATGGAAACGGTGGCGGCGCTTCACAACAACCCCGATCTCCTCACCTCGCCCGCTCCGGTCAAAATTTCCCGTAGTACGGTGAAAAGGATTTTATGGTCCACCCCGCTGTTCGCCTATTCAGACTTTTTGCTACAGCGTTCCTTTCAAAATATTCTCGCAACCAGAGATTTGCAGAGTCCGTCCCGTTTCAACCTTAAAAACCTTAAGAAGCGGTTGGAGAAAATCCCTCTGGCTCCTGTGACTTCCAACATTTAACCTGTATGAGACACCTATGAATACGGCTGAACGTTTTATCGACAATAATAACGGAACCATCACCGACAAAAAGACGGAGTTGACCTGGAGCAAAGAAGACTCCTGGCAAACCGATGCCAAATGGGTGTCCTGGGACGAGGCCGTCGATCATGTTAATCATTTTCGCGATATCAGGTTTGGCGGGATATTGGACTGGCGGCTCCCCGCGCAGGACGAAGTGCTCAGCCTGTATGATCCGTCAGCGGTCAATACCGACAAATACGGCAACGAAATTCATTTGCACGCGGCTTTTCCCGCTGGACCCTTATCCACGATCTGGATCCACGAACATTTTACAGGCAACGAAGGTTATATTCTGGATTTCAAAACGGGAGAGATTCGCAACCTGTACAAGAGCAAAAGCGGGCGAATGGCGGTGAGGCCGGTGGCCGGTTCCATGAAAAAAACCGAAGCCGGTAAGCCTTAATATTTCCTTTGATAAATCCTTTTATTGCGAATCATCATCTTAAAACCCGGCCCTGCTTATCACTAATGGACTGATATTTTGAGCAAAAACAACCTCATTTACATAGCCGGTGGATTATGGGGCTTGATTGGCTTCTTTTTGATCTACCGGGGGACCGGCATGTACCAACTCGCAGTTGACGAACAAAACTCCACCCAAATGGGGATCGTTTTTTCAGTCGCGACCGGAATCGTCGTTGGATTTTTCAAGGGCCTTTTTGTATTGAGCAAGTCCGCGCGGAAAAATAGAGCACGCATACAAGGCCTGGAATCGCCTGTGAAAATTCATCAACTATTTTCAATACCATTTTATGGCCTGATTGCCGGGATGATGCTTCTGGGCATCCTGATTAGAAATTTCAACGAATATTTAGGCGGCTATATTGTCGTTGCCGGAGTCTATTGCGGTATCGGCATCGCCCTGATGGTGGGGAGCCGGGCTTATTGGAAATCTGAAACCGAAGTCCCGGTCACCGGGTCAACGCCACAACTCTAACTCTTTTTAAAATACCTTAACGATGAAAAACTTTTTTCTCACATTACACATGATCTCCATGTGCCTGGTGATCGGCACTCTTTTTTTGCAATCGCTCACGGTTGTTTTCCGTCTTCGATTAAAAAATGACGATGAAATTCGGGGACTGAAAAAAACCCAGGCGCGCATTCACAAGTTTATCTACTACCCCATTCTGGGGGTGACCCTCATCTCCGGAATTTATCTGGCAGTGAGTACAGGCGTGTTCCAGGAAGCCAGCTGGATCAAGGTAAAAATGATCCTGCTCATCGTGTTGATCGGCCTTGGCGTCATGAATGGGAAACAGATTTCCCAGGACGTATTGCCTAAAAAATATGCGATGATGGTACATATACCGATTTTCATCGTCGGCGCGGGTATGATTTATCTGGCCACTATCAAACCTTTTTAATAAAATGATTTAACCGGCAAGAAATCATGGACATCATTCTCACCATCATTGCCAGCATCCTTCTCACCGTGGGTTTCTTTGTTATCTGCAAGACCAGCGATGACGACGAAGAGGAAGATACTTCTGCCGACGAAAACAAAACCTGAGGCATGCCTGATCGGGCCAAATATTTCAATCAACTTGCAAAACAGGCGGCAAAATGCCAGGTCTGCCCGAATCTCTCCGACCAATCCGCCGTTCTAAGCTCAGGCAATGGGTCGCTCACCGCAGAAGTTGTTTTTGTAGCCGAAGCACCCGGGAGACTGGGGGCGGGCCGCACCGGGATTCCTTTTTCAGGCGACCAGTCGGGGAAAAATTTTGAGACCCTCCTCGACCATGCAGGATGGACCCGCGACCAGGTTTTCATCACCAACGCCGCGTTATGCAATCCCTTGGAAAATGGCAACAACCGCCGCCCCACCGCCAAAGAAATACGAAATTGCTCCTTTTATCTGGAATCCGTCCTTAAAATCATTCGACCCAAAATCGTTGTCACCTTAGGAGGCGTGGGTCTGCAAGCGATCAACCTTCTTTTAGGAACAAAACACGCGCTTGGAAAAACCGTTGCCCAGCCGATAACCACGCCCCGGTTTATCCTGATTCCCCTGTATCACCCAAGCCCAAGAGTCACGCATTGGAGACGCACCCTGCCCCGGCAAAAAAGAGATTTCAGGGAAATCGTTGTCCTATTAAAATCGCTGTGACCGGCAACAGGGACTGGCTTGACAAAGGCTTTCGACGATCTTATTTATATACCGTAGGAAGAAAAATTCCAGCTAAGGAGGACAATCCATGACAAACCATTGGGGTCATACAAACGATATTTTCGACCAGGGGTACAAGGCGGTGAGAAAAAGCGTCTTACTCTTTGGAATATTTTTTACGGCGCTTGGGGTTCTGATTTTTATGTTCCCCAAACTGATCGCCTATATTTTCGCGTTTTTCATCCTGACGACAGGCATCGTCGGTTTACTGATCGGATACAAAATCTGGAAACTGCAAAACCAGACGCGCCCCTTTGACTGGGAGAACGAGCCTTTAAAAACCCAGGTCAATGGCGAGACTCCAGAAAGTTATCCGAGGACCATCACCTTTATCATGCGATAAAATGCGAACGGTATCCTGCGATGGTCTGGAAAAAGACTGGAGCGTCATCACCTTCGGTTGCTGGCAGATGGCCCCAAGCGGGGGGTGGGGAGATGTTTGTTCCAAAAAGGACGCCGATTCTGCGGTGAAGGAAGCC
Organism: Nitrospinaceae bacterium; assembly: GCA_029261655.1. Classification (GTDB taxonomy): domain Bacteria; phylum Nitrospinota; class Nitrospinia; order Nitrospinales; family VA-1; genus JADFGI01. The sequence goes on along the minus strand of JAJDAY010000032.1, from coordinate 2,865 downwards.
CTGGCCCAGGGTATCACCGCCTTCGACACTGCCGAAGGCTACGGGGACGGTGAATCCGAACGCCGACTCGGGCAAGCCCTCGGTCCGAAAAAAAATGACGTCATCATCATCTCAAAAATCTGGCCCGATGCGGAATTGACACTCCCAAGTTACCAGAAACATCTGGAAGACAGCCTGACCGCTCTTGGCCGCGAGTACGTGGATGTTTACCTCATCCACTGGCCGGGAAATTATTTCAGCACTCCTGAAAAAAACGCCCGGCTTTGCGACATCATGCACGCCTTAAAAAAAAGCGGCAAAACCAGAATCATCGGGCTTTCAAATTTCCATGAAGAAAATCTCCGCCTGTTGGGAAACGAAATTTCCCGCTTTTCTGTTAACGAGGTCCCCTATAGTATGTTGGAACGGCGCTATGAAGGCGATACCCGCCAAATCTGCCTAAACGCGGGTCTTGGTTACATGGCGTTCTCGCCCACCGCTCAGGGACTATTGGCTGGCCGTATCAGCCCAGACGCCAGAAAATTTCCCACACGGGAATCCAACCGTTTTTATCAGGAACCGCTTTTTTCCAAGGCGTTGAAGGTTCTGGAAACGGTGAAGGAAATTGCCGATGAAACGAGACGAAAACCGGTTCAGATCGCCGTGGCCTGGGTTCTGGCCCAGGAAAATATATTGACCGCCATCGTGGGGTCGCGCAAAGTCGAGCAAATCCGCGATTTTGGAGGAGCCGCCGACCTTGAACTCAGCAAAGAACAATTGCAACGTTTGGACTCGGTGAGTTCCGGCTTATGAACGATGAAGACGATTGGGAAGAAGTCTACGAAGAAAACGGCATCACTCTGGGGCCGGAAGAAGTTCTGCGCCGGGAAATCGAAAAATCCAAAAACCTGAAGGTCGAACGGCTTCAACTAAAAGACCGGATCGAAAAATTGCGGGCGGAAAACTCTCACCTGATCCGTAAAAATCAGGCGCTGACGGAAGAAATCAAAACAGCCCGGCCCACCTCCCTTAAAGACACAGCACCCCTTGAACCCCAATCCTTTTCAGGGCTTCCCAAAAAATGGCTGTTATTTTTCCTAATATTTAATAGCTCCGCCCTGGCAGTCCTTCTATATTTTCTTCTCCAGAGATGATACCGTTTCCCGGAAAAAAACAGTCTCCGTATTTATTTAAATTGGCCTCTTGGCGAAAATTAAACTAAAATGCCCAAAACTTGGATAAAAGTTGAATCCATGCCAGAAAATATTCATCAAATTTTTAATGCCGCAAGAAATACCATTGGCCCGTCAACTCCATCATGGTTCAACACTGTGATTATTAATTTTAAAGAAAAAGAAAGGGATAGGTAAAGTTATTATGTGGGTATACGAATTTCTTCACGTATTAGTCGGAATTTTATGGATCGGCCTGTTGTACTTTTTCAATCTGGTTCAGGTTCAGTCCATGCCCAAAATGACGGAAGCGGGAGCGGCCAAGCCGTACACCCAGATCATCCTTCCGAAGGCGCTTTTCCTGTTCAGGCATTCAGCGTTGTTGACCGTGATCACCGGCATCGCTTATTACGTGGCAGGCAGAGGAACCGTTGAAGGTATTCCCAGCTCCGAAATCATGATCGGCATGCTACTCGGCATCATCATGGCGGGGAATGTCTGGTTCATCATCTGGCCCAACCAGAAAAAAATCATCGCGGGGGCTTTAGAGGGGGACGCTCTGGCCAAAGCCAAGCGCAACGCCTTTTTGGCGAGCCGCACCAACGCCTGGCTCTCACTGCCCATGCTGGCCTGTATGGTCGCGGCTAACCACGGCGGTTTTGGGTTCTAAAAAAATTAATGGCGGTTTGAAAAAGGGCTGTTCCGGGAAACCGGTTCAGCCCTTTTTTTATCTTCCGGTTCCAATGAAGGAGCCCGCGAGCGTCTGACAGAAAAATATTGAATGAAATCATTCCACCGTCAGAGCGACCATGGGGTCCAGACGGGACGCCTTGATCGCCGGATAAATCCCGAACACTAAAGCGATTCCCAGACAAACTCCTGAGGCCAGAAAAATCGAGGGGACATCCAGAATCAGCGACCACGGCCCCCAGCGATTCACCCCCAGGGTGATTGCCGCGCCGAAAGCGACTCCGATAGCGCCGCCCAAAACCCCGATCACCGCCGACTCCAATAAAAACTGCTGAACAATATCTCCTTTGGCGGCTCCCACCGCACGGCGGATGCCAATTTCACGGGTCCGCTCTTTAACAGAAATCAACATCACCGCCAGGATGCCGATGCCTCCCACCACCAACGAAATAGAGGCAATGCTGACGATCAGCTTGGTGAACAATTCCGTGGTCTCCAGTTTTATATCTTCGATATCCAACTGACTGATGATGGTGAAATCGTCGCCGGCGTCTCCTTTAAGTTTATGGCGTTCTCGTAAAGCGTCCCGGATGTTTGCGATAGCCGAGTCCATCTTTTTCCTGGAAACCGCCCTGGCGTAAATAGTGGAGATAAATGTTTGATTGATAATTCGGCGCAGTAACGTGGTGAGCGGAATCATCAGGATATCGTCCTGATCCTGGCCATCCGTGTCCAATCCCTTGGACTGAAACACGCCGATGACCTGAAACGGAACGGCGTTGATGCGGATGGTTTTCCCCAGAGGGTCTTCTTCGCCAAAAACATTCTCGACCGTGGTTTTTCCGATCACCGCCACCCGCTTGCTGAGTTGCAAATCCTTTTCGGTGAAAAATTCTCCGACCGCTATTTTATAGCCTCGGATCGACAAATAATCTGCGGTGGAACCTGAAACTGGGGTCTCCGCCGTGAAGTTCCCGAACTTCACTTTTAGGGTGCGGGACTCAAAGGGAGCGACCTTTTCCAG
>JAJDAY010000031.1 GCA_029261655.1 Nitrospinaceae bacterium | reverse complement strand
TCTCGAGCATGTGCAGGAAGTGGCCTGGATTTGCGGACACATCGCCGGCGAAATCGGGTTGGACGTTCAGATGGCCAAACGAGCCGGATTGTTTCACGATATTGGTAAGGCGATTGACCATCAAACCGATGGAACGCACACGCAACTGGGGGTCGAAGTGGCGAATCGCTATAACGAGCACAAATACGTGGTCAATGCCATCGCCGCCCATCATGAAGATGTCGAGTGCGAATCCTTATACGCGGTGCTGGTGACCGCCGGAGATACCATTTCCGCATCCCGTCCCGGTGCTCGTCGGGAAATGCTCGAAACCTATGTAAAACGTATGACCAAACTGGAAGAAATTGGCGACTCTTACAAGGGAGTCGAGAAGACTTACGCCATTCAGGCGGGGCGGGAGATTCGTATCATGGTTGTGCCGGATGGCATCACCGATGACGAGTCCAGTATGCTGGCTAGAGATGTCGCAAAACGAATTGAAAAAGAAGTCACTTACCCCGGTGAAATTAAAATCACCGTGGTGCGGGAGAAGAGATTCACTGAATTTGCCCGTTAGGTCGATAAAGTAAGAAGGATGAGTTTTCATTACGAAAACCGTTTAGTATCATTTATTTTTTATTGAAATAAAGGATTTTTTGTCTTCATTCGATTTTCCGGGCAGGTATGCTTTATCCTGTGTCAACGCGGGGTTCCACGCAGTTCCTCACCTTTAACTTTAATAATTCCGAGCATCAAAAAATAATCTCCATGGAAGAAACAGGTCATTTAATCAAGCAAAGACTGGAAAAGACGGATGAGCTTCGCGCTCAGGGAATCCGTCCCTTCAATAATAAGTTTAAAGTAGACACCGTTATTGGTTCTCTTATCAGCGATTATTCCGACGACTCAAAAGAAGAACTTGCCGAGAAAGACACGGGATGCGTCACAGCCGGTCGCATCATGACCTGCCGGGATCACGGCAAGACCACGTTCGTTCATATCAAAGACCGTACCGGGCAAATTCAGGTCTTTGTGAATGAAAAGTTACTGGGTAAGGAACCTTACGCGACCTTCGGTAAGTTTGACATCGGTGATATTGTCGGTATCCACGGGAAAGTCTCCAAAACCAGAACAGGAGAACTCACCCTGTTTGCGGATACCGTGACCTTACTCACCAAATCCCTGCAACCGCTTCCTGAAAAATGGCATGGCCTCAAGGACATTGAACTGCGCTACCGCCAGCGTTATGTTGACCTCATCGTCAACCCGGAGGTGAAACAGATCTTTGTATACCGAAGCAAGATCATTCAGGCCATCCGTGATTTTTTGAATGACCGGGATTACCTGGAAGTGGAAACCCCGATGATGCATTCCATCCCCGGCGGGGCGACGGCAAAACCTTTCAAGACCCACCACAATGCCCTGAACATGGAGCTTTACCTCAGAATCGCCCCGGAGCTTTACCTCAAGCGGCTGGTGGTGGGGGGCATCGAGCGGGTTTACGAGATCAATCGGAGTTTTCGTAACGAAGGCATGTCCACAGAGCATAACCCTGAATTCACCATGCTGGAGTTTTACACCGCCTACGTCGACTACACTGATTTGATGGATCTCACCGAAGAGCTGTTTCGTTATATAGGCCAGGGCGTGTTCAATACCCTGCAATTTGCTTTCACCAAGGTCATTGACGGGGAAGAAAAAGAAGGGACTTTCGATTTTGGTCAACCCTTCAAGCGGATTCCGTTCAAGCAGTCTTTAACTGAGATCGGCGGCGTGCCTGAGGAGACGGTGGCGGACCCTGAAAAAGCGGTCGCGTTTGCGCTTGAACATAAAGTTCATCTGGAGAAAAAAGACACGCCCGCAAAAGTGCTGGCAAAACTGTTCGACACCTTTGTGGAGCCGAAACTGATCCAGCCGACCTTCGTCATTGATTATCCTTTGGAGTTGTCCCCGCTTTCGCAAAAGAAAGCCGATGATCCCACTCTGGTGGAACGATTTGAGTTGTTTGTTGGCGGTAAGGAAATTGCCAATGCTTATACGGAGTTGAACGATCCCATCGATCAAAAACAGCGGTTCGAGGAGCAGGTCGCGGAAAGGCAGGCTGGAGATGATGAAGCGCATTGGATGGATCTCGATTTTATCCGGGCGCTGGAAACTGGCATGCCGCCGACTGCCGGCGAAGGCATCGGCATTGACCGTTTGACCATGTTGCTCACCAACTCTCAGTCGATTCGGGACGTGATTCTGTTTCCACAATTGAAAAAAGAATCGTGACTGCTGGCCGCAGGGGCAACTGGCTGGACTGCCTCTGGCGATCAACCGTTCTTGAGCGCGGGTCAACATAAATTTGTTTAAACTTATGCAGAGCTTCGCTGGTCGTTGATCAATCAGTTATTTATTTTCCATCCTTTGTCCTGAAAATCCTTTAATAGCATGGCTTACGAATTATTCGTCAGTTTGCGTCACCTGCGGGCCAAGAGAACCCAGAAATTTATTTCCCTGAATACCTGGATATCCATCGGGGGCGTTGCGCTTGGGGTCATGGCTTTGATCGTGGTCATTGCGGTCATGTCCGGTTTTGGAAAAGATTTGCGCGATAAAATTCTGGGAACCACCAGCCACGCAGTGATCACCAATATCAATCGTTCGGGAATCAGTGACGTTGACAAAATCATCCAGCAGGTAAATTCGGTTCCCGGTGTCGCCGCCGCGTCGCCGTTTATCATGAACCACGTCATGCTGACGCATGGAGACTCGGTATCGGGAATCGTGATTCGCGGTGTGGACGTTGTCAACAAAGGGAGAGTTTCTGATCTGGAAAAAAACCTGATCAAGGGAAGCCTGAATTTCCTTGAAACGGAAAAGAATAAACCCGAGGGAAAATCCGCAAAGTTTTCGCAGGCGGGTGCGATTCTGGGAAAGGAGCTGGCTCGTCGCTCCGGGCTTAGGGTGGGAGACGTGGTGTCGATGGTGTCGCCGTCCTCCCGCATCACACCGATGGGTTTGATCCCGAAAATGAAGGTGTTTCATGTCGCCGGGATTTTTGAGTCGGGGATGTTTGAATACGACGCCAACCTGGCGTTCATTTCCATTCCAGCGGCGCAGAATTTTTTTTCCATGAAAAATAAAGTGACGGGCATCGAAGTCTGGGTGGATGATATTGAAGCGGCGGATACGATTGCCGTGGCCATTCAGGAGAAACTAAAATTTCCTTTTTTTGTCCGCGATTGGATGCGGATGAATAAAAACCTTTTCTCCGCCCTGCAATTAGAAAAAGTCATGATGTTCGTGATCCTCATCCTGATCATTCTGGTGGCGGCATTTAATATCGTGAGCACCCTGTTCATGGTGGTCATGGAAAAAACCAAGGAAATCGCGATTTTAAAATCGATGGGAGCCACGCGCCAGAGCATCATCAAAATTTTCAGTTATCAGGGTCTGATCATTGGATTGGTGGGAACCTTCCTGGGCTGTGCCGGTGGGTTCACCATTGTCCCCAATTTGAATGAGATTGTCGGGTTCATTGAAAATATTTTCGGATTCACCGCGTTTCCAAGCGATGTCTATTATCTCGATAAACTGCCTTCTGAAATCCAATACATGGATTCTTTTCTAATCGTGGTTTTTTCCATCGTCATTTGTTTTGTCGCGTCCCTTTACCCCGCCTGGAGGGCTTCCCGGCTCAACCCGGTGGAAGGGCTTCGATATGAGTGATATTGAAAATACAGGTTCGCCTGAGTCCGGTGTGCTTCTTCAGGGCATTGACGTTCATAAAAGTTATAAAACGCCCCGGGATACGTTGCAGATTTTAGAGGACGCGAACCTCGAAATAATGGAAGGTGAAGTGTTGGGAATTGTCGGAGCGTCCGGCGTGGGGAAAAGCACGCTCCTGCATGTTTTGGGCGGTCTGGACCGGCCCAATTCCGGCTCGATCCAGTTTCGCGGCGAAGATATTTATAAAAAGAAAAATAATTTTCTGGATAAGTTTCGCAACAAAAATGTGGGTTTCGTTTTCCAGTTTTTTAACCTCATGCCGGATTTTACGGCCCTGGAAAACGCGATGTTTCCGGCTCTGATCCGGGACGAGAATCGAAAAACTGCCCAGGAAAGGGCGGAGGAGCTTTTATCCCAGATGGGGTTGAAGGATCGGATTCACCACAAACCCAGTGAATTGTCCGGCGGCGAAAGTCAACGCGTGGCGTTAGCGCGTTCATTGATGAATCGACCCGATCTTTTATTGGCGGATGAACCGACAGGAAATCTGGACAGTCACTCAAGCGGAGTTCTGATCGATCTGATCCGTAAGCTGAATGAAGATTTTAAGCAGACGTTTGTGATCGTGACCCACAGTCAGCGCATTGCCAGTAAAATGGACCGTGTTCTGCAACTCCGCGACCGGAAAGTCATGGCTATAGACAAGGATCTGATTATTTAATCCGCTACGCTGGGGAGAGTGAACATGAAACTGGAAAAAATCGCGGCTTTGGTTGGCGGGGTTCTTAAGGGCGACGGGTCGATAGAAATCAGCGACGTCCGGGGGATCGAGGATGCCGGAAAAGGTCATGTGACTTTTGTCGCTAAAAAGAAGCTTCTTCCTCTTTTAGCCGAATCCAGGGCAGACGCTGTGATCGTCGACCATGAGGTCAGTACAGATATGGCCCAGATTGTCATGGCGAACCCAATGCTGGCTTTTGCCAAACTTCTCGCTGTCTTTCATCCCGAAGCAAAACCCGAACCTCAAATCGATTCCCGCGCGGCACTGGGCAAAAATGTGACACTGGGAAAGGATGTCACTCTTTCCCAGTTTGTTTCCATCGGTGACAACGTATCCATTGGCGATGGCGCTATTTTGTATCCGGGGGTGGTGGTGGGGCCGGACTGCCGTATCGGCGATGATGCCGTTCTGCATCCCAACGTGACTCTTTACAGGAGCACGATTCTGGGCAACCGTGTCATTCTGCATGCCGGTGCGGTGATCGGAGCGGATGGGTTTGGATATGTGCCGGACGAAATGGGCCTGCATAATAAGATCCCGCAAATCGGTCAGGTGGTGATCGAAGATGATGTGGAAATCGGCTCCAACACCTGCATCGACCGGGCGACGATGGGGTGTACCACGGTCAAACAGGGAACTAAAATCGACAATCTGGTGCAGATTGCTCATAACTGCACCATTGGCGAGCATTCTATTCTGGTATCGCAGGTGGGAATGGCGGGGAGCTGTACCCTGGGACATCACGTGGTGCTGGCGGGGCAGGTGGGTTTGGCGGATCATGTGACGATCGGCGATCAGGCCGTGCTGGCGGCTCAGTCAGGAACGTTTCGGGATGTCGAAAGTAAAGCGGTTCAGGGAGGCTCCCCCAGCGTTCCGGCGGTGACCTGGAGAAAATACGTCACTATTTTGCCAAAATTACCGGAAATGTCCCGAAAAATAAAGGATTTAGAGGCTCGGCTGAAGGCGATTGAAAAAAGGGAATCGGACAGTTAGAATATTATAATAGGCAACTTCAATTAAAATATTTTTTCTGTTAATTCAGCAGGCGATTTATGGCTAGATTCCGTTGGATAGTTTTCTGTCTTCCCTTGTTTTATTTTTTCTTTGTTTCGGCTTCTCCTGTGCAGATGAGTGGGGAGAATCTTCTCAAGTACATCGAAAAAAAACTGCGAATAAATAGTACCACCCTCAGAATAAATAATAAAAACCTGGGAAATGGGGCGGCAAAAATCTTGGCCCAATCACCTCTTCTCAAGGGTGTCGATACCCTCGTCATCTATGATTGCAACCTTGGAGATGAAGGTGTTCAGGCCCTTGCGGATTCTACTTTTTTGGGAAGTCTGACGGCGCTTTCTTTGGAGAATAATTCCATTTCCGATCGAGGGGCAAAAACTCTCGCGACTTCAAAAACCTTTTCCCAATTAAAGCTTCTCAATTTGTACCGCAATCAGATCCAGGATGCAGGCGCTCTGGCCCTTGCGGAATCAGACGTTTTAGGCAACCTCGTCGAATTGAATTTAAACTACAATCAAATCCGGGATGAGGGAGCCCTTCACCTGACCTCCTCCCAAATGCTCAAAAATATCAAGCAAATCGGTTTATCGTATAATTCTCTGGGTAAAGATGGGGAGGCGGCGTTACACCGATTTAAAGTGGTCCAGAAGCTCCATGAATTGCACCGGAAAAATGAATTGCAGGAGATGGGTCGGTACATTCTGGGAGACATGGGAGTGTTCGCTCTTCTGGATTTACCTTATGCTGAAGACCTTAAGGAACTGGATTTACATGGCAACGATTTAAGCGATCATGCCGTGATTGCACTGGCGCGGTCTCCAAGGCTCGGTGGTCTCGTTGCCTTGAACCTGGCGAAAAACAATATCACCGATCTTGGAGCCAAGGCGCTGGCAGACTCCCACACCCTCACCCGTTTGAATACCCTCAATTTGAACTTCAACCGCATCGGCGATGTGGGCGCAAAATCAATCGCGGGTTCCCGTGTCCTCGCCAGTCTGGAATCGCTGAAGCTTGGGCAAAACAGGATCAGCGGGGAAGGCGTGCAGGCTCTGGAAGAGTCCCGTTCTCTGACCCGGCTCATTCATCCGATTTTTGGTTTTTACTGATTTTCCTGTCCTGGAAAATTTCACCTCAAAAAAATAAACTGCGAAAATACAAGGGTATTGCGCCTTTTTCCCCAGACCTATGTGGAAGATAAGGAAAGTTGTGGTAATATTATACAGACGCCGACTCATTATAACCTATTGAAAACTAGGGGCTAATTTTGCAAATACTGGATTTTGAAAGAGATATTATGGCCTTGGAGAATCAGATTCAAGACCTGGTTTCCCTATCGCATATGTATGACAGCGTCGGGGATATCACCCATGAAATCTCCAAACTCAAGAAAAAATTGCGGCGTATGAAGCATGAAGTCTTTCTCAATCTGAAAGGCTGGCAAAAGACTCAGGTGGCCCGGCATTCCGACCGCCCTTATACCCTGGATTATATTCAACGGATTTTTACCGACTTTCAAGAGTTGCATGGAGACAGGCGCGGTGGCTATGGTCCCTCCATGGTGGGTGGGCTGGCGAAATTTGACGATCAATCGGTCATGGTGATCGGCCACCAAAAGGGCCGCGAACCGGCAGAAAAAATTCGCCGGAACTTTGGCATGTCGCAACCCGCCGGATACCGCAAGGCCCTCAGGTTGATGAAACTGGCGGAGAAATTTGACGTTCCCATCATCACCCTCATCGACACGCCCGGCGCTTACCCAGGCATTGACGCGGAGGAGAAGGGGCAGTCAGAAGCGATTGCCACCAACATGTTCAGCATGATAGATATAAAAGTTCCCATCATTGTGGTGGTGATCGGCGAGGGTGGTTCCGGCGGAGCGCTGGCCATTGGTGTGGGCGATAGAGTCATGATGCTTGAGCATTCCGTTTATTCCGTGATCTCGCCGGAAGGCTGTGCCTCCATATTGTGGGACGACAAGGAAAAAGTGAAACAGGCGGCGGAAGCCCTGTGCATGACGGCCACTCATCTTTTAGAAATGAAAGTCATTGATGAAATTATCCGCGAACCTTTAGGCGGAGCGCACCGAAATCATAAGCAGGCCGCAGTGAGCTTGAGGAAAGCGCTTCGCGCCAACTTAAAGACCTTGATTCACCAATCTTCCGAAGAACTCATCGAAAAAAGATACGAAAAGTTTCGCTCTATGGGGGCTTTTTCCACCGAGGAAGGATGACCGTTCCCTTCCATTCCCCTCCCTGCCAAAAAGGCTTGATAACCGCCAATCCATTATCTGTCAGATTTATTTTAAAAGAGGTCCAAACTGGGGAAGGAATTTTTGGCCTGACCGGATCATGGACTGCCTTCACAAGGGAAGACAGCCCATAACGCGATTTTTTTAATGCCCGGCGGCTTTTTTAGCTCCGGCATTTTTAGCATCGTTGGCCATTTTTTTAGCGGCGTCCGCTTTTTCTTCCAGATTTTTTTCAGCAGACTTGGCGGTTCCTTCCGCCTTGGTTGCGACCGCTGGAGTTTTGGAAGGGGAAGTCATCGTAGACTTCATTGTGGAAAGGGGTTTTGCCATTGTCGATTTGGCCGCATCGACCTTGGCAGGGGGATTCGCATGTAAACTCATGGGCAGAGCAAAAAGAGAGAGCGCGAAGGTACAAATAATTGTTTTTTTCATTAGAGTTCTCCTTGTCATTGGTGTGGAGGTTTGAATGCCCGGATACATTGAGCATGTATTGACCTGTTAATGCATACACTCTATTTTACTTTTCCAATAACAAGGAGGAATCAAATCACAAGCCCTTGTGATTTAAACGACAGACTCAAAACTTAAATAACAAGGTTAATTTTTTTCAACTATGTTATGTGCCAGATTTCTGACAAATTTATTCTTAGCAACGAATTTCAAAATGAAATTACAAAATCCAGATTATTCAACAAACTCGATATGAGTTGAACCCTAACACTGAGGATGTTTCATTAAATAGGCGTCATCACTGTCGGGTCCTTCGGGGCCCGGTTTTTTTTGTCGAAAATATTGACACGTGTTGAGTGAGGTCACATATTTGTTGTAGAGAGGGTTGGAGGGCAGGGAGGGTGCCCTCCAGTGTATATAGCCAGAGCGCCCTTTTAGCTTATGTTGAGGGAAGCGGGTTTGGACCTCAGCGGGTGGTGCGGGAAAAACCGCATACTGGACGCTCTGGTTTTTTTGTGGATGGATAATGGGCAGTTTATTTAAAACTGTCGCAAAATTCTATTTTGGAAAACAAACTTTTATGAATACGATTGATATGTAGAAATTTTTTGTATGCTTCTAAATAAAACATGTGGCCAGCTCTTCTATTTGTTGCCTCAATATAACTGTTTATTTTATTGCTTATTTGATCTTCAGTCATTCCCAAACATTTGACAAAAACTTTAATTGTCTGCCATTCTTCTCCGTTACTAAATGGCGATTTATTTATTTTCTTGGTTATAGGGTCTAATATCTCTTCGAAATATTCTCGATTAAATAGCCTCTTATATAGTTCTTCATCCGCAGACTTGATAACTGCAAGGGCTGCAAGACATTCGGGGAACATGTAATCAGCATCCGCCATCTGCCTGATTGCGATATTTAATCTGCTAAAAACTTGACCAGTTGTTCTCAAGTCCAACTTTAATAACTCAACAAGATTAAATAGGACATAATTAAATGGAACTCTTTCCTCTTTAAATTGTGAACCAGTTTTTCTTAAATCAAAAAACTCATTCATTTTGAAATATTCAAATAAATATTCACAATAATTCTTTAGAGAAGGATTTGGTAATGTGAATTCATGGTTTATAAACCTTTTCAAATATCCATCTGCATCCATGTCATTTCCGTAAAGACCGCGCACCGAATGAGATAGTTGTTTTCGGTCAACTCCAAGAACAAATACAACGTAATGAACGCTGAAAAAATGTTTTATGGTTTCCAATAATTCAACCGCATATGTGGGTTTGCACCTATCCAGTTCATCGACAAAGACTATTAAAGGGCTTGAAAATGGAGTTGGCTCACCAAAAGTAAGGCTGTGAGCGAAGGACGAAAAATTTTCTTTAAAATTTTTGAGAGTATTTTTTTCCTCTTGGTACTCCAATATTTTTTCCTCTGCCAAACTTCCAAGAAAACTTGAAATCTCCTTTTCGGTGGCTTTGTCAAAATCGATCAATCCCTGGGAGGCTAACCGGACCACCATTGGAATGGATTTTCTCAAAGTTTTTCCGCCAGTTTTTACTAACTTTTTTATGTGAGTCTCCAAAGATTTTTTTTCTTTTGGCTTCAGGCCAGACTCCTTAATGAATTCATTCAATTCTCCTATAAAGGAAAAAAGAGAGTTTTCAGAAAAGTCATTTTCCCAAGCGTTAAAATATATGCAGGGATGCCCATCATTTTTCAATTTTTGCCGCCACATTTTGATAAACGTGGTTTTCCCGAACCCCCAGGGACCGTTTATACTTAGCACTAGGGGGCCAATATAGGTTTTTATTATTGCTGACAAACTATCAGCAATCTTTCCCCTGTCTAATTTATCGTTAGCAAAAGGGTCTTCTTCGGGGATTTTTATCTCATCTTTTAAATTTTTATAAGACATTGTTAAGGAATTAATTAAAATAATTTCAAAAATTGTTCTTATAGATGAATCTGGTTCCTGAACAGATTATTGTATTCCGAGTCCCGGCTGATCAGATCGTCGTGGGTGCCGGACTCCACCAGATGCCCGTCTTTCAAAACCAGAATGCGGTCGGCGTTTTCCAGCGTCGATAGCCGGTGCGCGATGATAAATGTGGTGCGTGACGCCATGAGGTGTTTGATCGCGTCCTTGATTTTGGCTTCGGTTTCGGTGTCCACCGTGGAGGTGGCCTCGTCGAGCACCAGAATCGGCGGATTTTTTAAGAAAGCGCGAGCGATGGCGATGCGATGCTTTTCGCCTCCTGACAATTTCACTCCCCGTTCTCCCACCAGCGTGTCATAGCCTTCGGGCAGGTTTTTAATGAAGTCGTCGGCGTGCGCCGCTTCCGCCGATTGCACGACCCGGTCCCGGCTGGCCTCGATGTCTCCATATAAAATATTTTCCGCCACGGTCCCGTTGAACAGAAACGGGTCCTGGGACACCAGCCCGATTTGTTCTCGAAGAAACGCCAGTTGTAGATTTTTTGTGTCGTATTGGTCGATGCGTATCGAACCCGAATCGACGTCATAAAATCGCATCAATAGTTTTATCAGGGTGGATTTTCCGCTTCCCGTGTGGCCGACCAGGGCAATTTCCTCGCCTGCCTTAATGTGGAGGGAAACATCTTTGATCGTCGGTTTGCCTTTGATATAAGAAAAACTGACATGGTCAAACTCAATCACTCCCTGCACGTTGGTGGAAGGCAGGATCGCGTCCGGCGTATCGCTGATGTCGGGAACGGCGTCGATAATTTCAAACAAGCGGTCACTGGACGCCAGAGCGTGTTGCAACATGTGGTTCACCTGATGCAACTGGTTGATCGGCGTGTAAAACAGGGCCAGATACCCGATGAACGCCACCAGCGAACCGACCGTGATCGCTCCGGCCTGCACCAACCCGATCCCGTACAGCAGAATAAACACGGTGCCGAGCGAACCTAAAAACATCATCGTCGGCGAATAAATGGCCCACAGGCGCATGACCTTCAAGGTGCCGTCGCAATAATCCTGACTGCGCTGGTTGAATCGTTTGATCTCATGGAGCTGGCGGTTGAACGCGTGGGTCTCGCGGATGCCGGAAATGGAATCCTGCAAGGCGGCGTTCATTTTGGCGGCGCGTTCCCGGACCAGATGGTACAGATTGTGCGCCCTTGTCGTGTATTTGGCCGCGCCCCATATCAAAAGCGGAATGGGAACCAGTGCCACCAGCGCGAGTTTCCAGTGCAGATAAAACAGAATGAGGGTGATGCCGATCAAAGTCAGCACGGCGGTCACCACTTGTTCCACGCCGTCGATGAAGATGCGTTCGACATAATTCACGTCGTCGTTGACGCGGGACATCAGCTCTCCCGTTGAGCGGTTTTCAAAATATTTCGGCGATAGTTTTTGCAGGGCGCGGTAAACCTGGGAACGCATGTCGAACACCACTTTTTGCTCGACCTTGTTGTTGACCACGATGCGGCGATAGTTGGCGAAGTTGCGCCCTAAATAGGCCGCGAACAATCCGCCGACCGCCCAATAGACCCAGACAGTCTCGGTTCCCGGGCTGACCACCGGTTGATCCACCACCAATTGGTCGATGATGACTTTTATCAGCCAGGGGGGAACGAGATCCAGCAGAGTGGTGAGGATGGCGAAAAACAGGGTCAGGGTGACCTGTTTCTTATACGGTTTCAAATAGCTCAATACACGTAACAAAGATTTCATGGATATTTGGAATTAAAAGTTAAGGTGTCAGATTAGTGTGAATCAGGGCCGGTGGGCTTGGTTCCCGGAACTTAAAAAAGTTTTGGTCTCCCGTCAGAGTCATTATAATGCTATTTTTTACTGGTTGGGGTGTTTCCGAATTTTACTGTTGAGAAGGGAGGGGTATGGAGTATAGAAAACTGGGGGATAGTGACCTGGAAATTTCGGTGATCGGTTTCGGGGCCTGGGGAATCGGCGGCGCGCCGTTCTGGAGTACCGAGGGCGACCATCCGTCCTGCAAGGCCATATTGAAGGCGTTCGATCTCGGCGTCAATTTTTTCGACACCGCCCCGGTTTACGGGTTCGGCCATTCCGAGGAGTTGCTTGGGAAAACCCTGAAACCTGTGCGCGATAAAGTGATTCTGGCCACCAAGTGCGGGTTGGTCTGGGATAAGGAACAACTGGGCGCGATCTCAAAAAATGCCTCCAGGGCTTCCATCTTAAAGGAGGTCGAACAAAGTCTGCGCAGGCTTCAGACCGATGTGATCGACCTCTATCAGGTGCATTGGCCCGATGTGGACACGCCGCAGGAAGAAACAATGGAGACGCTGTTAGAGATTCAGGCGCAGGGAAAAATCCGCCACATTGGCGTCAGCAATTATTCGGTGGAGCAGATGAAGGAATGCCTGAAAGTCGGAAACATCGTTTCCCTGCAACCGGAATACAGTTTGCTTGAGCGATCCATTGAGAAGGAAACGGTGCCATTTTGCACCCGGAACCAGATCGGGGTCATCGCTTACAGTCCGCTAGCCTCCGGGGTGTTGACCGGGAAATATGACAAGTCTACAAAGTTCAAGGACTGGCGAAGCAAGGGAATCATCGGCACGTTCACCGGTGAAGGGTATGAGAATAATATCGACAAGGTGGACCGGTTGAAAGCCTTGGCTGAGGCGGATGGCAAAACCTGCGGCCAGATGGCCATCAACTGGGTGACGGCCCAGCGAGGGCTGGTAACCGCGCTGGTCGGCGTCAAGAATGAAAATCAGATGGAAGAAAACCTGCGCTCGGTCGGGTGGGAGCTTTCCGCCAGTCAACAAGAGAAGATCGAAGCTATTTTTTAAACGCGATCGCTTTTATGTTAAGGGGACTCCGAATCTCCCTGTTCCGTGTAAGCCGAACTCAGTTCTTTGGAATGTTTTTTAACGAGGTCGATCAACTCCACGGTTTTTTCATCGTCGGGGTTGAGCCTGGAGATGGCCTCGGTCATGTTCGTCAGACTATCCTGCAAGTTAACCTTTGATTGCGCTCCCGCATTTTTTTTCAGAAGGTCGATTTCCTGATATACATTTTTTTCAAAAGACAGCAATTCCCTGTTCATGAGGGTGCGCAGGCTGTGGATGCTGGATTCTATGCTGTCCATCTGGGCTCGTTGCAGGGTGGAGTTTGTATAGAGAAAGCCGAGCAACAATACGATGAGACCGGTGTAAAACAGGATTTTTAAGGTTGTGGTCTCGCTTTTTCTTTTCTGAATATTTACTTTCAGGGTTTCGAGTTCGGATGCAAGGGCGTCCACCGAATGTGTCTGCGGTGTTATCTCGTTTTTTTCCTTCTGGATGCTCAGTTTCAGAGTTTCGATTTCGGATGCGAGTTTGTCTATTGAACTTGTCTGTGAGGCGTTTTCTTTTTTATCTTTCCCGATATTTGATTTGAGAGTTTCAATTTCAGACGCGAGTTTATCTATGGAATTTACTCGGATTGTATTTTCTTTTTTATTGTTCTCTATGCTCGATTGTAAAGTTTCAACTTCGGAAGAAAGCGCGTCGATCGAATCTGTCAGTCGGGAAATTTTTGCATTGGACGTTTCCGCCGTTTTTTTCCGAGTGGTTTTTTTTGCAGTGGTTTTAGCAGTAGTTTTTTTCTTTTCCATGAACTTGAACCGTAGTTGAGTTGAGCTTCTCGGCATCTTTAGTTTATAACATTTTTATACTTAAAGAATCTGCAATTAAATTGCCATCGTACTCAGGTACAGGGAAATCAAGTCCTCTCCGTAAAAAATGGCAACGAGTGTGCCTATTGCGAGAAACGGTCCGAACGGGATCTGACTTTTACGGTCTTTTTTTTGAGCGATCATGAGGATCAGACCAATGACCGACCCCAGAGTGGCTCCCAGGATAATGACCAGCAGGACCTTTTGCCAACCCAGCAAGGCTCCCGCCGCCGCGATGAATTTAATGTCGCCCCCACCCATGCCTCCCCGGCTTAAAACGGCGAGCAAATAAAATAATCCGCCACCAACCAGGAACCCCAGCACGGAATTGACGGGGCCGACCATATACGACCCCGCGCCCAGGCCCAGAACGATTCCGGGAAGAGTGATAATATCGGGAATGATTTTGTGCTCGTAGTCGATCGCCGTGATGATGACCAAAGCCGAGCAGACGACAGTGTAGATCAAAAACTCCCAGGAAATGCCGAACCGGACATAAACCGCGACGATCAGTAAAGCGACGGCAATTTCGATCAAGGGGTAGATGATGGAAAATTTCTGACCGCAGGCTCTGCATTTTCCGCCTAGAATCAGGTAGCTCAGAACGGGAATGTTGTCATATGCCCGAATTGGCGTTTTGCAGGCGGTGCAGTGCGAACCGGGAAAAGATACGGATTCCTTCTTCGGCAGTCGGTGGATGCAGACATTGGCAAAACTCCCGATGAGCAGACCGAATAAAAATACGAAAGATACGGTGGCGGGATAGGGCAGGGCGAGTAGTGTTTCCATGAAAGGTCAATCGTGAAATATTTCAGGTTGGATGTTCAACCGATGCCCCAGGTCAGCCGGGAGAAAGTTCATGATCGGTTTCGTTGGAGATCAGTTTTTTCACGGTTTTGAATACGGTTTCGGATGCAAAGCCTTTTCGTTGAAGGAACTGAGCCAACCGCCGGCTTTTGGATTTTGGGTCGATGCCTTTGAGATGGGCAAGTTTTTTTTGCGCGCAGGCCTGGGCGAGATCCCATTCACTGGATTCAGAATACACGACCCGCAATGCCTGCTCGATGGTTTCGGCTGCAAGCCCCTTGGCCGATAATTCCCTTCTGAGACGATACTCGCCAAATTTTTTAGCGGATACGCGGGATCGGCTCCAGGCCAAAGCGAACCGTTCGTCGTTGAGGTAGCCAAGTCCGGTCAACCAGACAATCGTTTCCCGAATGATGTTTTTGGAGAACTCTTTCTGGCTCAAGCGCGCGCTGATTTCAAACTCACTTCGATCCCGGTAGGATAAATACCGCAAGGCGCAGGCCTGGGCTCTTTTCAGTTCCTCGGGGTCGGACATGGTGATTTTCCGGTCACGCCATTTTGGCCGGTTTTTTCTCTTTGCCGTTCTCCGATGGAACTTTTTCGGAAGGAGATTCCAGCTTTACAGGTTTTACAGGCAAAGGCAGGCCCAGTTTTTCCCTTAATTTTGTTTCAATCTCCGCATACATTTCAGGGTTGTCATCAAGAAATTTTCGCGAGTTTTCCCGGCCTTGTCCTATCCGGGTCTCGTTGTAGGAAAACCAGGTGCCACTTTTGTCAACGATGTCATGATTGACGGCCTGATCGAGTAAATCGCTGGTTTTGGCAATGCCCGTACCGTAGCGAATATCGAACTCGCAATCGCGAAAGGGCGGGGCGACCTTGTTCTTGACAATTTTTACCCGCGTTCGGTTGCCGATCACTTTGTCCCCATCCTTGAGGGCGGCGATTCTGCGGATGTCCATGCGAAGCGAGGAATAAAACTTGAGCGCGTTGCCGCCCGTCGTGGTTTCCGGGTTGCCGAACATCACGCCGATTTTCATGCGGATCTGGTTGATGAAAATGAGGCAGGTGCTGGACTTGTTGATGACACCCGTCAGTTTGCGCATGGCCTGGGACATGAGCCTGGCCTGTAACCCCATGTGGGAGTCGCCCATGTCGCCATCGAGCTCCGCTTTGGGGACCAGCGCGGCGACGGAGTCCACGACGATCACATCGACCGCGCCGCTTCGTATCAGAACTTCCGCGATCTCCAGGGATTGTTCGCCTGTGTCGGGTTGCGACAAGAGCAGGTTGTCCAGGTCAACTCCCAGTGCATTGGCATAACTGGGGTCGAGAGCGTGTTCCGCATCAATAAAAGCCGCCACTCCGCCGGCTTTTTGCGCTTCCGCAATGATGTGCAGGGTGAGGCTGGTTTTCCCCGATCCTTCCGGCCCGTAAATTTCAACGATTCTGCCACGGGGAACTCCCCCGACGCCGAGCGCGTAGTCCAGAGATATGGACCCGGTGGAAATGACCGGGATGCCTTTCTGGCTTTCCGCCTGACCCAGTTTCATGATTGAACCCTTGCCGTATTGTTTTTCGATCTGGCTGAACGCCAGCTCAAGGGCTTTATCTCTATCGTTTGACCCCATGGACCCTCCTTCGGCTTGATCGACTCAAGCGAAATTGAAATGGATTATATTAAGTGACGGGTGTTTGACCCGGTGAAGACGAATTTTTCCTGAACTGCGTGTGCGGAGTTCGGAACATCAATAGCGAGGAACAACCTCAAATCGCGCACAGTCTAACAAGGCCCCGGAAACAAAGTCAAACCCAATCCATTGAAATTTCTAACTCCTGTTCTATCAGAGAAATACAAACGGCACTTGGGCTGTACGGGGAAAATCATCTGTCGGACGCTGTTATTTTGTGGAACCGAATCATCGGGTCGGACATCCGATGTCACCGTCATTTTATAGAAGGGGATGGATTAAATAGCAAGTGTAATTTATAGAAACTTTAAAGGAGTGGCGGCCCGTGAGCGAAGCGAGCATTTGCCGCGCATTCGTTCCAACCATCATGCGGGGGGTCTTTAAGGGGATCGGACCAGTTCGTCTTCCTTGTGGTGGTATTTTTTCTTGAGTTCGATAGAAAACTCGGTGGCCTTACGCAATTGATTGATATCCCCTTTCTGGACCGCCAGTTTTTCCCATTGGTCCACGTAGGCGAGGGCTTTGTTACCATCCTCCAGAATGTCATAGGCATAGGCGAGGTTGCTGTAAGGGTATGCGAGTTCGGGATCAATGTTGATGGCTTCTTCAAAAGCGGTGATAGCTTCTTCATAACGCTTCAACCCCTTATACGCCCAACCCAGGTTGTTTTGCGCGTAAGCCGATTCAGGATTCAGCCGGATGGCTTCTTTGAGGATGGGGACGGCGTCTTCATACTGTTTCAAGCTGTTATAGGCCCACCCCAGATTATTATGGGCGTCGGCATATTTGGGGTCCAGCCGGATAGCCTCTTTTAGGACAACAACGCCTTCCTCGAATTTCTTTTGACGGTTGTAGATCCATCCCAGGTTGTTGTAGGCGATAGCATAATTCGGGTCCAACCGGACCGCTTCCTCGAAGTAAGGGACCGCTTCTTCGTACATGCCGAGTTTGTTGTGTATAAAACCCAGATTGTTATGCACGATCGCGTGGTCCGGTCGCGCTTTGGCCGCCTCTTTATATTCGTTGATGGCTTCCCAGTATCGTTCCAGTTTGGAAAACGCGAATCCAAGATTGTAATGCGATTCAAAATGATGGAGATTCAACCGAATGGCTTTGCGGAATTCTACGATCGCTTCTTCGTACTTTCCTGAATTATTCAGTTCCCCTCCACGCTGATAATGGGCCTGCGCCTGATCCTGCCTGGGTAATGGGAGGCCGGAGACCGCAATTATCCCTCCAAACAGGGGAATTAGAAATGTGAAAACAGCCAACCATTTTTTCATCGAAGGGTATCCGAATAGGATGTTTTTATCTGGTTTTCATCGCGGGCTGTCGCAGGTGACAGGGATAGAAACTTTTATAATATCAGGGTTTGGCAACGCTCGTCCATCGTTAAGTATAACAATAATATCAATTTGCCGTGGCAAAAATTATGTTATGCTAAATATAACGTATTAATATCAATTAGATAGAAAAAAACTTGCGCAAATGAAAAAGGAGAGGGTTATGAAGTTTTTGAAACATGCAATGGTCGTTCTTACGATTTCGATTTTGGTGTTGGGAGTTTCCGGGTGCAAGAAAAAAGGTGAGGCAGAGAAAGCGGGAGAGAAGATTGATGAAACGATGGAAAAAGCCGCAGATAAGATGGATGAAACTATGGAAAAAGCCGCAGATAAGGCGGATGATTTATTGGGCAAGTGATTTGGGTTTTTACTAAACGGCCAATGATCGGTGTGGAGCGGTGAGGGGCCGTTAAAACCGTCGTGCCCGGATGGTTCCGGCCAGTTCCTCCACGCTGATTGTAGGTTCTGCGGGCGACCGCGGAAGAATTTCACTAAAAAATGATTGCGCCAGAGTCTGGAATTTCACCATCAGCAATTTCCAGGTGTCGGGGGATTGTTCGGCCTGATTGCGGTCAAACTCCCTGAGCATGAACTCCTTGAGAACCGTCTGACATTCCTCGGCAGTCATTGTCCCTGTTTCTAACTTGTGTTCTAAAAGCTGTATGAATTTTGCAGGCAATAAGGATTTGAAATCTTTTGGCACCTGAAATCTCCTGAATGTCTTGCGGTGGCTGAATATTTCTCCCTTTGACGCTGGGGGGTAATAATTTTTAGAGCAATCCCCGTGCCAATTGTAAGTTGCCAAAAATAAAGCATTTTATATGTCAATGAAGCGTCAAAAAAAGATCCTCTGGTAAAAAGTTGACGGTCAACGGAATGAACGCGATGTCGAATGCTCTAAAAAATCCTGGCGATCATGATGCCGATTCCGTTTTAGAAGCGGGGGAGACGGGTTTTTTAAAATTCAAACGGCTCCTGTTGATTTTGTTTTTAATTGTTTTTTTTGTTCAGGTTGTTGGCGTTTTCAGTTTATATGCAAATCAAAAGAAAAGTATAAAAATGGAAAACAATCTGAAAAACTCAAGCCATGCCCAAACGCTTGAATCCAGGAAAGCAATAGACCTTTCAGATTCTGTTTCAAAGCCCCTCTCCAAAAACAGTGCGGTTGAGCTATCCTATAAGAGCGATCAGGAATACCTGGCCATCGCCCGCCATGAACGATTATCATCGGCTGGCAAAAAACCGGTCAGGGACGACGGGCAAAAGGTTCGTGACACGGTGGCCCGAAGCGATAAACCGCTGACGCTTGGAGGAAGAGGGTTTGACTTCAAAAGACGAAGGCTCAGATCCAACTCAGGACGCTTTGTGAACTTTGAGTACCGCCTGCGCCAGCCTTTACCCCAAATGGAGTTGGTTCCAGAGGACTCCCTGGATTTGCAGTTGATCGAGGCAAAGAGTTCGAAGGATTTAATATTTCATCCGGCGCGCCGGGCTTTTGGGAAATACGACCGGCAAGGAAATTATATTAAGGATGCGCAACCGGAAGAGAGAAAGACCCAGGTTTTGGAAAATATTTCCGAGACTAAACTGTTATTAATGGAAGCGGACGATAGTTTTTTGATTTTGCGGCGGTCAAGCGAGTCTCTGGATTTGATGAGCGGAAATGAAAAGATCAACAGGAAAAAGTATAACCGCTGGTGATCCTTCTTAAAACAAGGTTGCGTGAGCTTGTTATGGATTCGCCGGACGGGCTTCTTTCGGGGTTTCTGAGGGAATTTCTGTTTGTGGAGGGGGTTGAAAACTTTTGTACCAATAGAAAAAGATCCAAAAGCCAATCACAAAAATCAAAACGATGATTTTTCTTTTCCGGCTGATAATGGGTTTTTCGGGTTCTGGGGGAGTTTCTTCTTTCATTATTGGAAACCTGTTTTGAGACGAGTTCTGCCTATGGAGTTTTCGCGCATCGGAATCCAAAGCTGTTGTTGCGCACTTCAGGCGTAAAAAAACTTCGGTTGAATGTGGGAGCGCTCAAGCCGCATCCATAAGAGAGGCAATCGAACCAGGACCCTCCTTTCAGAATTCTTTTGTCCTCGCCGTATTCCGCCCGATGGACGGTGTTTCCCGGATGAGGAAGATAATGGCTGTCCACCCATTCCCAGACATTGCCTGACATATCGTAAAGTCCATAAGGGCTTCTTCCCTCTGGATAAGACCCGATGGGTTCGGTGCCTGTGGAATTTTTGTAAGGATTGTTGGATTTGTCCAGAGTCCATTCATGCCCCCAGGGATAGGTGAACCCATCCTCCCCGCGTGAGGCATTTTACCATTCCTGCTCGTTCGGAAGTCGTTTGCCGCCGTCCCATTCGCAATAGGCTTTGGCGTCAAACCAACTGACATAGACAACGGGATGTTGCTCCTTTCCTTTGGGAAGGTTTCCGTCTGGCCAGTGGTAAGGCGTTTCCCGTTGGGTGGCATCGGTGAAGACCTTGTATTTTTCATTGGTGACTTCGTTCAGGTCGATAAAAAACGCGCCGGTTGAGGCGATATGTTCGGGAGACTCATCGTCCCAGCGTTCGTTGGACCCCATGATGAATTCCCCCGCCGGAATGCTGACCATCCCGGGAGGGGGGGATGAAGCCGGTGCTGGTTTCGTTTTAGCAGGATTTTTTGTGAGGGGCTTTTTGGGCTCAGGTGTGGCTGTTTGAATAGAGGACCGCAAAATAGATGATGAGAAAGAGGTTCTCTTAAATTTTTCTAAAGATTGAAACGGCGACCTGGCTTTTATAGAGGGTTGCCCGACATGGCAACTGCGGCAGGCGGATTCAGTTTCTTTTTCCTGATGAGCCTTCAGCAGGTTTTCGGCCTCGTGACAGGTTGACTGACATTTTAATTTTGAAGACTCAAAAGCGAGTTTTTCATGAGCGGTTGCCGTCGCAACCAGGCTGAAGATCAGGAAATACAGGCCCGCGGGTAATATGACCGTGGTTATTTTTTTGCAAGAGCCATAAAAATTCATGTGGAATCCGGAAATTTGCGAGATAATCGGGTCGGGCCACAGGTTGTTGCCCTTGGGCGATCAACGGGTACCCTGCGACTTATTGATAGTAACAATTGAAATTAAGGTGAGTCAAAACAAAATTCCTCACATCGGAGAGGGGAAGTTTTTGTGTTGAGGGATTGAGAACCATGGAAACCTGGAGATTGATCGAAGACGGAGCTTGTAGCGGCCTTTTGAATATGGCCACCGATCGGGCGATTTTAACGGCCTGTGGAGAAGGCAAAGCGCAACCGACATTGCGGTTGTATGGCTGGACAGAACCGACCCTGACGGTTGGTTACGCGCAAAACAGTGACCGGGATGTTGATCTGACTCGTTGCCTTGCTTTGGGAATTCCGGTGGTTCAAAGGCCCACCGGCGGCCGGGCCCTCCTCCATGACAGGGAACTCACCTATAGCCTGGTGGCTCCCATTCCACACCCTAAGTTTCCCGCCAATCTGCGCGATGCTTTTCGCACGGTTTCTGAAGCGCTTGTACTTTCACTTGCCAAGCTGGGTGTTCAGAATGCGGAAATGACCAAGCCAGAAAGAGCCTCAATAAAGGAACGCTCACCATCCTGCTTTTCGACATTGAATCATCATGAAATAACCGTTAATAATAAAAAGTTGATCGGGTCGGCCCAACGGCGGACCAGTCATTCGTTTCTTCAACAGGGATCTCTGTGGATTGATTGTGACAGAGAACGGATGAACTCTCTGTTTCAATTTGATACGCTGGAGGGACGGGAAAATAATTTAGAAATTCTGCGGCATTCAACGGTTTCGCTGAATGAATTGTTTGCAGGAAAAGTCGGGTATGAAGAAGCGGCCCAGGCGTTTCAAATGGGTTTTCAAAATACCTTTCCGGTTCAGTGGCAACACGGAAATTTGAGCCCTTATGAAGTTGAGTTGCGCGACCGTTTTCTTGAGCGGGCGGCAGATGAAAGTGGAGCCGTTGGTTGTAATCATTTAAATCAGGAAAAAAATGCGGACAAATTATAAAAAACCAGGGCAGGAACAGGCGGGCTGTTCAGTTTCTACGTTCCTGATATATCTGCTGATGTTGTTTCTCGTTTTTTCAGGATGTTCAAAAAAACAATTGTTGTCCAAAAACTCCAACCGCCAGCATTACGTGAATGTCACGAAACGTTATCTTCCCAGTATCCCCGGAGTCATTGAGCGCGCCCAATTTGCCCGTGTGGACCAAGACTCCTATCGTGACCTGATTCTTCATGTGAAGGGCAGGGGCGATGTTTCCCTTCTGTTGTCACTGCGCAATAAAGAGGGGCGCGGATTTGAGATCAACAAAGAAAACCGAACGGTGCGGATTCCGAAAGGAGAAATTCTTTTTTTTACAGCCGGAGATTTTAACGGAGATTTTGCCGATGATATTTTAATCATTCATAAGACGGATGGAGAAAATAGAGCCAGTATTTTGTTTAACAATAAAAAAGGATATTTTTACAACAAGGTCGACTACTTCCTGCCTGAGATTCTTCCCGGCATTGATCGGGTGGAGTTGGTGGATCTCGACCATGACAGGGACCTTGACCTGTTTTTCTATGGCGAAAAAGTGACGACGCCAGACGGCCGCCCCGACCCTGTCCAATCACAATTATTTGTCAATAACGGGCAAGGTGATTTTCAAAATCTCTCGGCCCTTTTACTCCCGCCTCTGCCGCCGGGAATTGGCGGTGCGTTTTTTGCCGATTATGATGGCGATGGAATCCGCGATATTTTTCTCACTTATCGAAACGGAAGTGACCGGCTTTTGCTCAATAACACCCTGGGGAAATTCACCGACCATACTGCAGGCCGCATTCCCGTGATAAAAGGTGAAACCACCCACGCCGATTGGGCGGATTTTGACGGCGATGAGGACAACGATCTGCTGGTGCTGAACCCATCTCAGGGGACCAATTATTTTCTCGAAAACAATGGCAAAGGCCGTTTCACCAAACGATCGGCTGAAGCTCTGGGGGTGGACGGCGGATCACGGGTTTATTTGCTGGATGCCAATGGCAACGGCATTCCCGATGTGTTGATTTTGAGCGCCGGAAAAACTCACTTCCTGCAAGGGAAAGGGGAGTGGAAATTCTCGGTCGAAACGGTCCGGCGCCTTCCGCGCGCGAACGAGATGATGGAAATGGCGTTCGGGGATATTGATGACGATGGTTATCTGGATATTTTCGGCATCGACCCGAAAGACCGTAAAGGAAAATTGTGGCTGAATCGTTTTAAATAAATGAAGAGGAAAAAAATATTTCATGTCCTATTTTAAAAAGCTGACCTTTTTAAAGGTGATGACCACCGTCGCCTGGGCCGACGGGGAGATGACTCATTCGGAACTCAACCTGCTCAAGTCGTTTATCAAAAAATTCAATCTGGATAAAAATGATGTGAGGGATTTGAAACCCTACCTCGAAGCTCCCGTATCAAAAGCGCACCAGGATGAGTTGTTCAAGCAACTCATTGCGGAGTTATCTTCGGTCGAAGAAAAACAGGAAATCCTTCAGGCAATGTCCGAGATGACCCAGGGGAGTGCGAGCGCTGAGGAAATCACGTTGATGGATAAATTCACTTCCTGGCTGGAGGCATCTTCTTTCACCACCCGGTCGTTTGGGAAAATCCGTAATTTTTTTCAGCGCACGATTTTTACAGATGCCAGGGCTAAAGACCCGGAAATGGAAAAATATTTTAAAAGAAAAGTGATTCATAATATTGAGTTGCAGAGCGCCGAACAGGGGCGCAAAATTTCTTTGTCAGATGATGAAGTTTACCGCATCTGCTTGTGGGGGACTCTGCTCGCCTCGGTCGCGCAGGTGGATGAGGTGATAGAAGCAAGTGAGGAAAAAACGCTGAAGAAAGTTATCGAGGAAAACGTCTCCTTTTCACAAGAGGAGTTGGAAATTCTTTTTGATGTCGTTGTGGAGCAGGCCAGACAAGGATTCGATTTTCACGAAGTGATCTCTGAAACGAATCGGATCATCACTTATAACGAACGGGTGAAAATGATCGACGGCTTTTTTGCCATTGCCACCGCAGATGGTAAAATCTCGACCGCTGAATCGGAGCAAATTCGCAAAATCACCAAAGCCATGCATATCCCGCATCAGGATTTCAAAGCATCCAAGATCAAGGCGCTTGACGGATTGAAATGAACTTACCGGTTAAAACCGTTTGGTTTGTGGAGGGATGATGGAGAAGAAAAAATTCCTCGGAATATTATTCGATTGCTGTAATGTTTACCGTCGAATCTATATCAATAAGGAAAAGAACGCCTACGAAGGGCGTTGCCCTCTTTGTCAAAGAGAAGTGCGGGTCATCATTGGATCGGAAGGGACTTCTTCGCGTTTCTTCAACGCCAGATAGCAGATATTCGATTTTGTGTTTCAGTAAAAACCAAAGCCCTTTTTTACCGCAAAGACGCAGAGGACGCAAAGGAACTGATTGATGAGTTTTTTCTTTGTGCTTTCTTTACATTCATGAAACTTGTTTTGCAAAGAGTGTCCAGCGCATCGGTCGATGTGGATGGAAAAGAGATCGCCCGTGTGGGCAAAGGACTCATGGTTTTATTTGGCGCTGAAAAAGGCGACGCTTTTGCGCGAGCCGATGTTCTCGCCGGGAAAACCATCCACCTGCGTGTTTTTCCCGATCCTGCCGGAAAAATGAATTTGTCCTGTAAAGACATTGAAGGAGAGATTCTGGTGGTTTCCCAGTTTACTCTGGCAGGCGACTGCTCTAAAGGCAGGCGTCCGGGGTTTGATAAGGCGGCTTTGCCCAGGGATGCCGAAACGCTTTATCTGCGTTATGTCGAGGTTCTCACCCAATCGGGGTTGAGGGTCGCCACAGGAAAGTTCGGCGCCGACATGCGGGTGAATCTGGTCAACGACGGTCCGGTGACGTTTATTCTGGAGTGAAAAGAAATATTTAGAACGGAATGGAATCGAGTGCGAGTTGCATGAGCGGTGACGGAAAAAAACCGAACAGGAGGATGGCCACGGCGCTCACGGTGATGATGCCTCCCATGCCCCGGTGGATGGTGAAGGGGACTTCTTCATCTTCTTCCTTGAGGTACATCATGACGATCACCCGCAAATAGAAGTAGACGGAAATCACGCTGGCGATGACGGCCATTATCGTGATGAGAACGTAGCCGGATTTGATGGCGGCCAGGTAGACATAAAGTTTTCCGAAAAACCCGGCAGTCGGCGGAAAGCCCGCCAAAGAAACCATGAACAAAGCCATCGCCGCGGCCATCAAGGGACTGCGTTTTGCCAGCCCTTTGAAGCGGTGGATCGAGTTTCCTTCCTGTCCTTCGCCTTCCATGATGAACACGACAGCAAAAGCGCCGATGTTCATGAACAGGTAGATACCGAGATAAAACAGGATGCTGGCGATTCCTTCTTGACTGTTGGCCACAATACCGATCAGCAGATACCCGGCATGCGCCACTCCCGAATAGGCCAGCATGCGTTTTACATTGTCCTGGAAAATGGCGGCGATGTTGCCGACCAGCATGGTCAGGACCGACACACCGAACAGGAAGGGTATCCAGATTTCCTGAAATGCCGGCAGGGCAATGTAAAAAATTCTGGCGATGAGTGCGAAAGCCGCGGCTTTGGTGGCAACAGACATGAACGCGGTGATCGGTGTCGGCGCGCCTTGATACACGTCCGGCGTCCATGAGTGGAAAGGCACCAGCGACACTTTGAAGGCCAGTCCGCAAAACATCAGTGCCATGCCGATGTAGACCAGAAGGTTGGCGCTGTATGGGTTCTCCCGGATCAGTTCACCGATCAACCGGATTTCTGTCGTCCCGGTTCCCGCATAGATCAGTGCCATTCCATAAACCAGAATGGCGGACGCGAAGGCTCCTATCAGCAGATATTTAACGGTAGATTCCTGGGACGCCTGGCATGCCCAGCTGAGTTCCATTTTGTCGGAAGGACTTTCCCGTCCGGTTCCGTGTTTGGCGGAAAACCCGCACAGGATATAAAGGGCAATGGAAAAAATCTCAAGAGCGATGAAGGCGGTGATCAGGTTTCCCGATTTGGCAAGAAACATCATTCCCATGGTCGCGAATAGCACCAGTGAAAAATATTCGGCTTTGTTTTCGTGATCCGTTTGTGGATAGCGCACCGAGCCAAAAATGGTGAACAGGGACATGATGAGAAAAATGATGTTAAAACTTTGGGAAAATTTGTCGTGGAGCAACGCGTTGCTGAACATTGCGGGGTTTTGCCCGCTGGAAGCGGAAGGCGCCATGCCCCATAGAGAAAAGGAAAAAAACAGAGCGATCAGAATTCCGGAAAGTGAAGCAAGGGAAAGGTAACGGTTGGTGTTGAAAGTCTTATTCAGTCCCACCAGCAAAAGAAACAACCCGGTCACGAGAAGCGTCAGTTCCGGCAGAAGGGCGACCCAGTTCATGTCTGCGGTATTGATCAAAGGACTCATAAAAGGAGCATCTAAAAATTATTATTTTCAGCGTACCGCTGGACCAGAGATTCACGCTCGACCCGCGTGCGAGGGATCAACTGTGTAGTGCGTTTTTAAAGCATTTCCGCTGCTATTTCAAGGGAATGTTTTATTGTAAATAAAAATTCAGGCTTGTCATTTGCAAAATAGCCGGATTCCGGGGGACAAAAGTTTCCGATTTTAGGGGTTCACTTTTCATTGATAAATTGGGTTATAATCAATAATTGAGATGTTCTCCCAAAAATTCTTTCCGGGATTCCTTGCATGCGATTTTGCAGATTCACTTTCACAATATGCGCCTTCCTTTTGCCGATATTTTTTTTGGCCAACGTGAACCCTGTATCGGGTTCGGCCCAGTTGTTCCAGCCTGTTCAGATAACCACCCATCCGGGTGAGGACTTTGCTTCTACATTGTCTGCTGATGGAAGCCTCATGGTTTTTGTTTCCGACCGCTCCGGTAATCTGGATTTATGGTTGAAACACCGGGGGCCGGGGTTACAGCCGCCCGACAGGCAATTGACTTTTCATAGCGCGGAAGATAATTCGCCAACACTGAGTCCTAAAGGCGATCGGGTGGCATTTATTTCGCATCGGTCCGACCCCAGGGGAGATATTTATGTCATGGATCTGGGCGGAAAAGGGCAGGCCGACCCGGAGAAACAAGAGGGAATCAGGTTGACCGAGATAGGTTTTTCTGAGGAAGACCCGGAATGGTCTCCCGATGAGCGGTTCATCTATTTTACATCGACCCATCCTGAGTCGGGAAATCGTGGAATTTACAAGGTCGATGTGAAAACGCGGGTGAAAACGCTGGTGATCGAAAACGCGGTCTACCCCGCGATATCTTCCGACGGTAAATACCTCGCCTATGTTTCCAGTGACCAGAACCGCGATTTATGGGTTCTGGATCTTGCCGGGGGTTCCCGTGTTCAGATCACCGCCAGCCCGGCAATAGAAGTTTCTCCTGCCTGGTCGAAAAATGGGGACCAGATTTTCTTCACCCGTTTTCAGGACGACACCAATTTTGACGGTGAATTGTCCATCAACGACAACTCCAGTATCTGGAAGGTTGCGTTTGACTCTGGAAAGCCGGGAATATTCCGTCAGTTGACCGACAGCTCGACTTACGACCTGCTTCCGGAAACGTCCCCCAATGGAAAGTTGATCCTCACGTCCAACCGGAAAGCCGGCATCGACATATGGGAAATGTCGGATGAGGGTTTGTTGCCC
The DNA here is from genome assembly GCA_029261655.1 of Nitrospinaceae bacterium. Classification (GTDB taxonomy): domain Bacteria; phylum Nitrospinota; class Nitrospinia; order Nitrospinales; family VA-1; genus JADFGI01. The sequence continues at coordinate 122,792 of JAJDAY010000031.1, read as the reverse complement.
AGGGCGGACGGGTACGGAAATTCGCTTCAGGTTGTGGCCGATCTTTGTTCCGGACCGCAGGGATATTCCTACACCTGCCTCATGGGTTACGCCAACATCGTCCATGAATTCGATGGGGAAGACAGCCTCGCCCGCATCCGTTACCGGTTTGCCACAAGTTTTAAAGAACGCGGTCACCTGGAAAAGGCGCATAGTTTATTTGCGGAGATCATAAAAAAGCATCCCGATGAAAAAGAGTATCGGGGACTGGCCGAGATCGACCTTGTGTTGCTGGAACTTGCGGGTTTCAAGCAGATGGGTCCCACCGTCTATGAGGAAAAAGTCCGTGCCGGCATTCGGCAGATGGAAACAATCAAGAGCCGCTATCCAGAATCCAGCCATATCGGGGCGCGCGCCTTTTTTGAAATGGGCAACTTCTATTTTCAGTTGGAAGATCATGGAAAAGCCCTCGACCATTACCAGAAAGTGATAGACGGCTATCCGAGTCAAAGGTATTTGTCGGCGGGGGCGGCATTTTCCCGGAGTCAAATCTATACGCTGGTAGGAGATAGCGAGAAACTGGTTCTGGCATACGTGCAAGTGGTGAAAGATTATTACGATGTGGAGTTCTGGAGCGATAAAGCGATTCAGGAGATTCTGAATATTTATGAGAAGCAACCCACTCTGGAAAAGAAAGTTTCCAGCCTGGAGTCCCTGACCAATCTATACAAAGATGTGCCGCGTCTGGCGGGCGCCATTCAAAACCGCATCGGCGAACTTTTTTACCAGGCCAACGAAAACCTTTTGGCCAAGGAAGCCTACCAGAAAACCATTGAGCGGTTTTCAAAAGCAGTTTCTCAAACATTTATCGCTAAAGTCGCACTCGCGAATATTTATTCTGAAGAAGAAAACTTTGAAAAGAGTTTGAGTATTTATGGAGAAATTTCAGCGAATGCTGCATTCCCGGAAGAATACACGGAAAGGGCAAGAGAAGGTCTGATCCGTAAAACGCTGGACAAAGGGGCCTGGGAATTGAAAGTGGGGGAAGTCAAGCTGGCTTTGAAAACCTTCCGCAGGTTGATGGATTTCAGCCCCGAAACAGTGGGAGCGCATCGGGGATATTTACAGGCGAATGCGGCCTTGAAGAAAAGTGAAAAGGCGGTCGGGTTTTACCAGGACCGCCTGAAAAAAGACGGAGAGGTTTCCGCTGTGGATCATTACGCCCTTGGGTTGGCGTACACCTATCTCACGCCGCCGGATTTGGATCAGGCGCAAAAAGAAATTTTGAAAGCGTTGGCGGTGGACTCCGGTCAGGTCTTTTTTCATCAAACGTTAGGTTTTGTTTTTGAACAAAAAGAACGGCTGGTGAAGGGCGAGGATTTCCTTGAGCGGGCCGTGGCCGAATACCAGATGGCTCTGGCTCTGAACGATGAAACCCGCGATCCCGAAAACGAAGCTAATTTACTTCTGAACCTTGGCAACGGGCATTATCTGTTGAACAGTCATAATTCCGCCACCCAATACTACAAAAAAAGAAAATTAAGCGGCATCAGCTTTTTTAACCCGGCGCGGGAAAGCATCTTTCACCAAAGATTCGGCGAGAGCGCGTTTAAATCCGGTTTTCATGACGAGGCGCTCACGCAATACAAAAAAGCTCTCAAGATCGTGACCGGGCAAAACGATCTGAACCGAATGGCCGAATTAAACGACCGGATCGCCCTTGTTTATCAGGACAAAGGTGATTTTGCCAAAGCGGTGGAATATTTTTCAACAACGCTCGAGCTCAATCAACAGGCTGGAAATGAGGCATCGCTTTCGCGCACGCTTCGAAATATCGCCAATAATTTATTTTCATTGAACGCGGAAAAGACCGAGCCGGACACAAAATCCATGAACCAGGCGCTCAATAATTATTTCCATGCCATTGAAAGTCTGGAAAAGCACGGTGTCGTGCAACGGGTAAAAAAGAATAAGAAAGACGCCCTGTTCGGGGTGGAGGTTCAAACCGGTCTTGGGGAAGGCGCTTCCCAGGCGGCGACGGGGTTCGATCGGGTGGGTGAGCAAAAACTCATTTTTCATTACATCGGTAAAATATACAGCGATTTCAGGGAATACGACAAGGCGGTCGAATATTTTAAAAAGAAACTCGAGCTGATCCCAAAGGATCTCGATGTCGAAAAAAATATTCCCATCCTGCTGGAAAAGGCGCTGTTACAAAACCAGATTGGAAATTTTCTTTTTCACAACGGCCAGTATGACGACAGCCTGAAATACTTTAAAGAATCCTATGAACTCAGTCGTAAGCTGAACAACAAGCACGGAGTCGCGGTCAACGCCGTCAATATCGGGCGAGCGGTTTATACCAAGTGTCAGTACCTGCCTCTTGCTGGCTTGAAAGAAGAGATCGAAAACGCCATCCGTCTGCTTGGCGAAGCGTCCACCGAGATGGGGACCATGGACACTTTTTCCAGCCCCGAATATCTTTTAATCGCCGGGAATTATCTCGGTATTTTTCACCATTACCTGGGGTATCACTTCTCTCCCGACAGGTCGGAAGTTAAAAAGACTGCGCCCACGTTGAGGTCGTTGGTGGAGGCCGCGACATCGGGGATGAAACGCGATTTCGACCACGTCAAACAATCGCGGAACTATTTTGCAGAAGGGTTGTCCCGGATTGCCCAGAGTAAAAAGTCGTTTCCTGAAATAGAACCGGTCTTGACGCAAAATCTGGAACTGGCGATCCAGCTTGCGGGTGAGCCAAAGGACCCAACGCAAAACGACAAAGAGCCTGAAAGAATCATCCCCAGGCATCTTGAATGGCAATACAAATACATAGAGTATCTGGTCGCGCCTTTGCCCAGGCGTTTGCCTTTACTTTTGGAAGCGGAGAATCTTCTGGCGCAACTTCCCTACGGGGTGATTGGCCACGATTCCTCCACCCTTTCGATGGTGGAAGATCTTTATTTCGGGCTCACGGACTTGTTGTTTGAGGAGAAAAAACTTGCCGAAGCATTGGTTTTTTCCGAAAAGGGCCGACAATTCTTACTGGTGGCTCTTCGGCCCGAACTGGAACTGGTTGATGAAGACCGGCGCAATTATTACGACGAACTCTCCAGCTATTCCAGTCGATTTCTGCTGGCGGCTGATCTGGAATCTCAAGGCAAGAGTGAAGAAGCGGAACAGGGAACCGATGAAATAATCGAAGAATATCAGGAAGTGCTGGGTGCGCTTCAGGAAGAAAATCCTTCCCTGGCGGCGCTTTTCGCACCCTTTGTTCCGGCGCTGGAAGAAGTGCAGGATCAGTTGGGTGCTGGCGAGACCTTGCTGAAATACCAGTGGGCTCACGACCACCTGCTGATCTGGAAAATTGATTCCGAATCCATTCACGTCCGCAAGGTTGAAAGAAGCGCCCAATTGTCCGAACGGATTCAGCACGTAGGAAGAGAAGGCGGCAAGGCTTCCCCTGCCGACCTGCAATTATTCGCCAAAGTACTGATAGCGCCTACCGGGAAAGCGATTCAAAAGAGCAAATCCCTGACGATCATTGCCGAAGGCACGTTGGAATTTCTGCCCTGGGCCGCTCTGCCTTTAGGGGATAAGACGCTGATCGAGACCGTTCAATTGACGTTTGTTTCTTCATTGGCGCATCGTTTTCTGTCTGAATCGAAAAAGAACCTGTACAACTCCAGGATACTGGGCGTGGCCGGTTCCGGGTTCGACAAAGTCTCGCGCCGCTTTGCGTCCGCAGTTAACCTGGGCGGAAAAACGGCCAGTCTGGACACCTTTCAAAACCAATGGCCGCATTACAGCGTGATTCATATTGACAGCCGAACGCATTTGGGTCGGCTGGACCCGTCCAATACATTCATTTCTATTGGACACAGACAAAATCATTTTCAGCGGGTGGACCTGAAGGATCTTTATGCAAAGCCTCTGGAGGTGCATTTCATCGCGCTTAGCAATGTAGAGCCGAAGTTTCACCCGGAACTGAGGCTGTCTCCCACAGCGCCCCTGCTTCAGGCCCTGACGATCAAGGGGTATCCCGGAATTCTTTTGCGCAGTGGTACGGAGTTTGATCCCGTCATTCACGATGATTTGCTGGAATTGTTTTACATGACGTTCCGCGAAGGCAGACCGGCGGAGTCGTTACGGCGGGCGCAGATGGAAATGGCAAAACTTCATCCCAAGTCCCTGGCGTGGGCCGGATACCGGTTTTACGGATTTCCCGGTATGGAAGAAGAAGCGAAACTCGAGTTTGCCCAGACGCATTTTATGGAAAACGCCAAAAAGGGCGCTCAGTCGTACACCGATCAGGATTGGCTGGGAGCCATTGATAACCTGGAAAAGGCCCTGACCCTGTCGGACTTCCTGCCGGACAAAAGCCTGGTCGAAAAAATCATCAAGAGCCTGGCCCAGGCCGCCTACAATATGGACGACACTCCCAAGGCGATTCAGTATCAGGAAAAACTGTTGGAGATGGCCGCAGGGAAAGAAGACCCGGAAGAAAAGGCCGAGGCGCTTTATTTCCTGGGCATCTTATACTCCAGAGCGGAAAACTACCCTGTAGCTGTCGGTCATCTAAGAGAAGCCCTGGCAATTTACGAGGAACACGATATTCTCGACCGGCTGGCGGAGAACTACAGTCAGCTTGGTATTGTTGAAGAAAACGCCCTCGATTATGACAAGGCTCTGGAAGCGTTTACGGCGTCTCTGGCTCTTAATGAAGAGATCGGGGAAGACCTGAACCGGGGGCTGGAACTTCGGCGCATCGGTAGAATTTATTATCTTCGTTTGAACCAATTTGATGCGGCGAGGAAATATTTCCAGCAAGCCTATCAGTTGTTTCAGGAGTTGGAAAATAACGAACAACAGGTGGAAACCCTTCTGGAGTTGGGACTGGTCGCGGAGAAACAAGGCGATTTTGCCCCTGCGCTGGATTTTTATTCAAAGGCCGAGACCCTGGCCGCCCAGCAAAATTTACAGCAAGGTCTTTCCAAAGCCCTGCTGTATCAGGCCAATTCCCATTGGTTTCAAGGGAATTATCAAAAAGCGTTTCGTTTCCAGAAAGAATCCCTGAAAATTGCTGAAACCGAAAAGGACAAGCGCCAGCAGGCTTTCATCTACAACACCCTTGGCTTGATTCACTGGACTCTGAATGATTCCGAGCGCGCCCTGGAACATTTGAATCACAGTCTGGAACTGGCAGAGGAAATCCGCTCGACTCTGGACGTGGCTTCGGCGAACAACAACATCGGTCTGGTTTATCGAAAGGACAAGAAATATGAAACGTCCATCGAGTATTTCAACAAAGCCCTGAAAAAAGACAAGGAACTCAAATCCAAATGGGGACAAGGTTACACCCACCGCAATCTTGGTATGAGCTATATGCGTCTGGGGCAATTGGATCAGGCGGAACCTCATATCATGCAGGCGATCGAGTTGAGCCGGGAAATCGGCAACAAAACCAATCTCGTGAAGTCCATGCTGGAAGCCGGTCATCTCGCGTTAGAAAAAAATACCTGCGATAAAGCGATTGTTATTTTTCAGCAGACGGGAGAACTTGCTAAAAAACTGAATATTCCTGAAGTGCACTGGCGGGCGTTGCGTGGCGGCGGAGTCTGTCTGGCCAAGGCCGGCAAGTTGACGGAGGCCGCAGAATTGTATGAGCAGGCGGTTGCGGTGGTGGATGGCATGCGTGCCGCAATCAAGGTTGAGGAATTTCAAAATGGTTTTCTGACCGACAAGCAGGATGTCTATAAAGAATTGAGACTCGTGTTACTGGACCTTGGCAAGGTGGAGGAGTCGTTCAATTACGCCGAACGCGCCAAGTCCCGAAGTTTTATCGATCTTTTGGGCAATCAGAAAGTCAGCCTGAAAAACGATGTCAGCCAGAAACTATACGATGGCCTGACCGACCAGAAACAAAAAATCCGGTCTATCGAAGAAGCTCTGGGCGTGGCACGGTCCGGGGAGGATGAAAAAGTAATTGAGGACATTGCCAAAAACCTGGTCAAAGCCCGAACGCAGTATCAGGATCTGTTGATTCAGGCAAAAGAGGAAAGCCCTGAGATATCCAATTTCATCACCGTGGAATCCATCACACTTAAAGAACTGGATACTTTGCTGGAGCCTGATGTCGCGCTTGTAGAATATCTGGTGACCACAAATGAACTGGTGGCCTGGGTCATTCAGAAGGGCGGGATCGACGTGGTGCGGACTCCGGTGAAGGAATCTGAACTCGATCCTTTAGTCAAAGATTATCGCAAGCGCATGCAGCAACTGGCGCCGCTTGATGAACAATCGGTCCGGCTCAACGATTTGTTGATTCAGCCCCTGGAGAAATATATCGCCGACAAGCGGGTGTTGGGCATCATCCCTCAGGGAGTGCTCCATTATGTTTCATTCTCCTCGTTGAAAAATACGGAAAGTTATCTGGTGGAGCGGCATCCTCTGTTTTATTCTCCCAGCGCGTCGGTCCTGAAATTCACGTTTGCGAGAAAAACCGCAAAAAATAATTCAGCTGAAGTGAAAGTTCTGGCTCTCGGAAATCCCGATCTGGGCGACTTTAATTACGATCTGCCGCTGGCGGAGATGGAAGCCAACGCCATCAAATGGAATTTCCCGAAGATCGATGTTTTGACGCGGGAGAAGGCGACCGAGAGCTGGCTCACCGAAAACATCGGGGAATACCAGATCATTCATATCGCCTCGCACGGAGAGTTTGACCCGATCAATCCATTGTTTTCATCCCTGAAGTTGACCAAGGACCTGGCCCAGGACGGCAACTTTGAAGTCAATGAAGTGTTCGCGCTGAACATCAACGCGGATATCGTGACGCTCAGCGCCTGCCAGACAGGGTTGGGGAAAATCACCGGAGGGGATGAACTGGTGGGTTTGAACCGGGCTTTCATTTATGCCGGAACGCATTCTTTATTGTCGTCTTTATGGCGAGTCAGCGATATCTCGACAGCCATTCTCATCAAACATTTTTATCGCAATTACGTCGTGGACAATAAAGGGGAAAGTTTGCGTAAGGCGCAATTGCTGGTGAAGCGGCTGTACCCGCATCCTTCCTACTGGGCGGGGTTTAATTTGACGGGGGATTACCGTTAGAGATTCTTGTTTAGCCTACGATCATTAATTGCGTGTTTTCGTGGGGTTGATTTGATGCACGATCAGCCAGTAGGCAAGCGCAAGACAAAGCACCAACGCTCCGTACAGCACGACATCCATCGTTTGGGCGGGAGAAAGTGAGAAAATAAGGATCTTCCGAATGAGAGCGGCAATGGCAAGGGCGATGAAGGCCTCCAGGGCAAATTTTCCGCCGCGCAGATGCTTCATCTCTTCATGGATCAATTCGATGGCCGCCCACAGGATCAAGAGACTGCCGAGAATGGTTAAAATCCCTTTTTCAATATTGGTCTGGCCAGAGAAAAGCAGATAAACGTCGTAACCGAACAATCCGATGGCAAAAAACGCCACCATCACCAACGCAATCGCCAGCAGGTAGTTAAAGTAGGAACTGGTTTTTTTGAGGAATCCCAATAACGTCTTTTCAATGCCGGAGAGAGATAAATAACGGCTCATCTCTTCTTCCCGATAGGAACTGGTCAGCACATCCAGGTTAATATCGAGAATCCTCTCAATGGCCTTGAACCGGTCCGTCAAATCCGTTTCTTTGTGGGATAGTTTGTTGACACGACCCAGGGTAAAAACCCGAACATAATTAAATGCCGCATTAACATAATGGGTAGGAAGACCGAGTTTGACATGGATTTCTCCTATTTTATAAAGCTTCATGAAATAGGAGATGTCATAAGTGCCTCCAAAAAGATCCAGGTACCATTGACGAACTTTACCGCGGTGCCGCTTGAGGACCGCCTCATCTTTCAAAAAGTCTCCTGCTTTTCCAAAACCCCAGATAAACTCGTAAAACCCATCCATGAATTCATCAGCAGCGGACTCCAGCTCGGGTTTCATCGTGAGAAGCAAGGCTTCATCAGCCCTGGTGAAACGGTAGTCCGCTTTTATAGCGGGAAAATCTTTTTGTGTGTCGATGTCCATAAAGTTTTCTTATGACATTGAAAGTGTAAAAAACTCACTCGCTGTTAAAGTGTTTGTCGAAACCAGAGTTAATTTTAAATTCTAAAAAGTGTAAATACAGTTTTACTGGTTATCTATATTGTTCATCATCTATAAATTTGTCTTTAATGACTTTTATTTGACTGCCTTCAATATATTTAGATACTTGAAACCAATGACCTTTTTTATTTTCAAAATTTACAACAACCAAATTATCGTTGAACAAAAAATTTATTTTGAACTTTTCTGAGTTCATTAAAAGAACCGGCGCGTAAGCCGTCAAATCCTGATTCCATTCTTTTTGATTATTTTGCAAGAAGGACAATAAAAGCTCATAGAGTTGGTGATTCTTATCTATAGCGTATCTATTTATTTCTTTTCCGTTGTTGAATATGACTATTTTAAATTTATCCGGGAAACTATCCAAAAATAAATCCATTTTTTGGTCTAAACAAGATGATACTAGGAAAGTTGATAATAATAGTGGCGCAAATTTAAAAATACTTTTCATTTGAACTATTCAACCGGGGGTAGCTCAGGAAACACCTGCCCCGCTTCGATGAGCACCCAGCTATTTGTTGTGTCTCCCAATACCAGTTCCAGGGAGTCGTGCAATTGTATCAAAGGAAGAATATCCGCGGGCAAGCCCAGGCGAAACGATTCGTTTTCATTTTGACCCTGCAGAACCACCGTGTTTTTCTCGATTTTCATCACCGTGAAAACATCGTTGACCGTATTGACGACATCCGGGTTGGTTTCCAGAACACGCCCGGATTCGTTATCAAGCAGGTGACTGAGCTTGAGACATCGCTCCTGCATGGAAAATAATTCTTTTATCATTGCCATTAAGTTGCGTTGCCCCAGTCCGTGCTCAATGTTGTTTTTATCCATCCATTTGAAAAAGGAATACACATCAAATAAAATGGTGTTCATTTCCTCTTCCTGAGAGATGGCGCTGAAAGGCAGAAAAGCCACGACAAAATAACTGATGCAGGCGCCGTCGATGTCCAGGGGGGATGCGGTCAGCAAGGGATTATCCTCCGGCCCCTCTGAGGACAGCCCAGACTCCAGCAACCCGGTATGGAACAACGAGAGACTGTAACCAAGCTCCGGTGTGGCAGAGGAGGGCTCATTCGGGACGCTGGTTTCCACCGCGTATTCCCGCATCAACTCATACAGTCCCATGAACGTTTCTCCTCATTGAGTTTTTTGGGAGCAGGTTGCATTGAGCGCCTGCAGGCAGGTTTCGATATCTTGTTTCTTGAGATCGCCCATATTGGCGATGCGAAAGATTTTATTTTGCAGGTTGCCTTGTCCGGCGTAAATCACAAACCCCTGGCTTTTCAGCCGGGCATGCAGATCCGTATAGTCGATGCTTTCCGGCAGGCGAAGGGCGGTCAGGCAATTAGAGCGATGGCCTTCCGGGATCAAAAATTCCAGCCCCATTTCGGAAAAACCTTTGCGGAATAAATCCGCGGCTTCTTTGTAACGCCGGATGCGTCCCTGAACGGTTTCTTCCAGCAATTCATCGAGCGCTTCGTCGAGGGCGTAATGAATTTGTATCGCCGGGGTGAACAGCGTGTCTCCTGCCTCTTGAGCGCCATGATATTTCAATAAATTGAAATAAAGAGACCGGTCGGGAATATAATTCAGCCGGCAAAGATCTTTCTTGCGGAAGAAAACAAACGCGACTCCGGGAAGCCCCTGAATACATTTGTTGGCCGTTCCGATGGCAAAGTCTATGGAGCAGGCTTTGAAATCCACCTCATCCCCCGCAAGAGAACTGATACAATCGACGAAAAATTTTTTTTCGTATTTTCGGGCCAGGTCGCCGACCGCGAACAGCGGGTTCAATAGCCCTGTGGTGGTTTCATGGTGGACGAGGGCGACCACTTCGATGTCGGGGTGTTGCTTCAAGGCATTTTCCACATCCTTCATGGAGGGCGGTTGCCCCCAGTCGTAGTTCAGCACGTGTTTGGGGAATTTATAAATATCGGCGATCTTTTCGATGCGTTCGCCGTAAACACCGTTTTTTATGATGAGAATGGATTTTCCCAAACTCAGGCAGGATGAGACGCCCATTTCCAGCGCGGCGGTTCCCGAACCGGAAATCAGGACGGAGGTGTATTCGTCCTCGATATCAAAGGCTTTCAGCAATTTTTGCCGAATGTTCTCCATTAAGTCGGAAAACTCCACTTCGCGGTGGCACAAATCGCCTCTCAACAAGGCGTCACGCACTCTGGGGGTCACATTGACCGGGCCGGGATTGAGCAGTACAGGGGATTTCAACTTATTGTATCCAGTAAGGTTTTATCAATAACAGGGTCCAAATCAGTCTAACCCAGGGGATGAGGGTTAGGCAAAAATAATTCATATCGGGCCAATTCATATAATGTTAAGAATTTTGAATTGAGGTTCCTCATTGAAAACAAAGGAAATCCTGTTTAAACTCAAACCCATGCGATTCGCTTTTTACATTATTATGGGTCTGGCAGTCCTGGGCGGTGGTTTTTTATTCACGCCGGTCGTTTGGGGAGATTATTCCAAGTTGACGATTCCCATCATCAAATACCGGGGAGGCGACCACCGGCCCCGACCGGAAGCGGTGAGAAGTTTGATGGCGCAGTTGGCCAGAAGAACCTCGATCGAGGTCAACCGGGAACCCGTCGAGATCAAGCTCACCGATCCTGATTTATACCGCTATCCATTTATTTATCTGGCGGGAAACGCCGGGTTCGAGCCTTTTTCGCCCAGGGAATTGCGGATATTGCGGCATTATCTTGGATTCGGCGGATTTCTTTTGATCGATGACAGTTCATCAAAAATTCACTCAGAGTTCGACGCTTCGGTCAGGAAACTGGTCGCGCAACTGTTTCCTAAAATTCCCTTACAAAAAATATCCAGAGATCATTCCATTTACCGGTCGTTTTATTTGATCAAACGACCGGCGGGACGTGTCCTATTGAATCCTTTTCTCGAAGAAATTTCCATTAAAGGGCGGACGGTGCTGGCCTATTCCACCAACGACCTTGGCGGCGCCTGGGCCAGGGATAAACTGGGGCACTGGAATCATGACATCGTCGCCGGTTCAAGCACGCAAAGGCAGGGCAGTATCCGGCTGGGGGTCAACATCGTCATGTACTCCCTGACCCTGGATTATAAAAAGGACATGGTGCATTTGCCCATTATTCTCGAAAGATTACGAAGATACCATTCAAAGTGAATTTTCTCATCGAGTTCTTCGGGTCCGGGCTGGCGGAATATAATGAATGGAATATCCAATGGGCTCCTGAAAACAGTCAGGCGATCGCCGTTATTTTGGGCGTGTCGATTCCCTTGGCCTTATGGTTTTTTTGGACCAGCCTTAAGCGCATTCCCTCACGCCTGAAAAAAATTTTCCTGTTTGGCTTGAGAGTTTTTATTTTTCTTTTTCTGGGGCTTCTTCTGCTCAAACCGCAACTGGAGTTGAAGAAAAGCCAGTCCCATAAAAATTCGATCGCCGTCTTGCTGGACAACAGCAAAAGCATGGGTATCAAAACCTTTCCGCGAGAAGAAAAAAGAATGGATCGGGTGCTGGAAACCTTAAAGGCAAATAAGGATTATCTTGCCGGGTTGAAAAAGGATTTCAATGTGGACACCTTTTTCATTTCAGACCATACCGAACCCGCATCCGATGTTGACGTGCAGTACCAGGCCCGTCGGCCCAACACCGATTACAGCAAAGTCTTCAGGGATTTAAAAAAACATTATGAAAAGAAACCTCTCGCAGGGGTTTTTCTGTTCACCGACGGTGCCGACCTGAATCATTCATCGGATGATCCTTCGAGGGAACTGGTTGAGATACTGGCGGGTTTAAATAGCCCTGTGCATACGATTCAGGCGGGGACCAATGAATCTTTCAAGGACTTGTCCATCCAAAGTCTCCTGGCCCCGGATTTTGGTTTCGCTTTTCAACCGGTCAATCTCAGTGTTTCCCTGAACGCCTCCTCCATGGGAAATAAAAATATTTCTTTGGTGCTCAAAGAGGGGAAAAACATTCTCATTTCGAAAATGGTGGAGATTAGAGAGGGCAAGACGGATTACCAGGTGGAGTTGCAGTTCACCCCAAGGGACCTGGGGAAGCGTGTTTACTCCCTGTCCGTACCGTTATTTTCCGGTGAATCAATCACCACGAATAACCACAGGGATTTTCAGGTCAAAGTCATCCGCGACCGCACCCGCATCCTTCATCTCAATGGCCGCCCCTCCTGGGACTCGCGCTATCTGCGCGAAGTTCTGGTCAACAACCCCAAGGTGGACTTGTTGTCTTTTTTCATTCTGAGAACGTTGAGCGACGATGTGGCCGCGCCGACTTCGGAACTGAGCCTGATCCCCTTTCCTTCCAATCTGTTGTTCAGCGATTACCTCAATTCATTTGATCTGGTTATTTTTCAGAATTTTCGTTTCGAGTCCTTCATCGATAAAAAATTGCTCAGTAACATTAAAACCTATGTCCAGGAGGGCGGGTCTTTTTTGATGATCGGCGGAGATCTCTCTTTCCAGGGAGGCGGCTATGACCGAACTCCGATAGAAGATATTTTGCCCGTCACCATGCAAAAGGTCGGGAAAGGTTATTCCAGTGAAGAATTCAAACCTGTTGTGGAGAAAAAGCTAGAGCATCATCCCATCCTGCGCCTGGAAAAAAAGAAAGCTTCCAGTCAAAAGACCTGGGAATCCCTGCCGTTGTTGAACGGCCTGAACCTCGGCCTGACCGCCAAACCCAAGTCCCATGTATTGTTAGGTTATAAAATTGAGGGAACTACGATCCCCGTTATGGCCACTATAAAAACAGGCGAAGGCCGGACCGCGGTTCTCACGACCGATTCGTCCTGGAACTGGAACTTTCGCAGAGTGGGGGAGGGTGGAAGCGGGAGGTATTATGAAAGATTCTGGAATAATACGATCGACTGGATCACCAACGCGCCGGAAACCCGTCTATTGCGGCTGGAAACCGATAAAGAGCGGTACAAAGAAGGCGAGGAGGTGCTCGTCAGGTTCAATGTGCTCAAGGAAGACTACACGCCCGCCTCTGAAGAAAAGGTGAACCTGACTCTTTTTAAAGTGTCAGGCGAGAGGGAAGATCACTTGCTGGATGTGGATAAAAATGGCGACGGAGCGTTTCAGTTTCTACCCGAACGGGAAGGATTTTACTCCGTTGAAATTGAGTTGGATCGAAACGGTGAGAAGATTTCCGATAAAATCAGTATTGGGGTGTCAGGAGAAACGGCGGAGTTTGACAAACCCCTGGTGAACGCCGCCTTGTTGAAAAATATTGCAAACGTTACCGGCGGTGAATATGTCATTCTGGACGAGGCCAAAGATTTGTCCGGTATCCGGTTTGAAAACCCCGAAGTCAGGGTGCTAACAAATAAAAAAACGTTTTCCCTGTGGGACAACTGGTGGTCCTACGGTTTGTTGGTGGGGTTTCTCATGGTCGATTGGTGGGTCCGCAGGAAATCCGGATTGAGTTGATAAAATTCTTGCGCGATGGTTTGCATTGTCCATTGTGAAGGCCGGGGTTTTCGGGTAAAATCAACCGGTACAATTTTATGTTTTTTGGGCTTAGTTTAAATTGCCCGAACAGGCATAGGCTGGAAAACCTCAGCGATCTCACCACCCCCCTTCTTACTGCTGTTGCAGAAAGTATTCACTCTCGGAGAACATGCAAAAATCAACCAAAAGCGGGCCAAACATCAGAGAATGGGTCCATGACCGGATAGTGATCCTGGCGATATCCATATTTGTTATCGGCGGGGGTGTTTATATTGCCGCCGATCATTTCCTCTCGTCGGATAACATCTGGCTCCATCCCATCAAAGAATTTTCCCTGCTGATCGCCTTGATCGGCATCGTTTCCTTCGGTTACGAAGTTTTTTTGCGCGACCTGACCTTCAGACAATACAAACAGGCTCTGCAGGAAATCCTCAACCCGGACGCGGTGAGGTTGGGAATCCAGGGGATTTTCAAGAACCGTTCGGAACTGGGTTCCGCTACTTCTTTCGAGGGATTGTTCAAAAAGGTGAAGAAAGAAATATTCATTGGGGGTTCGTCTCTGTTGTCCATTTCCACATCCAGCAGAGAGCTTCTCAAGGAAAACGTTCTCCAGGGAATCAACGTGAAGCTTCTGCTCATGGACCCCGACTCCCCGGTGGTGGAACTGATCACCAAACAGGGAGGCGGCAAGCACACGTTTCTAAACGAAATCAAAACCTCGCTCCTGTTGCTGCAAAAGATTCAGGACGAAATTGAAGAGACGGGTGAATATCCGGGGAGAGCCAAATTGATCGTCCATACTTACGACACCATACCGTCGCATTCCTTTATATCGGTGGATTCCGGCGACTCAACCGGTGTCATCATCGCCGATATCGGCCCTTATCTTGGGCGGTCCACACCCAGGCCCAGCATGATGGTCGTCAATAAGAAAAACGGGATGTACGATTACTGGCAGGAAATGAACGACCTGATGTGGGAGAAAAGCAAGCCGGTAAAACCTGCATCCGCCAAACCTCTGGAGTCAAAAACCAAAACGCTCCTGTTCTCCAGTGGCCGCGAAACGGACTTCTACGACATCCAGACCGAAAGCTGGCAATCGGCGTCCATCGCCCAGATGGCCCCCAGCTGGCGGACTATTAAAGGAAGTCATTGGATCTGGGTACGCGAATCTGCGACTCTGGAAGAAGCGAAAACCGGCAGTCAAAATAAATTTCGTGTGCAATTTAACATTCCGCCGGGGAAACAGACGTCGATCATCCGGGCTCAACTGCTCCTGCGTTCGGATGATGTCTGCCACATTACTGTCAACGATGTTGGAATGAATCAGGAGTTCGGCGGGTCCGACTACCCGGACCCGTTTATCATTGATATCGATAAATACATTATTGGGGGTAAGAATGAGATTGCCTTTGAACTCATCAGTTTTTCCAAACCCAACGCCGAGAGCCCGGACGATAACCGCACCGGCCTGATCTACCGCCTGCATATTGAGTATCTGGAATGAAAACCCATTTTAGCCTTGGAATCAATTCCGACAAAGTCTACGGCCCTGTTTTTCGCATTTCCCGCCCCACAAAACTATTTGAAATTAATGCAATTAAACCTGATCGAACGTTTGGTCCGGGGGTGAGTTTTCTTTGCTAAATCACTTATTGACAGGGTGTTGAAGGCTGATATAATCCCGACTCCAAACACTTTATACCCGTTTGTGGGTGGGGTTGCGCTAACATAAGGCAATGTAATTATGGGTGCCCATCCGCTCTTTGTGTAAAGTTTTGGCTTTGATGGTGCTTGTCAAATCTAGGTATTAGCGACTCTTTGGAAAAATTTCTGACATGGATTTTTCTGATGTTTTTTTTAAGGGGGTTGTGGTAAATGACGGAATATTTTTTCATTTCTGTTTTTGCGATCGTCGCTCTGATTATAATCGGAGCCTTGCTGGCACTATCTACTATTCTCGGACCCCGAAACCCAACTCCTCAAAAGTTAATCCCTTATGAGTGTGGTATTATCCCCACCGAAGAAGCCAAGGGAAGGTATCCAGTTCGTTTTGCAACCATAGCCATGCTCTTTATCATCTTCGATATCGAGGTAGTTTTCATGTACCCCTGGGCGGTGGCGCTCGACCAGCTCCAGCTGTTCGGACTGATTGAAATGGTCGCGTTTATTGCCATTTTGGGAGTCGCCTATGTCTATATATGGGGTCGGGGAGGTTTGGAATGGGATTGATTGATTCTGCTGTCGATGCGTTTGAGACCGAGGTGAACAATATCAAACTGAACGTCAAGGATGCGGTGGAAGCGCTCGATCATGATTACGCGGGCGCTGTGTACGACAGCATTTTGACGACTAAACTGGGTAAGGTCGTGGGTTGGGCGCAGAAAAACGCCCTCTGGCCGGCGACGTTTGGCCTGGCCTGTTGCGCCATTGAAATGATGGCGATGGCGAACTCCCGATGGGACGTGGCGCGTTTTGGGGCGGAAGTGTTTCGTGCGTCGCCGAGGCAGGCGGACCTGATGATTGTTTCTGGCCGGGTTTCCCAGAAAATGGCTCCGGTGCTCAAAACCATATTCGATCAGATGCCGGAACCCAAGTGGGTCATTTCAATGGGGGCCTGCGCTTCCTGCGGCGGTATCTTCAATAACTACGCGATTGTGCAGGGAGTCGACCGCGTGGTTCCGGTGGATGTTTATGTTCCCGGCTGTCCACCCGGCCCGGAAGCCCTTATTTACGGCATCATCAAGTTGCAGGAAAAAATCATGCAGGAAGCGGGTACGGGTGTCGCCAAAAAGAGGGTGGCATGACAAGCGAAGAGGTTATTGAGAAGATCCAGTCGATGGTTGGCGACGATATTCAAAAAGGTGAAACCCACCTGGGAGACGCGGTGGTCTTTGTTGCCCCCGACGCTTTACAAAAGGTAGCGAAAGCCCTGAAAGAGGATGCGGACTTGCGCTTCGAATATCTTTCCGATATACGCGGTGTGGATTATCTCGATCAGGACCGGGAACCCCGGTTTGAAGCGGTTTACGAATTGCATTCGTTTGAGCACAATCACTCGGTTCGCGTTCGGGTGGGTCTGGAGGAAGAAAACCCCTCGGTGCCGACGGTTTCGGATTTATGGAAAGGCGCTCTATACCCTGAGCGGGAGCTTTTCGACATGTTCGGGTTCGATGTTCCCGGTCACCCCGATCTAAGGCGCATTATCATGCCCGACGAATGGGAAGGAAACCCCCTGAGAAGGGATTATCCGTTGACGATTGAAGACGTCGCTTTTTCCCATAATCGTGAGTACAAAAGTGAACTGGTCAAACCTAAACCCCCGACCCGTTAAAAATAAGGTGTTTTGTCGATGAGCGTCACTGAACAAGGTCTCCTGGAGCGCGAAAAAGATACGATGACCCTCAATATGGGTCCATCGCATCCCAGCACCCACGGCGTGTTCCGAATCATCATGGAAATGGACGGCGAAGTTGTCCTGTCCGCTCAACCGGAAATCGGTTTTCTTCATACCGGCATCGAAAAAACTTCCGAGAACAAACGCTACGTTCACGTCATTCCCATGACCGACCGGCTGGACTATCTGGCTCCGCCGATGAACAACCTCGCCTTTTGTCTCACCACGGAAAAATTACTGGGGTGTGAAATTCCCGATCGGGCACAGACTCTTCGCGTCATCATGTGCGAGCTTGCTCGAATAGGCAGTCACCTGGTCTGGTTGGCCACGCACGCCCTCGACATCGGGGCGATGACGGTTTTTCTGTATTGCTGGCGGGAGCGCGAAATGATCCTGGATCTCAACGAGGAGATTTCCGGGGTCCGCATGATGACCAGTTACATCCGCGTTGGCGGCGTGATGAAGGACGCCACTCCTGAATGGCTGGAAAAGGTGCAAAAATTTGTGAACTACCTGCCTGCCAAGATCGACGAATACGAACTTCTTTTGACCAACAACCCGATCTGGCTCGACCGGACTCAAGGGGTGGGCGCCATGACCCGTGAAGAAGCCATCAACTGGAGCCTGAGCGGCCCGGCACTGCGCGCCTCCGGGGTGGATTTTGACTTTCGTAAAAAACGTCCCTATAGCGGCTACGATAATTTTGAGTTCGACGTTCCGGTCGGGAAAAACGGGGACGTTTATGACCGTTACCTGTTGCGAGTGGAAGAAATGCGCCAAAGCAGGCGAATAGTCGAACAAGCTCTCAAGAACCTTCCAGGCGGGCCTTGTAATGTTGAGGACAACAAAATATCTCTTCCGAAAAGAGACACTCTGCACACCAGCATGGAAGCGTTGATCCATCATTTCAAACTGGTTTCAGAAGGGGTCAATGTGCCCAAAGGAGAGACGTATGTTCCCGTCGAAGGGCCGCGCGGTGAGGTCGGGTTTTATATTGTCAGCGACGGCACCAGCGTGCCTTACCGGGTCAAGCTTCGTGCCCCGTCGTTCATGGCGATTCCGGGGATGTGCAAGATGATGGATGGGTCTTTTGTCGCCGATGTGGTTGCGATCATCGGCAGTATTGATATTGTGATGGGGGAAGTCGACCGCTGATGTTTGCGTTTTCCAAGGAAGCTGAGAAGAAGATCGAAAAGATCCTCAAAAAATACCCGGAAGGCCGGAAACGCTCGGCTCTTTTGCCGTTGTTGACTCTTGTCCAGCGGCAGGAAAGACATGTCAATCCCGACGCGATGCGGGAAATCGGCAGAAGGCTGGATCTGTCGCCGGCTTATGTGCAGTCGGTGTGTTCTTTTTACACGATGTATTCGAACAAGCCGGTGGGGAAATATCTGATTCTGTTCTGTATCAACATCAGTTGCCAGCTGAATGGGTGCGATGAGTTGTTGGCGCATACGGCTAAAAAATTAAATATCGAAATCGGCGGGACGACAGAAGATATGAAGTTCACCCTGCACCGGGAAGAGTGCCTCGCGGCTTGTTCCGGTGGGCCGATGATGCGGATCAACGACACGTTTTATGAAAACCTGACTGCTGAAAAAATTGATCAGATTCTGGGTTCTCTGGACTAAAAATAATCATGACACAGATTTTATTTCACAATATTAATAAGAAAAACCTGCATACCCTTGAAGTGTATGAACAGGAAGGCGGCTATCAGGGGCTTAAAAAGGCCTTCGCCAGGGAGCCGGATGAGATTGTGGAGATGGTCAAGGCGTCCGGTCTCAGGGGGCGCGGCGGCGCAGGGTTTCCTACCGGGTTGAAATGGAGCTTTCTGGCTAAGGATGTTTTTCCTCGATATCTTTGTTGCAACGCCGATGAAAGCGAGCCTGGCACATGCAAAGACCGTGAACTCCTGCTCAAGAATCCGCACCTTTTGATCGAAGGGATGATTCTATGCTCTTACGCCTGCAAAATTGAAACCGGCTATATTTATTTGCGCGGCGAGTTTTACGATTTGTGCGAGATCATGGAAGGCGCCATTGAAGAGGCCTATGCCAAAGGCTATCTCGGTAAAAATATTTTAGGATCGGGCTTCAATCTGGACATTCACACCCACCTTGGCGCCGGCGCATATATTTGCGGCGAGGAATCGGCCCTGCTCAATTCTCTTGAGGGTGGGCGCGGCGAGCCCCGAATGAAACCTCCGTTTCCGGCAGTGCAGGGGTTGTACGAAAAACCGACCGTCATCAACAACGTGGAGACCCTTTGCGTTGTTCCTTATATTGTCAATAATGGCGCAGAAAAACACGCGGCCATAGGAACGGAAAAAAGCAAGGGGACCAAGCTGGTCAGCGTTTCAGGTCATGTGAAAAAACCCGGCAATTATGAGGTGGTGATGGGCACCACGGTTCGGGAAATTATTTACGACCTGGCGGGCGGCATTCGCGACGACAACGAATTGAAAGCTTATATTCCTGGCGGCTCGTCCGTGCCCATGGTGCCGGCGGATCAGGTGGACACGCCGTATGACTATGAATCCTTGCAGGCGATTGGGACCATGCTTGGGTCCGGCGCGTTGATCGTCATCGACCACACGGTCAACGTGGTGGAGACTTCCCTCAGGTTGGCCAGTTTTTATATGCACGAATCCTGCGGCAAGTGCACTCCCTGCCGGGAGGGCACGCGGTGGATGTGGCAACTTTTAAATCAAATACAAACCGGTCAAGGCGAAGCCGCGCATGTGGACAAGCTAGTGGACATCTGCGACAACATGAGTTTCAAATGTTTTTGTCCGTTGGGAGATGCGGCGGTCGCTCCGGTGATCAGCAGTATCCAGAAATTCCGCGCGGACTATGATGAATTGATTGAAAAATTGACGGCCAACCCGGCGGTCTGAAGGTAATAAATTATCATGGCAGACGATCAAGTCACATTAACGATAGACGACCAAACGGTTTCCGTTCCCAAAGGCACCAAAGTGGTGGATGCGGCCAAAAGCGTTGGCATCGAAATTCCGGTATTTTGTTATCACGAAAAACTGGGTCCCCTCGGCTGTTGCCGGATGTGTCTGGTGGAAGTGGAAAAGATGCCCAAGTTGATGACCGCCTGCACGATGGATGTGGGACCGGACATGGTGGTCAAGACCACCACACCTAAAGTGGAGAAAGCCCAGAAAGGCGTTCTTGAGTTCACGCTTTTAAACCATCCGCTCGATTGTCCGGTCTGTGACAAAGGCGGAGAATGTCCGCTTCAGAACAATACTTTCAAATACGGTCCCGGCGACACCCGAATGGATTTTCACCGTGCGGAGAACCTCAAGGCCGGCCCGTTAAGCCCGGTCATCACTCTGGATCGGGAACGCTGTATCGCCTGTCAGCGTTGTACGCGTTACAGCGAAGTCATAGAGCAGGACAACGCTTTGGTCATGCACAACCGCGGGTTCAATAATGAGGTGGGAACCTTCAATAACGAGCCTTACGATACCCGTTTCTCCGGTAACGTGATCGACATCTGTCCCGTAGGCGCGTTGACCAACAGCCAGTTCCGTTTCAAGGCCCGCACCTGGGACCTCACCAATTCCGATACCCTGTGCGCTCACTGCGGCTGCAACTGCAACATGACGCTTGGAGTGCGTACCAACAAGTTCATGCGCATTGAAGCCCGGCCCAACGACCTGGTGGACGATGGCTGGATTTGCGATAAAGCCCGTTGGGGTTATGATTTTCTGGAGAGTAAAAACCGCCTGGTAGAAGCCAGGACCGTGCCTGATAACGGGACAATGGTGTTTTCGTCTCCGACCACTCAGGACGCGGCTGTCCGAACGGCTGAGGCGATCAAAAAAATCGTGGACGAGCATGGACCCGAAAGCGTGGGCTTCATCGGCTCTCCTTATGGCACCAACGAAGAGCTTTACCTTTATCAGAAATTATTCCGCTTAGGGTTCGGCACCAACAACATCGACCACAAAACCTACGCCGACTCGCCCGGTTTGCCAATCGACCATTACGATGTGAGTGAAATTGAAACGGCCGATCTGGTTCTGGTGATTGCCAGCGACCCGACCGAAGAGCTGCCGATTCTGGATCTTCGAATCAAAAAAGTGGTGACGAGACACGGGGTCAAGCTTGCGGTGTTGAACGATCAAGCCACATTGATGGACAAATACGCGCATCTTTCCCTGCGCTACAATATCGGTTCCGATGCCGGGGTGTTTGCCGCGTTGACCGCCGCTATTTCGGGCGAGGGCATGGCCGATATCAAAACGACCGGAATCAAGGCCGATCAATTAAAATCTCTGGTCGAAATGCTTCGCGCCAGTAAAAAAGTGACCCTAATTTATAATTCTTCTGCGCTCACAGGGCAATCGGTGGCGGTGCTCAAGCAGTTGATGGCAATGATTAAGAATATCCCCTCCATCGAATGCGGGGCGATTCCCGCCGTGCCCCACACCAATGCCGTGGGTGCGATGGATATGGGGATTTTGCCGGACTATTACCCTGGAGGGGTTCCCGTTGCCGACGGCGAGGCCATTCAGCAAACGTGGGGGGAAACCGCGCCGACCCAGCCAGGACTGTCCGCAATGGAGATGATTCGGAAGGCGGAGTCGGGTGAATTGAAAGCTCTCCTTGTGTATCGGGCCAACCCGGTGGTGGATTTTCCCGGTGGCAAGCAGGTGGAAGAGGCTCTCAAAAAGCTCGACCTGCTGGTGGTCCACGACATGTTTGAAACAGAAACGGCGAAGCTCGCGCATATCCTGTTGCCTTCCAATGGACCGGGAGTGGACGATGGGACGACCACCAATATCGGCGGTCGAGTGCAGTTCAGAAAAGGCGGCCTGAAAACCGCTCATCCGCCGGATTGGAAAATCATCTCTCTGATGGCAAACACGGTGAGCGAAGAAGGCGACGGAATTAACTATATCACTTCGTTTAGCGTCACCGATGAAATTGCGAAAAATGTTCCCGGTTACGCGGAGATCAGCAAAAAATCCATCAAGAAAGAGGGGATGACACGGGTTTCTTCAGCGAGTATTAATGCAACCGGGGCTGTATCCAAAGAATCTTCGCCACCGAAACCCGAAGCCCTGAAATTACGCATCGCAAATTACCTGTTTGCGCATAATACGATTCTGGACGCCACTTCCACGCTGGCGCATCATTTCAAGCCGTCCATCGTGCACATGCATGCGAGTGACGCCAAGAAATTAAAATTGAAAAATGAGGACGATGTGGTCGTGGTCTCGGGAGATACCCAAGTCTCGGCTCAGGTGGAAATTTCCAATCGCTGCAATCCGGGTGGTGTTGTGCTTCCCAATATTTCTGATGAGCAGGGTGTCTGGGGGTTGGCGAACTCTCGGGATAGTGTCACCTGGGTGGAGATTCGCAAAGTTTGATGAACGGAAGGGTTATATATTTTGTGGGATGACATTTTACAATTCATAGACCCGGTTTTGGACGCCGGGTTCATTATTGGCACCGTTAAAGCGGTGGTCATTGTGGTAGCTTTGCTCGGCATCGTTCCCGCGCTGGTTTGGTTGGAGCGCCGATTGATGGGCAGGTTCCAGGTTCGATTGGGTCCGAACCGGGTCGGTCCCCTGGGGTTTGGCCAGCCGATTGCCGACTCAATCAAACTTTTGTTTAAAGAGTCCATTATTCAGAGTTCGGCGGATAAATTTTTATTCCATCTGGCTCCGGCGGTCGTGGTGTTCACCGCTATCGTGACGTTCTCGGTGATCCCTTTTGGAGAGTCCTTCACCGTATTCGGAGAAAAAATCGGGTTATGGGGGGCCAATATCAACTCCGGGCTTTTGTTTGTTTTCGCTATATCGGGAATGGGTGTCTATGGCATGGTTTTAGCCGGGTTGTCATCCAATAACAAATATTCGTTGATGGGGGGTCTCAGGTCTTCGGCGCAGATGATCAGTTACGAACTGACTCTGGGGCTATCCGCGCTAAGTGTGATTGTCATGACCGGATCATTGAACCTGATTGACCTGGTGGACAGCCAGAAGAGCCTTCCGTTTATACTGGTCCAGCCGCTGGCATTCATACTTTTCTTCATTGCCGGAGTGGCCGAGACCAACCGGGCGCCGTTTGACCTCCCGGAAGCCGAACAGGAACTGGTGGCGGGTTTTCATACGGAATACACGGGAATGAAGTTCGCCATGTTTTTCATGGGCGAATACGTCAACATGGTCACCATGAGTTCATTAGTGACTCTGCTTTTTCTTGGTGGGTGGAATTCCTACGGTCTTCCGCTATGGCCGATTCTGGCTTTTGCGGGAAAAGTATTCTTCCTGCTTTGTGTTTTTATCTGGTTGCGGTCCACGTTTCCCAGACTTCGCTACGACCGGTTGATGACGTTTGGCTGGAAGATTCTTCTGCCATTGTGTTTGTTCAATTTGCTGGTCACGGCGGTGATCAAGGTTTTGTAATAAATCCACAGGTTTTCTTATGATACAGGCCACTCTGAGTGGGATAAAAAATTTAACGATAGGCATGTTCGTCACTTTTAAAAACATGATGACGAAACCCGTAACCTTTCAGTACCCGGAAGTCAAACGCACCATGCCGGAGCGTTACCGGGGCCGTCATTTCCTCAACCGGGATGAAAACGGATTGGAAAAATGCATCGGTTGCAGTCTTTGTTCTATCAACTGTCCCGTTGGGTGCATTCATGTGGTCGCGGCGGAGAACGACCCCGAGAACCGGGTGTCTCCAGGCGAACGCTACGCGGAAGTTTACGAAATAAATTTGCTCCGGTGCATCTATTGCGGTTATTGCGAAGAGGCCTGCCCGGTCGATGCGGTGGTCCTGCGCGAGCATTACGAATTAGCGGATTATAATCGGGACACCTACATTGCCACCAAGGGCGATCTGCTGGTCTACCCCGAGCCCAATCAATTCCGCGTCAATATTCTCGGCAATACCGAGCGAACGAATAGCAAATAGAGGTTGCAGTGTTTGAAATCACCTACGAGGTAGTCGTATTTGTTTTGGGGATCACGGCGGTGCTGGCCGCTTTTGGCGTCATCCTGTGCGCGTCTCCCATTTATTGCGCCTTGTATCTGATCGGCAACATGATTTGTCTGGCCCTGCTTTTCCTTTTATTCAATGCGGAGTTCATTGCCGCCGTGCAGATCATCGTTTACGCCGGGGCCGTGATGATTTTATTTTTGTTCATCATCGCGTTGCTGGGCGGCAAGAAAGAAATTTCGGAACCTTCCGTGCAAAGATCCAGCGCGTTCACATTCGTGATTCTTTTATTCTGCGAGTTATTACTGGCGGCGGCGGTGAAGCCAACCCATCCCATAACAGGAGACATGGCGCCCGATGTGGTAAACGCCATCGGTAGCGCCAAGGCTGTGGGCATCGAGTTGTTCTCGCGCCATCTGGTACCGTTTGAACTGGCGTCCATTTTACTTCTCATCGCCACGATCGGAATCATTTGTCTGGCAAAATTTTCATATTTACCCGCCCGGAGGCGTTTAAAATAATCATGGGACACCAATTTGTTCTCATCATCAGCGCGACTATTTTCTGCATCGGGACGGCTGGGTTTCTCATCCGTAAAAATCCCCTCATCATGTTAATGTCGGTGGAGCTCATGTTAAACTCCGTGAATTTTTTGTTGGTCGGCTATTCCAGTTTTTTGAAAACTCTGGATGGGCAGATATTCGCCCTCATTATCATGACCGTTGCCGCGGCGGAGGTAGTAGTGGGTTTGGCGATTATTCTCACTATTTTTCGGACCCGCCACGAACTCAACGTCGATCACATTAATGTACTGAAGGGATAGATCCATTGTTTTTCTACGCCTGGTTCATATTAATTCTGCCTCTGCTTGGTTTCATCGGACTGAGCCTATTGGGCGATAAAATTCCCAAAAAACAAGCCGGTTATGCGGGTTGCCTGACGGTGGGCCTGTCTTTCCTGGTGACCCTCACGGTGTTGGGCCAACTCCTGGGGCTTGCGCCTGAAAAACGACTGGGGCATGTGGAAACCCTGTATCAATGGGTGTCATCCGGGTCCTTCAAGCTGGATCTGGCCATTCTGATCGATCCTCTTTCCGTGTTCATGTTTTTGATCGTCACGGGTGTGGGGTTTCTGATCCATGTTTATTCCCTCGAGTACATGAAGGATGATCCCGAATACAGCCGGTTTTTTGCCTATTTGAACCTGTTCATATTTTCGATGCTACTGCTGGTAGCCGCCGCCGACTTCTTTTTCCTGATCGTTGGGTGGGCGTTCGTTGGTCTTGCGTCTTACCTGTTGATTGGTTTCTGGAAGGAAAAGACCAGCGCGGTTCTGGCGGCGCGAAAAGCATTCGTCATGAATGTCATTGGCGATGTCGGGATGGTGATCGCCGCGTTGATGATTTTTCAGAATTTCAATTCACTCAGCTACATGGATGTGTTCTCAGCCGCGCCGGATCAGTTTCGAACCAACGACGACACCATGCTGATGATCACCCTGTTGCTGCTGGTGGGGGCATTTGCCAAGTCGGCGCAGATCCCTCTGCACACCTGGTTGCCAGACGCGATGGAAGGGCCGACCCCGGTCAGCGCCCTGATCCACGCCGCGACCATGGTCACCGCAGGCGTTTATCTGGTTGCCCGCTGTCATGTGTTGTATGAGTTGGCTCCCTACACCATGTATTTTATCGCGGGGATCGGAGCTATCACCGCTATATTCGCGGGCACGATGGGGATGGTGCAATACGATATCAAACGGGTCATTGCTTATTCCACCATGAGCCAGCTGGGCTATATGTTTTTAGCGGTGGGTATCGGCGTTTTCAGTTTTGGAATGTTCCATTTGATGACCCATGCGTTTTTTAAAGCCCTGCTGTTTTTGAGCGCGGGAAGTGTGATTCACGGCATGAACGGTGAGCAGGACATCCGTAAGATGGGCGGCCTCAGATTTGCCATGCCGCTGACGCATATCACTTTTCTGGTGGGAGCGGTCTGTCTTGCCGGAGTTCCCCTGACCAGTGGTTTTTTCAGTAAAGAAGCCATCATCATGAGTTCCTGGCACGCCGAAATGGGCAATTTTGTTTTCTGGGGCATGGCTGTGCTGGCGGCGGGTATGACGGGGTTCTATATTTTCCGGGTTTATTTCTATACTTTTATCGGGAAAAGCCGAAGTCCTGAAACGCACCCGCATGAATCGCCTTTCATCATGGCCGCGCCGTTACTGATTCTTGCTTTTCTCTCCCTGGTCATGGGTTTTTCAGCGCATTGGGTGGACCAGTTTCTGGGGCCGGTTTTCGGTGCCACAGCGCATCATTATGAAGACGCGACATTGGAGACCATTGCGGTTCTTGCAGGTTTGGGTGGAATCCTGACCGCAGGAGTTGTTTACATGACCAGTCAGGACAAACTGGAATTTGCCAAGCAGGCGCTGGCGCCGGTTTACGACCTGCTTTTCAATAAATACTATATTGATGAAATTTATGACTTTTTGATTGTCAAACCTGTCCGGGCGATCGGTGCCTTCTTCGAACAAAAGGTCGAGAAAGAAGGCGTCGATTTTGTGGTCGATGAAGTGGGTTTGCAAGTGCGTGAAATCAGCCGGGGCATCAGTTTCTGGCAGTCGGGAAATGTCCGAACTTATGCGTTGAGCATGTTGGTCGGGATGGTGACAATTTTGTTTTTTGTGGTTTTTCTTTAGTATTAAAATACGGTGATCGTGTGAAGAAATGTTGACACTGATAGTATTCATACCCCTGATTGCGGCCCTTGCCCTTCTTTTTGTGGCGAAGGATAATCGTGAACTCATTCGCGCAGTTTCTATAAGTGCGGCGGGGTTGAGTTTTCTGCTGTCGCTTGGGCTCTTGTTGACGTTCGACAAATCCAATCCGGGCATGCAGTTTGAATCCGCCGTTGCCTGGGTTCCTTTGTTAAATATCCAGTTCCATGTGGGCGTCGACGGTATCAGTCTGCTGTTGCTGGTGCTCACGACTTTCCTGTCCGCAATTGCCATTTTATATTCCTTAAAGCAGAAAAAGGAATTGAGAAATTTTCTTGCCCTGATGCTGGCTCTGGAAGCTGGAACCCTGGGTGTGTTCGTGGCTCTGGATACGATCCTTTTCTATGCATTTTGGGAGTTGATGCTGGTTCCCACGTATTTCCTCATCGGTCTCTGGGGAGAGGGCCGCCGGATTTATGCCACCACCAAGTTTGTGTTGTTCACTCTGGTGGGAAGCCTGCTGATGCTGGTGGCGATCATTGGCATTACCGTAGCTCATTTCAAGGCAACGGGAACCCTGACCTTTGATATTCAGACTCTGGTGCATACACATATTGATCCCGCCTCGCAATTATGGATGTTCTTATGTTTTTTTCTGGCCTTTGCCATTAAAGTTCCTGTGTTTCCGTTTCACAGCTGGTTGCCTCATACCTATGTCGCCTGTCCGATTCCCACGCTGATTATTTTAACGGGGGCGATGTCGAAAACGGGGGCTTATGGTTTTCTGAGATTTTGTCTGCCGTTGTTTCCCGAAGCGGTGGCAGAACTTGGGCACATCATTGCTACTTTCGCCGCGATCGGAATCGTTTATGGGGCCTGGATAGCGGTCGCCCAAAAAGACTTGAAGGCGTTGGTGGCCTATTCCAGCATCAGTCACCTTGGGTTCATCACCCTGGGAATTTTTGCGCTCAACAATATCGGGGTCGAGGGCAGTGTCCTTCAAATGGTCAATCACGGCATCATAGCGGCGGCCTTGTTCCTGATTGTGGGGATACTTGAAGAAAGAACGGGAACACGAAATCTGAAAGATTTTCGTGGATTGGGAAAATCCATGCCCATTCTTTATGGAACATTCATGCTGGTCACCCTGGCGGCCCTGGGCCTGCCGGGCCTGAACGGGTTCGTCGGTGAATTCCTCATCCTCATGGGGGTTTGGACCTCGCCCCTGCTGTCGAATTTAGCCGTCATTTTTGTGTTGATGGCGGGGCTGGCGATTGTGTTTGCCTCCATTTATATGCTGTATATGTTTCAGGGGTCGATGCAGGAAACCAACCCCAATGACCCAAAGGATTTAAAAGATATTGACCGGAATGAATTTGCGTTATTGCTTCCCGCCTGTGTGCTGATTGTCTTCATCGGCCTGTTTCCCAAACCCTTCCTGGACCGTGTTTCTCCTTCGGTTAGTTCCATCTTGACCGTGGAAAAAACCGTGAATGTCCACATCGGGGAAGACGAAGGCCATCATTGAGGTTTTAACAATATTATTTCTTCATCTTCTTTATGAAATTTGGCGATCGGATTGTGGATGGAATTTTTCTCGAACGCCCCAACCGCTATCTCGCCAAGGTTTCCATTGATGGTACGGAAGTTTCAGCCCATGTCCCCGACCCGGGTCGACTTCCGGGATTGATGATTCCGGGTCGCAAGGTGCGCCTGATTCATAACCCCGGACCCAAGCGAAAGACCGACTACACCCTGGCCCTGGTGAGGCACGACACCATCTGGGTTTCTGTCTACCCCGTGTTTGCCAATGCTCTGGTGAAAGACGCTCTAGAAAAACGCGCTCTGCCATTTCTGTCCGGGTATGAAAATTTTTTCAGTGAAGTGAAATACGGGAAGAGCCGCTTTGACTTTATGCTGGAGTTTGATAACGGTCCGGCGTATGTGGAGGTGAAGTCTGTGAGTCTGGTGGAAAGAGCCGTGGGGAAATTCCCCGACGCGCCGACAAAGCGGGGCGTGAAGCACTTGCAGGAGTTGATCGCGCTACGCAAAGAGGGGGGGCGGTCCGCCGTGCTGTTCGTTTCTCAAAGATCCGATACCCTGTCCATCATTCCGAACGACGCTATTGACCCTGAGTTTGGAAAATGGTTGAGAAAAGCCCACCGGCAAGGTGTTGAGTTATATGGTTGCAATTGCAAAGTCACGGCGGGGTCAATTTCTCTCAACCTTCCGGTAGAAATCGTATTGCCGGACTGAAATTTTTCGGGAAATTTAAAATATTGAAAAATAAATTATTTCAAAAAAACATCCAGATCGGGGTCTACCTGCCACCACTCGTCATCGAGCACCCATGTTTGATCGAACGTAATGGTTTTCAACTGGTTGCTGGGTAGGATCGATATTTGATAGCGCATGGTGGCAACGGCTTTGTTGAACTCTTTTTCAGCGCCTTCGGTTGTTTTTTTTACAGGTTGATTGCCATTGAAGTATTGAATGTCCAGAAGTGAATTGTCAAAAAAAGTGACTTTTTCTTTAATTTCATTAGACTTTATCAAGAAATCCTTACGTTGGTCCATTAAAACGTAGCCCGCACTGAGGTCCATCATTTTTCCCGAAAATCGTTTGTTGAATTGATAGACATTTGTTTTCAGATCTTCCTGTGTATTCATTAAGGAGTAATGAGCGCAGGCTGAAAACAATGCCAACAAAAGAAAAGCCGGGATTGCCTTAAAAGAAAAGTGGATCAACGGGGTGGGGTTTTTCATGAAAAGCCTCGTGTGGTAGGATTATTGAGAATCCATCGGTAGGTTGGTCAAAAATGGTTCCGCTCTATTTAAATTATAATGTATTTTTTATTTAACCGCCAGTGCTGGGAAAATTTTTATAAAAAATTTCTCACATTTGTTATTTCAATGCCACTCTCGTGAAAAAAATTATCCGTAAAAAAGTTCAAACCCGCCGCAAGCCATCTCCCGGCAAAGGGATAAAAAAAGTTCCGGCCCGGAAATCGACGGCCTGGGATCAAGCCGCAAGCTGGTACGATGCGTTGGTGGGGGATCATGGGTCCGACTACCAGAAAGACATCATCATGCCCGGCGCGACCCGGCTCATGAAGCTGGAAAAAGGCCACCGGGTGCTGGATCTGGCTTGTGGCCAGGGCGTGTTTTCCCGTTATCTTTTGGCCAAAGGCATGCGGGTAGAGGGTTTGGACACCTCCGAGGAATTACTTCGACTGGCGCGCGCACGTTCAAAACCGGCCATTCGGTTCCACATTGCGGATGCCAAAGAAGCCGGCACATTCGGGGAATCGCAATTTGATGCCGCCGCCTGTCTTCTGGCTTTGCAGAATATGGAGGAGATCGTGCCTGTCTTTAAAAATGTCGCACGCTGGCTGAAACCAGAAGGCCGCTTCGTTATGGTGGTCACGCACCCATGCTTTCGGATTCCCAGGCAAACCCATTGGGGCTGGGATGAAGAGAAAAAAATAGAGTACCGGCGTGTGGATTTATATTCGTCTGATCTTTCTATTCCCATCATCACCCCCCCTTTGGCAGGTTCGAAAGGGCACACGACGACCTATCACCGGTCCCTGCAAACTTATTTTGCCGCTTTGTCTGGAGCGGGTCTTTGCGTGGAGAGCCTGGAGGAGTGGACTTCCAAAAAAGAAAGCCAGCCGGGCAAGCGGGCTAAAGCAGAGAACCGGGCCAGGAAAGAAATTCCGCTGTTTTTATCCCTATGCGCAAGACCGCTTGGGTGAACTCCTGAAAAATAACTTTAAAATCTTTTTGCGTGCTATTCCCATCCAATAGAGTGTTCTCTAAAATTTTTTTGGTCGTCTATTCATGGTCAGCTACACATACGAACTTCAGGACCCAAATATATTATTGTCCAATATTCGTCAGGGTCTTATGGCTTTGGGAGGGGAGTGGACGGAACAGGCTCCGCTCATGCGGGAAGGGCACGTCGAGTATCAGCCTAAAAAAGTCAACCCCATGCGTTCGGGATATCAGTACGTTTATCAACGCGCCAAACTGGACTTGACTATTTATTTTCCAGAGAAAATATTTGAACATTTGCTGGCGTGGCTCGATCGTGAAAAACTTGAAACACTGAAGGCGGTGGTCCAATCTTCTTTGTCAAAACGCAGTGGATACGATATCAACGCGTTTCATATTCGCGGCATCATTTCGGAAAAGGCGGATGCATGACCTGTAAACGGAACTGCATGGGATGCCCCGCTATGGATCGACAGGTTCTTCTATTGAAGCTTTGATCCAGTTCGGGTCGAAGGGCTGGTCCTCTAGAATCGCGCGGCGGATTTTTTTCATCCAGTTTTGATAAAACGCGATGTTGTGCAGGGTGTTCAGGCGGAGAGCGAAGATCTCATTGGCAATGAACAGGTGCCTTAAATAAGCACGGGAATAATTGCGGCAGGTGTAGCAGTCGCAATCAGGATCCGGGGGGGAACCGTCGGTCTGATAGCGTTTGTTTTTAATATTCAGTTTTCCCTGGCTGGTGAAAAGAGAGCCATTTCGGGCGTTTCTGGTGGGCATGACGCAGTCAAACATGTCGATGCCCATGCCACTGCAAGCCATTAAGTCCTGAGGTGTGCCGACGCCCATCAAGTACCGCGGCTTATTTTCCGGTAATAACGGTGCGGTGAAGGCCGCAATTTCATACATCATTTCCATTTCTTCTCCCACGCTCAATCCGCCGATCGCGTATCCCGGAAAATCTATCGCCACGATTTGCTCCACGCTTTGCACGCGTAAATCCTTGAACATTCCTCCCTGGACGATTCCAAACAGAGCCTGGGGTGTGTCCCCAAGAGTCGTTTTGCATCTTCTGGCCCAGCGCGTGGAAAGATTCAAAGAAATTTCGACGGCGGATTTTTCTGCCGGGTAGGGCATGGGTTCGTCGAAGGTCATGATGATGTCCGCACCCAATGCCTGCTGGACCTTTATGGCATGTTCGGGAGAAAAAGAGTGGGTGGAGCCGTCAATATGAGATTTAAATGTCACTCCCTCTTCCGTCACTTTTGCAAGACTGTTCAGGCTAAATACTTGAAACCCGCCGCTGTCTGTCAGAATGGGTTTATTCCAATTCATGAAGCGATGCAGGCCGCCCAGATTTTTTATGATTTCATGACCGGGTCGAAGATACAGGTGATAGGTGTTGCCCAGGATGATTTGCGAGCCTGAGTCCACGAGATCCTCGGGAGACAGGGCTTTGACCGTCGCCTGAGTTCCAACCGGCATGAAAGCCGGTGTGTCGATGGTTCCGTGTGGCGTCGTGACCACGCCCAATCTTGCAGAAGAATGGCGGTGTTTTTTTATGACTTCAAATTTAATCACGGCCCTCAGGTGGCTGAGCTTGCGGGGCGGGCAGTTCCTTCAAAGAGTTTTGATTGGGCAAGTGTACGGTCAATTGGTTGAACGGAATTCCAAGGTTGTGTTCATTACAGATTCTAACCAGTGTGGTTATGATTTCCCGCCGGCACTCTTCATACAGGGGCGCGCATCGGCCATGCACATAAACTTCCACTACCAGATTGAGAGAGCTTGCTCCGGCGTTGTCTAACAGGACTTCGAGCGCATAGAAATTTGGATCATCTCCTTCAAAATGGAGTTGGAGATGTCTTTTAATTTCCTCTGTAAATAATACGGGGATTTCGTCGCAAATTCTGGATTGAATTTCATAATCCAGCCCGAACTCGATGGAATATTCGAAGCCGTTAGAAATATTGACGGGGTTCTGCGACAAATAATCCTCCGTGTTGTAATACTTCAACGCTCCTCCCTCTTTCAGGTTGATAACAACCTGTTCCATAGTTTGGTATTCCACCTTGCCGTAGCATTCGTCGCCGAGAAGAACCCAGTCATGTAACCGGGTGGGAAACCAGGGTTCATTTTTCACGACGGGACGGGAATTCATGTCGATCAATTGGTAAAGAGGCAGAATGATTTCTCCGCCCTGCAGTCGTTCATTGACCAGAGTGGCGTGTAGGCGAATCTCCTTGACCAGCCAGGGAACGCCCTGCCAGATCAATCGTTGTCCTTCCCGGACGGTGCCCAGGTCCACGATTAATTTTATCTCTTCGAAAAACTGAGGTATCCATTGGCGTGAAGTCCACAACACGAAAAAAATACCCATGATGATCAGGGTGATCAGGAGCCAGTCGTTGAAAAAATATAGGCAGGCCAGCCCGACGAACAAACAAAACAGAAGGACGACAACGTTGTATGCGGCGTTGAAAAGTTTTCCAATGGAAGATTTCCGATTGGTTAAAAATTTTCTTGTCAGAATCCATCGGCGTAGACGGGAAAGCACCCACCAAAAAGCCGCAAAAGTTAAAACGGTGACCAGTAAATTTCGGCCACGAGTCTGAAAAAAATTTTTGATGGTCTTGGTGGCGGATTCGACCACCGATTCATCGGCTTTGAGAAAATCCTCCATACTGGCGCGCGCTTCTTCCAGATTGAGCTGTACCAGTTCAGGGTCGTACTCGTCCCGCAAATTGTTGATGATAGATTGAAATTTTATTCCCTCCGGCGTATCGGGAGGGGGGTTGTTTTTCATATCTTCTGTCAGCTCAGAGATACTTGCTGAAGCCTGGCGATATTGCTGTAATTTTGTTTCCAGGTCTTCAATTTTTGATTTGAGTTCCTGGATCTGCCGGGGTTTTTCGGTGAGGTCACGGATTGCAGTCAGCAGAGGTTTGGTGAGTTCCTGGATTTCTTCAACCCAGTCCAGCTTTTTCATTTTTTCGAGCGCAGGGTCTTCAAGGGGAAGGGTCGTGACCCTGGACTTAAAATCCAGGTCCAACAGGTTCATTTGGGCCTGCAGTTCATTGATTTTTTCGGCGGTTAATTTTGAGGAGGAGCGTTTGAAAAGAGCGTCGATTTCCCGTTGAAGATAGAGCTTTTTTTTTGTAATGAGCAAAAGATGGCGCCGGGATTGCTCAATGCCATTGCCGGAATTCTCCACCTCCGTTTGGCTGATTGCGTGAATGGGAGTGCAGAAAATGATGATAAGAACAGCGGCAAAAATATATTTTACCGATTTTGGGATTCGGTTGCATGTGGTGTCGGTTTTCAAGGCAGTCCCAATTTGTTGGAGGTTAGGGCCTAATTGTCTGAGTTGCAAAAAAGCAACCGGGTGGAAATCATATCATTGTTTGCGTGGGCTTAACAGGGCTTCTAGAATGGCTTTTTGTACGTGCAGGCGATTTTCGGCCTGGTCAAACACGATGGAATTTTTTCCATCCATCACCTCAGAGCTGATCTCCATGCCCCGGTGGGCGGGCAGGCAGTGCATGACGAGTGCTCCGTCATTCGCGGCATCGACCAGTTTTTGATTGATCTGATAAGGTTGCAGGCGTTTGATTTTTTCTTCCGACTCATCTTCCTGCCCCATGCTGACCCAGACATCGGTGTAAATCACATCCGCATTCTGAACCGCTTCCATAGGATCTTCCAATAGTTCTACTTTCCCCAGAGAACCCATATTTTCCGGCATTTCGGGTTGATGGCTTTTGGGGCAGGCGACCGCTAAATGCATGTCCATGACAGAAGCGGCCAGCATCCAGGAATAGGTGACGTTGTTGCCATCGCCTAAATAGGCTACTTTGACGCCTTCCACCTTTCCAAGTTTTTCCTGGATGGTGAATAAATCGGCCATGATTTGCACGGGGTGATTCAGGTCTGTCAGCCCATTGATGACGGGAATGCTGGCGTGCCGTGCAAGGTTGACCACGTCCGCGTGGTCATAGGTTCTGATGACGACACCATCCAGATAGCGGGAAAGAACTTTGGCGGAGTCTTCGACCGATTCGCCGCGGGTCAGCTGAAGTTGATCGGTGGTCAGGAATAAAGCCTGACCGCCCAACTCAAACATGCCGACTTCAAAAGAGATCCGGGTGCGGGTGGAGTGTTTGCTGAAAATCATCCCCAGGGATTTTCCCTTGAGTGGATGGTGGGTGACATGGTCTATCCGCTTTTGTTTTAGCTCGGCGGATTTTTGCATGAGTTCTAATATTTCCTCGCGGCTGAAATCACTGATGGAAAGAAAATCTTTTTTCATGACGGAACCTGATAAATTTTATTGGGTGGGCAATTTTTTCAAGCTTTGGGATAAAACCTCGATCAATCCGTTGATTTCCTTTTTAGTGACGATCAACGGGGGGATGAATCTCAGGATAGTTTGTTTGATGCAATTGATGAGGTATCCCGCGCGCATGCACTCTTCCACGATGACTCCCGCCGGTTGTTTTAGTTCCATTGCCAGAAGCAATCCGACGCCGCGAACCTCTTTGACGACGGGAAATTGTTCCCCCAGTTCCTGCAGACGCGAAAAAAAATAGTCGCCCGTTTGGACTGTCTTGTCCAGAAAACCCGGTTTGTTGTAAACCTGGAAAGCCGAAAGCGCGGCTGTGCATGCCAGAGGATTTCCCCCGAAGGTCGCGGCATGGGTTCCGGGGATGAAAGATTTGATGACCTTGCTGGTCGCGGCCATCGCTCCGATGGCGACGCCTGCGCCAAGAGCTTTTGCCAGGGTCATGATGTCCGGTGCCGCGCCGTAATTTTCATAAGCGAAGAGTTTTCCCGTACGCCCAAAAGCCGTTTGCACTTCATCGAAAATCAACAGGGAGCCGTTTTTCACGCACAATTTTTTCAGTTCTTTGAGGTAGGTTTTGTCTGGAAGGTTGACCCCTCCTTCGCCCTGAATCGGTTCGACCAAAACCGCGCAGGTTTTCGATGAGAGAGCCTTCTTCACGGCCGCAAGGTCATTGAAGGCGATGTATTTGAAACCGGGTAATAAAGGAGCGAAACCTTCGTGAAATTTTTTTTGCCCGGTGGCCGATAGGGACCCCAGGGTTCGCCCATGAAACGAGTTCTTCATGGTGATGATCTCCTGCCGTTTCTTTTCCCCCTTGTCGAAGAAATACCGCCTGGCAAGTTTGATAGCCGCTTCATTGGCTTCGGTGCCGCTGTTACAGAAGAACACTTTATCGGCGAACGAATGGCTTGTCAGTTCTTTGGCGAGCAGAGATTGCGATTCGATATGAAAAAGGTTGGACACGTGAAGGAGTACTCCCGCCTGTTTGCGGATGGCGGAAACCACCGCCGGATGACAATGGCCCAAATTGTCCACCGCTATCCCGGCGACAAAATCAGTGTATTGCTTTCCCGACGCGTCCCAGACTTGGGTTCCTTTTCCGCGCGCAAGCGCGATGGGAAAGCGCCCGTAGGTCGAGGCGACATATTGTTCGGTCAACTTGCAGATATCTGAATTTTTTTTCATGAACGGTTCAATTCGCGATAAAAGACTTATTTTTAAGAACCAGAAACTTTATCATAAATTTCTATTGATGAACATTCAAAATGGACCCATAATTCAGCCCGACAGACAAATACTTGCCGGTTAAGAACGAATGATGAAGGTTTACGAAAAAATATCCGAATGGGGGAGGGGGGCTTTCAGTTTGGCTCTGGATCTGATTTTCCCCAGGGATTGTCTTTTTTGCGAGGGCAGTCGGAAGGAGGGCGGGGATTTTTTATGCGGCCTTTGCCAACAGGAAATTGTTTTTGTGGAGCCTCCTTATTGTCAATGCTGTGGCCTCCCCGCAGACATATCCTACGATTTTCCGACGGCGAACTTTGAATGCGCCTTGTGCCGGAAAAACTCGTTTTTCTTCGATCAGGCCCGGTCTCTCGGACCCTATGACACCGCTTTGAAAATGTTGATTCACCATTTCAAGTTTGGCAAACAGCCGGGCGTCATGAAAGACATCGTGCCTTTTATGGCTGATTATTTTGGCCGTCAGGAGGAGTCCTGGGATGGGTTTTACGTGGTCCCGGTCCCGCTTTTTATCAGGCGGTTGAAGGAGCGGACGTTTGATCAGTCGTTTTTGATTGCCAGAGAAGTGGCGAGGATATTGCACCTCCCATTGGCTAATGGGTTGTTGCGAAGAGTGCGGGACACCGAATCCCAGGCGCAAAAAACCAAGGCCGAGCGGGCGAAAAATATCAAGGGCGCGTTTGCGGTCGATCGGCCCGACCGGGTCTGGGAAATGAATATTTTACTGGTCGATGACGTCATGACCACCGGAGCGACGGTCAACGAGGCGGCAAAAATTTTGAAGCGATCCGGGGCAGGGCAAATACATGTATTCACCCTGGCCCGGGCGTTGCCATTTGGAAACGTGATCGTGAACCCTTCGGCTCAAACCGATCCGGTTATCTCAGACCGGCTGTGAGAAACCACCAGGAACCTATGCTTGCAAAATAACCCACCGCAATGGCAGGCGCCCATTTAAGATGGCTCATGAACCCATAGTTTTCCCGATCCACACCCATGACAGCGACACCTGCCGCAGAACCAACGGAAAGCAGACTGCCCCCAACACCACAAGTTAAAGTGATCAACAGCCATTGGTCCAGCCCCATCACCGGGTCCATTTTGAGGACGGCGTACATGACCGGGATGTTGTCCACGATGGCTGAGAGAATACCCACGATGATGTTCGAAGCGGTGGGCCCAATGGTGGAGTAAAGATTCTCGCTTGCCATTGCCAGATATCCGATGTACTGAAGAGCGCCTACGGCGGTGAGCACTCCGAAGAAAAAGAGCAGGGTGTCGAACTCCACGTTTTCAATTTTTCGGAAAATATCAAAACGCGATTTTTTTCTTCGATCTTCGTCAAGACCCAGTTCATTCATGTGGGACTTGTCCCCTCTCGTTTTTAAATACCAGCCGAAAATCATCAAGGCGCCGAGCCCCAGCATCATTCCCATAAAAGGAGGCAGATGAAGGAATTGATGAAATGACACAGCGGTCGCGATGGTTCCAATTCCCATGCAGATAATGATTTTGGCTCCAGGTTTTAATTCCACAATCTCCCTGCCCCCTTGAGGTGTTTCATCGGGAACAAAGGGGTACATGATGGCCGCCGGAATTATCCAGTTAACGACGGAAGGAATCATCAGGTAGGAAAATTTCATCGTTTCCACTTTTCCAGCGGTCCAGACCATCAGGGTGGTGATGTCTCCGAAAGGACTCCATGCGCCGCCGGCGTTGGCGGCGACAATGATATTGACGAAAGCCGGAACGATGAATTTGGCATTTCCTCCGCTGACCGCGAGGGCCACGGTGGACATCAACAAGGCGCTGGTTAAATTGTCGGCCAGGGGTGACAGGAAAAATGTGATCAGCCCGGTGGCCCAGAACAATTTTTTGAATCCCAGACCTTTTCTAAGAAGCCAGGACCGTAGCGCCTGAAATACATTTCGTTCGTCCAGGGTATTGATATAGGTCATCGCCGACAGGAGGAAGAAAAATAATTCTCCGATTTCAGCAATCAGTTCCTTGAGGTGGTCGTGGGCGTGGCCGTTGCCTCCGGCATGCTGGGACTCATAGATCCCTATCAAGGCCCACATGAAACAACCGATGAAAATAACCGGTTTGGACTTTCGCATGTGGACTTTTTCTTCGAAAATTACCAGTGTATAGGCCAGACAAAAACAAATGAGGGAGGCATATCCCACCCAGGCCGATGTCATAGTATGCATATAGAATCCTTAAGTGATCTAATTTGAGTGAGTTTGCTATTTTGTTGAAATGAGAAGGGCGGTTTTCTGCCTCAAAAATCTGAATACGGATATATGCCCAGCCTGAAAAATATCGGTATATGTATCTATATTACAATACTATAGGAGTTTTGCGAAGTGATTTGTCTGAATAAGCGGGTTTTAATCTCTTTGATTTTATTCGGAGTTGCAAAAAAATACGCAATTTTATTGAATTTCCCCTGGTTATTTGATGTTGGTATTTCCAAATGGGTTGATGAAAATATATTGGAATGGGGAATTAATTTTAATATTCCGGGGTGATTTGTTCCCGGGTTTTTTAGATTTTCAGATACAGTCAGTTTTGGAAACAGCAGCCGTTTGGAAAACCGGCTTCAGGCAGTACCCGAACCTCCCGGCGGATAGGGCATTGGAAGGCTTTATTCCTGCCATGCCCTGGGCCGAGGGAACTCCGGGGGCCGGGACCGGGAAGCGGGGGAGTCGTATCCCAACCGCGCTGAGTGAAAGTGGTTGCCAAGCGGCGGCGAGTTATTCATAACCTCCAAAAAAATAATAACTTCTATGACCATTCCGATAGAACGAATAAGTTTGACTGTGGGGCAATATATGATATTCTTTGCCCTATCGTGGAAGGTATTTGTAGTTGGGAGTCCAACAAGCACCTGGAATTTTTAAAGAAATCATTGGTTCATTGACTGGTTTTGATTTAGCTCAATATCTTTCCGAGGGCAGAAAGTTAGTAGATGATTCCATTCAGGAATTGTTGCCCCGGAAAAACAGCTATCCGGAAAGTATCCATTCAGCGATGGATTACAGTGTGATGGCTGGCGGCAAGAGATTGCGCCCCATACTGGTGATTGCGGCGGCTGAGGCTGTGGGGGGAGACCGGCAGAATGTCCTGCCTTTTGCGGTTGCCGCCGAGTTGATACATACTTATACCCTGATTCACGATGACCTTCCCGCTCTGGACGATGACGATTTTCGCCGTGGGAAACCGACCAGTCACAAGGTATACGGAGAGGCGATTGCTATTTTGGCGGGAGACGCCTTACTGACCCAGGCGTTTATCCTGATGACAAATATCGCAATGCTGAATGGCATCTCCGCAGGGGATGCTATGAAAGCCACCCATGACATGGCCCAGGCTTTAGGAAGCGGGGGCATGATCGGGGGGCAGGTGGTAGATCTGGAGTCGGAGGGAAAACCGGTAAGCCCCGAAGAACTTGAATATATACATATCTATAAAACCGGTCATCTGATTCGAGCCTGCGTTCGGGGGGGTGCCAAATTGAGCGGGGCGACCCAGGCTCAATTTTCTGCTATATCGCGCTACGGAGCGCATATCGGGCTGGCTTTTCAGATCATTGACGATATTCTAGACATCACCGCGGACCAGGAAAAGTTAGGAAAAGACGTCGGGAGCGACTTAGAAAAAGAAAAAGCGACTTATCCGTCTCTTTATGGCATTGAGGAGTCCAAAAAGAAGGCGGAAGAACTGATAGAAGAAAGTATTGCCTGTCTGGAACCATTTGATGATCGAGCCGATCCCCTTCGGGAAATCGCCCGGTTTTTTGTCCAACGTACATTTTGAATGGGTAAGCTTATGCATAAGCTTTTAAGCCAAATAAAAGATCCCCAGGATTTAAAAAAGCTGAGTCCTGAGGATTTGCCTGAACTTGCTAAAGAGATTCGCGATACTCTTTTACAGGTCATTTCTCAAAACGGGGGGCATCTTTCCTCCAACATGGGTGTGGTCGAGCTGACTATGGCGATGCACTATGTGTTTGAGAGTCCCAGGGATAAATTTGTCTGGGATGTCGGGCATCAATCTTACGTGCACAAACTGTTGACTGGAAGATACGACCAGTTCCATACCCTGCGCAAACAGGATGGGTTGTGCGGGTTCACGAAAAGAGAAGAAAGCGTCCACGATCATTGGAATTGCGGTCACGGCGGGACTTCGATTTCCGCGGCCCTGGCTTTTGCTCAGGCAAGAGATTTTAAAAAGGAAAATAATAAAGTCCTGGCGGTCATCGGCGATGGGTCTTTGACTGCCGGAATGGCATTTGAGGGTCTGAATCATACAGGTCATATAAAAAACGACATGATCGTTGTCCTGAACGATAATGAAATGTCCATCTCGCAAAATGTGGGCGGGATGTCGGCCCATCTGAGCAAGATCCTGACGGGCCAGGTCATGCTCAAAATTAAAGCCGAGATCGACGAACTTCTTCTTGCCATACCCGGAATCGGAAAAGATATTTCCCGTTACGCCCACAAACTCGATGAAGCGGTCAAAGGGGTGTTTATACCCGGTAGATTGTTTGAGGATCTTGGGTTCCGCTATGTCGGTCCGGTAGACGGTCATGACCTTCAGGGATTGATCGATACTTTTGAGACCATACAGGATCTTAAAGGTCCCACCTTGTTGCATGTGGTGACCAGAAAAGGCAAGGGATACGAAGTCGCAGAGGAAAAAGCCGATGTGTGGCATGGAGCCAAACCTTTTGACATTGCCACCGGGCAATTTGTCAAAAAGAAAGCCAACCCGGCCTACACGGCAGTTTTTGCGGATGCTTTGATTGAACTGGCAGGAAAGGATGAAAAAATCATCGGCATCACAGCGGCCATGCCCGATGGAACCGGGATCAGCAAGTTTCAGAAAGCATTTCCCGAGCGTACCTTCGATTGCGGGATGGCGGAGCAACATGCGGTCGCCTTTGGCGGAGCGCTTGCCATTGAAGGTTTCAAGCCTGTTTTGGCTATCTACTCGACTTTCCTGCAACGCGCCTACGACCAGGTGGTGCACGACATTTGTCTGATGAATCTCTCGGTCACCTTCGCGATGGACCGGGCGGGCATCGTCGGCGAAGATGGCGCGACTCATCAGGGATTGTATGACATCGCTTTCTTGCGGACCCTGCCCAATATGGTGGTCATGGCTCCCAAGGATGAAAACGAATTGCGGCGCATGCTCAAAACCTGTATCGACCATCCGGGACCGGCGGCTTTGAGGTATCCGCGCGGGTCGGGTTTGGGGGTTGATCTGGACCCTGAAATCAAGGCGCTGGAGATCGGTAAGGGCGAAGTCCTCAAAGAGGGTGAGGACGTGGCGCTTTTTGCCTACGGTCATATGGTTCCGCCGGCTATGGAAGCGGCGCGGTTGCTTGAAAAAGACGGCATCAACGTGGCGGTGATCAATGCCCGTTTTGCCAAACCGGTGGATAAAGCTCTGGTCGCCAAATACGCGGGCATCACGAAATGTTTTGTCACACTTGAGGAGCATTCCCTGGACGGCGGTTTTGGTTCGGCCATCCTCGAAACTTTACAGGGTGAGGAAGTGGCTCCCGGAGTTCAGACCAAATGCATTGGTCTTGCAGACATGGTTCTCGAACACGGTGCTGTCACCGGCCAGCGTAAAGCTCTCAAACTGGACCCTGAGGGGATTCATGACACGGTTCTTGAGCATTTCGTGAGAGTGATGGAGGTCTTGCCTGCTGTCGGGAAAGATAAAAAGCTGTTCACCGGAAATGGAAAAACCAGTTTTATCAACAAAATCAAAAAAGACCACCTGAAACTCAAGCAATCTGTGAATGGCTAGAACTTCTAAAGTACGGCGCGTTACCCGGGAAACGGAAATTGAGGTCGAACTCAATATCGA
This sequence comes from Nitrospinaceae bacterium, assembly GCA_029261655.1. Classification (GTDB taxonomy): domain Bacteria; phylum Nitrospinota; class Nitrospinia; order Nitrospinales; family VA-1; genus JADFGI01. Next base: position 80,861 of record JAJDAY010000031.1, on the reverse strand, counting down.
CGGCACGGGTGTACACGATATCCAGACGTCCATTCCGTTTCTCGATCACATGCTTTCCCAACTGGCCCGCCATGGTTATTTCGATATTGTTATTCGGGCCAAAGGCGATATAGAAATCGATTTCCACCACACGGTGGAGGACATGGGCATTGCCCTGGGAGAAGCGTTCAGCAAGGCGATGGGCGATAAAAAAGGCATTCGCCGATTTGCTCAAGCGTCTGTGCCGTTGAATGAAGCGCTGGCGCATTGCGTGATCGACATCGCGGGACGTGCGTTTTTTGTTTTCAATGCGGAGTTCCCAAAATCCAAAATCGGTCAGTTTGACGTCGAACTGGTGCCGGAGTTTTTTCAGGCTTTTTCTGCCAACAGCGGCATCACCCTGCACTTCAACGCCGAATACTGGACCAATCTGCACCACATCATTGAAGCCATGTTCAAGTCTTTTGCCCGCGCTCTGGATCAGGCCTGCACTCTCGACTCCAGATCAAATGAGGTTCCTTCCACAAAAGGCAAGTTGTAAATGATTGCCGTTATTGATTACGGCATGGGCAATCTTCGGTCGGTCCAAAAAGCTCTGGAGGCCGTCGGCGCCCGCGCCGTGGTCACGAGGAAACCTGCTGAAATTTTATCTGCCTCGTCCGTTGTTCTTCCTGGCGTGGGGGCTTTCAAAGATTGCATGGCCAACCTTTGCCAGTTCGGTCTGGTGGACGCGGTGCATAAATCTATCCAAAGCGGCAAACCTTTTTTGGGGATCTGTCTGGGCTTGCAATTATTGTTTCATCAGAGCCAGGAATTTGGCCAGGTTCCCGGTTTGGAGGTTTTACCCGGAGACGTGGTGGGTTTTGCAGGAAAAATTCCGGATTCGGTCTCAGGCTCGGCCCTCAAGATTCCCCACATGGGATGGAATACCGTTCAAGTGAAAAAAAACAATCCACTCTTTAAGTCAATCCCCGATAATTCCTATTTTTACTTTGTCCATTCTTATTTTGTGGTTCCCGAACGGTCTGATGATATCGCCACCACCACAGAATACGGGATCGAGTTCGTCTCCAGCATTCATCACGAAAACATTTATGCCTTTCAATTCCATCCTGAAAAAAGCCAAAAGCTGGGTTCGACCCTGCTAAAAAACTTTTCAGAACTCCAGTAGCGCATTCTCATTAAATGAGGAGCTTGGTCAGGCTTTGCGGTTGCTTTGCCTTAGGGTATCCTGTTATCTCCTTGAATACTTTTAGAAGGTAGTTTGATTGAATTTGCCGGAACCAAAACAAAACACGAATTATCTCCGGGGTATTTTGTTTGTGATGGTCACGGCCCTGTTGTGGGGGTTTTTGCCCATCATCCTGAAAATTGCACTGAACCAGTTTTCCTCAGGAACCATCGCCTGTTTCCGGTTCTTTTTCGCGTTTGTGGTTCTATTCCTCATCCTTTCTATTAAAGGCTCGCAACCTGCCCGATTTTTAAGAAAGCCTCCAATGCTTGGAGTTGCGGCAGGGGTGGCGCTTGCGGTCAATTATTTTGGCATGACCGAAAGTGTGAATCTCAGCAGTCCCGCAAACTCGGCTATTTTAATCCAACTCGCGCCGGTGATACTTGTCATTGTGGGGGTGGTTTTATTTAGGGAAAAAGTGAACTGGCAACAATTTTTGGGGTTTGTCATTGCGGCCCTGGGTTTCACTTTATTTTATCGGGATCAACTGGGAAACGTGAAAAATATCGAACTGTATTCTTCTGCCACCGTTTATGTCGTATTGGCCGCTGTGGTGTGGGTGGTCTATATTTCCTTCCAGAAGATTCTCAGTCGGGACCACAGCTCACAAATGCTGAACCTGCTGGTTTACGGAGTGGCGTCCCTGGCGCTGATGTCCACGGTTACCTGGCCTGAGTTTTCAGGATTAGGATGGCAGGGCTGGGTGTTGCTGGTGGTGTTAGGAATCAATACCCTGCTTGCTTACGGAGCGTTGGCTGAGGCTGTGAAATATATTCCCTTAACCGTTATCAGCCCCGTGATCACTTTGAATCCTTTAATCACTATGTCGGCGATGCTCGTCGTGCCGCAATTCAGCGGCGGTCTGCTGGTTCCAGAGAACATCGGGACGGGAGGATATCTCGGTGCGGTGATTGCCGTGACCGGAGTGGTGCTGGTGCTCGCAAAGAAATAATCCGCTGGTTGCGGGAGGGATTTTGACGGGCTTCAGGTCTATTGCGGCGACTAGTATTCCTCTTTCTTTTGGAAAATCAGCCCCAATAAAAACTTATGGGTCCCTTCATGTTCAAAGGGGATGAAAACTTTTGCGGTGCTCAGTTTTTCCGCTCCAGACACGCTGTGTCCATCTCCGATAATGGTTGTGGGCAGTCCCAGGTCAAAATGAAAGTTTCCCCTGGCATTTCGGCTGGTAACTTCTGAATGAGTCAAGCTCAGTATCTCTTGAACCAAATGACAAATTTCAACTTTAACGTTGCCGGCGATGATATTTGAAATTTCAGTCACTATATTGCAAATATCCTGCATGCTATTGGCGTCTTCACCAAATAAGCCCTGATAAACATTTCGGGAGGTTTCTTCGGAAAAGTTCAGGATGATCATGATTTCAACATTTTTTGCCTCATCCGTGAGCTTGATGACGGCGCTGATTTCTCCCGGAAGATCTTCTGATTCTGTAGGGGGGAGGGGAGATGCATCCAGCATGAAATTCTGGATCGCTTCGCAGGTTGATTTTGTAAAAGAGTCAATTATTTTTTGATCGGCTCTTTTTCTCATCGTATCTTTTATAGACAGCATGCCGACGATCTGGTTTTCTTCCACCACGGGGAGATGCCGGATTCTGTTGTTGATCATAAAAGTTCTGGCATCGTCAACGGAGGTGGATTTTTCTAAAGAGAGTACAGGGGCGGTCATGATTTTAGAAACCGGGGTGGTTTCAGGGTCCATCCGCTGGTTGATGGCTTTTCGAATGAAGTCCCTTTTAGTGACTATTCCAAGATTCTTATCATTTTCGCTCACCAGCAGGGAGCTGATATCGTTTTCTTTCAATAGTTTTAAAAATTCCCGCAACGTAGAGTCCGGAGAAATCCTGTGGACGGGGGATTTCATGTAAGTTCCAATATTTTCTACACTTCTTTCATTTACAGCCATATCCATAAATTCCGCACCATAAGAATTATTAGTTAAGTATGTATAAATAATACAATATTTTAGCTAAAAAACCCAAAGGTATTTTCCCTATCTTATTGATTTCACTGGAAATACTATGAAAAAACGGCTTTTAGGGGCCAAAGAGTCAACTAAAGCCTGGGGAAATCAGCCTATTGGCTACGGGATTTCATGGCCTGGTCGATTTCGCGGTGGGCGTCGCGTTTTTTGATCGTTTCGCGTTTATCGTGGAGTTTCTTGGCTTTGCCAAGAGAGAGTTCCACTTTGGCTCTGCCGCCTTTGAAGTAGACTTTGAGGGGGATCAGGTTGTAGCCTTTTTCCTGGGTCTTGCCGATCAGTTTGGCGATTTCACGTTTATTAAGAAGCAGTTTTCGTTTCCGCATGGGGTGGTGGCTGAACTGACTGGCGGGGGAATAGGGGTTGATATGAAAGTTATTGAGCCAGACTTCTCCCCGTTCGATGGTGGCGTAACTGTCCACGAGATTGGCTTTGCCATCGCGCAGAGATTTCACCTCGGTCCCCTTCAGGACCATTCCGGCCTCCACCGAGTCTTCGATGAAATAATTGTGCCGCGCCTTTTTGTTCTGGCAGATGAGTTTGATGCCGTCCATGATTTTATCTAATTTAAAGTTTTAACAGGAACAACCGGGGCAGGCGGTGATCATCTACTTTAGGTTGGTAATTTGAATTTGTCCAGCCCGCTCGCTATTTTTTGATCGTTAGCGAAGTTCCCACACGGCATTTCAGCTTGTTTTTGGCGTTGCCCTCCCGGCAAAAAACTTCCAGCCTGCCCCAACTGTTTATCAGACAACCGACCTCCCCAGGTTTTAATTGGGAGTAATGCGCCTTGAGACCGCGAATGCGGTGCCTGCCAATAAGCAGGGTCAGGGGTTCTGTTTGCGATGGGTCCAAAAGTTCCGAAGTTATATTGGAGATCAGGTTGCCGAAGCGGTCGATAGAAATGATTTCCCCGGTGATGGTATTTTCATGAACGGCCGGCTGGGGAAATTTCAGAATGTGCGGGTCGTCGATTTTTCGTCCCATTCTGGATAGTGGAGTCCCAACCGCGACCCATGCGGCGGCGGGGGCGAACACGTCGCGCCCGTGGAATGTGGAGGAGGGAGATTCCAGAAAATATTTTGTCTTTGTCAGTTCATAGACACGGGAAGAGGGGGCCATCACAGAGGTCAGGACTCCGTTGTCCGGGCCTAAGAAGGTGGCTGTTCTGGTTTTGACGGCGATGGGCCGTCGCTCACTGCCTACCCCTGGGTCCACGACAACCAGGTGAACGGTGTTTTTGGGGAAATAGGAATGCGCGGATTCCAGTGTCAGAGCCGCTTGCCGGATGTTTTGGGGTTCGATCTGGTGGGTGATGTCGATGATCTGAGCCTTTGGGGCAAGGTTTAAGATCACTCCCTTCATGACCCCGGCAAAGGGATCGGCCAAACCGAAATCGGTTGTCAGGGTTATAACCGCACGCATCCCGAAACCTGTTGATCCGAAATCGCTTCGATTTTTACCGGAACCAGTTGGTTCATCAGGCGGTCACCGCCTTCGGCGATGACGGGAACATAATGTTCGCTGTGGCCTTTGAGATATCCGGTTGCCGGGTCGCGCTGATTCTCAAAAAGAACGGTGACGGTCTCGCCCAATAACTGACGGCGGAATTGCAGGGATTTATCTTGCGCAAGGTCGGTCAGAATTTTGTTTCTCGCTTTTTTGACAGTTTTGGCGAGACTGCTTTTAAAACCGAAAGCCTCCGTCCCTTTGCGGGGGGAGTAGGCGAATGAATGCAAGTAGGTGAACGGAAGACTCTCTATGAGCTTGCGGGTGTTTTCAAAACCTTCGTCTGTTTCACCGGGAAAGCCGATGATGACATCGGCCCCCAGACCCAGCCGGGGGATTTTCTCCAGCGCACGATGAACGGTGTCTACATATTGCCGGGAAGAATAATTGCGCCGCATTTTGGAGAGAATGGCGTCGTCCCCGCTTTGCAGGGGGATGTGCAGGTGAGGGCAGATCCGGTCGCAGTCGGCCAGGAGCTTCAGCAGGTCGTCGTCGATTTCCATCGGATTGATGGAACTCAGGCGGATACGGTAATCCCCCGGCAGTTGGACGATCTCCCGAACCAGAGAAGAAAAGGTTTCGGGTTTTTCTTTCTCCATGCCGTAGGTTCCAAGGTTGATGCCGGTGAGGGTGATTTCTTTGTATCCCGACTCGATGGCTTCTTTGACATTGTTGAGAATATTTTCCCGTTCATCGCTGATCGATTTCCCCCGCGCCCGGACCACGGTGCAAAAGGAGCATTTTTCTTCGCACCCGGTTTGTACCTTGATGAAGGCTTTGGTTCGGCCTTGAAACTGCGTGACAGGGATGGTGCGGAACACCCGTTTGCGATGAATATCCGACATGAAGATTTCAGCTTTATCCCCTTTACGCCACGATGATTTCCCGTTTAGCTTGCGCTGGATGATATTGGCGATGTCCAGTTTGTCCGCATTGCCCAGGACGATGTCGAGGCCGTTGATCGCCACCGCCTCCTCAGGGGCCAGTTGCGCGTAACAGCCGGTGAAAACCACCAGGGCCTGGTCGTTGATCGCGAGGGACTTTTTAACCGCAAGGCGTGAACTGTAATCGCTGCGTTGGGTCACCGAGCAGGTGTTGATGACGTAAACATCCGCCGCGTCCCTGGCATCGACGATGGCAAATCCCTCTTGTTGCATGAGGACTTGCATTTCCGCGGTATCGTGTTGATTGGTACGGCATCCCAGGGTGGCAAAAGCGACTTTTTTGACCGGTGACTGCAATGGATTGTCCGTTAGAAAAATTATGGAAAAAACGAATTTTCATCTTAAAACAAGTAATTCTCCAGAATCAACCTGAATCTTCCGGGGCAAGAAATTATTGAAACAACAAGCCGTTATTTTCTTTAAAGTAAAACCCTTGACCGAGTTCACGGGGTTTGCTAGTATCCGTTCCACGAAAAAACTGAATTTGCAGAGACTTCATTTATGTCTACCCTGATGTTGGGTAATTCTCAATTCCCTCACCTTTAAATTCATGCAAAACGTTAGTAAAAAGACAAGGTCCTTTTTGGAAAACTGGCTCGATCTTACCGTTAAAGATTATGTCAAGCACATGCGTAAAGATCACGATGGTGATTTATACGGCCTCATCATCGGAGGAGTTGAAAAACCTTTGCTGGACATCGTGATTAAAGAGACCAATGGTAACCAGACCCATGCCGCCAATATTCTGGGAATCAATCGCAACACCCTGCGCAAGAAGATCAAAGAATTTAAAATTCAATGCCCCAAAAAAGTCTAGCCGTCATCATTCTGGCCGCCGGAAAAGGCACCCGGATGAAGTCTCCCCTGGCTAAAGTATTACAACCCCTGTCCGGGAAGGCGCTTTTGCGCTATGTCCTGGATACCGTCGAAAAGCTGGATGCCGACCGGGTGGGGGTGGTGGTCGGGTTTCAAGCCGATCAAGTCAAATCCGCTTTCCCCGATCCAAAACTGGAGTTTATCGAGCAAAAGGAGCAACTGGGAACCGGCCATGCCGCCCAGCAGACCGAGTCCTGTTTCAAGGACTTTGAAGGCGATATTCTGGTATTGTGTGGAGACATGCCTTTGATCCGTGTTGCCACGTTGGAAAATCTGATAAAAAAACATCGGGACACCGGAGCCGTTTGCACGTTGTTGACCTTGAAAGATAACAAGGGAGAAATCAAGGATTTTGGCCGAATTCTTCGTGCCGGCGATGGGTCGATCACCCGTATCGTGGAAAATAAGGACGCGACGAAGCAGGAGAAAATGGTCGATGAATATAATTCTGGTGTATACTGTTTTGATAAGATATTGTTTTATAAGGCATTGGGCGCTATTGATCGGGGCAACTCGCAAAACGAATATTATTTAACAGATACCATTAAATATTTTGTCGAGAACAAGTGTTCTGTTCAGTCGGTGCAAACGGACGATTCCGACGAAATTATTGGAATCAATTCTCCCGATGATCTGAACAAAGCGGAGCGACTGTTGAGCCGTTGAAAATTTTGTGGACTCAATTTTAGACCACCTTGAAATTCAGGAAAATTACCTATGAAAGCGGTTATTCTCGCCGGAGGCAAAGCTTCCAAACTGGCTCCATTTTCCACGACCCGGCCCATTCCCATGTTGCGTCTTGGTGGCAGGACTCTGTTTGATAACTCCATCGACCTTTTAAAAAAATCCGGCGTCAACGACATTTTTGTGGTCATCGAGCATCAGAAAGAAAAGTTGATCCAGCGAATCGGCGAGCACCTCAATAACGGGTTGAACCTTCATTATGTCGAACAGGGAAAAGGCAAGGGGATCGGCGACGCGATCCTGAAGGTGAAAGGCAAAATCTCTCCGGGTGAATACTTTCTCCTGATATACGGAGATACGGTTACGGCCACGAATATTTTCAGCAAAATTCAGCAATCGTTTCATTCCTTCAAATGCCCGGTGGCATCGATTTGCCTGCCTCCGACGAATCAGGATTTTGGCAACGTTTTCCTGAACGCGCATATGAAAATCACCAAGCTCATCGAAAAACCCAAGAGCAACGATCTTGGAAACTATGTCCTCTCAGGTGTTTTTATCCTCCCGGAATCCATTTTCAAGACGCTGGAATCGAACGGGGGTTCCATGGAAAAAGCCCTGAAGGAACTGGTGAAAAATGAAGGTTTGATGGCGTCGATGTGGGAAGATGAATGGCTGGATATTGTTTACCCCTGGGAAATTTTACAGGCCAATAAAATCCTGATGGATTCCTGGGAAAATTCCTCCATCGCCAAAACCGCGGTGTTGGAATCCAATGTGACGATTCAGGGAACCGTGAGAATTGAAGACGATGTGGTGGTCAAAGCCGGAGCCATTCTGGAGGGTCCCTGCTCCATTGGCAGGGGAAGCTACATCGGCAACAACGCCCTCATACGGAGCTACACATCCCTGGGGCAGGAGTGCGGTGTGGGTTATGGCGTCGAACTGAAAAACTGTGTCGTGCTGGACAATACCCATATCGGACGATTGTCTTTTATCGGCGACAGCGTGTTGGGCGAAAAAGTCGATGTGGGCGCGGGGGTCATGACCGTCAACCGGGCCATTGACTGGAAGCCTGTCAAAGTGAAAAGCGGCAAAACATCCATTGACACCGGGAGTTCCAAACTGGGAGCTTTTGTTGGCGACAATGTGGTGATAGGGGCGGGCAACACCATTGAACCTGGAACGATGATCCCCCCCGGAAAAATATTGCCAGCCTGTTACTCTGTTAAAAACAAATAAAATATAAATTGGATATCGTAAATGTGCGGAATTAGCGGAGCGGTTGGACTGAATAATATTACCGATGAGTTGTACCAGGGCATCCGAAACCTGGAGTATCGGGGGTACGACTCCTGCGGCGTGGCTTTGATGGATAAAAAGTCGCTGGTCATCCGTAAAAATACGGGTGGGGTGGAAGAATTTTTCCGCAAGGAAAATGTGTTGTCCCTGTCCAGTAAGATCGGTATCGCGCACACCCGATGGGCCACGCACGGCAAGGTCACCCGGGAAAACACACACCCCTTCACCTCCTGTGATGGTAAATTCGCGGTGGTGCATAACGGGATCATATCTAACTTTCGTCCCCTGAAAGACAAGCTGACTCGCGAAGGTCACAAATTTGATTCGGAAACCGATACCGAAGTCATCCCTCATTTACTGGAAAAATATTACAAAGAGACTAAAAATATTGAACAAGCCCTTCGCAAGGTCATCAATGTCCTGGAGGGGACCTTTGCCCTCGTGTTCATATCGCCGATGGCGCCCGGTCAAATTTTTTGCGCGAAACGCGAGTCGCCGCTCATGTTGGGGATAGGGGACGAAGCCAAGTATGTCGGCTCCGACTTCAACGCCTTCATCGATCACACGAAAAATGCCGTTATCATTGACGATGGAGAATATGCGATCGTTTCCCGCGACAGTTATGTCGTGAAAGATTTTGTGACGGGGCAGGAAATTCAGAAAAACATCACCAAGATAGACTGGGACAGCGAAACCACTAAAAAAGGCGGCTACCCTCATTACATGCTCAAAGAAATTTATGAGCAACCGCAAGTGGTGACCAACGCTCTGGAGCAGGACTCCAAATCCCTCGATGAATTGGCGGATATGATTTTTGAGAGTGAAAAAATGATCCTCGTGGGGGTTGGGACCACTTATTACGTCGCCTCCTATGGGAACTATATTTTTTCTTCATTGGCTGGGGAATTTTGCCCGCCCATCAGTTCGGACGAGTTCCCTTCACTTGCCAATGTGGATGAAAAAAGCCTGGTGTTGGCTCTTTCGCAATCGGGTGAAACCTACGATACCCTGACCGCCTTGAAATACGCGAAATCGCAGGGTGCCAAAACCGCGGCCATTGTCAATGTGATGGGGTCAGCCATTTCCCGTTTTGTTGACAAGGCCATTCTGCAGGGTTCCGGTCCGGAAATTTGCGTGATCAGTACCAAGGCCGCGCTGTCCCAGATGTTGATTTTAACGTTGGTCGCTTTGCGGGTGGCGGTGAAGAAAAAGGTCATGACCAAAAAAGTTTTTAATGCCAGCATGGCCGCTCTCCATGATCTGCCGGGAATCATTCAAAGTATTTTAAACGAACGGTCCGGGTTCATCCACCGTATCGCCCACAGTTATTGCAAAGTACGACATTGGCTGTATCTGGGGCGCGGCATTTATTATCCGGTGGCGCTGGAGTCGGCTTTGAAAATGAAAGAAGTGGCCTACGTTCACGCGGAAGGCATGCCCGCCGGGTTTTTAAAACACGGAACCCTGGCCATGATCGATCAGGATATTTATTCGATCGTGTTCATCCCTCCCAGGTCAGACAAAGCCCTGTATGAGGCGACCATCCATAGCGTCGATGAAATTCGTGCGCGTTCCGGATTCGTATTGGGAATCCATTTCGATGAACGTGGAAAAAATAAGGATCTTTTCAGTGAGGAACTGATTCTTCCCAAGGTTCCTCCGTTGATCGCGCCGCTCATTCAAATGGTGATCGGGCAGTTGTTTTCCTATTTCACCGCCACCAGTCTCAAACGCAATGTGGACAAACCCCGGTCCCTGGCAAAATCCGTGACGGTTGGATGACAACGGCAACCTTCCTCTCCTGCCGACTCGAAATCTCCTGTATCGGAACAATGAAAGACCCCGCCCTCTGTTGACGGGGTATAAAACCCGCTGGCTGGAATAAAGAGTTGCGAAGATTAATCCCCCTCTGTTAGAGTTCTCCTTTCCTAAAACTCATCAATCCTTCATTAAAAAACCACTGAAAATATATTTCTATGAAAACAGTCCATACAGCTTTGACCATTGCGGGATCGGACCCAAGCGGGGGAGCCGGTATTCAGGCCGATCTTAAAACCTTTTCAGCGCTGAAGGTTTTTGCCCAATCGGTCATCACTTCCATAACAACGCAAAACACGCTGGGTGTGCAGGGAGCCTTTCACCTTCCCGTTGAAACAGTGGAACAACAGTTAGGAGCACTGCTTGACGACAAAAAACCATTTGCCGTTAAAACCGGCATGTTAGGAAATGAAGCCATCGTCGAATGCGTGGCCCGTCAGCTCAAACGTGCAAGAATCAAAAAAATTGTGGTCGATCCGGTCATCCGTTCGTCTAGCGGCAAGACACTTTTGTCCGCTAAAGGAGTTCAGGCGCTCAAGGAAAAACTATTGCCGTTGGCCTTGGTGGTCACGCCGAATATAAAAGAAGCAGAAATTCTTTCCGGGATGAAAATTGCCAAACCGGGCGATCGTTTGAAAGTCGCACGCGCCATTTTAAAAACCGGAGTCAAAAGCGTTTTAATCACCGGCGGGCATTTGAAGGGCAAGCCGGAAGACTTTTTTTATGATGGCGGTCGCCCGTTGTTGCTTCATGCGGAACGTATGGGCGATGGAGACCTTCACGGTACCGGCTGTGTTTTTTCTTCGGCAATTGCCGGGGGGCTGGCTAAGGGCGAGCCTCTGGCTTCGGCGATAGCATTCGCAAAAGAGTTCATGGCAAAGGCGATTCTTGGAGGCGTTTTTTCAGGGACCGGGCAGGGCAGTGTCGAGCCATTATCGTCTCTTTATCAAAACGAGGAACGGTGGGATATTTTTCAGCGTGTGTCCAAGGCGATGGAAATTTTGAAGGATGCAAAAATCGGTCACCTCATTCCAGAAGTGCAATCTAACCTGGGGGTGGGGCTTGAAGGCGCCCGGACGCATCAGGATGTGATCGGGTTTCACGGCCGTATTGTGAAACACGGGGAAAATATCGTCACCCTTTCGCCTCCACAGTATGGCGGGTCCAAACATGTGGCCAATATTGTGTTGACGGCGATGCGGTACAACCCGGACAAGCGGGCGGTGATGAATATCAAATACACCCTGGAACTTTTAAAAATTTGCAAGCGCCTGAAATTCACGACGGCGACCTTTAACCGCGCCGATGAACCCAAAAAAGTGAAAATCAAGGAAGGGTCTTCTCTGGAATGGGGGACCGATACCGCGATACAGAGGTGCGGGTTTGTTCCCGATATCATTTACGATATTGGCGGTTTTGGAAAAGAAGAAATGATCCGCGTCATCGCCGACGATATTGAAACCCTGGTAGACAGAATCCTAAAAATCCATCGTTTGTGTAAATAGACAGGCAAGCCCGCGCTGACCCTCCGGGATCTTCGCGGCCTACAGCAAAGTTTGATCTATTAAAATATTGGATTTTTCCCTCAGGTTGGTGAGCCAGTCATTGAAAACGGTCGTGGATTTTTGCTTTTTCAGCCGGGCGGAGATGGTTTCGAGCTGTTCTTTGGTAGGCTCCCCGGCGGGATTTCGATCCTGCACCTTTATCAAATAGTGTTTTCTGAATGTCGTGGCGGAGGTGGTTTGTCCTTTCTCCAGGGGAAAAACCTTGTCTTTTATTTCCGGGAAATCACCCACTCCGGGGATGGAATCGGCGCGGCTGAAAAACGGCGTGTGCTGAATATCCATTTTCAACTCGGTGGCGATTTTTTGCAGATCTTTTTCGCTTGCCAGTTTGCCGGCGAGTTCCTTGAACTTACTGGACGTGAGTTTTATGTCTGCGTTCTTGCGGGCTTGTTTCTGAACGTCTTTTCGGACTTCGTCTAGTGCAGGAATATAGGCGGGCTTTCTTTCTTTGACTTTCAGGATGTAAGAAGCCTCAAACGTGTGAATGGGGTCGCTGATCTGGTCGTCCGCCAGGGAAAAGGCGGCATTGAAAAATTCCGGAGCGGGCCCGATATCGGCGATGATGTGCTTTCTCCGGTTGATGAAATCCGATGACTTGACCTCCATTTTTTGTTCCCCGGCGGCCTCGGAAAAACCACTTCCTTTTTGCGTGGATTTATAAATCCGTTTGACGACCCGGCGCGCCTTTTGTCTGGCCTTGGTCACCTTGATGGATGCGATGACCGCGTCCTTCACTTCAGAAAGCGGTTTGATTCTTTCATCGGTTTTTTTATCCAGCCTGATGACGTGATATCCAAAAGGAGATTTGACCGGCTCGCTGACTTCTCCCGGCTTTAGTTTTTCCAGAGCCGCTTCGAATTCAGGGACCATGGTTCCCCTGGGAAATTCGCCCAGGCTACCGCCGTTATCTCCTGAAGAAGGGTCGTCGGATAATTTCTCGGCGAGTTTTGCGAAGTCCGCTCCTTCCCGGATTTTTTTCAAGGCATCCAGAGCTTCTTTTTTTGCCGCTTCTTCCACGGCTTTTTGTTTTTCCTCATCGCTGGCTTTTTCATCCATCTTCGTGGGTTCTAATTGGAAAAGAATGTGACTGGCGGTGTATTTTTTCTCAACCCGGAAATCAGCGATTTTCGAATCATAATATTCCTGGATGTCTTCTTCGTTCGGTGTGATGGCGTTTTCGAAGTCTTTCGGGTTCACCTTGACGTAATCGACTTTGATCTGGTCGGGAACTTCAAATTGAATTTTGTTCTTGTCGTAATAGGTTTTTAAATCTGTTTCATTGACAGGTTGCGTCGTTTGAAAATGATCTTCCGAAAAGGAGATATAGTCGAACTTCACAGTTTCATTTTCGGTCTTGAACGCGTCCAGGGCTTCTGTTTTTGAAACCAGCGTGTTGCCGGAGATCATTTTTTCAAGCTTTTCAATCCTCAATGCTTCGCGCTGACCCTCCTCAAAGTCCAGATGAGTCAAGCGGTTGAACTGGATATAGTTATCGTAATAAGTCTGATTATATTTATTGTCTTTTTGGAAAGCGGGGAAGCTTTGAATATGCTCCACCAACTCTTCATCGCTCACCTGGATGTTCAGGTTTTCCGACTCCAGAAGCAGTAATTTTCTATGGATGAGCGCGTCGAGCGCCTGGGTTTTCAGGTCGAGACGCTGGATGAGATCTTCCGAGAACTGGTTTTTAAACTGGTCCCGGTAAAAATTGATTAAATTGTTGAAGGTTTTATCGTATTGGCTGTATGGAATCTCAATCCCTTCCACCGTGGCGACCACGCCTCCACGGGAACCCGGCGTTCCGCCCATTCCCCATGAGTAAAAAATCGTTCCCAAAAAGGCAAGTATTATCAGCCACAGAACGGTCTTGACCATCCAGGAATCGGCGTGTTGCCGGATTATATTCAGCATTCAAAGCTCTCCAATTAAGAGTGTAAACCGTAAAGAAAACCCCATACTATAATAAAAAAAATAGATGCTTCGCAACCGTTAAAATTTTATAAGAAGCTCTCGCTTAAAATCTAAACAATAAAAAACGGTCGAAGGTAACCATGTGAAGACTTCAATTGAGCCTGAGGAGGCCCATATTTGCCTTGCAATTTTTTCGGTACCTTGATATAACCCAAGGTTAGGAAAAACAATAAGTTATATATGATTGAGATTATTTTTTCATAGGGGAGACTTTTGTTCAACTATTTTTGGAATTTATTTTCAAATGATCTGGCGATAGATTTAGGAACTGCCAATACCCTGGTCAATGTGCGGGGTGAGGGAATTGTTTTGAGAGAACCGTCTGTGGTCGCGTTGAACAGCCAGACCAACGAGGTGCAGGCGGTGGGAACGGAAGCGAAACAGATGCTGGGCCGCGCTCCTGGAAGCATCATCGCCATCCGCCCGATGAAAGACGGGGTCATTGCCCATTTTGAAGTGACGGAAAAAATGATCCGGCATTTCATTCAAAAAGCTCATAATAACCGTAAAACCCTGGTTCGTCCGCGAGTGGTGATTGCTGTTCCGTCAGGAATCACCCAGGTGGAAAAACGCGCCGTTCGTGATTCTGCCGAATCGGCGGGGGCGAGGGAAGTATTTTTAATAGATGAACCCATGGCCGCGGCCATTGGCGTTGGCCTGCCTGTTCAGGATCCGACGGGTAATATGATCATCGATATAGGGGGCGGGACGACGGAAGTTGCTATTATTTCCATGTCGGGAATCGTTTATAGCAAGTCCATTCGCATTGCGGGCGACGAAATGGATGAAGCAATCGTCAATTACATCAAACGCAAATACAACCTGTTGATCGGGGAACGGACGGCGGAAGAGGTTAAAATCAGTATCGGTTCCGCCTATCCCATGGAAAAATCCATGACGATGGAAGTCAAGGGCCGGGATCTGGTCGCCGGCATTCCGAAAACTCTCCAGATTTCTGATGAGGAAATCCGGGAAGCGCTGACCGAAACTTTTGGCACGATTGTGGAAGCGGTAAAAATTGCTTTGGAACGCACGCCGCCGGAACTGGCTGCGGATATTGTTGATAAGGGCGTGGTGGTCGCGGGCGGCGGTTCATTGATCAAAGGCCTGGACACTCTGCTTAAAGAAGCCACCGGTTTGCCCATCACCCTGGCAGATGATCCCCTCTCGGCAGTGGCGCTTGGAGCCGGGGCGGTATTGAAAGATGCCAAACTCCTTAAAAAAGTCGCTTTGTAGCTGTGCCTAGAAAAGGCAATCGTTTAATAGCGTTACTCTCCCTGCTCATCCTTTTGTCTCTGGTCCTGATGACTCTGAACATCAAGCGCGACCAGAGACCCTTTTTTTTTGAATCCCTGATAGCTTCGATAACCTCTCCTGTACAGGCATTATTTACCCAGGTCGCATCCTCGGTGACAGGTGTTTTTGAGCATTATTTCTTTGTTGTCGATTCCGCCGGAGAGAATAAAGAGTTGAGGAAGGTGATCGACCAACTTGCCGAAGAGAAAAATCAATTGGTCGAGCGGTTGAAGCAACAGGAACGAATCGCAAGTTTGTTACCTCAGGAGGAATTGCAGGAAAATAAACTGAAGGTCGCAACCGTCATCGGCCGGGACGCGACTCAATGGTCCAAGGTTGTGTTTATTGATAAAGGGACGAAGCAGGGTGTTCGCGAAAACCTTGCCGTGATGACCAACGCGGGGGTTATCGGCCACGTCATTCAATCCACCGGAACAACCTCTAAGGTATTGTTGATCACCGACAGCCGGAGTGCGGTGGATTCTCTGTTTCAGGGTTCCCGTGTGACCGGGGTGGCGGTGGGAACGGGCAAAAATTTAGTTAATATGAAATATGTCCCGATGAACGCCAGGGTACTGGTTGGCGATTCTATTATTTCTTCCGGGTTGGGAGGAACATTTCCGAAGGGACTGAAAATAGGTGTTGTCAGCGAAGTCACTAAAATGAAACAAGGGCTGTTCCAGGATATTACGGTTAAGCCCAGCGCCGAATTTTCACGTCTGGAAGAAGTGTTGGTTCGCATGCCCTAAACCTTATTTGCAAATGTTTTTCCTGATACAATTTCTCATATTGGTGGTTCTGTTTTCCGCCCAAACCACCTTCCTTGAAAAATTTTCCATTGTCGGCATCACTCCCGATCTATCTTTAATCTTTGTTGTTTATTGCGGGATTCATTTTAAAGGGAACCGTGGCATTGGAATGGGTTTTACGGTTGGCCTGGTCCAGGACTGCCTGTCCGGCGGTCTTCTGGGGGTCAACACCCTTTCAAAAAGTTTGATCTCTTTTTTCTTTTCTACATTGAAAGATAAAATAATGGTCGAAGGTATTTTCCCCATCTTCTTATTTATCATCTCCGCTTCCTTGCTGGATGGCATTGTTTTCTATTTTGCTCTGGTCACTTTGTTTAAAGGGGAGGTTCCGGGAAGTTTTCTGTTTTCTTCCTTACCCGTCTATGCGATATACAATGGTTGTGTCGGCCCCTTGTTATTTTACTTTCTGGATTTAAACAGAAAATGGGTCATCAGTAAATTTCCCAACCCGTATCTACGGCAATCATGAGTATTTTTCGATACAGCGGTGATGTTTCGGAAACAGTCCGAAAAAAAATAAAGATCTTTGTTGTCCTGGCTATTTTTTCCTTCTTATGCCTTTGGATGCGGGTGTGGTATTTGCAAATATTAAAAGGACTGCACTTTCAGGGGCTGTCTGAAAACAACCGGATTCGGCTGGTCTCCCTGCCGGCCTATCGGGGCGCGATCAAAGACCGCAATGGGGAGACGCTGGTCAGCATTCGTCCCTCCTTCAACCTTTATGTCACGCCCGAAGACGCCGGGGACCTGACCGAAACCCTGACCCTGCTGAATAAAATCATCGACTTTGATAAGGAAGAGGTGTTTCAAAGGATAAAAGAGTCACGAACTTTTAAACAGGTTCTGATTAAAAGGGATATTCAGCGCGGAGCCGTAGCGATTGTGGAGGAAATTAAAATGCGGCTTCCGGGCGTCGAGATTAAAGTGGAGCCTTTAAGGAACTACGTTTATGGGGAACTGGCGTCGCATGTTCTGGGATATCTGGGAGAAATTTCCAAAGACAAGCTGGCAAGTTTGAACGACCCCAGCTATCAGCAAGGAGATTTTATCGGAAAAAACGGGCTCGAAACCATCTATGAGACTCTGTTGCGAGGGAAAAACGGATACAAGGAAGTGGAGGTCGATGTTTCAGGCAGGGAATTCAAAACCCTGAGAAAGCTTCCGCCGAGAAGCGGAAATACCTTGACGTTGACTTTGGATCTAAGGATACAAAAGGTTTTAGAAGAAACATTGAAAGGCACGTCAGACGAACCTGTCTCCGGGTCCGTCGTCATGATGAAGGTTCATACGGGGGAAATTATAGCCATCGCCAGCGAACCCGCATTTGACGCCAATTTGTTCGCCGCGGGAATATCCCGGGAAAACTGGCAAAATCTCACAGGAGACAAACTTCACCCGTTACAACATCGGGCCATCAGCGGTCAGTATCCCCCAGGCTCCACTTACAAGATCGTGACCGCTCTGGCAGGGCTGGAAGAAAAAATAATCACTCCCGATACGACCGTCTATTGTCCGGGGCATTTTCGACTGGGGCGCGGCAGATATCGTTGCTGGAAACGCGGCGGGCATGGTTCGATGGACCTGCACTCGGCCCTGGTGCAATCCTGCGATGTTTATTTTTACACGGTGGGTCATCGACTGGGCATCGACAAAATTTATGAATACGCCAAAAACCTGGGTCTCGGCGATTACACCGGCATCCAACTCATGGGAGAAAAGACCGGGCTCATCCCCAGCACCCAGTGGAAACTGGAAAATAGAAAAAAAGCCTGGCTTTTGGGGGAAACGATCTCCGCTTCCATCGGCCAGGGTTATAACCTGGTGACTCCCCTCCAGCAAGCCAGGTTCATGGCCACAATCGCCAATGGAGGCGTTTCCCTGAAACCGTTGTTAGTGAAAAAAATAACAGACCCCGATGACAGGCTGATTAAGGAGTTTCACGCAGATGTGCAACACAAGAGCAACATAAGTCTGGAGAATCTGGAACTGGTCCGTGAAGCGCTTCTTGGAGTGGTGAACGAAGCAAAGGGAACGGGTCGCCTGGCCCGTCTAAAGAATATCAAAGTTTCAGGGAAAACCGGAACCGCGCAGGTGGTGAAACTGAAAGCATCCGAGGAAATTGATAAAGATGAGAAAATCCCCTACCAGTTCCGTGATCACGCCTGGTTTGTCGCGTTCGCTCCCTATGAGAAACCGGAAGTCGCGATTTCGGTCATTGTGGAGCATGGCGGACACGGCGGGGCCGCCGCCGCGCCCGTGGCAAAAAAATTGTTCGAAGCGTATTTTAAGCACTATCCGCCTGTAGAGGTGACAGAAAAAGCGGAGGTGGTTTTAAATGGTGAGGCGTTAACTGAAAAACAACCCGTACACTAGCCGATCACTATGTCAACACTTTCCTCTTTGTCAGTGCCCGATTCCACAAATTCATAGCGCAATCGGTAAAGGCCCTTTCGGGCAAACTCCAATCTGACAATTTTCCTTGGCGGGATTTCTTCCAGGTTGAAAACCTCAGACCCAGCCGTACTTAAAGAAATATTCTTTAAAGAGCCGTCATGGTCGTTTTTCAGGTTGACACCGGTTTTACAAGGGATGCGAACAGGCATCGGCAGGTTGCTTGAGTGGCGGATATAAATCGTGGTGGAATTAAATCCCGAGGCATGTTCCAGATAATTTCCTCCGGCAAGGGAATCCGCCCAATAATGGAAAACGATGAAATTATCATTTACAGAAAAGCCAGGGGGGTTGCCTTTTACAGGCAGGTCGAAACTATGGGCTAACCGGTTCATGGCAAGGCTCCTTCACAAGTTTTCAGACGCTACTCATGCTAAAACGAACCGTGAAATGCCACCATCGGCAAAAAGCTAAATTAAGGGTAGGAAAAACCCTTTTCTGTCAGGGGAAAATTCCGGTTTCGGGGGAGGGCTGCTGATCGAGGGCGTTGGATTTTAACCTCGGTTTTCAGCTTCTTTCCGCTACAATGCCATTGTCAGAAAAAAGTAACTCCAGAATAACAATTGAGGTTATTTTTATGAAACTGCCCGGTTCCAAAGGGGAGCATCGCCTGCAAAAGGAACTCGCCACCACCCGAAAGGCGCTGGCTTTCTATAATAAGCAGATGCTGGATCACCTCAACCCGACCATGAGCGAATTCCTGGCCGAGCAGGAAATTGTCTTCATCGCCACATCCGATGCCAAAGGCGAATGCGACTGTTCGTTCCGCACCGGCCCGCCCGGTTGGGTCCGTGTCATCAATGAAAAAACCCTCGCCTATCCCGAATACCGGGGCAACGGAGTCTTTGCCAGTATGGGCAATATCCTGGAGAATCCTCATATCGGCATGATCTTCGTCGATTTTTTTGACAGCACCGTCGGTCTGCACGTCAATGGCAAGGCCCGGATATTTAAGGATCAAAAAATTCTTAAAAGCGGGTTGTTCCCGGACGCGCTCCAGAAAGATGTCCCTAAAAAAGGCGGCCTCAAAGCCGAATGCTGGGTGATCGTCGAAATCGAAGAAGCCTATATACATTGCTCCAAACACATTCCCCGGCTCAAAAAAATGAAAAAGGAAATCCATTGGGGATCAGAAAAAGTAGCCCATAAAGGCGGGGATAAATTCAAAGCCAAAGCCTCGCCCCGGCCCTGGGGTAAGGCTGAATAGAAAAGCCGTTCAGGGTGTTTACATTTTTATGAAATTGCTCAATAATGCCTGAAATGTCCTGATGTTTAATTGCTTGAATCGTTACAGTTGGAAAGATTTTAAGTTAAGAAATTTTAAGTAAAAGCGGACGCCCAATCCCATTGATTTTGCTCGGAAAAGACCTGTAGTGGGTATTTGAATACTTATAGGAGTTTGATATTAGATATATCTAATAAAATAAGGATACGTCGAAAATGGCAGATGAGAAATTTAAGTTACCGAATTCTTCTTATGAAGAACTGACAAAAATTATCAAATCTTATGGGCATTTCAGCATGCCTGTTGGACTTGATGAAGTTAGCAAGCTTATTGGTATGGATAGAACTGTTATAAGTCGTAACGGTGGCTTTTTAGTTGAACTTGGGATTTTAGAGCCAGGTCAAAAGAAAACTACATCTACCATTGGTAAGTTATTATCTCATGCTCTTGAGCACTCAATGCCGGATGAGATTCGGAGTTATTGGCGTGAAATTGTATTAGAGAACGAATTTCTTTCCAAGTTGATTACCGCAATAAAAATTAGAAATGGAATGGACGACAATACATTACAATCACATATTGCATATTCTGCTGGCCAACCAAAAAAACCTCAATTCATGACAGGTGCTCGCACTATTGTTGATATCCTTCGTGCTGCCGTGTTAATAAAAGAAGTTGACGGAAAATATGTTGTATCAACTACTGAATCTTCTGAAACTGACACTAGGAGAGAAAATACAAAAGAGCTAATTTCTTCTAGTGCTAGTAGTTCAGGTTCACACCAAAGAATCTTTACTGCAATACCTACTGAGCAAGGCGATACTCAGATAAAAGTTAACATTAATGTCAGTATTAACTGTACGGTCGCGGAACTTGATAGCCTAGGGGAAAAACTAAGAAAGGTTATCGATGAATTTAAGTCTGGGGAAATTAATTTAGAAGTTAACTCTGAAGATCAATAAGGGGAAATAAAATGCCCCGTGCTTTTTACCAAGCAACTGCGGAGTTAACTATACAGGTAGTGGAAGCTGTTTATGTGAATCACCAATGTGATCTGGAGTTCGTACATCAATTTTGTGATGTTCCCAGTTCTCAAGCGATGAATGCGTTAGAACTTGCTACAGACCTAGGACTTATAAAGAAAAGTGGAGATCGCTATAAACCAGACTCACCTTTAATAAAATTTATATGTACACCAGATGTGTCAAAAAAGGCAGCACTATTAAGAATTATGCTGGAGTCATACCTTCCATTTATTCATTTCCGTGAGCGTCTTTTAGCAACTGGTTCTGCAGATACGGCTGCACAGCAAACTAAAACAATATTGGGTTTAGATTCACACCGAGAAGAAATAAAAGACACGCTAATAAGCCTCGGTACATATGCCAAAGCTATTCTAGCTAAAGGTGGCGGTAAGTATGTTCTAACCGATGAAAAACTCGCAAATCAACTCCATGAGATAGCTGAAAGTTGTGATGATCTAGCTGCTGCAGAGGTTTGTATTCGTACAGAGATAGGCGATTATTCAGAGCAATTAGATAGAACTGAAGTAATTATGCCGCTAGCGAGTGCATTGATTAAAGCAAAAAATAAAAAACCGACTGAAGCTGTTGCAGAAGCGGCAATGGGAGTTGAATCATACTTAGCAAGGCTTGCGAGTAGGAATAATGTTAGTTTAACAGGAGCCACGGGACTCAATAGTCGACTAGATAAATTTCGCCCGCAAAACATATTACCCAAAAAAGTCGTTGAAGCTGGCAAGTATCTAGGGCAAGTCAGAAACGCCGCTGATCATGGCGTCGATGTAGATTCTGACGTCGATGCTGTATGGCACATATTGGAAAGCACTGGTATACAATATGTATTTGTTGCATGTTCATTTATCCGAGCTTGTGGTGCCCGAGAAAATAATGAAAACTATTACATCTAAATAAGCTATAGCTTATTTAGTTTAAGACGGCTCCTAACATCGCACCGGGGTATAAGTCCGCTTTTAGCAGGAAACCATCGTTAAATTTGCACAGGTCGATCTTTACCTCAACCCGCAATCATCAGGTCTTTGTCGCGCAGGCGTTTGATTTTGTCGCGCAGTTCGGCGGCTTTTTCAAACTCCAGATTTTTGGCGGCGGCGTACATTTGTTTTTCCAGGCGGGCGATCAGTTTCTGCGGGTTCTTCGCGGCGTTGTATTCTTCTTCCTCTTCCGCCACCATCAAGGACGCGATCTCAAATTTCTCATGCTGGACCATCGCTTCGCCGACGGATTTTTTGATGGAGGTGGGGGTGATGCCGTGTTTTTCGTTGTATTCGAGTTGAATGGTCCGCCTTCGATCCATCTCGGCGAGCGCGGCCTGCATGGATTTTGTCACGGTGTCGGCGTACATGATGACTTTCCCGTCAACGTTCCGGGCGGCCCGTCCCGATGTCTGGATCAACGAGGTTGTCGAGCGCAGAAACCCTTCCTTATCGGCATCGAGAATAGCGACGAGGGTGACTTCCGGGATGTCCAGCCCTTCCCGCAAAAGGTTGATGCCGATCAACGCGTCGAATTCCCCCAGTCGCAGTTCCCGGATGATCTGGGTCCGCTCCAGAGTCACGATGTCGGAGTGCAGGTATTTGACTCTTAAGCCCATTTCGGCATAATGTTCGGCGAGGTCTTCGGAAAACCGTTTGGTGAGCGTGGTGATCAAGGTGCGTTCGTTTCTCTTTGCCCGTATCTTGACTTCGTGATAGAGATCGTCGACTTGTCCTTCGATAGGTTTGATCTCGACTTCGGGATCGACCAGACCGGTGGGCCGGACGATCAACTCAATCACCTTGTCTTCGGATTTTTCGATTTCATAGGGGCCGGGTGTGGCGGAGACATGGATGACGTTGTTGACGTGGTCTTCGAATTCGGGGAATTGCAGGGGCCGGTTGTCGAACGCCGACGGCAGGCGAAACCCGTAACGGATGAGGGTTTCCTTGCGTGAACGGTCGCCTTTATACATCCCGTTGAGTTGCGGCAGGGTCACATGGCTTTCGTCGATGACGAACAGCGCGTCGTCGGGGAAATAATCGAGCAGGGTGGGGGGCGGTTCCCCGGCTGGGCGGTCCATGAGATGGCGGGAATAATTTTCAATGCCCTGGCAATAGCCCACTTCCTTTATCATTTCCAGATCGAACATCGTCCTTTGCTCGATGCGTTGCGCCTCGACCAGCAGGTTCTGGCTTTCGAACCAGGCGATGCGCTCCAACAGTTCTTCGCGGATGGCGACCATGGCTTTTTGTAAAAGTTCTTTGGGAGTCGCGTAATGGCTGGCGGGATAGATAGCGATTCGGTCCAGTTCGCGGATTGCCTTGCCGGTCAAGGGATCGAAGGCCAGGATGCGGTCGATCTGGTCGCCAAAAAATTCGATGCGCACGGCTTCGTTGCGTTCGTACACGGGCAGGACTTCCACCACGTCGCCGCGCACGCGAAAGGTGCCTCTCTGAAAATCCACGTCGTTGCGTTTGTATTGGATGTCCACCAGCTTTTTCAATACCTGTTCGCGTTCGAAGGTCATTCCGGTCTCAACGAAAACCAGCATGCCGTGATAGGCTTCCGGGGAACCCAGCCCGTAAATACAGGAAACGCTGGCGACGATCACCACGTCCCGGCGCTCGAACAGGGAGTGGGTCGCGGCGTGGCGCATTTTATCGATTTCGTCGTTGATGGACGCGTCCTTCTCGATGTAGGTGTCGGTGTTGGCGAGATACGCTTCCGGCTGGTAGTAGTCGTAATAGCTGACAAAATATCCCACGGCGTTGTCGGGGAAAAAGGCTTTGAATTCGCTGTACAGTTGCGCCGCCAGAGTTTTGTTGTGCGCCAGAACCAACGTCGGCTTTTGCAGATTCTGGATCACGTTGGCGATGGTGTAGGTTTTTCCGGAGCCGGTGACACCGAGAAGGGTCTGACCGCTGGACAGGGCACGGCAGTTGTTAGTGAGCTGTTCGATCGCTTTGGGCTGGTCGCCTGCGGGTTGGAATTCGGCCTGGAGTTTGAACGGGGTCATGAAGAATAAGGGTTTCCTGGAATGAATATTTTTGGGTCCTGGCAATCGCCAACCCCTTATTATAAAGGGTTGGCTCCTGATTCAGATTAAATTTTTCGAGATACCCTGAAGCTCATAAAATTGGGATTTTAAAATAGCACAATATTTGTGTTAAATTAAGGGGCTGGAGCCTTGTGAATCAGCATGATCCGCTGTTTCCCTCTTCAAGTTTTCCCTTAACATCGATCACTTAAAAAACGGAACTCCCTGGCTGGTTTGTCTGCTCAGGAGGCCGGGCGGTTTCGATATTAATATGAAAGGCAATTTGTGCAATCAAACGAAGAAATCATAAAAACGATTCAGATCGGGCAATCCACCCTGACTTTGATCGGTACAGCGCACGTATCCAAACAGAGCGTAGAACTGGTAGAGGAACACATTGAAAGCGGAAAATACGATTGCGTCGCGGTGGAGCTGTGCCAGCCGAGGTTTGAGAATCTGACCAAGCGGTCGTGGTGGAAGAACATGGACATCTATCAGGTTTTTCGCCAGAAAAAGGCGACCCTGTTGCTGGTCAACCTGGCGCTTTCCGCTTACCAGAAGCGATTGGCGGAAAAAGTCGGGATCGAGGCCGGGCAGGAAATGATCCGGGCCATCGAATTGTCCAAAGAAAAGGAACTCCCGCTGGAGGTGATCGACCGCAATATCACCACAACCTTGCAAAGAGTGGTCACCCGCGTTTCCTTCTGGCAGAAGTTGAAGATTTTCTCCGGCCTGGTGGCGGGGATATTCGTCGGCGAAGAAGTGAGCGAACAGCAGATCGAAGACCTGAAAAAGGGCGACATGCTCCAAACCGTGGTCGAGGAATTTGGCGAATCCCTGCCGGAATTCAAGGAAGTCCTCATAGACGAACGCGATGAATACATGGTCGGAAAATTGATCGAGCTGGCGAAGTCCTCCGATGCGCCAAAAAATATTCTTGCCTTTGTGGGCGCGGGTCATCTCATTGGCATGGTGCCGGCGTTTGATAATCCGCCAGATAAAAACCGCATGAGCGAGTTGGACAAAACCCCTCCGCCCAGCCGTACCGGATATTACATAGGATGGGGAATTGCCATTTTCATCCTCAGCATGTTTGCGGTCGGTTACAGCCGGTCGCCGGAACTGGGCATGCAACTGGTGGTCACGTGGGTGCTGATCAACGGTGGTTTCAGCGCTCTGGGAGCGGCCATCGGCCTTGCGCATCCGTTGTCTATTTTGACGGCTTTTCTGGCCGCCCCCCTGACCTCGCTCAACCCCACCATAGGCGCCGGAATGGTGGTCGGGCTGGTGGAATCCTACCTGCGCAAGCCAAAAGTGAGCGATTTTGAAGCTCTGCGTGAAGACATCGGGTCGATGAAGATGTGGTGGAAAAACCGGGTGGTGCGGGTTCTGATGATTTTTTTCTTCGCCAATCTAGGCTCTGCTGTCGGAACGTACGTTGCCGGAGCGTCCATCGTGACGCAGATTTTCCGGTGACCGGACATGACCGCCTCCCCCGTTAGAATAGCGGTCACGCCGCCGGCGTTTTGCAAGTCCGACCTTCTCCGGGACGAATTGACCCGGTCTTTGCCTAATGCTGTGTTCAATGAAAAGGACCGTTACCTGACTGAGCCGGAGCTGATTGATTTTTTACAGGACGCTGAAGGAGCCATCATTGGCCGGGACCCGATCAATGATGGCGTTTTAAAATCTCTGCCAAAGCTCAAGATCATCGCCAAATATGGCGTGGGACTGGACAATATAGATCAGCAAGCTCTTAACAGGCATGAGGTGAAATTTGGCTGGACCGCTGGTGTCAACAGCCTTTCCGTGGCGGAACTGACGCTGGGCTTCATGATCGGGCTTTGTCACAACACGTTTTCCAGGGGCTTCGCTTTAAAGGGGAACCAATGGCAAAAAGACGGTGGATTTCAGTTGACCGGGAAGACGGTGGGGATTATTGGGTGCGGCCATGTGGGGTCGGAGGTGATTCGCCTGCTGGCTCCGTTTAAGTGCCGCATTCTGGTGCGGGACATCGTTGATAAAAGCCAGTTCTGCCAAAAACACGGGGCAACAGAGGCAAGCCTCAATGAGGTGATCGAACAGTCAGACATACTCACCCTGCATGTGCCGTTGACGTCAGCCACCGTCCATCTGATGAATGAATCTGTATTTCGGCGTATGAAGCCGACGGCGTTTCTGATCAATACCAGCCGGGGAGAGGTGGTGGATCAATCTGCGCTCAAGATGAGTTTGATGAAAGGCGTGATCGCAGGCGCGGCGCTGGATGTGTTTGCCCCGGAGCCGCCGACCGATGTGGAGTT
Source organism: Nitrospinaceae bacterium (assembly GCA_029261655.1). GTDB lineage: Bacteria > Nitrospinota > Nitrospinia > Nitrospinales > VA-1 > JADFGI01. Next base: position 54,847 of record JAJDAY010000031.1, on the reverse strand, counting down.
TCTTGCTCTCCCCAACCTGATGGTGACGCCGCATCTGGGCGGTAATTCTTTGGAAGCCGTTGCATCCATGGGTCGGTCCGCCATTGAACATTTAAAGGAATTTTTCTTTTAAACTGCTTTTCCCTGCAATCTTCGCTGTTTTCCTCCTCTAAATAATCACCCAACGCCTCCAATCCCAGTCCTCTAAAACTTTCGGAATACTGAATATTTTTCCTATTAAATTTGATATAGGGAATAAATTATGTTGTTTTTCCGTAAAATCATGCTAGTATTTATATTAATTAGGAAATCGGAATATTTTGGTGTGTGGCAGAATTGTGCGTTGACCATTTTTTTTGCTCTTATATGTAACATTATTTGTTTATGTATAAATTAGGAGGCTCAATCGCCTTATTTATAAAAAATTCGCACACCCGGAAAAACCGTCAGGGAGGTGTGCGTAGAACCGCCGCCTATCCTTCCGGAAATGGATTGAAACAAACAGGCGATCAAATTTTTTCAATTGGGTTGCAATAAATATAACGGGGAGACAGGAAATGATTTTTTGGAACAATTTGAGTGTCAAATGGAAGCAAATAATTCTTTTCTTATTAAGTGGTCTGGTTCCATTGGTTTGCGTGATGTTGCTCAACAATGCTTCATTTAAGGAAATCAGGAATATCAACGCCCAGTCCCTGGAAGGGGTGGCCAGAAATATTGCGGATAAAATCGACCGCAATCTGTTTGAGCGTTATGGAGACGTGCAGGCTTTCGGTTTGAACTCCGTCCTCCAGAACCAGGTAAATTGGTACAAACCGGGGTCTCCGATTGAAACGGCCATGAACAGTTATGTGGACACTTACGATATTTACTACCTGACCCTGTTGGTTGATCTGGAAGGCAATGTGATCTCCATCAACAGCAAGGATCAGGATGCCAAACCTATCTCAACAAGGGATTTTTATGGGCGTAATTACAGTAGCTCCCAATGGTTTCAGGATGTCTTGAACCAGAAGTTTTATACCAGCCAGCAGGGAAATGTAGGCGGGAACGCCGGTTTCAGCGGAACAGTGGTGGTCCCATTGCATGTGAATGAGGAAGTGAAGAATGTTTATCGCGGGGATGACGGACTCACTTTAGGGTTTGCGGCTCCTGTTTATAGCGCTGAAGGAAAAGTCATTGCTGTCTGGAACAACTACACCAAATTTTCTTTGGTCGAAGAGTTTTTTGTCAAAGCTTATGGTGATCTTAAAGACAAGGGCCTCGAAGATACAGAAATGACCCTGCTGGATGGCAGGGGAAACATCATTGTGGATTACGAACCGTCACTTGGAAAAGGTGATGGTACAAAAGTCGATCATGATTTTAATGTGTTGTTGAAGCTGAATCTGGTTGAAAAGGGGGTGATGGTTGCCGTCAACTCGGTTCAGGAAAAACAAACCGGGTTTGCATACGCGACCCATGCCAGGAAAAAAATTGAACAGGCGAGTGGGTATGCTCATCACAAGGGAGCTCTGGGGTTTCCCGGAATGGACTGGTCTGTATTGGTACGTGCCCCTGACTCAGTCATCAACGCCCAGATACTTGAAAAGCAGAAGCAATTTTTTCAGCTCACCGCCGTTATTGTCGTGGTCATTGTGGCCTTCGGTTTTTGGAGTTCCAGTTTGATCACCAAACCCATTCAATTTTTGAAATCGGAATTGGAACGCTTCGCAAATGGCGATATTCAAGGCATCAAAGAACTGGACATCAAAACCAATGACGAGTTCGGAGATTTAAAAATTTCTTTTGAAATTTTATTGAATAATTTCAAAACATATCTGAAAAGCGCACAGGGGATTTTGACAGGCGAAATCAAGTCCATCGGGGGCATTGGAGTTGAAGGGGAATTTAAGCAAGAGTTGAATAAATTGATAAAAATGTCAGATGAGAAAAAAGAAATGCAGGAACGTGAACTAAAGCAGGCTGAAGAACTGAAAGAGAAGGTAGACAGCATACTTCTTGTGGTGGATGCGGCTACTGAGGGCGATCTCACACAGGAGATTTCGGTTCATGGAAAGGATGCTATTGGACTTTTGGGCGAGGGGCTTTCGAGATTTTTTTCCAACCTCCATGAAGTCATTGGATCAATTGGACAAACCGCGATAACCGTCGGGTCTTCAGCGGAGGAGCTGTCTTCCACCAGTCAACTGCTGGCTGGCGGCGCGGAAGAAACCTCAGCCCAGGCCAATGTGGTTTCGGTGGCTTCCGAACAAGTCAATTCCAACGTTCAAACCGTGGCATCGGGAACGGAAGAGATGACCACCAGTATCAAAGAAATCGCTGAAAGCGCGACAAAAGCGGCCAGGGTAGCCGGGTCGGCAGTCGAAGTCGCCGAGAAAACAAACGCCACGGTATTAAAACTTGGCGAAAGTTCCGAGGAGATCGGTCAGGTGATTAAGGTGATCACTTCTATCGCGGAGCAAACCAATCTTTTAGCTCTCAACGCGACGATCGAAGCGGCACGGGCCGGCGAAGCGGGTAAAGGGTTTGCCGTGGTGGCGAACGAAGTCAAGGAACTTGCCAATCAAACGGCCAAAGCGACGGAAGACATCAGTGAAAAAATTCAGACCATTCAAACCGACACTAAAAACTCGGTCGAGGCCATTGGCGAGATTGCCGCGGTCATTAACAATATTAACGACATTTCAAATACCATTGCCGGCGCTGTAGAAGAGCAGACGGCAACCACCAATGAGATCAGCCGTAACGTTGCTGACGCGGCGAAAGGGACGACGGAAATTGCAGACAATATCACGGGCGTGGCAGATGCCGCCAAACAAACAACTCAGGCGGCCACCGATTCTAAAACAGCCGCGACGGACCTCTCCAAAATGGCCGCTGACCTGCAAGGAATCGTCAGTCAGTTTATTCTGAAGGATTCTCTTGGCGCGACTGCAAAAAATGCATCTTTGAAAGGATAGGAGGGGAGGGTGCTGTCGCCGCCGATATCTTTTTTGAAAAGGGGATGATCGCTTTCAATTAAAACCCTTTTCACCAGGGTGGATCAGGCGCGGTAGGAAAAAGCAGTGGGAATGAATTCGTTTCACTTCGGCTCGGTCATCATAAGTTACCTGGAAGATACGTTGAAGGAATTGAACGTTCCCGATAAATCAATCCAGAAGGTGGCCCGGATTTCCCGGTCGACCCGGAACGATGTTCTGAATCGATAAGAATTATTATCCATATTTAATTGGGTGGGAAATGGGTTCCAGTGTTCGGGTGCTGATTGCGGAAGATGAGTCAAAATCCTTTGAGATATTAAAAAGGGTTTTTGGAAAAAATAATTGGATTGTGCATAGCGCTATGGATGGGGAAGAGGCTTTAACTATGCTTAGGGAAACTCCATACGAAATATTACTCACCGATTTAAATATGCCAAAAATGAGTGGCATGGAATTGATCGGTCGTGTTCGCAATGAGGTGCCCCCACAACCTTTGATAATAATGTTCACCGCCTATAGGGACGTGAATATAAAAAACCGAGCCCTGGAGCTTGGCATAGATGGTTTTTTTACGAAACCGGTGGACTTCAATAATCTGTTTGCCTGTATTTTTAAGGGACTTAAAAATCGTCGCAAGAATAAGAGGAAAGAAGCTTGTTCAGATGTTTTTCAAGCTCCCGAAGATCTGGATTCAATACAACCGCCCTTTCCGGGAGTGGCGATCGTAGTGAGTACGGGGGGGCCGCAAACTCTGAAGATATTGTTTGATAGTTTGACGCTTCCATTCAATGCATCCCTTTTTTTGGTTCAACATGGACCCGACTGGGTTCTCGATTCATTGGCTGAAATGTTGAACAGCAAGTATGAGTTTCCAGTTCAATTGGCGGTTGATGGAATGGAACCCAAAGAAAGTCAGGTTTATCTGGCTCCTGGAGACAAGCACTTAGGCATCGACCCTGAAACATTTTGCTTTCAATTGACTGACGACCCCCTGGAACATTTTCTGCGCCCAGTGGGAGACTATCTTTTCCGGTCGGCGGCAAGGGCTTTTGGGAAATATTGTGTCGGCGTGGTTCTTTCGGGTCTGGGTAAAGACGGGGCGTTGGGAGCAAAGAAAATTTGTGACTTTGGAGGCCAGATCCTCATTCAGGACCCCAAAACAGCTGTGGCGGACACGATGCCCAAAATGGTTGTCGAATCAGGAATTCCGCACCAGGTGGTGGCTCTGGATCGCATGGCGCAAACGCTACTAAAAAATACCTCGAGCCTGAGCAACCAACTGAATGAAATGGGAATTCCTGATTAATGTCAAAATTTTTTATAAAAAACTATTCTTATAAATCAAATTTTGGAAGTGGTCTATGAATGTTGCAATCGAACATATATTCAAAAATCCCGACGCGATTCCGTCGTTACGGGACAATTTCTATAAAATCATTGAGTCGATCAATGACCCCGATGCCGAAATGCACGAGATTGCGGAATTGATTTCATCGGATATAGGTTTGACAGTCAAAATTTTAAGACTGGTCAACAGCTCCTATTTTGGGCTTTCGACCCAGGTGGCGACCATCTCTCATGCAATCAGCATCCTTGGGTTGAGCCCGCTCAGCACGCTTGTGCTTGCCTCCGAGCTCATGTCCCACTTTAAGGATATTCCGGAAAATTTTGTCACGACGGAGTCATTTTGGTCGCATAACGTCGCCAGCGGCATCGCCGCCAGGCAAATAAGTAAATTGAAAAATTATGGAAATGAGGAACTGATGTATTTCGCGGGCATGGTTCATGATATTGGTTCTTTGATTATCTATAAAGAATATCCGGAGAAATCGAGAAATGCTCTCAACCAATGCAATGACTGGGGAATAAACCTGATCAACGCCGAAAAAAGCGCTCTGGGTTTTGATCATGCGCAAGTGGGGGGTGCGTTGATGGAGAAATGGATGTTTCCGGAAATTCTTCGGGAAACCACACAGTACCACCACCAACCTTTAAACGCTCCTTCCTACAAGAAAGAAGCTGCGGTCGTGCATTTGGCAGATTATATTGTCCAATCCAACCAACTTGGAAGCAGCGGAGAGAGTCAGGAGTTTAAACTGGATCAGAGAGTTTTAAAGTTCCTCGAATTGCCCATGAAAATTCTTCCCTGGATTTCAGAAAAAACGAAAGAAAGTTTTGAGGAAGTTTACAGTATTCTGTCTCAATAGAGATTTGGATCATTTGAAAAATGTATTAAAGGGAAAAGTCGTTGTTTTAAACAAAAAGGATAAGGCTGTGAAAAAAGAAACGCATTTTTCGGAAATTCCCAATTTATACGCTATCTTGAATAGTATCGAGATTAATATCTTTATTGCCGACAAGGACTTTAAGCTTGTTTACATGAATCAAAAAGCGGAGGAAACCCTTAAGAGTTTTGAAAAAGAAATTTTTGATGCTTTTAGAGTTCGAGTCGATGATTTTATAGGAGTATCCATACATCGTTTTCACAGAGGCACTGATCTGGTGGAAAGGGTTTTAAAAAATTATAAGGCTTTGCCCCATGAAGCGAAGTTGGATTTTGGAAATATTCATTTAAAGATCAGTACTAATTGTATTATGGAACCTAAAGGTAAAATAACTGGCTATATCGTCAACTGGGAGGATCGGTCCCGGGAAGTCAGAGAGACGGAGGAAATGATGGAACTCATTAATGAGTTGGAACTGATTGAAAATGATTCGAATAATTTTTGAATTTGCCTGATTCTTTAGTATCATCCCCCCATCAGCACAAATGAACCCCCGCTTCTTGAGGCGGGTTTTTTTTTGGAGCCATTATCAGAAATACTGCAGGAGTTCTTCCTCGACCGGCTCGGGTATAATATGAGTGTACGAGCCTATGGAATATTGTTACTGAGTTTTTCAGTTAAAGGATTGATGCCGTATGAATATGAGTTCGGATGAAAATGAAGGATATGCCAGAGACGATTGGCAGAACCATTATGACAATGATGATTTGCGGTGGGATTTGGGTCAGGTGGCCCCGCCTTTCATCCGGTTGTGGGAAGAAAATAAACTTCCCAGGGGCAAGGTCATTATTCCCGGCTGTGGACAAGGGCATGAAGTTTTATTCCTGGCGGAGAAGGGGTTCGATGTCACCGGATTGGATTACGCACCCGGCGCGGGGGAGTTGTTGTTGCAATCTCTTAAAGAAAAAAAATTGCTGGCCGAGGTGCTCAATCAGGATTTTTTTCAACTGGATGAAAATCATAACGCCCGATACGACTTAATGCTGGAACAGGCGTTTTTCTGCGCCATCCACCCCTCCAGTCGCTCAGCCTATGTAGAAACTGCGACGCGGATTTTAAAAAAAGGCGGGTTGCTGGCGGGCCTTTTTTATGAAACGGGTGAAGAGGGTGGCCCTCCTTTTAACACCACACCGTCCGATATTCTTGATCATTTTTCCGATACGTTTCACATTGAAATTTTGCAAAAGACTCCCCACTCGGTCGAAAAACGAAAAGATAAGGAACTTTTGGGATTACTCAGGAAAAAGTAAACTTTGAAAGCCATTGCTTTCTTCAGGTAGAAGACATTCCGCCCGGTCATTTTTTGCCGAGTTGATTTTCCTGGAAATCTCGATTCTCTGCATCCGGTCTGATGGAAAAGGGGCCAGCAACGATTGCAGAGTGTTCGGACCCGACGATGTGTCGAGCCAGGTGTCATAATTGTCGCTGGACAATATGACCGGCATGCGTGGGTGGATGGGTTGTACCAGCGAATTGCAATCGGTTGTGATGATTGAAAATGTCCACAACAGTCCTCCTGCTTTTTTCCATTCCGACCAGATGCCTGCAAAGGCGAACAGCCCATCATTTTTTAAAGTGATATAATGGGGTTGCTTGACGCCTTCTGTGTTTTTCCATTCGATGAACCCATCGGCAGGGACGAGGCATCTTTTCATTTTAAATGAGTCTTTGAAGCCGGGTTTTTCCCGAATCGTTTCCGCCCGGGCGTTGATCATCCGGGGACCAAATTTCTCATCCCTGGCCCAGGAAGGGACCAGCCCCCAGCGCATGAAGAGACATTCCCGTTTGCCTTCACGGAGCATGATAACGGGTGCCGTCTGTGTGGGGGCGATGTTGAAACGTTGTTTGTGCGGAACCCCGGTTTCCATGAAGGCAAAATGCGATTGCATGGTTTTTCCCGCTTTAGTTAAGGTATAGCGTCCACACATGATATAAAAAAGGCTCGTGATATTGGAAACTCGGGGACAACCCGGTAGTATGATTATATGTTGGACGAATTCTCATTTCATTTTTAAATTGGCGATATGAAAAATAATAAAAAAACCTATACAGGAATTTTCAGAGACGGCGGGGCGGGGAGTTTCGCCAAACGCCGGTTCCGTGCACGGCGTAAAAATCTGATGGAGCGCGAAAATAAATTGATGGTGATCACGGGAGTCCCTTACGGACCGGAAGGAAAAACCGTTTGGTCCTATGCTTATTGCGCGACCTATCAGGAACCTTCAATGATGTACCTGACCGGAATCAACCAGTCTGAGGTGGTTTTACTTCTGGACCCTGGTTCTAAAGAATCGGATGAGATATTGTTCGTGGCTGAAAAAGATTTAAATCTGGAGTTCTGGAATGGAATCCGGTTTGGAGTGGGCGACGAAAAAAGTGTCCGGGAAGTTCAAAAGGTAACCGGCATCCAGGATGTTCGCGATATTCGGGACTTGAAGAAAGTGGTCGAAGAGAGATTTCGGAAACAGAAAAAGAAACAGTTGGGTACTTTCTGGGTAGAGGGAATTAGAAATGGCAGGAAGGTGGAGATCAAGACCGATCATAATTGGGACTTCAAAAGTAAGTTGTCAGGCTGGTTGCGTTCCTGGAAAACGAAGGGAGCGGAGTTGGTCAATATCATGAAGAACCATTTTGATCTGCGACTGCCGTTGGATGATTATGATGTCGATAGCACCCAGAAGGCCAGTGATGTCACAGGAAGCGCGTTCAAGACCACCCTCAGAAATTTCCGTGAACTTCGTAATGAATATCAGGTTCAGGGTTTTATAGAAGGGCAGATGCTGATGAACTCTCCTTATGGGCTCAGTTTTCCCTCCATCGTCGCGTCCGGGCGCAATGCCACGGTTTTGCATTATATGAAGAATGATGATGAGTTCAGCCGCAATGAATTGGTTCTGATAGATTTTGGCGTCCGCTGGATGACCATGCACGCAGATATTTCACGAACCATACCGGCATCGGGCAAGTTCAATCCGTTGCAGAAAATGCTTTATGAAATTGTATTAAAGGCGCAAAAGGCCGTACAAGGAAAAGCCAAAGCGGGCGTGACGATCAATGAACTGAACGATTGTTGCTGGGAGTCCATCAACTCGGATCTGGAAACTGTTTTTCGCAAGGCTGGCGGAAGATGTAAGTTGAAGTATGAATCCCGGCCGCATGGAGTCAGCCACCTGATGGGGGAGCAGGAACACGACGGCGACCCTTTCCGCAATTATCTCAGCCAGCCAATGCAACCCGGCTGGCTGATAAGCAATGAACCGGGGCTTTACGGAGCGTTCCGCATCAAACTGAATGGAAAAACCTATGATGAAGAAATCGGCATTCGCATCGAGGATAACCTTCTCATCACGAAAACCGGTTGCCGGAATATGTCACGGAAAATTCCTAAATCTGTCGCTGAGATCGAAAAATTGATGGCGGGAAAATAGGGGAGGGGTATCTGTTTAAATTTCTTTGAGAACCGCAAGCACTTCATCGACGTGTCCCTTGACCCTCACTTTGGGGAAAATTTTGCGGAGCACGCCATTTTTGTCGATGATGAAGGTGCTTCGGACGATCCCCATAAATGTTTTGCCGTAGAGTTTTTTTTCCTGCCAGACACCAAATTTGTTCACTACCTTTTGGTCGGCGTCGGAAATCAGATCGAAGGGGAGGTCATATTTGTCGATGAATTTTTGATGGCGTTCGGGTGAGTCCAGGCTGACTCCCAGAATAACCGTCTCTTTAAATTTTTTCAGATTGTCTTTAAAGTCGCAGGCCTCGGTGGTGCATCCTGGAGTCATGTCTTTGGGGTAAAAATAGAGGACCACGTTTTTTTTACCCTTGAAGGCGCTCAACTTGACTTTGTTGCCATTTTGATCAACCGCAGTGAAGTCCGGCGCCTTATTTCCTTCTTTGAGCATAAAAACTCTTCCTTTTGTATTTCAAAATCCGAGGGGTTTATTCGCCCAGTTTTTTCAATAGCGCGGCGGCTTTATTATTCACTTCAGTGATCTTCGACAGGATTTTTTTTGGGGGCGTGCGGTCCGGGTTCATATTGAACACCATTCTGCCGTCGCCGATCAGGCTAAGGATTTCATCATAAAGCGCGGGGGTTGGGCTTTTCCCATCCTCGCACATTTCTTCGAAAATACTGATCGTGCGTCTCATTTTGCCATCGGTCTGCAACCCCAAAACCGATTTGTCCTGCAAACCGGCGGTTTTCTCCATGACTCCCCACAAACCGCCTTTTGCATTTATGACATCATAGCTTCCGATCAAATTTTTTTTTCCTTCTTTACACAATTCAGCCGCAGAAACGGTTGTGGGACTGTGAATAGAGAACAAGGTAACGATAAGTGACAAGGTCAAAAAATTTATCGGCTTCCAATTGATTCTGGAACTTAATTTGCGTTCAATCATTAAAGAATCTCCTTGCTCTGGATTTGCCCATTCGGGTAAAGGGTTGAAGGGAAATCATGGTAAGTGTCATATGCTATCAAGGTAACAATAAAGGAATTTTAATGTCAAACTTAATATCAACAGGCGTTGGAGGAAGAATTACCGAAGGCTAAGAAGGGAAATTTCAAGGGTTTCGGTCATGCGATATAAATCACACGGGGTCTACTGAATTAATTTTTTAAACTCCTTGTTTTCATTCAGGGTTTTGAAAACCGGATCGGATTGAATCTTATTTTTTATCGCCGGATTTTTCCGGATGACCCATTCCAGGTTTTTTAATCCTCCCTGCAGATCGCCATGTTTGACGTATGCCTGGGCGAGTAAATAGCGATGCGACAAAATATGATCGTGGTTGGGATAGGTCACAAGCAACCGTTCCAGTATTGAGATGGTCCGGCCATTTTTATCAGATTTAAAATAGGCGGTTGCTGTGTTCAACATACTGTCCAGATGCTGGGGGTCCATTTCTATCACAATGGAATAGATGCCAATGGCGCGGTCATACATTTTGTAATGGGCAAAAATCTCTCCCTGTCGATTCAACGCGTTGGCAGGGTTTATGAAAATCTCAGTGGGGTTTTGCAGTGAGAGGTCTGCTGTGGATAGCTCTGGAAATTGCGCCAGACTGATTTTGGCGAGGTTTCCGGGATCGCCGAGAGTTTGAGCTTTTTCATAGAACTGGCGGGCTTCCAGTAACTTTCCCTGAATGATGCGTATGTCTCCCAGTTTTTGATAAGCCTTCGCTTTCGATAGATCGTCGTCTTTTACCAATGTGAGGAAATGGTTGATGGCATTTTCTCCGGTGTCGAGACGAAATAGAAAGGTCGATATCCCGATCAGGATTTCCTTGATATTCAAGTCTTCTGGTTTGAGCTGAGCGGCGGTTTGGATTTCGATCAGAGACAACCCGTATTGGCCCGATTGATACAGGGATTTCGAGCGGCTCAAATGATATTCATGCGGGACTATTTTCAGGGTGAGTTTGTCCGCGACGTTTTTATGGGCGTAATCCAGAAGAAGTTTTGCGGAAGCCACTTTGGGATGTGCCTTACGAGTGTCCAGAATCTGGTAGATGTATTTTTCCGCCTCTTTGAACTTCCCCTGGGCTGTGTATAAATAGGCGACCTGATAGGCCGCATCAATGAATTCAGGGTCGATGGCCAGAGCTTCAAGAAAGTATTTTTCCGCATCCTGAGAGTTATTTAAGTAATTGGAGGCCATTCCCGACTCAAAAGGATACAGCGGGTTTTTGGGGTCCAGCTTTGCCGCGGTCTGTAACTCTCCCAGAGCCGCCTGCATTTTTCCTTGAACGGTCAGGGTTTGGGCGTATTCGTAATGGACTTCTGGGGCGTTTCGCTGTCTTTCCACGGCGACTTGGCATCCCTGCTCAGAAAGTGCAATGATCCCCAGGTTCCGGTAGACCTGGCAAAACCCGAAATGGATTGCGGGATGGGGGGACTGGGGAATGCCGGGTTTTTGCTTGGGCCGTCCTTCTAAAAATAACTCCAGGGCCTGCTTGTAGTTCCCCCGCTCGTTGGCAATAAAGCCTTTTAATATGAGAGGCGTGCTTTTATCGTCGACGGATTTAATTTTTTTGTCGAGCAGAGCATTGGCCTCGTCAAACTTTTTCTCTTTCACGAGATCCGCGATGGTCTGATAGTCAGGGTCCTTATACTCGTTGGATAGAGTAGGGTCCCAATGGGTGACGGATCTCCCCGGATAAGTGGCCTGGGAAACCGGGAGGAAAATGAAAAAACTTATTAATAAAGTAAAAGTGAACAAACAGGTGCGTTTCATGTTTTTGAGACTTTCTGAAAAATGGGGTATCCCTAGGGATTTATAAAGCGGATGGCTCTGACCGCCCGCCGGGCTTTTTTTCTTTTAGAGCTGTTGAAACGTTGTCCGTGGTTGAAAACCACGCCGAATGCATTGTAACTGCCGTTGGTTTCGGACGTCCAAAGCGTGCCGCTCCCTTCTTTGGCAAAAATGGGGTCCATGTGCATTTTCATTTCGCTTCCCAGTTGCTGGCTGTTGAGTTTTTCCTCTTCGTACAATGTGGTCAATTCCTTAATGGTCGGGAGGCGCCAGTCCAGGTAATCGGCAAACCTTTCCTGATTGAGTTCTTCGATATAATCTTCCGCCTCAAACCAGTTCAACCAGTGACCTTTGTATTGGTAGGAATCCTGCTTCGTCCACATGAATCCGGTTTTTGTATCGTTGATGGTGCCATCGCCATTGTCGATGAATCTTTTGTCTTCGGAGTATTTAACAGGCTCTCCAGAAACCTGCCCGGCTGTGAAAACCGCAATAATTATCAGAGCTAAAGCTCCAAAAAATATTCCTCTGTATTTATCTGTTTTCATCTGTGATTTCAGCACTAAGGTTGATTGAGTTTTTCTTTTAACATTTGGTTGACCACTGCGGGATTCGCCTGGCCTTTACTGGCTTTCATGACCTGGCCGACAAAATATCCGATGATGGTTTCTTTCCCGTTGCGGTAGCTTTCAATTTGTTTTGGGTTGTCAGCCAGAACATCGTCGATCAATTTGTCAATCGACGAACTGTCCGAAATCTGCGCCAGGCCTTTTTGTTTCACAATCTCTTGCGCGGGCTTGCCTGTTTGATACATTTCCTCGAAAACAGTTTTCGCCATTTTCCCGCTGATGGTTCCCTTGTCGATCAATTGCAAGAGACCGATCAGGGAGGCGGGAGCCACCGGGCAGTCCTCGATTTCCCGGCCATCGTTTTTCAATTCGTAGGACAAATCGCCCATGATCCAGTTGCTGATGATTTTTGGATGAGGATGCAGGGCAACACATTCTTCATAGTAATTTGCCATGGATTGCGATGCCGTTAACACCCCTGCGTCGTATTCCGGGATATCGTGTTCGGTCACAAAGCGTTTTCTTTTTTGTTCTGGAAGTTCGGGAATGGTTTTTCGGATACGTTCGATCCACTCATTATCCATCGTCAGCCGCACCAGGTCAGGTTCCGGGAAATAGCGGTAATCGTGCGCCTCTTCCTTGGAGCGCATGGAACGGGTCACGCCCTTGTCGGAGTCGTAGAGCCTGGTTTCCTGAATGACCTTGTCGCCCTGGTCTAAAATATTGGTTTGTCGTTCCACTTCGTAGTCGATGGCCTTTTGTATAAAGCGGAAGGAGTTCAGATTTTTCAGTTCCGTCCGGGTGCCGAAGGGTTCCTGCCCAAAAGGGCGTAGGGAAATATTGGCGTCGCACCTGAAACTGCCTTCTTCCATATTGCAATCGCTCACCCCTGTGTACAGGAGAATGGCCTTCAGCTGGTTCAGATACTCTCTGGCTTCTTCGGCTGACCGCATTTCCGGCTCGCTGACGATTTCGACCAGAGGGGTTCCGGTTCGGTTCAAATCCACATAACTTTTTCCCTGGTCTTCATTTTCTCCGTGAACCAGTTTTCCCGCGTCCTCCTCCATGTGGATACGCGTGATGCCGATGCGCTTTTGTACGCTATTCACGTTAATATTGATGTGGCCGTGTTCTCCAATGGGAAGGTTGAGTTGGGTGATCTGGTAACCTTTGGGAAGATCGGGATAAAAATAGTTTTTTCGATCGAAGGTGTTGCGCGGGTTGATCCGGCAATCCGTCGCGAGACAGGCCTGCATGGCATATTCGACGGCCTGTTTATTCAGGACGGGCAGAACCCCTGGCATTCCCAGACAAATGGGGCAGGTGTTTTCGTTTGCGGGCCGGCCAAACTCGGTTGAGCAGGAGCAGAATATTTTGGTCTGGGTCTTCAATTGGACATGAACTTCCAGTCCAATGACGGTTTCATATTTCATTTGTTAATTAGGGTTGTTGATCTGGAAGAGCATGAAAATACGGGCTATATCCTGAAGTTTAAAGCGATAAAGCATTGTAATGTCCTGTCTGAAAGCAGTCAACCCCCTTGTTTATAAAGCCGTGTATCCGCCATCGACAGGAATATTGGCGCCGGTGATAAATGAGGATTCATCGCTGGCGAGGAACAAACAAGCCTGGGCCACGTCCTCGGGTTGACCGAACCGGCCTATCGGATAATTCTTACGCCATTCCCGCATCAAATCCTCATCGTCCATGAGTTCCTGGGTCATTTCAGTGGCGATGAGGCCTGGGCAAATGGCGTTGGAACGGATACCCGAAACGCCATACTCAACCGCGAGCGACCGGCTGAACTGGTTCAACGCGCCTTTGGATACATTATAGGCAGATGTGCCGGGTGCGGCGACGAGGCCGAGAATCGAACTGATGTTGACGATACTGCCGGACTTCTGTCGGATCATGGGGGGTAAAACTTCCCGTGTTAACTTGAAAACGCCGTTCATGTTGATGTCGAGAGCCGTATCCCACTCATCGTCTTTCATCTCGTGCAGGGGAGTTCCGGTAAAAATCCCCGCGCTGTTGACCAGAATGTCGATCCGCCCATAGGTGTTGAGGGTAGTTTCGACCAGTTTTTTTATATCCTCCTGGCGGGTGATGTCCCCTGAAACGGCCAGACTATTATCTCCAATTTCCCGGACAGCGTTTTCAAGGCGATCTTGTCGCCTGCCAAAAATCACTACTTTCGCGCCTTCCTGGCAGAACAGACGGGCACAGCTCAACCCGATCCCCGACCCCCCTCCGGTGATAATGGCGATTTTATTTTCCAACCGCATCGATTACTCCTAAGCTTTTGATATCAAACGCAACGCATGTATAATGGTTGCGTGTGTGAACCTGCTGAATTGCAATGATCAAAATATAGCATGATAATCTATCCTTCCGGGAGAAAACCCGATGGAATTTCTTTTGTCTAATCAACCGGTTGGGTTAATAATATGATGAAGATTGTTTATTATGTTTTTGGGGCCTTTATCGGGTTCGGTTGCGGGAGTATCCTGAACCTGGTTTTTTACTGGCTGGATCAATCGGGAGTCCATTTCGCGGATTACCTGATAAAAAATTTAGGCGGGTTTGGCCGGTTTGTTCTGGAAATGATCAATTCCCTGCCGCTCTTTGGGGCGGCTCTTGGAATTATTCTGGTCAAGGTGCTGTTTGGAAATGAACTGGACAGAAGGCAAGGATGAAAGATTTATAACATGAGGAGGCCGCAGACGGCAGACCGGAAAATTCCCTCAACCCTGATGGTATTTAACATTAGCTCTTATGTCCGGCACGGGTACTTTGGTGAAGGGGGGAGCTGACTTTTGATCCATCTGTGTTTATCTGTATTCATCTGTGGTTTCAATAAGCTGTTTTTTTACCTGGAAATTTGAGATGCCAAAAAAGTTCAACGAAAATCTGGTCAAAGCCATGGAAGCCACCCAGGATGCTGTGAAAATCTGCAAAGAAGCTATGGTCGATGCCAATGACGATAGTTGCCGGGCCATGTATCAGGCGATTCTTAAAGATTGCGAAAAACACGCGCAGATGCTTCAGAGTGAAATGGAACTGCATAAGGTGCAAAAAAAATGGGATACCTGAAAGTGGGTTTGGGTTTAATCGGACGGTAAGAAGCAGGATAATGAAATGCGTGTTTTGATTGTTGAAGACGAGAAAAAAGTAGCGGCTTTCATAAAAAAGGGTTTGGAGGAAGAAACCTATGCCGTCGATGTTGCTTATAACGGTGAAGACGGCTTGCACATGGGCATGGAAAACCAGTATGACCTGATCATTCTCGACCTGATGCTCCCCGTCATCAATGGGTTGGAGGTGTTGTCCCGGTTGCGGGAGAACAAAACCGACACCCCCATCCTCCTGCTAACTGCCAAAGATTCGGTTGAAGATAAGGTGACCGGGTTGAATACGGGTGCGGACGATTACCTGACAAAACCGTTCGCCTTTTCGGAACTTCTCGCCCGTATCCGGGTTTTACTTCGTCGCGGCAAGGCGGAAACCAAAACGGTTCTTCAGATTAAGGGATTGTCTTTGGACCTGGTGAGCCACAAAGTGAAACGCAATGATGAAGAAATTGAGCTGACAGGTAAGGAATACAGTCTGCTCGAATACTTCATGCGGAATCAAGGCAAGGTGCTGACTCGAACCATGATTGCGGAGCATGTCTGGGATTATAACTTTGACACCTTTACGAATGTGATAGACGTTTATGTCAATCATCTGCGTAAAAAAATCGACAAGGGTTATCCTGAAAAGCTTCTTCACACGCTTCGAGGTGTGGGATACATCATGAAAGAATAATCATGCGTTTCAATTCCATTCAGACCCGGCTGACTGCCTGGTACGTGGTCTTACTGGGAATTATTCTGATCTTGTTCAGTATTTTTCTCAATTTCTTTCTCTCGCAACGCCTTTATGAGAGTGTGGACAATTCTCTCAAAGTATCCGCTACGGTTGTCGCCCGCTCGGCGACGATGAAGTTCAACCAACCGCCTTTACCCGGTATGGAACGGTTTTTTGAACAATTTCTGGGCTATGAAAATCTGAACAAGTTTTACAGGATTTATGACGGTTCCGGAAACGTGGGTTCCCGTTCCAAAAATGTGGATGCCTCCAAATTTCCCCTCACTCAGCCCGCCTATGAGGATGCGTTGAAAGGGCAAACCACCTACGAAACGTTCAAGATTGACGGGCTTTATCCCGTCCGGGTGATCACCATGCCCGTCCTGCGTGATAAGGACCTGGTGAATCTTGTGCAAGTGGGAACCTCTCTGGACTCGGTTCAGGAAACTCTCAAAAACCTGAAAATTTTTCTGTTCACCACGGTTCCCCTGGTTCTTTTGGTGGCGGCCCTTTTGGGCCGGTTCATGGCCAGGAGAGCTTTGAAACCGGTTTCGAAAATCATTCAGACTGCCCGCGAAGTCGGCGGCGGCGTGGACTTGAGCAAACGCATTCCCGTCCCGGAGGTGCGCGATGAGCTGGGGCAGATGGTCACCACGTTCAACGATATGATGGATCGGCTGGAAAGCTCTTTTGCTCAAATTCGCCAATTCAGCAGTGACGCCTCGCACGAACTCAGGACCCCTCTCACCGTGCTTCAGGGACAAAATGAGCTGGTCCTTAATAAGGAGAGGGATGCCAAAGAGTATCAGGAAGTTATTTCCAGCAATCTGGAGGAAATCAATTATATGTCGAAAGTGCTGGAGGATTTGTTCATCCTTTCCCGGTCGGACGAAAACCAGATTCAGCTGGAATGCAAACCGATGAATTTGAGGGAGGTCATTGACGAGGTTTTTGGCCACGCGGAAGCTCTGGCGGATGAGAAAAATATTAAAATAACCATCGCGTTTCTGGAGCCGGTAGAAATCAATGGTGATGCGGTTCGGCTCCGGCAGATGATATGGAATATTTTACACAACGCGATCAAATACACTCAGTCGGGGGGGGAGATAAAAATTTCCCTGGAGGATAAAGAGGATTCCGCTTTTTTAACGATTCAGGATACCGGGATAGGAATTTCGGACGAACACCTGCCGAATATTTTTAACCGGTTTTTCCGTGTTGAAAAATCCCGGGCCCGTGAGGAGGGTGGAAGCGGGTTGGGTTTGAGCATTTGCAAACACATTGTGGAAGCTCACAAAGGTCAGATTGAGGTCGAAAGTCAATTGGGCAAAGGCACGAAATTTAAAATCCGTTTGCCAAAAATTCCAACTCTGAAATCATCTAAAGCATGACTTGTATGCTGAGGATAATGAATTCAGTGAACCTGAATGATAGCGTTTTTTTGACCTGGAGAGACAGGCAGGTTTAGCGAGTGTTTAGCGGGCGAGGGTGGGTTCGGCGCAGGTCACATAAACTTTTAATTGGGTGGCCTTTGAATCTTTCGGGTTGGTCAGAGTGGTTTCCCAGGAGTTGATGTTGGAGGGATAATTGGTTTCAGCTGAACATCCGACACAGCCGGCGGCGTTGTACCCTCCGCCCAGCAATATTTTGCCGGGGGAACAGCTCATCACCACGGTTTTCTTTTGTCCGGGTTCCACCTTAAAACTTCTGCTTTCGAGCATTTCCCACCCCGCTACTCCATTAATAGCCGATGGATTACTGTTAGCGACCTGTTTGCCCGCAGGTCCAGGTGAACCGGGTGGCCCCGGTGGTCCCGGAATTCCTTGAACTCCCTGCGGCCCCGGAATTCCCGGCGCGCCATTTTTCCCCGCCGGACCGGGTGGGCCGGGTTCTCCGTCCTGGCCTTTAGCTCCTGGCAAGCCAGAAGAAGTTGTGATCTGTTTTTTGGAAATAGCCTCTGCCAACGCCGAGTCGATGGTTTTTTTGTCAATACCCGCCGGCGTGGCTTTTATTTCCTCTTGAACCACATTTGCTATTTTGTCCTTCATTCCGTCTGAATACATTAAATAACCTAACGAAATGGCCGCTCCGATCACAACGCAGAAAATAATAATAAAAAGATCCATGAAGGCAAATTTTTGCTCTATTTCCGCCATTTGAGGGGGCGGAGTGCGCAATTTTTTCGCTCTGGGATCGGTCATGTTTTTATTCAGTGATTCCATAGGTGTGGGTTTCGAAGGAACCCATAATTGTTGTTTTTTGTGCGTTCCCATAATTTTTACTTGTTTAGAGGAAAGGAGACCACCATTCCTCCCATCATGTCATAGAGCTGAAAATCTCTTTTTGGGCTTGTGGGATGGGCGTTGTGGCAATCGACGCAAGATTCGCTCACCGCAAAATCAGGGTAAATCGCCTGGAAATAACTCTTCCTTCCCCGCTTTAATTTTCCCATATACGGTCTGAGTGGATCGACGGTGACGGACACAAGGCCGTTTCGTTCAAATTCATTTGCGGCGCTGTTGTTGAAGTTGATGGGCCAGAGGCTGATCAACCTGAAGTTCAGTCCGATTTTATTTTTCCGGGCCAGCAGACTGGTGTTCAACAGATACTGTGCCGGCAAGGGAAGCTTTTTTTCATCTTCCCAGTTTTCGCTGGACTCAACGATATTATGCTCCTGCATGCGTTTTACAACATATTTTGAGTAAACAAATCGATCCGACTCCAGCACCGCATGGACATAATCAGAAACAATAGCGGGAGGAATCTGGAAAGCTTCATCGTCCGATGACACGCCCTTCTCGGCGAGAGGAACATTCCCCAGTGGAACGTTGATCAGAATTCCGCCCAGAATATCTCCCAGCTTGAAATCACTTTTTGGAGATTTGGGATGAGCGTTGTGGCAGTTGACGCATGATTGCGAAGTCGCCATATCCGGGTAAACCGCTTGAAAGCTCCAACGTCCGCCTCTTTTAACAATCCAGGTGAAGGGTTTGTTAGAGTCTTTACTTAAACTGCGAAGGCCCAGTGTTTCCAGATCTGTTCTGGGCAGGTTTTTAGTATTGATGGGAGTCAGACCCACCAGGCGGATTTTCAATCCGATTCCAAGATCATTAGAATGTTTGGCCGAAAGCTTCAGGAATTGAGCGGGAAGTGGAAGGGCGTTTTCTTTTTCCCAGTTTTCGGACGTTTCCAAACCGATTTCTTTTTTAAGGCGGCCAACAATTTGGCTGGAGTAAAATTCGCGGCCCGCCAGAATGACGGAATGAATATAATCCGTGGCTAACCGCGCCTGGATTTTGTCACCGCTTTGAAGTTCCTGCGCGAGTGCAAGGACAGGCTGTGAATAGACAAAAATGGCTAATATAGCGACTAGTAAAGTTTTACAAACTGACTTGCACATAATTTCCCTCTCAAGTTTTCGCCCCGCTATTTTTTTTATGGGACTACTGAAATATTACATCTCAAGCTGTAAAAAAACAATAGTTTGTGTTTAAGATCACAAACTAACTTTATGTGTATTAAACTCCAAATAAACCATGAAAAAATGGGCGTATCAAAAGCTATCGTGCCATTTAGGAAAGTACAGATAAAGAAGCAACCTTTATGCCAAAGATATACCAAAGGAAAACCATTGATAATCTGCCAGCCACGTTTTGTTGTGGCAGATAATTTCCAGAAATTTATGACAAATCAGACATGTTCTTGATATTTCATACAAAATAGAGAATTTTTAGGAAAGGGCAGGGTGGTGGGATATCCTGATGGAGGTTTTGGGATTGAAGGTGAAAATACCCGCTTTTTTAAATTAGCGAATTACTGCGGTGGAATCATTGAATCCAGATGAGAGATTTGGAAACCCAGCCCTTATCGCCGACGCCATCTTCAACCTGGACCCATTTCTCCTTGATTTTTAGAACTTTCAAGGAAAAGTATTTGTCCACAGGACTCCAGGAGAGGGGGTCGTATTTGGTTCCGGGTCCTTTTCTAAGGTTGGTCTTGTCATTCTTGATGACCGCGCACTTGTATTTGTCAGTGGTCAGTTTTGTGTGAACCCAATAAATATCGTCGTCCAGGTCTTTCACCCGGTACCATTTACCCTGTTTTTTCATTTCCTTAAAGGGCATGTACTTAAAAACCTGCCAAAGCTTCTCAAAATGCGTTCCCGGACCCTGGCGTAGATTGGCTTTTTTCTGGTCGATGCACAAGGCTTCGGCTTTTTCCTGGGGAAAAAACATAAAGGGGAGGGACAGTAAAAAAAATAAAACGAATCGTTTGCTAAAGATTTTTTGCATTATATTTATTTTGAAAAATAGGTTGCCGACGCAAAATTATTTCCAGAATTTCGCCTTTGAAAATTAATTACGGAGGATGAACAACAGAATTTTATTTCTTTTCAATTATACAATAATTTCTATAAAATTTCCGTAAAATTTTACCGACACTGTCAATTATTTCAAATAGTTCCTGTTAAAATTTTTTTAGTAGTTTATCTTTTATAGGCGATAAAAGCCTGCTGTGTGAAATCAACCTGGAAAAGTAAACCGCTCCCCTGGAGATCGTCAGCGCCATGCTAGTTCTTGTCACCGTGGTTCAGTTTTTTTTAATATTCTGGGTGGCCGTGTATCTGGCTATTAATCTTGTCCATCTGGTTCGCGTGGATGAGGTTAGAGGGGCGTTGCCCGACTCCCCATTCATCTCCGTCTGTGTGCCGGCGCGTAACGAGGAACGCGGAATCCGCACCTGCCTGACCTCACTGTTACAACAGAATTACCCACACTTTGAAGTGATTGCCATCAACGATCATTCCACAGATACGACCGGTGAAATAATGCAGTCTCTTTCCGAGGAATTTTCCAACCTGCACACTTTTGAGGGCCAGACCCTGCCTTCCGGCTGGCTGGGAAAACCCTTTGCCCTCTACCAGGCGGTTTCGCAGGCTAAAGGAGATTACCTGATTTTCACCGACGCCGATCCCGTTTTTCAGCCCCATGCCCTGACCACCGCCGTTCATACAATGACAACGCGGAATCTGGACCTGCTGACGCTGATGCCGGGCACAGAGTTTGGGTCCTTCTGGGAACGGGCCGTTCAGCCGGTGATCTTCGGTTTCATCGCCGCGTTAAGCAGATTCAAAAAAATCAACAGCCCCGATCATACCACCGCAATGGGGTTTGGCGCGTTTATCATGGTCAAAAGAGAAGCGTACGATCGGATCGGCGGCCATGAAGGTGTGAAGCACGAGGTTTTGGAAGATGTCATGTTGGCCAAACGCGCGAAAAAGGCCGGGTACAAGCTACTGGCCGCAGACGCCAAATCCATTTTTTCGATTCGTATGTATCATTCTCTTCAGGAGATCTGGACGGGATGGAGAAAAAATATATTCATCGCCATGAAAAAGTCCATTTTGCGTACTGTTTACCATATTTGCGTGGTGCTGGGGTTTCTGGTCACGCCTTATCTGGTTTTGCTTTGGAATATTTTGGAGGGTACCGGTATCCTGTGGACAGGGGTCGCCCTCGTCGCTTTGCTGATGGTCTTGACCGCTTCCATTCATTTGTGTGACGAACTTCGATTGCAACGATGGAATGCCTTTTTGTTTCCCCTTGGCGCGTTTGTGATGTCGGCTATCATGGTGAATTCCATGCTACAGGTTCTGATTAAAAAGGAAACCGAGTGGCGGGGGAGAAAATACTCAACTTGAAATTTTACTCCCACCAGTGGGAGTTATTCCTCGTGGCTTGTGACGGCTTTTAAAATAATAACCTTTGTCGGATACCCCGTCCGCTTGCGGCGGGGTCGTTAATTATGGAAAATTACCCGCGATTATTTATTAAAGCCGGTTTGGTCTATGCCCTGATTGGCGCGATTTTAGGCGTGGCGATGGCCATCGACCCTTCGCTATCAGGACGAATCCGCTTCGTTCACATTCATCTCAACCTGTTGGGTTTCATGGTGATGTTTGTGGCCGGAGTCGCCTTTCACGTGTTGCCCCGGTTCAACGCGCGCCCGGTCCCCTGGCCCGAAGGCGTCAAATACCAGTTCTACCTGCAGAATATCGGGCTGGTGGGGATGATGGCTCTTCATGCCGGAGGCGTGGCATGGCGGGGAGGCATTTTCCAGGGGCTTTTTGTCTTGTTTGCGGTCTGCGCCGGAGTCGCTGTATTTTTCATGTTCTACAATTTGTATTTTGTTCTGTCCCCGGCCCAGTCCGCTGAGTTGCCCAAGGAAATCACCGGTGACATGAAGGTGGGAGCGGTGCTCGATCAGTTTCCGCAAGCCCTGCCCGTGTTCATGCAAAACGGATTCACCTCGCTTGCCAACCCGACCGCTCGCAAAACCTTCGCCAAAGTGGTCAGCATCGAAAAAGCCTGCGAAAAACACGATGTCGATAGCGCGGAGTTTTTGCGTAAGTTGAACGCTGTCATCTCCGGCAAGCCGCAGGCATCCGCAACACCTCCGGCCTCACCGCCTGCCGAGGAAAAAAAAAGCACCGGCAAAGAGATATATAAAGGAGAGATGTGTCAGGCGGATACGTTGGTGGGGAGCCTCATTAAAATATATCCGGTCACGAAGCCCATCTTTGAAAAGCACTACGGCGAAGGCTGTTTCTCCTGCCCGGGGCAGGCTTTTGAGCAGGTGCAGGAAACCGCCCACATGCACAACGTGGACCCCGATCTTATTCTGGGTGAGATCAACCAGGTGCTGGCGGCTGAAATCAAGAAACCCTGATTTCCATGAACAGCAAACAAGATAAGGAATCTTTCAAGGAATTTGTTCTGGACCAACTGCGTCTTTTAGAACGAGTGGATTGTAATTCCATGTTCAGCGGACATGGCATATATTGTGAAGAAATTTTCTTTGGCATCATCGCCGATGGACGGGTGTATTTCAAAACCAATCCCACCACCGTTTCCGACTACCTCGAACGAGGCATGAAACCCTTTCAACCCAACCCCAAGCAGACCCTTAAAAACTATTATGAAGTGCCTGCGGAGATTCTGGAGGATGAGAATCAGCTTGCTGAGTGGGCGAGGAAAGCGGTTGCGGTAACAACATAGCTGTAAAAACCCGGACTTAATCTGATAGAAAGTGTATCAGACCTCGAGTCTGGGTTCGACCCAAAGCGGACATCGTCATCGGCCTCCCAACTCGAAACAATGGAATGTGCTATCAAGGCAATCTTAATCATGCTATGATTTTATGAATAAATTTGCATTTAAAAGTATCTATATATTGTTAGGAATTTTCGTCAGGAGAAATCAGCATGAAAAAAGTTCTCATTTTCCTCATGATAAGCATGTATATATTCGGGAACTTTTCCACGGCCTTCGCGGATTCACGTTCTCACAATCGACAGTTTAAGCAAAAATACAAATCCGGTTCTGGCGGTCATAAACAAAAATCCAGGCAAAGTCGCGGCAAGGCTTCCCACGCTGATAAACCGCAGGCGGTACAAAAACACAGATCCGGTCCTCGCTTTAATAAAACACAACCCAGACAAAATCTCCGCCGGGGTCCTCGCGTTCAACAACCACACGTTGTTCAAAAACGCAGAAGCGCCCCCCATGTTCAGAAACCCGGTGTTGTGCAACAGCATCGGTCCGGCCCACGTGTTCAGCAACCCCGTGTTACGCAAAGACATCGGCCCGACCGGCGTGTTTATGGTTTCAGGGATTGGCGCAGACATCGACCGTTTCCCCGAGTCCGTTATGGCCATCGACATCCGTATGGTCACCGGGTCCATATTTTGCCGTATGGTTTTATTTCATTTTCAATAGGGGGTTTGATTTACTACTATGGCTCGGGGAATTATTATAGAGACTATGGTGGGTATTACGCGGTTGTCACACCCCCGATTGGAGCGTTGATAACCGTTCCCCCGCCGGGGTACAGGATCGTATACATTGATTCTCATCCGTATTATCTTGCCGGTGGGGTGTATTATATTTGGGATGATCTTCGCAGGGGTTACCGGGTCGTTCCCCCGCCCGAGGTCATTAATGAGACCAATGAGTCCAGTGAAGAACTCCCGAATACCCCGGAAAATTCACTCGATCTGTTTGTTTACCCAAATGCAGGCCAAAGTGAAAATGAGCAGGCCAATGACCGGTACGATTGCCATCTTTGGGCGGTGGGTGAGACCGATTTCGACCCTAACCTGGAAGAATCGTCGTTCGAACTGGAACACTCTGAGTACAAACGGGCCGTCACGGCTTGCCTTGAGGCGCGGGATTACACGGTGAAATAATATTTTTGTGGACTAAAAATATCCCGAAAAACCCATGTTTTCCATCATAAAAAATGGACCAACTGCGTCTTTTAGAGCGCGTAGATCGTAAGGCTATGTTCGGTGGACATGGACTGTATTGCGAAGGAATTTTCTTTGACATTATTGCCGATGGACGTGTGTATTTCAAAACCAATCCCACCACCATTTCCGACTACCTCGAACGAGGCATGAAACCCTTTCAGCCCAATTCCAAGCAGACCCTTAAAAACTATTTATGAAGTGCCGGTAGAAATTTTAGAAGATGTGGAGCAACTTGCCCAATGGGCTGGAAAGCGGTTGCGGTGACAGCATAGTTGTAATAACTCGGACTTAATCAGATAGACAGTGTACGATCTCGAATGATCGGATTCGACCCAAAGCGGACAATGATATTGTTCCATTTTATTTTGAATTTTAAATTATTAGGCGAAATATTAGAATGTTTATTCCAATTTCATTTCATCCTGATAAAAGTCTGCCTGTGTATGAGGAATCCAAAGCATTTTTAGAAAAATCTGGATATGAAGAAAGAATTTCTAAAACCTTTTGGGCTTATCATTGTATTGGAGATTTGATTCCTCAATCTAAGGAATCATTATGGTCGGGTCATATTTTCCCGTGGCTTGAGTCATATCAGGATTTACAAATTTCTTACAATTTATGTCTATTTGGTTTTTATAAACAAGCCATGGGAGTGCTTCGCAGTGGTTTAGAGCTTGGACTCTTATCTGTATATTGGAATTTAAATGATGAGGGTCATAATACTATAAAGAATTGGCTACATTCTAAACAGGAAACCCCACGTAATAATGAAATTTTGGGACGTTTAAGTCATCATCCCAGTTTTAAGGAATTTCTAAATCACCATGATTTAAAGAAGCGTATGGAGGACCTTGGACAACTTCATGATTATGTTCATACAAAAGGGAAAAGATTTTCTAATAGCCCTTCAATTTTGAATTCAAATTGTCAAACATTTAATGAAACTGCTTTTGATAATTGGTATTTAAAATTTGTAGAAGTTATTAAAGTTCTTTCCATTTGCCACCTTATTAAATATCCGTTAGGCACAGTGCGTTTTAGTTGGGACGATAAGTTTGGTATTGATAAACCCCTATTCGGTGGGTTGGATGAGAATCAAGTGGATATACTTGAGGAGCTTATAGAAGATGATATTTTTTCAACTGTATCCATTCTGGCCAAAAAGGATCAACAGGTAATTAAAGTAATGGAATGGATACAAAATCTTCCGGATTTGACGCCAGACGAATTAGATCAGCAATTGTTAAATATGGACAAACAATGGATTGAGATGAGTGGGTTAGAATGTTGGCTAATAAGTCAAGAAACCGCATTCCCACATGTTAAAGACAAAGAGCGATGGCAAAGAAATGTTGATCTACTTACAAAGTGGGCAAAAGAAGAGGGTTTCGATATGGATCCATTGGAGAGACTAAATAAAGATTGAACTTTCATGTGATGTTTTCCATACCACCAATGGCGCACCATTTTAGCCACGAGATATAAAAACAACTTAGACTCATTGCCAAGTCAATGCCCGCTTTTGGCCGATAGCGGATACTCAAAACCTGAGAACGTCTGAGACTATCTTTCAGGTTGAATATAACTCAGGGTATTTTTCTTACCTCTTCTTCGCATCTTGCCAGTATTGTTCAAGCTCATTAAGCGGTGTGTCTTTTAGCTCTTTGCCTTTTTTGGCGACTTCCTGTTCGATGTGGTGAAACCGTTTGATGAATTTGTTGTTGGTTCCTCTAAGCGCTTCTTCGGCATCGATTTTTTTATGGCGGGCGATGTTGACCAGCACAAACAGGATGTCGCCCAGTTCGCTTGCGATGTCGTCGTCTTTTCCGGACAGAACGGCTTCTTTGAACTCGGCGATTTCCTCGTCCAGCTTGTCGAACACGGTGGTGATTTTATCCCAGTCGAATCCGTGCTTGGCGGCTTTCTTTTGTAGCTTCTGGGCCCGCAAGAGCCCGGGCAGTTGTTTGGGAACGCCGTCTAAAACCGATTCTCTTTTGGAATGAGTGGTCTCGGTTTTTTTGATCTCTTCCCATTGGTCCACCACCTGATCGGGGGTGTCTAATTTGCCATCTTTAAAAACATGGGGGTGCCGGCGCACCATTTTTTCGCTGATGGATTCAATCACGTCGCCGATATCGAATTCCTTATTTTGCTGGGCGATTTTAGCGTGGAATAAAATCTGATAAAGCAGGTCGCCCAGTTCATCTTTAATCTCGTTCGGGTCGCCTGCATCAAGCGCTTCCAGGGTTTCGTAGACTTCTTCCACCAGGTAGGGTTTGAGGGTGTCGTGCGTCTGTACTTTGTCCCACGGACAGCCGTTTTCGCTCATCAGGGTATTGACGATGGCGGTTAGTTTTTCAAAAGCCGTTTCCGGGTCGTTCATTTTTTCTCCAATTTTTTAAGCCAGAAACTCAAGGATGACGGAATCCGCAAGGAATAAACCTTCAGGCGACAAGGCGATCCTGTTTTTATCCAGCGTGATGAGATTTTTTTTCGTTAGGGAAGAAATCACCTCATCGTAAGTTTTATGGAAAGACGTTTGAAAGCGTTCTTCAAACGGGGGGATGTTCATTCCTTCACGGAGTCTCAGTCCCAGCATGAGGGTTTCTCCCATCGCCTGGCGAGATTCCAGTTGTTCGGAAAATTCGACCGCCGTGCTTTGGGTTTCGATTTCCCGGATGTAACGGGCGGGCAGGTTGCAGTTTTTAAATCGCGAGCCGTCCAGATATGAAGAGGCGCCTGCTCCCAGCCCCAGGGTATCGCCGTTGTTCCAGTAAATCAGGTTGTGTCGGCATTCTTTTTCCGGTTTGCAGAAGTTGGATATTTCGTAATGCCGATACCCCGCCTCGGTGACGGTTTGAATGGATTTTTTGTAAAACTCCAGTTGAAAGTCATCCGGCGGCAGGGTCAGCTTGCCTTTGGCTTTAAGGGTATGAAATGCCGTTTCAGGCTCGATGGTCAGGTTGTAGGTGGACAGGTGTTCGGGATTTTTGCTAAGGGCCTGCGCCAGATTGTCCTCCCAGCTTGCCATCGTCTGGCCGGGCAGGGCGAACATCAGATCCAGCGATAAATTGTCGAACCCCGCTTCCCTGGCCTTTTCCACGGTCATGTGGATTTCCTCTTCGCTGTGGATGCGGTCGAGCAATTTCAATTCCGGCTCATGAAAAGATTGCACTCCAATGCTGATCCGGTTATAACCGGCAGTTCGCATTCGTTGCAGGGGTTCGAGTGATACGGTGGCCGGGTTGGCCTCAAAGGAGATTTCGCAATCATCGGCCACGTTGAAGCGGTCGCGGATGGTTTTTAGAATTTCCTCAAGCCAGTGAACCGGCAGGGTGGTCGGGGTGCCTCCGCCTAAGAAAATGGTGGCGATTTGCCTGTCTTTTGCCGGACCCTTAGCGTAGTGGGCCATTTCCCGAAGCAGGGCGGTCACGTAAGCGTCCATTTCCTCGGTGTTGATCTTGTGGGAATTGAAATCGCAATAGCCGCATTTGTGCAGGCAGTAGGGAATGTGAAGGTATAAACCCAGGGAGTTCATGATAAACTTAATTTTTTAAGGAAATTTTCGAGAATCCATGCCCCGAAATTATACAATACCAGCTGTGAATAGCCATGTCGAAGACTGAAGCCCCGTTTAAATCCGGGTACGCGAGTCTTATTGGCAAACCGAATGTCGGGAAGTCCACTCTGCTCAATCGCCTGGTGGCGCGGAAAATCGCGGCGATGTCCGCCAAGCCGCAAACCACCCGCAATAAGATCACCGGAGTCGTGCATCTTCCGGGTGGCCAGATCGTTCTGGTGGACACGCCGGGCATCCATGAGTCGAGCACTAAGCTGAACCGGGCCATGGTCAAAGCCAGTTTCAGCACCTACAAAGATGTCGATCTGATTCTGTTTCTGATCGACGCGAGCCAGGGATTCAGTGAAGACGACGAGTACGTTCTGCAATCGATGCAGGGTGTGACCACGACGAAAATTTTGATTCTCAATAAAATCGACCTGGTTCCAAAACTGGATCTTTTGGGGTTGATAGATAAGATGCACAAAAGGGCTTTATTTGAAGAAATCATTCCGATATCGGCTTTAAAGAAAGACGGGCTGGATCTTCTCGCACCCTTAATTCTTAAGTATTTACCCGAAGGACCGCAATATTTTCCTGAAACCATGATCACCGATTGTCCTGAAGATTTCCTGATCGCCGAGATCATCCGGGAGAAGATCATCAATCAGACCCATTTTGAGGTTCCCTACGCGGTTGCGGTGGTGGTAGAACAGGTCGAGGAAAGTAAGTCCGATGTTCTGGTCATCGACGCGACGGTCTACACCGAAAGAGATTCCCAGAAAAAGATATTGATCGGGGAGAAGGGCGCCATGCTCAAAAAGGTGGGGTCTCTGGCGCGCAAAGAAATTGAGAAACGTTTTGCCATCAAAGTGTATCTAAAGCTATTTGTAAAAGTAAAAAACCGCTGGCGCGACAACGACCGGTATATAAAAGAATTCGGGTATTTATGATCAATTTGAAAACCGATGAAGAAGTCGAGGTCATGCGTGAATCCTGCCGACTGGCGGCTGAGGTTCTGATCATGATCGATCCCTATGTGAAGCCGGGGGTGACGACCGATGAACTGAACACGATCTGTCACGATTATATCGTTTCGCACGGGGCGATACCTTCCCCCTTGAACTATCGCGGATTTCCCAAAAGTATTTGTTCTTCGGTCAACGATGAAATATGTCACGGCATTCCTTCCGACCGGAAACTGAGAAACGGCGACATTGTGAATCTGGACATCACCACCTATTTCAAGGAATTTCATGGTGATACCAGCCGGACATTTTTTGTCGGTTCCCCAAGGGCAAAAACTGGCAAACTGGTGGAGACTTGCAGGGAAGCTCTGCAAAGGGGAATTGAGGCCATTCGTGTGGGTGGAAAAACCGGGGATATCGGTCATGCCATCCAGAATTTTGTCGAACCCCGTGGTTATTCGGTGGTGCGGGAATTTTGCGGTCATGGAATTGGCAAAAACTTTCATGAAGAACCGCAAATCCTTCATTTTGGCAACCCAGGCGAAGGGGTGAAGATAACAAAGGGTATGGTGTTTACCATTGAACCCATGATAAATCTCGGAGGATCGGACTTACGCATCCTGCCGGACAAATGGACGGCGGTGACTCAGGATGGATCGTACTCAGCCCAGTTCGAGCACACCATTCATATCACCGACAACGGTCCAGACGTTCTCACCCGCCTGGATGGGCAAACCGTGTTTTAAAAATTTTGAAGTAAATTGTCCTGAACGCGTTATTGGTGAGGTAGATTTTTTTGAAAAAAACGGCCGCCGCTTACTGATATGGATTTTCGTTTGGTTTTTCGTGATATTTTCTGAACCTCAATTCGTATTGGTTTATGGCCTCCCTGTCAGAAGTAGGATCTTCATTTTTTCCTCGCCGCTTGACAATTGATACCGATATTCATTTCGCGATTTAAATTTAACTGTATACAAATTAAAGGCTTGCGAGTTTTATCCCGCCTGCTAGGATGGATTGAAAACAAAATGTTAACTGCAAAATACAAATAGTGGTTTTAATCTGAAGGAGGTTGATATGCAGGGGGATAAACAAGTCATCGAAGCTCTCAATGATGTTTTAATGGCGGAACTGACGGCCATCAATATTTATTATATTCATTACAAAATGCAGGTTGACTGGGGTTATAACAAATTAGCAAGTCATGCCAGGGAAGAGTCGATGGGGGAGATGAAGCATGCCGACATGATGATTGAGCGCATCCTGTATTTGGATGGTGTGCCTGATATGGCGAAGTACGATACTATCCTGGTTGGCGACACCTGTGAAGCGCAATTGAAAAACCAATACGAGATAGAAACAAAACATGTCGCGCGTTTGCAAAAACACATTGCTCTTTGTATCAGTAAAAATGACTTTGGAAGTAAAGAAATCCTGGACGGTATTCTGGAAGACACCGAGGAAAGTTGCGATTGGCTGGAAACCCAGTTCCAGCGCATCAAAGACATCGGGATCGAAAATTATCTCACCGAGCATATGCACGAATAAAAACCGCCTTACCTCTGTTTGCCGGAGAATTGAAAGGGGAGGGCGAGTGTCGAGTCTTAAAAAAGAGGGGGAATGGGTTCTGGAAACCCGTTTCCCCTTTTATTTTTGGCAGTCAATGCAAATGCCGTAAATTTCCATCTTATGCTGTCTCAAAGTGAACCCGTGAGCCCGGCAAACCTCCAGTTGGTATTTTTCTATCAACGGGTGTTCAAACTCCACGATTTTATTGCACTGGGTGCAAATCAGATGGTCGTGGTGACTCTGGTGGTAAAGCTTTTCAAAGGATTTTTGACCTTGTGATAGAACATTTTCCCTGGCCAACCCGCACTCCACCAAAAGGTTCATGGTCCGAT
This sequence comes from Nitrospinaceae bacterium, assembly GCA_029261655.1. GTDB lineage: Bacteria > Nitrospinota > Nitrospinia > Nitrospinales > VA-1 > JADFGI01. Next base: position 24,187 of record JAJDAY010000031.1, on the reverse strand, counting down.
AGACGGTGGCGATGCCGATGGTGGGATCCCTTTCCTGAATGATAAGAAACAAATCTTCCACCTCCGCATGGCCGTCGTACTCTAAAAAAACTTCAAGGATGGTCTGACGCTGAGGAGTGAGCCGAAGTTTACTTTCCCTGAGAAAACCTTTTAGAATTTCAATTTCTTCAAGCATGGATATATTTATATGTTGGGATTCTCTTTTAAAATTGAGAACCATTATTATTAATTAAAAATATTTATCAACCAAAAAATAAAAACGAGGAAAAAATATGTGAGGGGAGAAAAAAATATTCCGGCATGAACTCATCTTATAATTGATTTAATGGGGTATATGGACTTTTTTTGAGTAAGGCAAATAAATGTTGACAGAATCATCGGCTTGCCTTATATTGTTTTGAGATTCGTTATCAAAAAGACTTTGAGGTTGTGATGAGAGACTTATCTAGATCCAGAAATATCAAGGTTTGTTCGGGGGCAGGGTGCAAGGCATGGGCGTCTGAAAAAATCGCGCGTGAGTTGGAAGGACTTAAGGTTGGAAATGTTAAGGTTTGTCGGGTTGCCTGTATGAGAAAATGCGGGGGTGGCGCGACGATTCAAATGTCTCACTCAGAAGAAAAGCTGAAAATGCGTAGCTTTGAAGAGGTTTTGGATACTTTGGTTCCTGAAGGCCTGTCTCCTGTATTATGTTGAAATAGCGAAGCTTATATTTTTTTACTTTTTTATTGATAATAGATTTCAAAATCAAAATTAAAAGGGCGGAGGATACGAAGAGCAGGAGCGCTGAATCTTAAACTTTTCTTGCCGCTGGCAATGAACGAATAGGGGGTTTGATGAGTATCGCGATTATTGGAGGGTTGGACCGATTGAAAAATTTTTACGAGAAAAAGGGCAAAGATCTTGGTTGCAACGTCAGAGTATTCAGTCAGCGTGTTCCTAATCTGGCTCAACGGTTGAGCGGGGTCAATGGCATTGTCATTTTTACGGGAACGATCGCCCATCATATGGTGGAGGACGCCAATCGGATGGCTAAAAAGAATAATATTCCAATCGGTCGAAGCAAGTCCAGCAGTGTTTCGGCTTTCAAAAGATGTCTTTCCGATATTTGCGCAGGGAGTTGAATAATGGATATATTGCCAAAAAGTATATTGTTGATAGATAGTGACAAGAAGGAGCGTTTGCCCATCGCGATGATGCTGGGGCGATTTGGCCATCAGGTCCAAATCGTCACGTCCGGCAAAGAAGCAAATAAAAGCATTGAGACGGAGGATTTTGATTTGATCATTGTCAACGATACGTTGGCTGATATGACCGGACTGCATTTTTTAGGTCAAAATAAAAGGGCTTGTAACGACAAAATCCTGTATTTATCGGCAAAAGGCAGTGTAGATGAATTTGTTCAGGTCGTTAACCTGGGGGTCTTCGAGTATGTGCGAAAACCCATCAGTCCCGTTCAATTCGCGGTTATTGTTTGCGATTTTTTCATCGAAAACCTTAAGGGATATCAAATTCATTCCAACGTGGCTTCTTGATTATGAGGCAATAGGGAACAAATGGAAATCATCTTCATGTTTTCAAAAAATCTGATGGTGCATCATTGGTTTCGGAAACATGGAGGGCAAGGGGGAGTTGCGCCCCCCTTGCTATTTTTAATTGAAAACAGTTGTCAATTATGATTTTTATATATAATTGTTTTGGATTACAGAGCCACCTTCAAATACTCGATAACCTATTGAATTTTAATATTAAATAACTTGTATGTATTAATGTTTTAAGGGTTGATCTTCCCGGTGGAAACTGTTGAATAGGCAGAATAAAGTTGACAAAAAGCCATAATCTGATAAAAATGCCTTTATTTTTATAAATGAGAACCATTTTCAAATTAGTTTTTAGGGTAAAAGGCTGATTTTTTTTAGTTACAAAATGTTTTGGTTATTTTTTGGTTAATATTTGAAAGGAGTGAAAGGTGAAGAAAATATTGCTAACAGGGTTATTGGCACTATTTGTTCTTATTTGGAGTGGTCCCGCCTTCGCGGCGAGTATCGATCAGCTTCAGCGCCAGGTCGATCTCATGGCGGATGAAATTGAAAGCTTTAAGTTTGACAAGGGGTCCGTGGGGAGCAAACACGATCGAGTCAAAGTTCATGGTTATGGCGAATTGCACTACAACAACAAATTGGACGAAAATGGCGGCAACACTGAAATAGACCAGCACCGGTTTGTCATTGGGGTTCATGCTATTTTAGCGGACTGGATTCACCTGAACGCCGAGATCGATTTCGAGCATGCGGCTCAGGAGCTGGAGTTCGAACTGGCTTATCTGGATTTTCTGATTGACGAGAAATTCAACGCACGGGCGGGAGTGATGCTATTACCGGTAGGGTTGTTAAATGAGTTTCACGAGCCCAATCTTTTCTGGTCGGTTGAACGTCCTGAGTTCCAAAGCAAAATCATTCCCACCACCTGGTCCGGCGCGGGCGCGGGTATTTTTGGAACGCCTGTTGAGGGCGTGAACTACCGTGTTTATTTTGTCAATTCTGTTCAATCTATCCGCCCGACCGGGTTTTCGACCGGTGGAGGTTCTGGCGGTAGCGGTGGTGAGGGCGGCCGGTTTCGCTCGTCAAGCGGTATAAGAAGCGGTCGTCAGCAAATAAATGAGCTGGTCGCGGAAGACTTCGCCGCCGTGGGTCGCGTAGAGTTGACTCGGTTACTTCCTGGTCTCCAACTTGGGTTTTCCTTTTACGCCGGCAACACCACTCAGGGTTTTATCGACGAGGGTGGGTTTATCCTTCTACTTGAAGGAGACGTGAAATATCGCCTGCATTGGTTTGAAATGAACGCTTCGATCGCCAACATTGATGTCTCCGACGCCAGGGCGATCAACGCTTTTTGCGCTTCCGCCGCCGGCAATTGTACGGCAGACATTGCAGATAATATTTTTGGCTGGAACGTCCAGGCAGGTGTTCACGTGCCCCAGTTGCTGGGGATGAATACTTCGCATGACGTTGTCGTCTGGTTCATGTATGAAAAGATTCGCCCGCAGGATAGCGTTCCAACAGGAACTCCGACGACGGCAGGGGTCAATTTTAATGTGTATCAGGCCGGAATCACTTATTTGCCCATTCCCCAGGTTGCGATCAAAGCCGATTGGAAGCACCAACGCTTTGACAATCCCAATTTTGCCGTGGGTCAAGTCGGCAAAGCGGCGGATACGGTCAATTTAGGGATCGCTTATATGTATTGATCGGTTCTAAATGGCATCTTATTGCCATCCTATCCTGGCGCTCTGAATTTTCACCCCTCCTCCAAGGGATTCAGAGCGTCAGGATTTTTTTCTTTCCGCATAAAATGGCTCTATAATGATAAAACATGCCCGTGTGAAACAGGTTTTATCCTTTTGTAAATAAACTCATGACAAAATTTCTTTCGAGCTTCATTAGACGATGTGACGGTTTTTTGTTTTTCCCCGCGATCCTTTTAGGGTTTTTATTAGGGGCAGGCCTTATTTTTCCCTCCAAGTCTTTCCCGGATGAGGAGAAAAAATTTGATCTGCAAGTGTATCTCACCAAAAAAGAGGCTTTGAGTAAGGCCTTTCCGGGAGCGGACTCAATAGATAAGGAGCGCAAGTGGCTTTCCGAGGATCAACAGAAAGCCATCGAAAAAATTTCATTAGTGGAAATTTCAGAAAACCGTTTCAATTTTTATGTGGGGAAAAAATCCGGCAAACCCACGGGTTATATGTTGATCGACCATATCATCGGCAAGTCGTTTCCCATCACGTTCATGACCGTGATCAACGTGGACGGGACGGTGCGGGATGTGGAGGTTCTGGTTTATCGGGAGCCTCGCGGATGGGAGGTGCGTTTTCCTTCATTCATGAGTCAGTTTTTTGGCATGGATGCTCAATCCGATTTCAGAGATATCCACTCTATTACCGGAGCGACTCTGTCGGTGCGCGCGATCACCAAAGGCGTAAAAAAAGCGGTGTCGGCCTACAAAGTGCTTTTTCTCGATGCGGTAAATTAACCCGCCACCCGGCCTTCAAGAGAACACTCCATGGAAAAAGAAGAAAAACCTGAGTCCAAGGAAGACATCAAACGGTTGAAGCTGAATTTTTCCTTACTGATCATCGGTGTCATCATCGCAGGCATATCCTTTGCGTGGCATATCGTCGCTCTTTTTTTTAAAGAATAACCTGATTTCGAATGAGTGCCTCCCCGAATAAAAGTAAAGACTCCATCCTCGTCAGAAAAGCGTCGGGTGAAATAGAAGTTTTTTCCACTGAAAAACTCGAACGGTCCCTCCTCATGACCGGCGCTTCGGCAAAACTCGTTCGACATGTGATTGACAGAATGCGCAGGCAGTCCGGTCGTGGAGTGACCAGCCGGAAACTGCATCAGATGGCGTTTCAGTTGTTGCGAAAAGAAGCACGCTATTTAGCCGCCCGTTACATCCTGAAACGGGCTGTGATGAGTCTGGGGCCGAGCGGTTATCCCTTCGAGAAATTTATTGGCGCCCTGCTTGAAAAACAGGGTTATCAAACCGAAGTCGGAGTTATATTAGAGGGCGCCTGCGTCACCCATGAAGTTGATGTGATCGCAAAAAAGGGCAGGCTCAGGCGTCTGGTGGAATGCAAATATCACAATCGCGAAGGGATCAAGTGCGATGTCAAGGTGCCTCTTTATGTTTATGCCCGGTCGCTCGATCTGCAAAACAATGCTCCCGATCAATACGATCATGAATTCTGGTTGGTGACCAACACCAAATTCACATCCGATGCTGTCAAATATGGAACTTGCGTGAACCTGAAATTACTGAGTTGGGATTTTCCTGAAGGAAACAGTTTGAAAAATCAGATTGAGCGGGAGGAGATACACCCCATCACTTGCCTGACCTCGCTCACCAAACATCAGAAGAATCAACTATTGAAACAAAATGTGGTGTTGTGCCGTGAAATTTCCAATCACCCGGACCGGCTCAGGAAAATAGGCTTGAAAGATCGTCAAATCAATCGGGTCGTCAAAGAGGTGACTCAATTGATTCAAAATTATTGATGGGGTTGAATTCAGTTTGACACCAGCGCAAAAATTTCATCCGCCACCCGGACGATTCCCTTGCCGTCCACCAGTTCCCTGGCTTTCCCGCTCATACTTTCCAATTGAGTTTGAGTCAACTCCCAGATACGTGAAATTTTATCAGGGTCGAAATCTTTAGCCAGACCGAGGTCGATGGCCGCGCCCTGTTTCTCCAGAGGGCGGGTTTTTTTCTGCTGGGCAATGACCTGGTTGATAACGAAAGCGGGTGTGCCGACGGCCATCGCTTCGTGCAGAGTGACTCCGCCGGAGCAACAAACCGCCTGATGATTGAATAAAAGTTCCGCCATGTTGTCGGGCTTTTGCAAAACCCGAAAGGAATCCCTCGAAGACGTGAGTTGAATGAGAGCTTGCGTTTCTTTAAACCCCGGTCCCGCAACGAAGGTGACCGCTGTGTTCTTTGTGGATTGCAGAAAACACTGCGCCAGGCGTGATGTCAGGTTATTCGGGTCGGTTCCGCCCATCGTGACAATGAGGGATGTCAGATTCTCGGAAAATATTTTCTTTTGCTGATGATAGTGCTGGAATTCTTCTGCCAGTACGGAATAAGGCAAACCGAAAAGAGCTTTTACCTTCGGGTTTAAATATTGCGCTTGTTCGGGTTCAAGATTGCAATCGACCAATAGGTCCACGAAATTCCTGCCTTCTCCAAGATCTTCAAAGCTCATTATTTTTTTTGCCCGGTCGCGGAGAGCGTGAATAAAAACCTTTTGGGTGTCCTGAATATCCAGAAGAGCCAGGTCAAAAACGAGGTCCATTTTCACCGGCAGAGAGTCCTCTTTGTCGGTAATGTTCGGAGAAAAATTTTCTCTTTGCAAAAGTTCAATCGAGGGCTGATGATCGGGGACGAAAAATTCGATGTCCATGCCCCGGCTTCTGAGGAGCCTGCCCAGGCGAACCTGCCTGAACACATGCCCCATTCCCTGGGAGAAGCCCGCTTTACAGAGGATAGCGATTCTGGTCATTTGCGATCAAAGTGGATTCGTGCGATTGACATTGATTTTCTCCAGAGTTTCCTTGTCGGAAAAACGGACAGCGGCGTGTTCTTTTTTTCTGCCGGCCAAAGCCAGTGGCAATCGTTTCAGAGCCATGTAAAAGGCGATCCAGAAACGGGATTTGAGCCGGAACAGGTCGCGAAGCAAAAAGAGCGGAATGTACAGCAAAAATTCCCGGGTCATCTGACCGTCCAGAATATTTTTCCAGACAAACAGATAATTGTTACGTGCGGAGATCAAACCGATTTGCCGGCGTTTTTCCTGACGAGTGATGGTGGCCTGGACTTTGTGATAAGCGATGGACAAAGGTTCGTAAACCACCTGCCATCCCCGTTTTAACGCTCGATACGACAAATCAATCTCTTCATAATAGAGGGGGTGGTAGAGCGTGTCGAAACCGCCCAGTTGGAGATAACGTTTCCGGTCCACCATGAAGGCGCCACCGCAGGCAAACAGCGTCTGACAGGTGGCGTCGGGATTTTTTTCGTAAAGATAAAAATGGCCGTTTCGGAAATAACCGCCGCGGTTGCCGTACAGAAAAGTGGTTTGGTCGAAGCTGAAAAATTTTCCACTCACCGCGAACACGTCGCCCTGGTCAAAATGTCGGGCCAGATGCTGGAGCGCTTTTTCATCCAGCTTGATGTCGTTATTCATAGGCATGACGATGGATGATTGGGAAAGCTCGACCGCGTAATTGTTGGCCCCTTGAAACCCGAGATTACGTGGCGTTTTTTCCCGTCTCACTTCAGGGAATTCTTTTGCGAGAATGTCCAGGCTGTCATCGTGACTGCAATCGTCGATGACCATCACTTCATAGGAATGGGCACGGTCGAACTTCACGGCGGCCAGAACCGAGGGCAGGCACTCCAGCAGGAGTTCCCGGCCATTCCAGTTGGTGATGATGAGGGTGATGTCCGGTTTCATGAAAAGTTTTTTTCTTCTAAAAAGCGAGTAAGGATCTTCTCAACCGCGTCCTCACCGTTTAAAAGCGTTTTCCCTTCAATGGATAATTTTTGCACTTTTCGGATATCTTCCTCCCAGTCGCAGGTAAAGAACTTTTCAGAATCCATGACCCACCCCACCTGTTTTTGGTGCATAAAATCCCGCATCACCGCAAACTCGCTGAAATGTTCCCGTGAGCAGGAGAGCACCGGTTTTCCGTGCGCAAACGCCGTGGCTAACGTGGAATATCCTGCCTTGGTGAAAACGATGTCCGAACTTGCGATCAAATCCTGATACAGAAATTCGTCATCGAGCACAAATAAATTTGGCAGGTCTTTTGGAAGCGGGTCCCGCGTAATAAAAATAAAATCTTTCAGTTTTTTTAAATTTTCCCATTCAACCGACTGCGCTCCCATGTCACCTAAGTAGATAAAGACGACGGTTTTATCCTTGAGGGCGATCCCTTGAACCTGTTCCAAACGGTTTTTAATATTTTTTCCTTTTCGGGCAATGAACCCCACCTCCTCAGTATTTTCAATGATGTCATTGACGATATGACATTGAGGGAGGATCTGCAGGGTGGCCTGGGCGTATTCTTCTTCGAGCGTGTCCAGCGATCCCCGCCATTTTTGCGCGCCGGGGAAATGGCTGTAGATATCGTGCCAGGTGAAATTGCAGATTAAAATAGACGGAATGCCAAGCGCCTTGCCCGCTTTGAGAGGCAGGCTGGAAGCATCCGAGAGGATGAGGTCGATCTTATTTTCCTGCAACCACCGGGTTTCCTCTGCAATCCGTTTATCCTGAAAGCTTAAAAACTGTTCCAGCTTTTGAAACGTTTTTTCAATATTGACTTGAATGAAGTTTTCCTGCACGCAACCGGTATCCACCTGGGTGTGAATGGGGGAATAGCCGCCAGTCAAATACAGGCGGAAATAGGAATCGGGGATTTCCGATTTTATATGGACCTGGAATCTCTGGATGAGTCTTTCCAGGATAACAGTGGACCGGGCGGCGTGCCCATAGCCGTGGGAACTGATATAGTAAGCTATTCGTTTGATTTTTTGCCTGCGCCTGAGGAGGTGTGAGAAAGGATGATTTTTATAATGGCTCCGGGTTTTTCAGGAATCCTTTTTGTCGGCCTTGATGGGTTTATAGTCGAATTTGCAGACTTTACCTAATTTACGGAACATATTGTTGAGTTTCAAGTCCACATAATCCTTGCGCGCGTTCCAGGGGATCTGGTCGAACATGCAGGCGGTTTCGATATAGTCCACCCGCCCAAAGCGAACAAAAAAATCCTTGAACCAGCATTTTTCCATTTTATAGGACCATTGCTTCTCGTCCGTATTCTGGTGATCCAGGCGAAAGTTTTCCCAGGTGTAGATTTCATCCACTTTTGGGAGGTTGCTATCGACAAAAGCTTTGAAGGGGTCATCCGAGGCCCGCTCCTCGGCGATCATTTTATCGAGTTCCGGTTTTTTCCATTGCTCAAAAGCCTGAACGATGGCTTGCCGGATGCGGTCCATGCGAATATTATAATCGTCCAGAATATTATGGCAGGTGTAAATGAAGAGACCGACCGTCGTCAAATACTGGTTTTCCGGGGAGAGATTGTCCGCATTCTCGAATTCCCAAAGCTGAACAAACAGGTCGCGTATCTTGCTTTTGTCCAACTCGACTCCGTCAACATTCAGGTGATCCAGAAGTGGATTGACCCGGCTTTCGGCTTTTGACCGGTCCGTTGACGGGGCGCTGTCTACTTTGTCATTCATGAGGTGCCTTTATGAAGATGGAATTATTTGGCCAAAACGGCATTTATTCCATTGGTTTTATTCCTTGCCTTGGGTTTAAAATAGCACAATCCCATTTGCTGGAGCAAGCTCAGGATAGCCTGGAAGGGGAAGGATCTTATTTTGCCAAACCGAAGTCGGGGAGATTCGGTTGTGCAGGATATAAGTTGTTTTAAAACAATGAATTATGTTTTTTTGTGGTTTTCGGAGAAGGCATAAACTAATGAAAACTCACAGGGGCATAGATACGGGTTGATATTTATCCATGGAAAATGACGAATTTGATATTGTCGTGATAGGCGCGGGTGTCATTGGGTTGAGCCTTGCGTTTCGTTTGAAGAGAGTTCGCCAGGACTTGAAAATAGCGGTTTTGGGAGATCCCATGAATTCTCTGATGGCGTCGAGGGCGGCGGCTGGAATGCTGGCCCCTTTTGGAGAGTGCGATCGTGCCGATCGCTTTTTTGGTTTTTGTCGGGAATCGCTGGAAAAATATCCCGGTTTTATTGCAGAACTGGCGGGCGTGAGTGATGTCCCGGTTTTCTTTTCCATGCAGGGGTCTCTCATGCCTTCGGCTTTTTATGGCGATGGCTGGGAAGACCAGAAACTTTTTTTCGGGCAGGAAAAAATTCCTCATGAGGTTTGGACTCCCGCCAAAGTTAAGGAGAAAGCGCCTTATCTTTCCCAGGATTGCGGTGAGGTTTTGTGGGTGGGGGAGGGGCAGGTCAACAATCGGCAGTTGCACGATTCTTTGTCCCTGGCCATGCGCGCCTTGGGGGTCACCGTGTTTGAGAAAAATGTCACGGGTTTTATCCGGGATGAGTCGGGCCTTGAGTCTGCGGTGACTGATTCTGGAGACATCAAAGGAAAAAAATTCGTATTGGCTTCGGGGAGTTGGTCTGGGCAACTGGGGGAAATACTCGGTGTCTCACTGCCCATGAAACCGATCAAAGGGCAGATGTGCCGGGTTCAGGTGGTGGACGATTTATTGGAATACACCGTGCATGGGCAGTTGACTTACATTGCCCCCTGGCGCGGCGGACACGGTTTTGTCATTGGCTCCACGATGGAAGACCGGGGGTTCGACCCCTCCGTGGAAGAAACGGTCATTCAAAGTTTGATCGATCGGGCGGCGGCGATTCTTCCATGCTTAAAAGAGGCTCCGTTGATTGAGTCGTGGACCGGCCTGCGCCCGGCGGCGGAGGATTTGATGCCGATCATGGGTAAAAGCGTTCGTTACCGGAATTTGTATTACTCCACCGGACATTATCGAAACGGAATTTTACAGACCCCCAATCAGGCGGACTATGTGACCGGAATCATCCTGGAAACATTGAAAGAGGAAGTTGCGGAATTTTCACCCAGCCGCTATCAACTGTAAAAGGATGCGAAAAATAAATCAAAAACTGGATTTGGTCAAAGATTTTCATTCCGTGTGGCATCCCTGCACGCAGATGAAGGATCACGAAACGCTTCCACCGCTTTTGATTGAGCGGGGAGAAGGTGTTTATCTCTTTGACTCAGACGGCAAGCAATACCTGGACGTGATTTCCTCCTGGTGGGTGAACCTGTTCGGGCACAATCATCCTCGCCTCAATTCAGCCTTGAAAGCTCAACTGGACAAGGTCGCCCATGTCATGTTCGCCGGAATCACCCATAAACCCGCCATCGACCTGGCCGACCGGTTGGTGGAATTGTCGCCGGATAATTTGCAAAAAGTATTTTTTTCCGACAATGGCTCCACCGCGGTGGAAGTCGCGGTCAAAATGAGCCTGCAATATTGGCGGCAAACGGGATACACGAACAAACGCAAATTCGCTTATCTCAAGGGCGGGTATCATGGAGAGACTCTGGGGGCTTTGTCGCTATGCGGAATCGATATGTTCCGGGAAAATTTTGATGAAGTTCTCATGTCTAATATTGAAGTGGCAGGCCCCGACTGCTATCGCTGTCCTTACGGAATGAAACCTGAAACCTGTGAAGCGGAATGTTTTGAGCCCATGCAGAAAACGTTGGCGGATCATGGGGAATCTCTTGCCGGAGTCATCCTGGAACCGCTGGTGCAGGGAGCGGCAGGCATGAAGATGTATCCGCCCCTGTACTTGAAAAAACTTCAGTCCGCGTGCGGGTCGCACAACATTCATACGATTTACGATGAAATCGCCGTTGGGTTCGGACGCACGGGTTCGCTCTTTGTCTGCGGCGAACATGAATTGAACCCGACCTTTTTATGTCTCTCCAAAGGGATCACCTCCGGCTACCTGCCGCTGGCTGTGACGCTCACGGAAGATGAAATATATTCGGCCTTTTATGATGATTTTGCCGCCATGAAATTTTTCATTCACAGCCACAGTTATTCCGCCAATCCTCTGGCTTGCGCCGTGGCGAATGAATCCCTGGCGATGCTGACGGAAAATAATTTCCTGGAAAGTTTGCAGCCCAAGATTCGGACTATGGAAGCCTGCGGAAAACGTCTCAAGGGAATAAACTGGGTGGGGGAGTTTCGGCAAACGGGAATGATCGCGGCGGCAGAGCTGGTGAAAGATAAAGAAACCAAAGAAGCTTTTCCCGTCGAAGACCGGGTGGGCTACAAAATTTACCAGGAAGGACTCAAGCGCGGGGTCCTCCTGCGTCCTTTAGGGAATGTGATATATTTTATTCCACCGCTGGTGATATCCATTGAGGAAATAGAAACGATGATCGACACCGCGGTTGATTGCATCCACGCCGTGTTGGATTGAAATGTATCAAACCATTAACATTAAAGAGTCATTATGTACGAAGTCAAAATAAACACGACATTTTCCGCCGCCCATCAGTTGCGCGGGTATGACGGGGAATACGAAAACCTGCACGGCCATAACTGGGGCGCGACGGTGCTTGTGGAGTCAAAGGAGTTGGATGCCATGGGCGTGGGCATTGATTTTGTGGTGCTCAAGAAAAAGGTGGAATCCATCCTGTCGAAACTCGATTACCAGAATATCAACGAAATCCCGCCTTTTGACCAGAAAAATCCTTCCGCCGAAAACATCGCCTACTGGGTGTTTCAAGAATTGAAAGCCGATATCGGCTCCGAAACCGTGAAAGTCAAACGGGTGGAAATCCGGGAAATGGAAAACTGCGGCGCCGCCTATTTTGAATAGAATCTCATTGCCGGTTCTCTGGAGTTGAACTCACTCAAGCGGCAGGGTCATGACAATACCACCCATGACATCGTTTAACTTGAAGTCCCGCCTGGGGCTGTTGGGGTGGTTGTTGTGGCAGGTCACGCAGGCGGGGCTCACTGCGAAATCCGGGTAAATGGCCTGGAAATATTTTTTCCCGCCGATGTTTCGGTATTCAATGTAAGGGCGAACAGGATGACGGACGATGTCTTTCAGTCCTTTTCGTTCAAACTCGTTGGCGGGGCCGTTGTGATTGTTGACCGGCCAGGAACTGATCAGTTTGAAATCCAGGTCGATATTTTTGTTGAGGATCAGATCGGAAGCGTTTAACAGGAATTGCGCCGGCAGGAGTAAGGCGTTGTCTTCCCACCAGTTTTCGGAAGCGTAAACGATATTATTTTCCTGCAGGCGATTCACCACATGTTTTGAATAAACCTGCCGGTCCGATTCCAGGACAGAATGGATGTAGTCGGCGACCACCTCGGCGGGAATTCGATAATCCTCACCTTCGACGTTATTGCTGTTTAGCGGCAGTTCGATGGAAATTCCACCCATGACATCCTCCATCTTAAAATCTTTTTTGGGGCTTTTGGGGTGATGGTTGTGACAGTTGATGCAAGCCTTGGTGACGGCTCGGTCGGGATAAATGGCTTTGAAATACGGTTTCCCCCGAATAGTAACGATCTTTGTAAATGGTTTTTCGGGCGATTTCAGGATATTTTCTAATCCGATTTTTTCAAATTTGGTCTTGGGACCGTTCTTTGGGTTGATGGGCCACAAGCTCATCAGACGATATTTCATGCCCATGTCTCTGGCATTGGAAGTGTTTGACGATAATAGTAAAAATTGCGCTGGCAGAGGGAGGGTGTTTTGTTCCTGCCAGTTCTCAGTTGCCTTCAGATCAATGGTCACGCCCAAGCGCTCGACAATGACTTCCGAATAGATCGTTCGACCCGCTTCGATGACCGAGTGAATATAATTCGCCGCGGTTTGAGGGGATATCCCTGTTTGATTATCAGTTCCTGTTGCCGGTTGTGCCCAGGATTTGCCGTTAAAGGAAAATATTATTAAGAACAGGGAAAGTATTGCCGCAAGTTTCAGTTTATGCATACCTCTCCTCAAATATCGACGAGTGTAATTATCCGTCCAATCAATGCGGGCATGGCATACCCTTAAAATTATCCTGGATAAAATGAAGGGCCACCCTTTTGGGTGGCCCAAAAGTCAAGGGTTCCACAAAGACTTCTACGATCATTCAATGTTTTTTCGTGTAAAGAAGAAAATGCCCAACCCAATCACCGCGACAGCCGCAACGATGGCCATTGCGTTCACATCAGAGCCAAATTCTAACCACTCCATCCCTACGCTTTTTGGGGTATCTAATTCATTCACGCTAAAGATCCTCCATATAAAATCCAAAAGTTTGAGGTTCATTCGGAAAGGTAATTCAAAAATACGAAACACCCTCCACTAAAAATCTTGTTCTTCAAACCGGTTTTGTCAATAGCAAAGCCACAAAACAAGGGCAATGAGGCACCTCAAGGGGATGAATAGGGGGAAATAGTCTGGATTCGTTCGCCGTACATTCGTGTTTATACGGTACAATTTGCTGTCACCCAATTGGTTTTGTGACCACAATTTAACCAGGTTCAACGCTATGCACCATCTAATCAAAGACCTCGCCATTCTTTTGCTGGTTTCCCTGCCGATCAATATTATTTTTCATAAGATCAAGATTCCTTCGGTGATGGGATTTTTATTGGCGGGAGTCATCATAGGCCCGTATGGCCTCCACATGATCGGAGACTCGGAGGAGATCAAACAGTTAGCGGAGATTGGGGTGATTTTACTGCTTTTTGTCATCGGCCTGGAATTTTCGCTGCAACGCATGCTGAAAGATTTAAAGGTGATTCTCGGTGTCGGTTTTCTTCAAATGGGATTAACGGGGGTGTTGGTTTTTTTCATTATTGATGCATTGGGTTATCCCATGAATCAGGGCCTGTTGTTTGGATTGCTGATTCCTCTCAGCAGCACCGCGATTGTGCTGAAAATGATAACCGACCGGGCGGAAATAGATACCGGACACGGCAGGCTTTGCATCGGGACGCTGCTGTTTCAGGATATCTGCGTGGTTCCCATGATGCTCATCATTCCATTGTTATCGCAATCGGGGCAATTGTCTCCTGTGGATTTTGGAGTGGCCTCTTTGAAATCAATCACCGCTGTGGCGGCGATTTTTTTTCTTGCCCGGATGATCGTTCCCCGGTCATTGCAGGCCATTGCCCGAATGGGCAGTAAAGAGCATCTCACGCTGTTTGTTATTCTGATCATCCTGGGGACGGGCTGGGTGTCGGAATCATTGGGATTATCTCTGGCGATGGGGGCTTTTATCGCGGGCATCATCATTTCTGAATCCGAATACAGCTACCAGATCATTCTGGATATTCTGCCTTTAAAAGATTATTTCGGCAGTGTCTTTTTTATATCCGTGGGCATGCTTCTGCAGGTGGATATATTTTATGATTCTGTTTTCTGGTATCTGGGGTTGGCGGGCGCGGTGATCGGGCTGAAAGCCTTTTTGGGTTTGCTGGCTTGTCTCCTGTTAAAAAATACCTTCCGGGTTTCATTCATTGTCGGCGTTCGATTGGCGCAGGTGGGGGAGTTTTCTTTACTTCTTGCCAGCCTGGCTCTGGAAAAGGATTTGTTTTTGCCGGGTCATTATCAATCGTTTTTGATCGTTTCCATTCTCAGCATGTTGATCGCGCCATTGTTGATTCAGTTCTCAGTCGGGCTTTCAATGAAACTTCATGCTTTAGTCGGGGCGGCGGTGCCCGAGGAACCGGAAACCGACCCGCAGGAAAAACTATCCGGGCATGTGATCATTGCCGGTTTTGGTATGGTGGGCCGGAACCTTTCCAGGGTGCTCAAGGAAACGCGCACTCCTTTTATTGTTATTGAACTGGATGGAGAAAGAATCAAGCAGGCTTTGAGCGAGGGCGTCACGGCATTATATGGAGACTCCACTCATCGCGATATTTTATTGCGGGCGGGAATACAACAGGCGAAGATGATGGTTTTTGCCACGTCCGACCATATCGCAGCCGAGCAGGCCGTGCGTCTGGCCCGCCAGTTGAATCCGGAAGTTTATATTCTAGTGCGGGTTCGGTACGCCAAACAGGTGGATGCATTAAACGAAGCCGGCGCCAATCAGGTGATTCCCGAAGAATTTGAAACGTCTATTGAAATTTTCTCCAGGGTCCTCAGGGAATACCATATCGCAAACAACGTCATCGAACAGCAGGTGGAACTGGCGAGGCTGGAGGGTTACAGCATGTTTCGAGGATTGTCCCTGGACATGGCGAGCATGAAAAAGTTTTCCACTTATCTGACCGCGAGTTTGACAGAATCCTTTCACGTTCTTGAAGATTCCTGGTGTCATAATAAGTCCATTCAGGAACTTGAATGGAATAAGGATTTAGACGCGAAGCTGATCGCCGTGGTTCGTAATGACAAACTGCAAGCGGACCCCGCGCCCGATTTTCGTTTTGAAACGGGGGACGTCATCGTTATTTTTGGGCGCCACGCCAATCTGGACCGATCGCTTAAGCGTTTGCAGTCGGGAAAATAAAATATTTATTTTGAATGGGGAATGTCAGGACGGCGGAGGGTCGAACACGAAACGTTCCATCAGGTATCCCAGGCAGTCCTGGTGTACAATTCGCGTATTGGTACTGAACATGGAAGGCACGACGGCCCGCTTTAGTCTGATTTCCGTGTCCTGGTATTCAATGAACCTCGCTTCCACTTCTTTGTCTTCTTCATCAATCACGGACAATTTCATGGCTGGATTGTACCGCCAACCGATCAGGGAATTTGCCGGAAGTTCAGAAAAATTTTGCTGGTCGATATCGCTGATAAAGCAAAAATCCTTGTCGCGGGAGTCTTCGTCAAACCCTATCCGGCTGTCGGGGGGGACAAGAATTCTGGCAATGGTGTGGTAAACATAAAGATCCTCTTTACCGTTCCAGTTCGGCGGAACCTGCTTCAAGTGCAAACATTTTTCCAGAAACTCATAAACGTGCTGGACCCCGTAGGCGTCCCCCGGCTGACCGGACTCAATGGTGATGGAGGGACAGAACTCAGACATGGCGTTGGACAGCACTTCCTTGGGGCGGGTGAAGTACACCAATGTCTGGCTGAATAAATGGGCCAGATTGACAAACGGAGCCTCCAGCCGGTTGACGCAGGAATAATGCGGATTTTTCCCGGAGGTGTTGTGAATGTCGACAGAGGCGAACGTGCCTGATTTTTTAACGAAGGCTTTGACTTCCCGCGCAAGATTATGCTCTGGCAGGCTTCCTCCGTTCCACACCCGATTGAAATCCGGTTGATCGGAAAACCTTCTTTCGTTTGATTTCGCCGCTTCCACGTTGCCCACAAAAACATCAAGCCGTCTTGGAAGGCTTTTCCCTTCCGATTGATATTTTTTAATCAATTTCTGGATGGCCTGAATTCCCGTTGGTTCATTTCCATGCAGGAGCGTCGCCAGAAAAAGCGGGGCGTCTTCTTCACCCTGAAAGCGAATCAATGAAGGGCCGGGAAGGACTTTGAACAACTCATTGGGAAGGAGGTCCAAAAAACCAGAGGGTACGGATTCAAATATGATTAACTTCATTCTTTAATGAGTCCATTTATAAACGGGTAGATTCCGTTTCTGGTTTTCAAAATAAGCGTGGGTCATTTTCTGGAAATCCAACCCGTGTTTTGCGATATACGCCCTCTGCCAGACGGCGCCATTTTGCCTGGTTTTGATCCGGTTGCCGATCACGTCGCCCAGATAATGGTCAATGTCCTGGGCGAGCAGACCTTCCTCTTGCAAGCCCTTTATGGCGTTCGGTAGAAGAGACTGCTCTAATAGATCGAGCAATGAGATGGACTTTCCGCTCGTCCATTTGACGTTTGCCTGTAAACCCTGTTTTGCGGCACGATAAAAATTTTCTTTCGCGTCGCTGAAAGGTATTTCGCTTTCCAGAGGAGTTTTCCTTTTCCCATAATACGCCATCATACCGAGAAAAAAAGCGATATTAGCGATGGTGTCTTTAATGCTGGGGCCTGCTGACGGTACCCGATGCTCCAGCCGGATATGCGGCCTTCCGCCTTTGGTCAAACCGATCAGGGGGCGTGTCCATCGCCAGATGGTTCCGTTCTGGAGCCTGAGATGACTCAACCACGAGGGATCGTCATCCAGGACCATGGGTAATAAAACCGGGAACCCATCCAGATTTTCCAGAAACGGTTCCAACAGGGTTTTTCGGGCATAACCCGTGCCGAAACCGACCCGTCCGACGGTTCGCCCCTGACTGTCGGGAAAACTTGCCACCGCGACCGATTGTTCAAAGGCCGGTATTCTGGTTTCATCCCACAGGTCTTTGCCAAACAGGTAGGGGGAATTCGCCGCCACAGCCGCCATGGGGGCGGACAGAATTTGCGAAAGATTATAATGCCGGACCGCATTTTCAACGTTCACCTGACAATGAATTTGCAGGGAAGTCGCGACCGCTTCCAGCATGACGTCCTGATGTTTGACATTGAGAAAATCTTTACCTTCAATTTTAAGTTCCAGCGGTTTGCCTTGCCGTAACCGGATGACTTGATTGTTCAGGGCGAAATAACGCTTCAGGGAAGACATGTTTTCGAGGGTCAACATTTTGTTTTTAATCGTGGGTAAAATTCCAATGGCCAGAATTTGAGCGTCAAGACCTTCAGCGTGCGACACGCATTTTTCCCAGTTCCGGGTGAGTTCAGATTCCAAATGGCTTAATAGATTACCTGCAATTTGACGGGGGATGCTGTTGATTTCAAAATTAAATTTGGATAGTTCGGGGACGACCAGAGGGTCGTCGACACTCTCTAAAAAAGCTTCATTCACCGGCTGGGGGCGGAAATTTTTATCCACCAGCCAGGCCTCCAGCTCAAAGCCGCATTTGCCATCGGTGGTTTCAAAGTCATTATTTTCAAACCAGCCCATGAGGATGCGGGTTTCGTTTTTCAGCCTCTGCCTGAATTCTTTAAAATCCTCGCTGGAAAAATCCGAGCGGGAAATTTCATCTCCCATAGAACAACGCCTTTTTAAATTACGAGGGTTTTAAAATCGTCTATGTAGTCCTGAATTCTTCCCAAAGCCCGGTTTCTTTGGGTTGGGGTTAACAGGGCATCGACTTTGAGCAGGAGTTCTTTCCAGAAGGCCATTCTCTGGTCTATTCGATCCTTGAACTCCGGTGTCCATCGGGATTCAGGTTTTTCAATCCACACCGTCATTTGTGTTTCGATTTCCTTTTCCGTTTTATGTGCCAGCAATAACGCGACCATGTCCTTTTGGAATTTGCGTCGGCTTTCAAGTTTGCTGACAATCCATTCTCTGTCCACCGTGAGCCAGGCGTGAATGCGCTTCCTCTGTTCCTCATGGATATCGCCAAACCATTCTTCCAGCAACTCAATAAACCATTTTCGGGTATCTGTCGCAAGTTCTTCATCGGTCATATTGATTTGTTTGATTAAAAAGTCATTCTTTTTTCCCAGCTGGGTTTTGAAATGCTGGATTTGATTGTCATCCAAAGATGCTAGAAAAGGGGAAAAGTCTGGAACGGCTTTGAGGAAAAAGCGTTTGAAATAACTTCGGTGATCGTCCGACAACCAGTCGAGGTCAGCAGGATCGAGGCCATCCTGATAGCGCTTATGGAATTGAGTGAGTGTGATGATTATTTCCGGCAACTCGTGGGTTTGGTGCCATGCAAGTAATTTTTCCAGTTTTTCTTCAAGAAAAACTTCCTGGGAAGGAGTGGTTTGAAAATAATGGTCCACTCTCTCGAGCAGAAACCAATCGGAAAATTTGTAGACGATCCGGGTCTTGCTGCAACCGGCAATCAACAGCAGGGTTAAAAATAAAAAAACGATGCTCTTTATAAGCCGGCAACGCTGGATAAAAGTGTGTTTCGAAATATAATTTTTCATCAAATTTAGTCAAACTTTTTTTAGGAGCATGTTAAGCTGACAATCATCTTTGCGCCCGGTTGTGCATCTGGGAGCTTGAGATGCAAACTGATTTTATCACCGGATAATCCAACCAAAGGCCGCGCCATGATCAGTCAAATTTTCAAAGTTTTTAAAGCGCTAAACTCAAACGCCAAACCCTGGCAGCTCAGCTTGGGCGTGGCCTTCGGGGCCATTATGGGGCTCACGCCCGCAGTCAGCCTGCACAACCTGGTCCTGTTATTTCTGGCGTTTATCATCAACATGAACTTAGGGATCATGATTTTAAGTTTTGCCCTGTTCTCCGGCATTGCTTATATTTTAGATCCGGTATTTCATGACCTGGGTTACACAATTTTAAAAGCAGACTCCCTTACGGGTATTTGGGAAAGTGTGTTCAGCTGTCCCATCGCGTTGGTGGCCAAACTCAACAACACCATAGTCATGGGAAGCCTTGTCGTTTCCATCGTGCTAGCGTTTCCGCTGTTTTTTATGTTCAACCTATTCATCGAAAAATACCGGGAGAAGCTTCAAATCTATATGGAAAAATTCCCCATTTTTAAGTCGATGAAGATATTACGAGTTTATCAAACAATCACCGGGGGACGAGGATGAAAATTTTTCGCTGGCAGGGTTTGGCTGTTTTTACCGTTCTCTTTCTCCTCATATGGGGGTTTGTGTCGTTTTATCTGGATGGATTGATCAAAAAGGGATTGGAACAGGAAGGATCAAAAGCCCTGCAAACGCAAATTGAAGTGCAATCCGTCGGCACCTCTCTTTTAACGCAATCCGCCGGGTTGAAAAATCTGGCCGTCGCCAATGCCGACAATCTCATGGAGAACATGGTTGAAATAGGCTCCGTCGCCTTCAGCGTTGACGCGGGAAAGATGATTTCAAGAAAAGTGGTGATCGATGAGATGTCGGTGGAATCGATCCGCCTGAACCAGAAAAGAGAATCCCCCGCCAAAGCTTACCGGCCTCCCGGAAAGGACGAAGATGGCGACGCTCCCGTTAAAAAGGAGAGTGCCAAAGACCCCTTCGGTTTTGGAGATATTCTGAGTTCAAAGTCTCCTGAAGAAATTTTAAAATCCGAGAACCTGGAAACCCTGCAAGCGGTTGAGAAAGCCAAACAGGAGATCGAGGCGTTGAAGGATAAATGGGAGAACAAGTTGGAAACCGAGCTTAGCCCGAAGGCTCTGGAGGACGTGCAGAAAAAGATTGAGGCGCTCAAGAGCAAAACCAAAGGTTCCGACATTGCGGGCATTGCCACCGCCGTGCAGGATTTGAAAGCCGTTCAGGAGACCATTCAGGGTAACCTTGAAAAAGTTAAGAATCTCAAAAAGGAGATGCAGGCGGACACGAAGCGAGCCCAACAATTGATCGCCGAATTGAAAGACATGCCGCAAAAAGATTTTGAGCGGCTGAAGAAAAAATACTCTCTGGATCTAAAAGGCGGCTCCAATATTCTGGCTTCTATACTGGGCCCCAAGGTCAAGGAAAAGATCGATATGTTCTGGAAGTATTACGCGATGGTCAGCCCTTATTTGAACAAAGGGTCCGATACAAAACCTGCTGAAGAAGAAAAAGAATATGTAAGAGGCAAGGGAGTGTTCATAAAGTTCAGGGAGCAGGTTCCTTTTCCAGACTTCTTGATTCGGCATGCCAAGCTTTCATTGGATTTGCTGGACACAAAAATTGCGGGTGAGTTGAATGATTTTTCAGACAACCAGAGGGTGTATGGAAAGCCGGCGGTGATGAATTTCAGTTCAGATCAGGATGAAAAGTTCGACAGCTTTCAATTAACCGCCAAACTGGACCGAACCCAGCCCATCTCAAACGATTCCATTGACCTGAATGTGAAATCCCTGAAGCTCGACAATTTGCAGGCAGGGGAGGGAGCGGGAGTTGAAAAAGGTTTTGCCAATATTAAAAGCGCTTTTAAAATCGCGAACGAAAAAAATATGTCCGGTGTGATTAAGGCGGATCTCAACGGATTGACTTTGAAAATTCCCCAACAACAGGGAAATGAGATTCTTAAAGTCGTCGCGGACACTCTGGCCTCGACGGATAAGTTTTATATGGAAATCGCCATTGACGGGTCTCAGGAAAATTATAACCTGACGATCGACTCCGACCTGGAAAAGATCATTTCCAAAGCCGTGAAAGGCGCGGTCATGGGCAAGATGCAGAATTTTGAAAGCTCTTTAAAAAGTTCGATTTTCTCAGCCACCGGCAGTCCCCTGGCTGGGTTGAATGATTCAATGGGGGATATGTTGAAATTCGATGATCTTCTCGGAGATAAATCTTCGGCCTGGACCGATTTGATGAAAAAGGCCAGGGAAAGCGTTGCTCCGGCAGGAATACAGGACAAACTTCCCATGAAAGATAAGTTGCCGATTCCCGGTGGATTGAAAGATCTGGGGCTTCCGTTTTAAAACTGCACAGCCCCGCTAAGCCCGGTATTCAAGGCGAAGTCGTTCATTGAAAAAATATTTGCAATGGGGCCGGGTTTGGGAGAGGCTTGATAAAACGATTCTCCTTTAAATAATCTAACCAAGTGGGATTTGAATATGAAAATAAAAATCGGTGTTTTTTTGGTCCTTGTATTTTTAATCGCATCCCCTGCCAGTTCAGGCATTTTTGATGAATTGATGGAAAAGGTCAGCCCGGCGCTTGAAGGGGGAGCGGGGGATAAAGTTCTTAGCCTTGAGAAAACAGTTTCGGGCCTTAAGGAAGCATTGTCCGTCGGCACTGGGAACGCGGTCTCCCTTCTTTCCAAGGAGGGTGGGTATTCAGGGAGTGATTTGACCAAAATTC
Organism: Nitrospinaceae bacterium; assembly: GCA_029261655.1. Taxonomy (GTDB): domain Bacteria; phylum Nitrospinota; class Nitrospinia; order Nitrospinales; family VA-1; genus JADFGI01. The sequence goes on along the minus strand of JAJDAY010000031.1, from coordinate 2,360 downwards.
TCATGCCTGAAAAAATCCAGAAGGTCGCTGACGTGCTGACAAAAGTCGGGATGGGTTCACAGGTGGACACTTTTGTGACGACGATGAACCAGGCGGCGGAGAAAGCGGCTCCTCAAGCCAAGGAATTTTTTATGGGAGCCATCAAGGACATGAACTTTGATGACGCAAAAAAAATTCTGGATGGCGGGGACACGGCGGCCACCGACTTTCTGAACAACAAAACGTATGACAAAATATACGCGGCCTTCAAACCAACGGTTTCGTCCAGTCTGGATCAGGTCGGCGCCACCAAGGCCTATAAAGATATGATGCAATCGTTCACTTCCATTCCGCTCATGTCCGCCCAATCTCTCGACCTCGATCATTATGTGTCCGAACAGGCGTTGAAAGGGCTTTTCCTTAGAGTTGGGGAAGAAGAAGCGAAGATCAGGACGAATCCTGCGGCTAGAGTCACCGGCCTTCTGGAGCAGGTTTTCGGGAAATAGTATTTTTCTGCCAACATAAGTTCAGGACCTCCGGGTCTAGATGACAAGGTGATAAAGTCCGTTTTTCCAAAAGCCCTGCTAATTTTTTCGGTGTGTTATTTCGCGTCAGGGTTCATCGTCCAAAAGGGTTGGACCGCACCCTCAAAGATGGTGGAGATCCCTGGCGGGCCGTTCGTTTCGGCCACTCCTTCCAAAAACAAACAGCCCCGTGTCCATCTGGAAACATTTTTAATAGACACGCATGAAGTCACCAATGAAGAGTTTTCAGGGAAATTTTCCGAGCACACTTTCTGGCCTGGAGCGGAATCCCATCCGGTGAGTCACATCAGTTGGCATGAAGCGCGGCAGTATTGCGCGCTGGCTGGAAAACGTCTGCCTTCTGAAATGGAGTGGGAAAAATCAGCCGGGGGACCTGACGGCCGGGTTTATCCCTGGGGCAACAAGCTTCCAAAAAAAAATCCGCATCCGTACTATTCAGGGATAATCAAACGCCGGGTTGGCCTCAACCGAAAAGACGTTTCATATTACGGGGTCAGGGATATGGCCGGGTCGGTTTGGGAATGGGTCGAGGATCGTGTCGACGGTAAATCGGTCGTGCGCGGCGGTTTGTGGAACCTTCATCTGGATTATGAATACAGTAAAACCTATGAACGAAATTTGATCCACCCCGATCGTCGTTTTATTTTTCTGGGTTTTCGTTGCGCGAGGTCGAAATGATTTCCAGAAGAAAATTTCTTGTGCGGTGGGCGGGCGCATTTTTAGCCCTGGTCTGGGGAATGGTTTTGCGGCCTTTCTCGAAGGGATGGGCGGACACAGACCCTTTTTCCGGGACGGAATTCGTCGGCAAGACCCGCGCTGGTGAGCATGAATCGTTTTACATCAATTACTGGAAACCCATGCGGCGCATCCAGCCTGCAAAGTGGAAACTGGAAGTTGGAGGGCTGTGCGAAAACCCCGGCACTTTTACTTTAAAGGACATCCTGTCTTTCCCGGCCAAAACCCGAAACTCCCGCATGAAATGTGTGGAATGCTGGTCGGCGCGCGCCCTGTGGCAGGGGTTTTCAATCGCGGAGCTTGAGAAGGTGGTGCAACCGCGACCTTCAGCCATCGGCGTTGTGTTTCATTGCGCCGATGCCTATATAGAATATCTTTCCCGCGAAAGTTTGCTCAAGCCGGAAACCCTGTTGGTCTATAACATGAACGGAAAACCTTTGACCGATGAACACGGGTTTCCCTTGCGGATCATCGTTCCGTTCAAATACGGTTATAAGAACCCCAAGGCCATTTTGAAAATGGAATATGTGTCCGAATTTCAGGCGGGAACCTGGAGCAAAATAGGCGCCTATTCCATGGATGGGACCATTCTTCCCGGCACCGACCATCCTCTGGATTTCGGTAAGCAACCGCGCCGCATTCCCGGAGGAGAAATACTGGAGTATTGACTCCCTTGATTAAAAGAAGAAAAACGGGCAAGCCTCATCGGCTGGGTCAAAAGGGTGGGATTAATTTCCCAGAGATTTTTTCACGATGAGATATCGTTTGTAAGGGTCGGCATTCATGGCTTTCAGAGTGTTCACCATCACGTGGTTGTCCTCCAGAATCCACGACAACTCCGCGCTCTTTATATGTTTTGGCACTTTAGAGAACATATCCTCAATCATGCGGTTATAAATAAGAACGTCCAGCCCCTGGTTTCTGAACTGGCTTTTGACGCCCATGAGAAGAATTCTTCCCGTTTGTATATATCTTTTGAAAAAGAGAAGTTTGAAAATTCCCGTTGGAAAAAGTTTTCCCGACTTGATGTGAATCAATACATTGTTGATATCGAGAAGACAGAGCAAAAAGGCCGCAGGTTCTCCGTTCATATATAAAATA
>JAJDAY010000030.1 GCA_029261655.1 Nitrospinaceae bacterium | reverse complement strand
GGTCCGCATGGAGGGTACGCGGCTCCCGGATATTCTATTCTCGACCGTGAAGATTTCCACCAATGGTATCTTGATCCGTTTGAGTTTTTTCGTCGCGCCTTTGCCACCGACGATCTACCCAAACCGGACACCACCACGCTCTCCGGAAGACGAATGTATTACAGTCATATCGACGGCGACGGCTGGCGCAATATAACGGAGATTGAAAACTACCGTGGCACCGGAGAATTATCTGCGAAAGTGATCTTCAATGAAGCTCTCAAACCGTTTCCCGATCTTCCGGTCACCCTGGCCCCCATCGCAGGCGACTTGGACCCCAAGTGGTACGGAAGCGAAGAGACTCTTGACCTTGCAAGAAAAATGCTGGCTCTCCCCCAGGTGGAAGCCGGGAGTCATACTTATAGCCATCCTTATTTTTGGGAATATTTCAAAGACTATCGGGCCGAAAAGGAGTGGCAACAGTTTTTAGAAAAAAATGAGCGACCGGACGGTTCCATTGCCAAAAGATTTGCACCTTTTCTTACTGCAAAAACCATCGAGTCGGATCAACCGGAAATAAAAAAGTCAAAGAGGACAAGCAGTCTCATTCCAGAAATTTACGATTATCCACGGGCCTATCTCGATTACCCGTTTGACCTGGATCAGGAAATAATTGGGTCCATTGAATTCATCAATAAATTATGTCCCCCTGGGAAAAAAGTTGAGGTCCTGCAATGGTCGGGGGACACGTCGCCCTTCCCCGACGCTTTGGCTAAAACACGCCAGGCCCAGGTCATGAACCTCAACGGAGGGGATTCACGATTTGACACCGAATTTCCATCTCACTCATGGGTTTCTCCCGTCGGGTTGCAGAATGAAGATCAATTACAAATCTATGCGTCCGCGAGCAATGAAAACACCTACACAGCATTATGGGAAGACAAATTTTATGGTTTTCAAAATCTGATAACGACGCTAAAAAATACCGAATTTCCGCGACGATTAAAACCCATCAACATTTATTACCATTTGTATTCCGGGCAAAAAGACGCGAGCTTGAACGCTCTGGTAAAAAATTTGCGCTACGCGCAGAGTCAGGAGATCGCGCCGGTTTCAACGAGTTATTACGCACAAATTGCGGAAGGTTTTTATTCGACCCGTTTTATTCCCCTGGGCCCCAAAAAATGGCGCATCAAGAACAGGGGCCACCTGCAAACCCTGCGTTTTGACAACGCTGACCGACTCGCGGTGGATATGGAGCAGTCCGAGGGAGTGATCGGGCAGCGGCATTTTCAGGGCAGTCTTTATGTCGCGCTCGACACAGCGCAAAAAGAACCTGTTATCAAGTTGAGAAATTTTTCAACAGGAAAAAAATGGCCCGTTTCAACCCATCCCTATCTTGTGCAGGGACGCTGGCATATTTCGCAACTGGAGTTTAAAACGCGCAAACAGCAGAACACATTTTTCGCGCAGGGGTTTGGAGACGGCGAGATGGTCTGGAAAGTTCCGGCGCGCGGTCAATACGAACTCACCTTATCAAACGAGGCAGGCATTCAGCAAACGATCCGTGCCGGGGCCGATGAAGATGGAATCCTGAAAATCAAATTCGAGGCCAAAGCCATAGAACGTGTAAAAATCACCCTGACCAAGGTTCAATCAGCTTTATGATACGCCACCTTGTAGTTGCATTCATTGTCATCCTCGGCCTGGGAATCAGCCTGGCCTTCATTCCCAGAAATATGGAAATGACATTGATGCACATGAAAAATCTGGAATTCGAGCGCGCCCGTCATGAATTTGCAGAACTCTTTGAAGCCGGAGACCGGTCGGTTTCGGTTTCCGCGCCTTTGACTGATTTATATATTTATTTTGGAGAAATCGACAAGGCGATTGAAGTCTTAAAAGGTTTCATTGAGGAACATCCACGGGATTACAAGGCCAATCATGTTCTGGCGGATTTGTACTGGGACACTCAAAGAATCGACGATTATTTAACCCACCAGGAAAACATTTCCCGTCAATGGCCCACGGAACAAGGCATCCGCGACCTGTACGCCCAATACGAAACAAAAGCTCAGCCGGAAAATCAAATAAAGACTCTCACGCGACTGGTGAATCTATACCCGGGAAAAGAATATGATTACGTGACTCTGGCTTATTTGCATGCAAATAAGCAGGACTTCGATTCTGCTCTCAATATTCTTGCCATGATGGAAACCAAACATCCAGACTTTGCATCGCCTTATAAAGAAGAGCTTCAAATCAGCTTGCTTCTCGACGCGGGAAAACCGGATCGAGCTCAGGAGCGGGTTTCCAAATGGCTCGACAGAAAATTTGATCCCGTCGTTTTTGCCCGATTTTTGGAACTATTCAACTCCAGAAAAAACGAACCGTTCAGTTTACAGCTTCTGAAAAACTATCAGACCCCGGTGGAGCAGGATGCTAATCTACTGCAGTTGTTTGTCGAACTGGAGGTGCGGGCCGGGGAACGGCAAGCGTCTCTGACGCGCCTGGCCAGACTGTTCCGGGAAAACCGGTTGCCGGAATCCCTGGCATTCGATCTCATCGAACTGGTTATGGAAACGAACAGCCCGCCCCAACCGCTTGCACCTGGCTCACACCAAAAACAGCTAACAGAAGAAAATTATAAACTGGCCAACGAGGTGTTGAAAAAATACGGCGAAGATTTTTTATCGCCCCGCCCTCTCCTGGCGGCCAGATTGATGTTCGCGCTGAACAAAGAAACCTCCGCCCTGCGTTGGGTTCAAATAGCCGAGAGCATGCCGCTGTTGAGCCTGGACCAGCAAATAGAGCTGGTCGGTTTATACGCAAGACTGGAACGGTCGGGGAAAAATAAACGAACCTTTGACACAAAAAAACTCAGAAATCGAATTCTTGTGGAGTTGCAGGCGCCCAGCCTTCTCGAAGCCCGTAGGGAAGAACTGGTCCACGCTATGCTGGAACTCAAAGGTCATCGACAAGCTCTGCCGCATTTAAAGCAACTTGCGTATCGTCTCGGCGGCGACTGGATTTTCCCGTATGAAGAAACTTTGGAAAAACTGGGCAGGACGCAGGAGAGGATCGATTTCTGGCGTATGCGTATCAAACAATCCGACCTCCCGCTGGAAGAAAAACGTCAACTCGCCTTCCAGCTTCTGGAGGACAACAGCAAAACCGACGCCTTGCTTGTGTTCAGGGAATTAGCTGAAACCGCCCCCGCCGAAAGCGCCGATGTCGATCAGTTGATGTTTCTCTGGGGACCTCGGCCGGGGAAAGTAGCCCGAGAGTGGCTCGTGGACCGGGCAAAAGCTTCCAAAGGCAAGGAACGCGTTGCATGGCTGAAACATTTGATTCACAAAGGAGGGGCTAAAGAAGCGCTTCATCTTGTAGCCATGGCGCCGCCGACAGAATCTACGAATGAACAATTCAACGTCCAACGACTCGCTCTGGGCGAACTTAGAGACAACAAGGACTTCACAGTCGAAGCCCTCAAAATCCTGCAATCTGAAAATAATTCAAACAGATTATTCCAGTATGCAAGCCTTGCGGAAGACCGGGACCAGTTGGATATCGCCAAAAATTTTTACATTAAAGCTCTTGAGGTCCATCCAAACGAGGAGCGGGCGCTCAGAAAACTGGGAGAAATCGCCTTTCAGCAAAACCGCTTTGACGATGCCAGGGACTATTTTGGACGCTTGCTGAAAAAAAATAAACAAGACTGGTCAGCCAACTATTACTTCGCCGAGGCGGATTTTTTACAAGGCAACACAAGCACCGCCATTCCATTTTATCAACAATCGCTGACCAGCATAGATCGGGCTTCGTCACCAACCCTGCCGATGGAGTTGACGCGAGCCCATTGCCTGTATCGTCTGGGAAAATATCAGGAAGCTCTTTCTGCTTACAGCGGGCTTTTAAATAAACGGCCGGATGATAAGGAAATACGCGGCCACCTTATTTCCAGTTTGATCGCGTCAGGAAACTTTGAAAAAGCTCAACAATTATTGACTTTAAAATAAGGGGTTGGCGGTTGCTAGAGCCAATTATAATTATTCATCCCCTTTAAATATATTTTGAGAAAATTAAAGAGGCTGTCATGACACTCCAAATCATAAAACCTAAAGCTAAAGGATTGTTGACCGGGCTTCTCCTGGCAATACTCATCCTGATGCCCTGGTCCAAGTCTCATGCGGAGCAAGTTAAAATCAATTCTTCCAAAACAGAAAATCACCTGCAAATCGTTTTGGAATGGCCTCAGGCGGTTTCATTCAAGGCAAGGGTGGATGATGCAAAAGCCCCTTCTGGAACCGAAGGTCATGAATTATTACTGAGTTTTAACAAAAGCATCGAGACCTTCGATTTGGAAAAATTAACAAAAAACACGTCACCCTGGCTGGAAACCCTCCACACGGGTTATGACACTCTTCTGCTTCAATCCCGAAATAAAGTTACCTATAAAATTTTTTCTGAAGGTAATAAAATCCGCATTGATATTGCCCGGCTCCTTCCCGAGCCCGCCCGGCAATCGTCTGAAGCGGCCCCGGAAAACGACCTTCTCATAACCTTTGCAGAAAAGGTTTTAGCGGATAATCGCCCGGAATTGATGAACCGGATTTTTGACATGCATGGCGATGGTTTTTTATCGTCCCGCCCCCTTCTGGCGGCTCAGTTGATGCTGGCTTTAGAGGACAGGAATTCTTCTTTGCGCTGGGCGCAAAAGGCCGAAAACCTGCCGCAAATGACACTGGATGAACAAATCGAACTGGTTGGATTGTATGCCAAACTCGGTCAGTCCGATAAAATCGGTCAAACCCGAAACACCCGAAACCTGAGCCAACAAATCGCCGGGCAATTGAATGACCCCAATTTGCCGCAATCACGAAAAGAGGATCTGGTTTACGCGATGCTGGAAGTGAAAGCCCATGAGCAGGCTTTACCGCACCTCAAGCAACTGGCTTACCAGCAGGGCGGCGACTGGGTTCACTCCTACGAAGAAACTTTAACGAAACTGGGAAGGAATAAAGAACTCACCCGTTTCTACCGGATGTATATAAAGAACCCCGGCCTCGCGGTTGACGAGAAGCGCCGAATTGCTTTTCTTTTCCTGGAGGACAACAATAAAGCCGATGCCCTGCCGGTATTCAAAGAACTGGCTGAAACCGCCTCTGCCGAAAGTTCAGATGTCGAGCAGTTGCTGTTTCTCTGGGGCCCCCGCCCTGCAAAATCGGATCGACAATGGCTTGCAGACAGGGCAAAAGCTTCCAAAAATGAAGAGCGCACGGAATGGTTGTGGCATCTTGTCAACAACGGTGGTGCCAGAGAAGCGGTCCGCCTCGCCATGAATGAGCCCGCCTCCGAAGTGACAGACCATCTGTTTTCCGTCTATGTCCAGGCGCTGGGAGAGTTGGATGACAAGAAGGCAGTCGCCTCAGCTTTGGGCCAGTGGATGGAAACTGAAACCAATCCGGACCGGTTGTTTCGCTATGGAACGTTGGCCGAAGATCAGTCTCTCCTTACCCTGGCAAACACGGCTTATGAAAAACTACTTGAGGTTCGCCCTGGAGATAAACAGGCTCTCAAGCAGCTGGGGTGGAATTCGTTCTACCTGAACCAATGGAAAGACACGCAAAAATATCTTGGAAAAATATTGACCCGCAACGAAAATGACTGGACGACCCATTATTACTATGCCGAAGCAATGTATCTTGAAGGAAATATTTCCGAGTCACTGTCGTTTTTCCAGCAGACTCTGGAAATCATCGGTAAAACTTCTTCCACGAACCCCGAAATGGAAATGACCAAAGCGCTCTCTTTAGGACGTCTGGGTAGGCAAAAAGAAGCCCTTCCCATTTACGAACGTCTTTTGAAGGTTTCGCCCAGGGATAAAAAACTTCGGGTAAATTATATTTCCTGCCTCATGGAAGTGGGAGATTATGAACAAGCCAGCAAATGGCTGACCCTGACTGCCAAATAATTCTCCCCGATAAAATCGATCCTATTTTTTGCCAACAATCCTCCCGGGACAACCCCTGTCCCCATCATTTTCTTTCTGAAAAGCACTGAAATTCCTTTGCATACCTCCAAAAATCTGTTACAAAAGATCAGCCTCACCAATCATCTTATTCGCCAAATTTAAAGGGGTTTGGCCCCCTTTATGAACTGGGACTGAAACCTTATTCAGTCCACTTTCAGTGATTTTTCAGGAGTCATCTTAAGGTTTTGAATAATTTGGCCTTAGGATATTTTTTTGCCTGTCCGAACTTTTTTTTGTCTTAAATAGAGATTGGATCAGGCTTTATTTTCGGAAAAAGCGGTTACTGAATGCTCAGACGTTTTAACTGACTGCAAGACCTGATGGAATTAATTTTAAGCAACCATAAGCACAAAATTTTTCTGATTCTTACCTGGCTGACGGTTTTTCTAACCGGCCTGGCTGATCCTGGATATGCCGAAACGGTCCAATTCTCCCACCAAAATATTGATGAAAATCGGTTAAGAATCACTCTTCAATGGCCCACCCCCCTTCCAACCTTTGAGGTTGAGGAAAACAACCTCATCTCGATCGATTTAAGTGAATTTGATAACGCGGATACCCTCCAGAAAAGTTTTCTGGAGCCAGGTAAAATCTTGCAAGGCAAAAACCTGGTTCTCAGGTTTGCTGAGCCTATTGAAACCCCTGGAATCGAACAATTCGGTAAAGAAATTCCTGTATGGATTAAAAACATAAAAGCGGGTTACGACAGTCTTTTGATTCAGACCACCCAAAACTCAGCTTTTCAGGTAACAAAATCTGAAAACACGATCGTTGTCCAAATCCTGCAACTACCGCTTAAGGAAGAGACACAAGGGATCGGGGAAGACCGGGAACTCGAACATCTGGAATCCACCCTGCTGATGCAGACCAATAAGTTCGACGCGCATTCCGGGATCACAAAGCTGCTCAAGGCTCATCCGGACGACCCTAAATTCATGGCCGATCTGGCGGAGGTGGACAATCGATTGGGCCGATGGCGCCAGGCGATCAAAAATTATGGTTGCGCTATTCGGCGAGAGCCTGACTCCGTGGACCTGAAACAAGCTCAAAGTTATTTGCGCGGTCGGTTTGGCCCTCAAGTCCGGGTGGATCAATATTATCGGGACACGACAAACTCCGAGGGCCAGTGGGTCAGCCGGGTGATGGCCAGACAATCCTATTGCTCGAATTATCTGGTGGGCGTTGCTTTTGAAAATCGAAACATCAACGACAACGTGCTTCGCCCGCGCATTGATGGAACGTTACAGCGTTTTCAGGGCAACAGGCAACGTTGGGACGCTTATGTCGAAAAAGCGCATGAGTTTGCGACCACTCGTTTGTCCATTGTCGGGCAGGAAACGGAACCCGGCGTCAGTCTGGAACACCGTCGTCAACTGCGTCTGGGAGAAATTCAATTGAAAGGTGTCTTCCACGAACCCTATTGGGATTTTGTCGAAGGAATCATTGATGAGGGAACCGCCGACCGTCTCCAACTCAGGTGGGTCTACGAAGGGGAAAGCCCTGTCATCGGAAAGTTCAGAAGTAAAAACCCTTTTAGCTCGATCCTGGGCATCAGCGCCAATCAGTATGGCGTCGAGGATGACAACAACGTGGCCGAATCTATAAAGGTGTTGGCCGAAATTCATTACCAATTGAATTTTTTGTGGCCTGGATTATCCGTCGGATATCAATTCTCAGGGGAATATGTCAATTTAACCGAGACACGAATCGACACAGCAGGCAATGCTTTTAATCCGCTGGCCGTCCAGAACACCCAGACGCACTCCTGGGATATTTCTCTTGTGGACCATATTACCGATCATCTATGGTTTGATTTATCCACAGGCTTCAAGTTTGATGACCGGGTGAACAGCAGTGGCCCCTTTGCATCTTTGGAACTGGTTTACGATTCGTTTTCCAATCTGGAAGTCGGCGTGAATGCGGAATTCGACCAGGAAACAGTGAGAGGAAGCGCGGACACGTTCACCCAGTTCGGCGCCTTCCTGATCTGGAAGTTTTAACCTGCCCACGTGCCGCTGTCCCCCGGTGTTAACATTCGATGGGTTTTTGCGGAATTGACCGTTTCCCCTTAATTACAGACTCTCCACAGAAGAGTTCGCCCTTCTTTTCTTTCCCACGTCAATGGGCCGGCCTGGGGTCACCCGAAGAAGACTTTAAATCCCCCCTAATTAAATCCCGCGTTCGATAACAACCGTCGGTTTTACAGGCATTTTAAGTATTTACCTTAGGGTAAATATAATACCCGACAAGCCCCTCAAAATCGCTAAACCTATTGATTTATTTATAGTTATCTATTACCATAGATATACCCTAATTAGTTATAAAAGATACTTTGTTTCCGGTCCTGGATCGATGGCTTTCCTGTATCGAACACCAGAACCTACCGGATTATTGAATTCATGAAGAATTTGAAAAACCTAAAATTTTATTTTCTGATAGAAGTCATACTCCTGCTAGCTTCTGTCCTGGCGGTGGACTCCTATTTTTTTGCGGGCGACCGCTTTTGGGGAGTCCACCCGCACCCCTTTTTTTTCATCGTGCTACTGGTCAGCGTTCAATATGGGGCGGCAGAAGGATTGGCCTCGGCCCTGATCGCGACGGCAACCCTGATGACCGGCAATCTTCCCGAACAAACATTCTCCGAGAATTCCTATGATTACATTTTCCTCATTGGACACCAGCCTGTCATATGGATCGTTTCATCGGTCATTTTGGGCGGGTTCAGGGATCGTTATATTGAGGAACGAAAGGTTCTACAAAAAAAATGGGCTCAATCCATGAGGCAGGTTGAGATATTCAGTAAAGCCTGCGAAATCTCTGATATCGAAAGAAAGCGCCTGGAAACCCATGTTTCTGGACAATCCAGTTTTCTGTTGTCCCTGCACCAAACTGCCTGGAATCTTGATGCGGTGGGAACGGAACAGGTTTTGGATAATATCCTGGAAATCGCCCAGCGGGTGACCAAATCAAAAAAATGTTCCTGGTATATTCTCGACAATTCTGCCCTTGAGTCCAACTCACAACTTGGATGGGAAATGGACGACCCCTACACCCGGATGTTCACCGCGCTGTCGCCTCTATTTGAGCAAGTCATCCGGCACAAACGCTTTCTTTCCATCACCAACCCGGAAGACGAAGAAATTTTTCAAGGCCAGGGAATGCTGGCAGGGCCCATAATCCACCCAGGCACAAACAAAGTGTATGGGATGCTCAAAATCGAACAAATGGATTTTTTAAGCCTGAATGTGCAAAGCGTACAAACCTTCAAACAGCTTTGCAAATGGCTGGGGACTCTGTTGGACCCCGGATCGGCTTCAAATGATGACACCATGGTGGTCAAGGTCAAGGCCAGCAATCACAAAGGCGTTTTTTCCAACAATTATTTTGAACAATTATCTGAGTTTTTAACCCTGCACAATTTTAAAGAGGCCTTTGATGGGCAAAGTATTATCCTGCGGCCCCCCACAGATTTTATTCTAAATGAAGAATTGCAACATGAAATTCAAACCACCATCAATGAAACGATGCAGACTCTGTTGGGCAAGGAGACCTCATTTTTTGACGGCAAAAAAGACAATTCAGAGTTTATCGTGGTCATCGCCCATATTTCTCTGGAACAGGCCAAAGAAATCTCCGTGAAGCTCATGCAGTCACTGACAGACCGGCAATCAGACAAAGTAAATTTTTCTAAGTTTTCCGTTTCCATTAAATCCGTTGGAGAAAACAGTGCACAAGGATCCATCCTTCAAAAATGATGATTGGGATCTGCCCAGGGAAATGACCCGCATTGCGGAAATATCGTTTCTGAATGTAGCTCCATTAATTGCCCTGGCGGTCCTGTCTCTGTCCATAGAAATCTGGGCTGTCCGGCTTTGGTTCAATGAAGGCATGGATTCCTCAACCGTCGCATGGATTCACCTGGGAGTGGTGACCCTCCTGGCCTTTTGGGCCGGTCGTTCACGTCATTCCGGTCAAGGGAAGCAACTGGCTTACCTTTTGACCCTTTTCACCACTGTTTTGGGTCCCTTCGGAACAGGCGGAATCCTGGTCACTTCGGGGCTTTATTATTGGTTCAAAAGATCCGCCACCCCATTTTCAGAATGGTATGACTCCCTGTTTCCCGACCTCGAAAATGTGCAGATCAAAAAAATCTATAACAAGGCCATTGATGAAAGAAATTTTCATGCGGCAGACAATCCGATCATTCCATTCATGGATGTATTGCATTACGGCACCATCGGCCAGAAACAATCCATGATCGTATTACTGATAAAAAACCATCATGGAAAATTCGCCAACGTGTTGCGTAAGGCGCTGGAAGATAGCGACGGATCGGTCAGGGTTCTCGCGGCAAAAGGAATGACAAAGATCGAACAGCATTTTCTGGATCGTAAAATGGAATTGGAAAAACATTTTAAGGACAATAAAATTTCCGATCACGAATTTTTAAAATCCCAAATCCTGATCGACGACGAATATCTTTATAGCGGTATTCTTGATGAAATACGCGCCGAGGAGGTTCGCCAACGCTCGCTTAAAAACTGCCAACAGTATTTGCAGCACGACCCTGAAAACCTGGATATTCGCTTTATTTTAGGGCGAATGTTTCTGCGTAACGGTCAAGGCGACCAAGCCGTCAACTGGTTTGAAGAATGTATTCACACGGGTTTTATCAGTCCCAAAATTTATGCATGGTATTTCGAATGCATGTACCAGATGGGTCAATTTAAAAAACTTCGGGAAACCGCCACACAACATTTCAGTGAGATCCAGGAATTCAAACCGGTTTTTCAACCTGACGTGTATGAAGTGATCAGGGTCTGGGCTGGACAAAGAATTGATACTGAGCTGAAATCCGATTCTGACAAAAATACCGGGCATTCGAACCCTCAGGTCTTCACCACTGTATTGAAAACGGGAAAAGCATGAACGCTTCTGAAAATCATCAAGCGGATATTTGTATGATCCTTGAAGGGACTTATCCTTACGTCCCTGGAGGAGTTTCCAATTGGACCCACGATTTGATCATGGGAATGCCTGAGTTGAGTTTTCATCTGTTGACCATCGTTCCACCCAATGCAAAACTTGAGCTCCGATACACACTGCCTGAAAATATTACCGGCATCACTCATGTGACCCTGCAGGAATTACCGGAGGGCCACTCCCGCATTCCCCGCGCAAAACAATTTTTCCGGGACCTTGAAAGCTCGCTTGAGAAAATTCATTCCAATGGCAATTTAACGGACTTTGAAAAAATTCTGCAATTACTCGAACCCCACAAAAACAATTTGGGCAACCATCTACTACTCAATTCCAAGGAAGCTTGGGAAATGGTGACTCAAATGAATAACGCACAATATTCAGCAAGTTCTTTCCTGGACTATTTTTGGAGCTGGCGAAGTTTGATGAGCGGATTCTATTCTATCCTGTTTGCGAAAATTCCACAGGCCCGCATGTATCATGCTGTTTCCACCGGTTATGCGGGTCTGTTGGCGTCCAGAGCAAAGATCGAAACCGATCGTCCTGTGCTTCTTACCGAACATGGGATTTACACCAATGAGCGACGCATAGAAATATCGATGTCGGACTGGTTCCATCAAAAATCTCTGGGTTGGCTCAACCTCAGCAATATTAAAAAAGACCTGAAAGATTTATGGATTGACACATTCATAACTTACTCCAGGATTTGCTACATGGCCTGCGACAAAATCATCACACTTTTCCCAGAAAACCAGGACATGCAAATTTCCGATGGGGCCGATCCTGAAAAATTAGAAGTGATTCCAAATGGCGTGGATTTTCCGACCTACTCAAAAATCATCCCTAAAAAGAATTCCCGTCCGACCATCGCGCTGATTGGCCGTGTGGTTCCCATTAAAGATATAAAATCATTTATCCTGGTCTGCGACATTTTAAAAAGAAGAATTCCCGATCTTCTGGCCTACCTCATCGGCCCCACCGATGAAGACAAGCCTTATTATGAAGAATGTCTGGAAATGATAACCTATCTGGGATTGCAGGAAACCATCACTTTCACCGGACGCGTAAAATTGACCGACTATATGGACAAAATTGAAGTCAACGTCCTCACCAGCATCAGCGAAGGCCAACCCCTTGTCATTTTGGAGATGGGCGCCGCCGGAATACCGTCCGTCGCTACAAATGTAGGAGCTTGTGCGGAATTGATTTTGGGGAGTAAATTTGAATTTCCCCGCTTGAAACCGGGAGGAGCCGTCACACCTCTTTCAAACCCTGCCCTAACGGCAAAGGAAGTGGGTGATCTTCTAATAGACAAAGGCTGGCACGAAGAATGCGGGCAGGCAATGAAGGAACGGGTTCGTCTGTATTACAACGAATGTGATCTCATTGACCGTTACCGTGGCCTGTACGACAGCTATTTATCAGATCAACCTGTTCCCCAACTCCAGGAGGGTTAACTGTTATGGCGGGAATTGGTTTTGTCGTTCGCAAACTGGTCAAGAAAGATAATCTGACCGGGCTTTTCTCCGGTTATCTGTTCTCTATCATCATCACCGCCGGACCCTGGCTATTCACCATCCTTGCTCTGGGAAGCATCACCCTTTTCGGTCAAAATTTTTCCACTTTGACAGAAATAAACGATTTTCGCCTGTGCATCATTTACAACTTTTCCAGTTCCCTGGTATTTTCGGGACCTTTAACGATTATAGTCACCCGCTTTATAGCGGACAAAATCTATGTGAAGGATGTTCATGAAGTCCCCGGAGTTCTCATCGGCGCTCTGGGGCTTTCCTTCTTCCTCCAACTTCCGCTGGTGGTGGGATTTTATTTTTATTACATCGACCTGCCTTTGGAAATCAAGCTCGCCGCTTTTGCCAATTATTTTCTGATCAGCGGTATCTGGATGGCAACCGTTTTCATGACCGCTCTTAAAGATTACAACTCTATTAGCATGACCTTTGGCGTCGGCATGATCACGGGCATTGTATCCGCATATTTTCTGGGCGAAGCTTATTCCCAGGCCGGGCTGTTTTGGGGGTTCAACATTGGCCTGGGGTCCATATTGTTTTCTTTGATCGCCAGGGTTCTGGCGGAATATCCCTACCAGAGCACAGGTCATTTCGGATTCATGGGATATTTCAAAAAATATTGGGAACTGGCCCTGTGCGGGTTGTTTTACAATCTGGCCATTTGGGCGGATAAATGGATCATGTGGTTATCTCCCTACCGGCAATCCCTGGCAAATGGATTTGTCTCCTACCCAAATTATGACTCGGCCATGTTCCTGGCTTATTTGACCATCATCCCTTCGATGGCTATATTTTTTGTCAATATTGAAACAAACTTTTTTGAAAAATATGTCCATTTTTATCAGGAGATTCGGGGGCATGCCACCTACGAACAAATTCGTGAGAATCAGGAAGGCATCGTCCAAAATCTATTTAACAGTTTTCGCGGACTTTTTCTGTTTCAAGGCGTGATCTCGATGGCGGCCATTTTTCTGGCACCCACAATATTTCTCTGGTTGAAAATAAATTTTCTCATGATGGGAATTTTCAGGTTGGGAGTCCTGGGAGCAATTTTCCATATCATGTCCATGTTTATATTTATCGTTCTGTATTATTTTGATTTCCGCAAAGTCGCCATGTGGCTCAATTTCCTCCTGTTGACCACAAACGTCATTTTCACCTACTGGACTCTGGAGTTGGGTTTTCCTTTTTATGGATACGGGTACTTCCTTTCTTCAATAGTGACCTTTGCCGTATCCTATGGGGTGACTTATTATTATCTGCGAACCCTGTCCTATCGGACATTCATCAGCAATAACGCATCGGTATCGTGAGAACCCGTTTCCCATTGATTGTCACTATGAGACAACTTATGACCGGAAAATACAGCAAAGTTTTGCTTTTGATTCCTTTTTTGTTCATCCTGACTTGCGCGAATAAAGATAACGATCAACTTGCAAAGCGGAACCCAAGGGACTCCAGTTGGGTCTACCAGCTTCAGAATCCAAAAATCAAGGACCTTGCGAATTCCGGATTTTCCTTGGCGGTCATTGATTATTCCAGCGACGGTTCTGACGAAAACAGATTTCCTAAAATTACATTACAACGCCTAATTGAAAATAATGTGACCCCCATTGCCTACATTTCCATTGGCGAGGCCGAAAGCTATCGGTATTATTGGAATAAAACCTGGGTGGAGAAAGACAACCCCAACAACTTGACCTCGGAAGCTCCAAAATGGCTGGGCCATACAAACCCCGATTGGGAAGGAAATTATAAGGTGCGGTATTGGGACACAGATTGGCGCGATAATATTATCAAACCTTATTTGGATAAAATTATCGACCAGGGGTTCAATGGCGTTTATCTCGACATCATTGACGGTTTTGAGTATTGGTCCGACTCTGAAATTTACTACGGGGAAATAGAAGTTCAAACGGCGAACGACCCCCTCGATGACGAGGAGGACGCGGCTCAACGGATGATCGATTTAGTCCATTGGATAGCTGAATATTGTCGAAAACACAGCCCCTTAGGACAGAAATTTTTGATCATTCCGCAAAACGGGGAACGTATTTTACTTTTTGATGATGACGGTTCCTACCTGCAGAGCGTTTCGGGAATTGGGGTGGAAGATACCTGGTATTCTGGCAAAGAAAAACTACCCCCGCGCACAGTGGGAACAAGGCTTCATTTCCTAAAACAATTCCGGGAAAAAGGGAAACAGGTATTTTCAGTAGACTATGTGGACACTGGAAACCACAACAGCAAATCCAATTTAAAAAGGATTAAGACCTATTTATCTAATTGCCTTGCCCTGGGGTTCAGTTGCTATGCTGGGCGCACCAACACCGAATTAGATATCATCAATCGCATTCCTGGCATCCAGCCCTGAACGGCACCATTCTGAGTTATTCGTTTTACTACCCAAAAAATAAATTTCGTCCAAAGGAAACTCTGGTTTTCTATCTCTGAATATTTATTTACGCCTTGAAAATTCAATAACTGAATCTTGATCCACCCTCTCAAATAAAACCAACCTGTTGTTTAAAAAAAATTTATTTGTATTTATCCCCCAAACGGCTCTTTCACCACTGCCCAATGTGTGGTGATCACTTGCATGGAAAACTTTTTTTTTGGGAGAATTACAAACCGTCACTGGCTCCAGAAACCCGAAACCGGGTTTTAAAACCAACTTCCCTGGGCAGGGTGCATACTTTATTATCGCAGGCCCTGAACTCAATTCTACCTGAAATAGTGTACTCTCCGGGGCTTAAATCGCCGGGGACGGTCAGGTTTCGACGAAACCGGACGGATTCTGTATGGACGGCCACCACTTTATCCAAAGCCCCATCATGAGAGAGGATGGGCTTGGGTTCCATCCACTTTCCTGCTGTCTCAAAAATATTTTCATCAAAATGGATTTCAGTGGCCAACGATTCCCCCTCGCTTTGCTCTTTAAGGGAATAAATATGCCACCCTTTAGAAAGGTTCACCAATAAATACAAGTCGAAGGCTTTTCCCGGTATTACAGAAACGGGGTCGGTGATAGCCGTCACATTCACCGGGCTGACTTCATTTTCAGAATGGAAAAAATCTTTAAAGGGCTGAAAAGCAAACGTCAGAGAGGGTAAAAAAACCAGGCCGGCAAAGAGTAAAACACGGCCCCACGTCAGGACAAATAAACGGAACCGCTGGGATGGACCGGTCAAGAACATGCGGAATCGCTCCCTTCTACACGGCTTAATTGAGAATGAAGACTGCTAGAACGAAACAGAGCGTTACCGAACCAGTTTGGCTTCGGCACGGGATAAGGAAAGATATTTTTCGATGACTTCAACAAACTTCTCATTAGAAACCGCACCAGAAAACATCTCTCCTGAAACGGTCCCATTTTCCAGGTCGTAAAGCCCCAAAATAAACGTCGGCGTGCCTTGAATGCCCAGTCGGGCTCCTTCGCGTATATCCTCCGTGACGCGGCTTTCGTATTTTCTCTTTTTTGCGCAAGCTTGAAAATCCTTCAAATTTTTCACGCCCGCCTGTTTGGCAAGCTTTATCAGTTCGGTTTCGGTCAATACGAAAGATTCGCCATCTATACCGTACAAGACGGATTGCATCTCCCAGAATCGATCCTGATCTCGCGCGCACTCCACCGCCTCAGCCAGGATGGTGGCTTCTTTATGAAACGGCAATGGAAAATGACGGTAACCAAACTGGACTTTCTCGGAATATGTCTGGCGAAGTTTTTTCAAGGTCTCCTGAACCCGTTTGCAAAATGGACATTGAAAATCGGAGTATTCAAGCAGAAATACCTTTCTGGAATTTTTAGGATCTTCCTCGGCCCACAACATGGCACTGTCCAGTTCCGCGACCACCTTGAAATCATTGGGCGGTTTCAGATGTATTTTGACCCACTTTTTTTTGAGCGCAAATTGATATTTCTTTTCAATATAAGCATCCTTGTAAACCCTTTGCAGATATTCGCGGATTTCGTCCCTCATTTTTTCAGGGCTTCCAAGTTCCTTGACTCCGGGAGTTTTTTCATAAAACTGCGTAATATCTTTTTCAGTCACCTCCGGCACTTCATCCTTAAAAAAATCGGGGCGTTTTTTAGCAACCTGTTCCAGAATTTTTTCTTTCAACGCCCTGGACTGCATTTCATGAAGTTGATACATGGCGTCATGTATCCTGGCATTTTTAAGGTCGTTCATCATGAGGAATTCGCCGTCAACAGTGGCCACAACAGGGTTGTTGGTGTAAAGCTGAACGGGCGCCGGATCGGCAAACGAATGGGAAGGGAACGTGCTAAACAGGGTTATCAGCAGGAAAAGAGAAACCATCCTGCGGGCGCTTATAGAACGGGTTGGGGCTGTATAGTTCACAATCAAATTTCGGTTTGAATTAATTTTTTCAAGCTGGTAACGACAGGCTCACAGCCAGCTAAGGTTTCATTTCTCTCGTCTAAACGAATGGTCCTCCTTCCTGATTCATACAATTATTATCCCTCAATCAGCATCCCCTTAGCAATTACTTTTCTTCCCGTGAATTCAAGCGGGTTTCAATCCATCATCCCGCTTTCACAGAGGCTTCCGGATTAAGAAATTTGTGACAGTTGTCCGCAAGATCCAGGAAAGCTTTTGCGGCGACGCTGTCGGGCTTCGATAATACAACCGGTTCACCACTGTCAGAACTTGCCGTAATATCAATATCCAGCGGGATTTTCCCCAAATACGGGAGTACCAGCTCCTCTGCCAATTTTTGGCCTCCGCCGGTTTTAAAGACGTCAATGTCCTTGGCACAGTGAGGACAGGTCAGAGTGCTCATGTTTTCGATGACGCCAACAATCGGAACATTACTGTCCCTGGCAAATGAAATCATCTTCCTGGCATCGAGCACCGCCAACGCCTGTGGAGTGGTCACGATCACGGCTCCGTCCACTTCGCCAATAAAGTCGATGATGGTGATCTGCTCGTTTCCGGTACCGGGAGGAAGATCAAACAGCAGATAATCCAACTCCCCCCAATTGATGTTCCCCAGAAGCTCAATGATAAAATCGTATTTGACCGCGTCGCGCCAGGCAATGTGCATATTGGGGTCTTCGATCAAAAACCCTAGAGAAGCGACTTTCAAGCCATTCTTTGTTTCGTAAGGGTCGATCCCTTCATCGGTTGACTTTAACCGGACGTGCTCGGCATTCAGCAACTTGGGAATATTGGGACCGTGCAAATCCGCATCGGCAAGACCGACCTTGAAGCCTTTTTCGGCAAGCGCGACGGCCAGGTTTGTTGTCACCGTGCTTTTACCGACCCCGCCTTTGTTACTGCCGACGATCAGTTTGAATTTAATGTCATTCATCCTTTTATTGACAAGCCAACGGTTGTGTTCGTTTTTGTCGGCCTTACAATCGGTCTCATTATTGAATTCACACATCTCACATGTGTGAAGGAGCCTGCATTCTCCTGTTACAACCATCATGTCCTCCTAAGGTTCAAAAGTGATCTGAAACAGACCACTTCAGTGGCCCACCTTTAGATTATTTATAAGCTAATAAAAAATTGATAGATTTATTAACGAGGTTATTTAACAATCATTTTGATGTCAAGGGAAATAGGCGAAAATTTAATCACGGACTATCTCTGCATCCTCATTCCCCTGCTCTCTTTAAAGCATGTCGAAGTGAAAATCCTTTCTCGAAAGACGAAAGGTCATCCGCTCCCGCCCTGCTCGCGGAAAAACCGGGGATATCCGAAAAACGATAATAGTTTCCGGAAAATCAAACTCCCGCTCTCCCAACACCGCCCTCCGAACGATATTATTTCCATCCTCTCTCAATCCAGTCCCGCTTTTTCAAACCTAAAGCCAGCCTCTATTATTTTTTTAAATTCACTTTCATTTCATGATTTAATTTTATAGTATATTTATAAACCGTCTATCTAGATTTGGTTTGAAGCTGTTCAGGCAGTTTCTTTGGGAGGTCTTATTACCTTTTTTTAATTCTAAGGAGTCTTGGCATTATGCATAAATTTTCAGTTAAAATTTTCACGCTCGCGGCAGTTCTTTTCGTGTTTGGCATCACATCGGCTTCTGCTGGCAACTCCGTGAAAATTACCGAACCCCAGGACGGCGCGACCGTTTCAAGCCCCGTAAAAGTTTGCATGGAAACCCATGGCGTTGAAGTGGAACCCGCAAAAAAGGGCATCCATGACGGCAAAGGCCATCATCACATTCTGGTGAATGTTGACGTTCCAGGTGACCTCACAAAACCCATCGGGAAAGACGCGCAACACATCCACATGGGCGATGGTTCCACCTGTAAAGAGGTCAAGCTCGATGCAGGCAAGCACACCATTCGCACCCTGTTCGCCAAAGGCAATCATGTTCCCTATGACCCTGCGTTGACGGATGCAGTCCACGTCACTGTAAAATAACTCGCAGGATGAATGACAAATTGAATGCTGTCCCGTTTGGGACAGCATTTTTTTTACACTCGGCGCCATACTTCCCTATTCCGTAAAATCTTTCCTACCACACCGTCCTCTAGGGTAAGCCCCTGCTTTCTGGCGCAAATTAAATCCGTCTGGAATCGATATGGGTTGTAATCATGCTGTTTAACTTATAAAATATTTCCAACCCATAATTGTTTTTACTTCAAAATTTTATCTCCTTTTTGGAACCGGTATTGAAAATACACCGATTCCAAAAAATGCCCGTTTATGAACGCAGTGATCTTAAGAAAATCATTATTATTTTTGACAGGCTTCCTGCTCATCGCCTGTTTGCCTTCCCAGGCTTTTTCTCACGAAGTCAACAAAAGCGCCATTGTACTCCTGATCGCTAAAAGTAAAACGGGAACCACCCTTTCAACCGGAACCGGTTTTATCGTCAAACCGGATGGAACGCTTGTCACCAATTATCATGTCCTGGTGGATGCCGCTTCGGTAGACGCAATTTTCACCAATGGAAGTTCGGTTTCCGTTGTGAAAATTTTAAAAGTGGACCGCGTCAAGGACTTTGCGTTATTGAAACTCAAGGAGGGTTTTTATTCCACTCTGGAAATCGGCAATTCCCGCAATGTCCAAAACTATGACTATACCAGCGCATTGGGGTATTTATCGGAAAACGTCGGGGAAGAAGATAACCGGGTGAAAGGTAAAATTCTGCAAACCTATGGTTTTGTCCTGGGAGTCCACCCGCAGGCGTATCCGGGTTTTTCCTACCTTTACACCACCACACCCTTTGGACCCGGCTTTAGCGGCGGACCGGTGGTAGACCAAAATAATAAAGTGGTGGGTGTCGCCACCATTGAGGGACGGGCGATCAACCTCGCCTTGCCCATTCATGAGGTCCAGCCTTTTTTCGATGTGACTCAGGGCATGACCTTTGAAAAGCTTTTACGGGAAGACATGAACTCAAAAGAAGCCATGTATTACCGGGGCAATTTCGTTCTTTACGGCGAGGGAGACCTCGACAAAGCCGCCGCTTATTTTCAGAATGTATTGCAGGAAGATCCCGGTTTTGTGCTGGCTCTTTACGACATGGCCGTCGTCAACCGGGACAATGGCTCCATTGAGCAGACGATTGCCGACTATGAAAAAATTATCGCCATCCATCCGGGCTTCCCCGAAGCGTTGTCGAACCTTGGCAGTTATTATTTTCGTTCGGGAAAATTAGAAAAAGCCGTGACCCTGTTCCAAAACGCGGTCCGGGTTTATCCAAATTTTATCCAGGCCCTGTCCAATCTGGGGACCGCTCTTAACAAACAGAACCGGTCTCAGGAGGCAATCCCTCCCCTTAAAAAAGCCATCACTCTGGACCCTGAGTTTGCCATTGCCTATTACAACCTTGGCAATTCCTACTTTTCCCTGAACCAACTGAAACAGGCTAAAGCGGCCTATAACCAGTCTGTCGCTCTGGGGGTGGACTTTCTTTCCCTGCACTGGAAACTATACGAAACCACCCGCCGACTGGGGGAAAATAAAGAAGCCGGAAAACAATTGGAAATTATTCTGCGGATGGACCCTGAAAATGAAAAAGCCAAACAGGAGCTCGCCAAACATCCCCCTGCTTTAGCAAAATAACGCCACCGATCTATATTTTTCCTAAAACCGCCACCAGCACTCGAAAGACGGAAAACAGGCTTTCTGGAGAACATTTGTCCAGAGTGTCGGTCAGTTTATGCCAGTTTGGGTAATCAAAATCGATCAACACCACGGAGGGGATTCCAAGCCCAATGAAAGGATAATGATCGTCATAAATGGTGTATTTGCTTTGACTGCGAAACTGAGTCATCGACATTTTTTCCGCCGCTCCAAAAATAAGGTCAACCAGCCAGGGCGCGCTTTTCAGGGAATGAGTTTCTTTAAAGATTTCCAGGTTGCGGTCTCCCACCATGTCGATGACGATGACGCAATAAGGCCACTCTTCTCGTTTCATTAGCCGCAACTGATTGGCATAATAGGTCGATCCCAGCAAGTTTTCACCCGACCCCTTGGCTCCGTAATCTTCACCGTCGAAAAAAACCAACTCCACGGTCCGGCGATCCCGGTTATCCTTGAGATACCGGGCCAGAGCCAGAGCCACCGCCGTTCCAGACCCCCCATCGTTGGCCCCTAAAATGGGGCGCGATTGCAGGGCGGGGTTGGTTTCTTCATCCGCAAAGGGACGGGTGTCAAAATGCGCTCCGATCAAAATGGCCGGACCTTTTTGCGTTCCCTTGAACCGCAAACGGATGTTGGACATATTCAATGCATTGCCATTGGCGCTGGAAAAATCGAAGGTCTGCACGTCCACCTCATCCGCAAATTCTCCCCCAACCTCCTTGATAAAGTCGATTGTTTTGAGGTATCCAGAACTGCCGAAGTTTCGCGGACCAAACCCTGTGAGGGTTTTGAGATATTTCCAGGCGATTTGCGAGTAGGGCTGTAGTTTTTCGGCATGGGCGGTCCCGGAGCCCAGATCCAGAATACCGGTCAGAATCGCCGCCAGCAAAGCCAGGCACAGAGTATTTCTCATAAATTTCATCCTGAGCTAGTAAGGGTCGTTTTATCTAATCAACTGGAATGGAATTTCGGGGGAGTCCTGCCCAAATCCGATAGGGGTCGTAGAGACTTGCCAGCCCGTATCCGAAAATAACAACCCCATACTACCCCACACAATGGCCCTAAAGAAACATTCTTCACCAAAAACCCTTGAAAAACCGGTGTTTCCATAACAAGGAGCCGGTCTGTCAATGCTTGACAAAACGCTGATTTATTGATATTTTATCCAATATCCAATAAATAAATTTTTCTGCATTTTTGCTGTAGGGGCCTTAAGTTTCCCAAAAAATGGCCGATAAATTTGACAAAGGCAGAGCCAGTCAACCCAGTATAGAGGCGGTTGGCGGTCTTGGAGATGAAAATCTCCAAAACAATTGAAAACTGGTTTTTTAGTTCAAGCAGTTTAGGAGTAAAGTGATGGAAATTCCCGAGATAAAGAACAAAATCATTCAAAATAAGATCAAGGTTGGGAATAACAATCCACCCGCCAAGGGGGGAAGTAGCGCCTCTTCAGCCGGTTCCGCCCAGGGTTCGGACAAAACCGCTTTGTCTTCCGAAGCCGTGGCCCTGCAAAAATCCATCAATGCGGTGAAAGCCCAGCCTGAAACCATTCAGGTAGAAAAAGTAGAGCGCATCAAAGCCGAAATCGCCAATGGAACCTATAAAGTAGATTCTTATGAAGTGGCAGGCAGTGTTTTAAAAGACATCATCACCCAGGCATAATTCCAGAAAGACCTCTCCCTACATTACGCCCGACCGGGCGTGCCCTGATAAACATCCAGCAGAAATAAGCAGTCCCAAAATAATTTGATCTCATGGAGAGATTGATTTTTTCATTTTCCTGTGAGGTTGAGTAGAGCATATGATGCCGTTACGGGTTAAGTATTCATGTTTTATTCCCAATATTTTGGGTGTCAAAAAAATGCGGAAAAAAAGGTTTTTTCGAGAGAAGGATAAAAGGCGAAGAACGATGGGCCGGGAATCCTGAATATCCTGTTAACCCTGTCTAAATTGCGGAGTTTTATTTGGGGTAGGCTGTGATGGTCGGTGTTGGAAGGGTGGAAACAAATTGATTGAGCTTGGCAATCAGTTGGTCGGCGTCCATATCGTGCATGAGAGCACCGTTTTCAAGGGTGTCAAAGTTCACGGCGAAGCACTGACTGCAACTCATGTTTAAATCGGTAAAAAACTGCACGGCCTCGGGGTAGGCATTGATTATTTCGTTGATTTTTGTGTCTTTTTTTATGATCATAGCCTGCTGGACCAATTGACTTGCTCCCTTTGATGGGGTATGTTAGCATCTAAAATTTTTGAAAACAATGTTTTTTGCAAGGAGTGTCTGAAGATGTCCAAACGGTGTGATGTGTGCGACAAAGGCCCGATGTATGGTAATAATGTGAGCCATGCCAACAACAAAACCCGTCGCCGATGGGAACCCAACCTGAAAAAACTACGGGTGATTTATGAGGGCGCTATCCGCACGATGAAAGTCTGCACTCGCTGTCTGAAAGCCGGGAAAGTCGCGAAAGCGGGCTAGCTAATTGACCAGCAGTCCAAGGTCTTGCCCGGTGGCTTTACCCCCTCCTTTAGATTCCAACTGCTCCCTGTTCAGGCTCTTCTTTTTATATTCCTTGACTCTTTCCACAAGAATGACGCCTTCCACTTCCCGGACTTTATCCAGTGTCCGGTTGAGTTGGGTCAGGTCCTCAATTTCTATGGAGAGATCGAAAAAAGCTCTCTTGTTGGGTCCCTGCTGTACGTTCGCCTTAATGATATTGATTTCGCATTCCGCGAGGGCATTGCTGATACTTGCCAGCAGGCCGGGCTTGTCTTCTGTCACGATGGAAATCTTTGTCGGATAAATGGTTTTCTGACCCGTATCCCATTCCACTTCCACCAGGCGTTCAGATTCATCCTCCAGTTCCCGGATGCCGGGGCAGTCGATATGGTGGACCGTCACCCCACGGCCACGGGTGATATAACCGAAAATGGGGTCTCCAGGGAGGGGGTTACAACATTTTCCGACGCGCAATAGAATGTCGTCGTTAAAACATTTGACCTTGATCGCACTTTCCCGGGTCTTTTCCGGCGCTTTTTCTTTGAGCTTGATCCGGTTCGACTTGGCCTTCGTCTGTTTTTCGTTCGGAAGAAGTTTAAAGACAAAAGATTGGACGGATACTTTTCCGAGTCCGATCCCCATCAGCAGGCTGTCCAGAGAATTGTAACCACAGGCATGGATGGCTTCCTCCAGGGCTTTCCCCTTCAGCAGTTTATCCGGTGAACAGTCGAAATCGCGTATTTCCTTTTCCAGCAGTTCGCGTCCCAGACCCAGGCTTTGTTCCTGTTCCTGGTTGTTGATGTGATGCGAAATTCGGCTTCTGGCTTTGGATGTTTTGACAAATGAAAGCCAATCGCGGTTGGGTGATTTCTTTTTTGAAATCAGGATCTCAACCCGGTTGCCGTTCCTGAGTTTGAAGCGCAAAGGCACGATTTTGCCATCCACCTTGGCCATCATGCAATGATCGCCAATGTCCGTGTGCACGGCATAGGCGAAGTCCACAGGCGTCGCGCCGTGAGGCAGAGCATACACATCGCCGTCAGGAGAAAAAACGTACACTTCCTGAGAAAACAGGTTGACCTTGAACGCGTTTAGAAATTCCTTGGGGTTTTTCAGGTCCTGTTGATGTTCCAACAAGTGCCGAACCCACTGCAACTGGTTGGTATTTTTTTTATTTTTTCCCTCTACTTTTTCCTTGTATTGCCAGTGGGCGGCGATTCCCTCTTCACAAATTTTGTGCATTTCATGGGTGCGGATCTGCACTTCCACACGGCCTCCTTTTGGTCCGATCACAGTGGTGTGGAGGGATTTGTATCTGTTGGGCTTGGGCATGGCAATATAGTCTTTGAACCGGCCAGGAATGGGTTTCCATAAGGAATGGATCAGCCCTAAAACGGCATAGCAGTCCTTGACAGATTCCGTCAACACCCGGACGCCGATCAGGTCATACACATCCTCAAAACTGATTTTCTGGGTCACCATTTTCTGGTAGATGCTGTAGATATGCTTGGACCGCCCCACCACGTCCCCCGCCAACCCCGATTCACCGAGCTCCTTGTTGATGGCGGCACACACATTTTCGACGTAGTAGGTTCTCTGGTCCTTCTCCTTCGCCACTTTTTCCACAATCTCTGAATACTCATCGGGGTAAAGGTATTTGAAAGCTCCGTTTTCCAATTCAGCCCTCAGCCAGCCTATGCCCAATCGGTTGGCCAGAGGAGCAAAAATATCCAGGGTTTCGCGGGCGATTCTGCGTTGTCGCTCTTCGGACAGGGAACCAAGGGTTTGAAGGTTGTGGGCGCGGTCGGCGAGCTTGATCAAGATGACCCGAATGTCACGGGCCATCGCCAGAATCATCTTGCGGTAATTTTCCGCCTGATTTTCCTCACGGCTGGAAAACTCCATCTTGCTGATTTTCGTGACGCCTTCCACCAGGTGATAAATTTCATCGCCGAACAGATCCTGAATCTCTTCGGAAGTGGACAGGGTGTCCTCAATGGTGTCGTGTAAAAGCCCCGCCGCAACCGTCTGTTCATCCATTTTCAGGCGTGTCAGGTTGTAGGCGACTTCGATGGGATGGGAGATATAGGCTTCTCCCGACTTTCGGCTTTGTCCTCTATGGGCTTTTTCCGAGTAAATGAAGGCGTCCAGAATTACATCAATATCCGCTTCAGGATGATATTCTAAAATCGCGTCTGTCAATTTCTGTATTCGCGTCATACCAGTTAATTTTCGCGGCCGCAATCGGCCTTTAAAATATTAAATGGTTCAAAACACTAAACTTGCAAAATACCCTGTTTAAAAGGGATATTCTGGCTCATTTTAAGAATACTGCGCTTTTACCGTTGCTGTCAATATTCTTTCCTTGGCTTCCTCTTTTAATCTGATTATGATGATGGTTTTGCCTCGGAGGGAGTGAATTTTTTCTCCGTTTTAACGAAAACCCTATGGCTACCCGTTCCAAATGAAGGCCAACCCGCAGAAATATTCTTTTGACGATTCCCTGCAGTATATTAAAGGAGTCGGACCGAAAAGAGCCCTCCTGCTGGAAAAACTGGGCCTGAAATGCATTGAAGACTGTCTGTTCTTCCTCCCCTTCCGCTATGAGGATCGCACGCTGGTGAAAAAAATCGCCGATCTTGTTCCCGGCGAAAGGGTCACCTTCACCGGCGAAATCGAGAGCGCGGAAACCCAACGCATTGGCCGCCGAAAAAAGATCCTGGCGATTCACATCAAAGACGATACCGGAACAATCCCGGCCAAATGGTTTCGCTTTCGGGAGCTTTATATGACAGAAAAGTATCCCGTTGGCTCTAAAGTCATTCTTTCGGGAAAACCGGAAATCAGCCGTTATCAAGGTGGAGGGATTGAAGTCGTTCATCCTGATATAGAGGTTATCTCCTTAAAAGAAAACGAAACTCCAGAGATAGGAAAACTCATCCCGGTCTATCACAGCACCGAAGGTCTGCATATCAAAACTCTCCGGTCCATTATCAATCGAGTGGTCGAGACCCACGCCTTTTTAGTGCCGGAAATTCTGCCGGACGAAATCCTCCGCCGCCACAAATTTCCTCATCGCCAAGAGGCTCTTCATCAGGTCCACCTGCCAGCCAACGACCTTCCGGTAAAAGACCTGGATCATTTTCGCACTCCGGCGCAAAAGCGGCTTATCTTTGAAGAATTTTTTCTCATCCAGGTGGCGTTGGCCTTTAAAAGAAGGCACATTCCTAAAACCGTCGGGGCTGGCCGTGCGTTTAAAACTCGCGGACCTTTGATTGGAAAGTTCATGAAACTTCTGAAGTTTGAACTCACCCAGGCGCAAAAAAGAATTCTGGGTGAAATCATGGACGATCTGGAACAGAACAAACCCATGAACCGCCTGATACAGGGGGATGTCGGCAGTGGAAAAACCGTGGCCGCCCTGATCTGTCTTCTGACAGCAGTTGAAAACAACACCCAATGCGCACTCATGGTGCCTACGGAAATTTTAGCCGAGCAACACTTCCTCAATATTCAGCCCTATTGCCAGCAATTGGGGGTTTCCATTGAACTGGTGACCAGCGCGTTGCCAGCGAAGGAAAAAAAACTCATTCATAAAAAGATTCAGGAAGGAGAAATCCAGATCGTCATCGGCACTCATGCCCTGATCCAGAAAAGCATCGAGTTCAAAAACCTGGGGCTGGCGGTGATCGACGAACAACACCGGTTCGGGGTATTGCAGCGGGAAGCCATCGGTAAAAAGGGCGGTCATCCTCATATTCTTGTCATGACGGCGACCCCCATACCCCGGTCGCTGGCTCTCACCCTGTACGGAGAAATGGATGTCTCCTTTCTCGACGAGTTTCCGCCGGGGAGACAACCCATCGCCACTCAAATATTTTTTGAACCCAAACGGGATCAGGCCTACGCCATTTTGCGCTCAGAAACGGACAAGGGAAGGCAGGCGTTTGTCGTTTGCCCTTTGATCGAAGAATCCGAGACGTTAGACCTTAAGACGGCCATTGAGGTGCAGGAGTATCTGCAAAACCAGCTTTTTCCTGATTTGAAAATCAGCCTGATCCACGGAAAAATGAAAAAAGAAGAACGCCAGCTAATCATGGCAGAGTTCCTCGAAAAAAAGATCGACGTTCTGGTGGCAACCACCGTCATCGAAGTGGGCATCGACGTGCCAAACGCCACGTTGATGATCATCGAACACGCCGAGCGATTCGGCCTTTCCCAACTCCACCAGCTCAGAGGACGCGTGGGAAGAGGCCAGCACGCTTCCCGCTGCCTGTTGATCGCCTACTCTTCGGTTTCCGAAGATGGGAAAGCACGTCTGGACGCCATCCAGAAATCCACCGATGGTTTTGTGATCGCGGAACAAGACCTTAAAATTCGGGGGCCGGGAGATTTTATGGGAACCCGCCAATCGGGAATGCCGATTCTAAGAGTGGCCAACCTGATCCGTGACATAAAAATCCTCGAATCGGCGAGAAAAGAAGCCTTTAATCTGCTCGACCGAGACCCTGGGCTGGAAGACCCTCAGCACAAAAACCTGAAGCAAACCATGAAAAGCTACCTGGGCGACAAACTGAATTTAATGAATATCATCTGATCGCCCGGCTTTTTCGCTATAATAACCAGCTTAAAGCTGGACCCATATTAACGGGCTATGGGTTTTTGGCGGACTGAATATTACAATTCATTCGATTGTCATCGCGAGCCGCATAGCGGCGCGGCTGTGATATTTGACCGTTGCCTTCATGCCCGGCGGGGGCGTGAAGGTTGCGGAGAGAGTGCCCCGTCAGTCATGAATTTTCTTCTCTAAAAGGGAGCGGGATGGAGTTAAAAATGCGTGCCACTCCGGGCGATAAAATCCTGATCGTTGTTATGATTCTCATCAATGGGTTCCTCTTCCTGAAAACGGGGCTGGGGACGGCAGGTGACTGGGTGGTGATTGAAATGAATCAGCGGGAGGTATCGCGCCACCGTCTGTCTGAAAACCGCGTGATCCCGGTCAAGGGCGAACTGGGTATCACAGAAGTGGAAATCGCCAACGGAAAAGCCCGTATTCGCCATTCTCCCTGCAAGAATAAAATCTGTATTAAAGCGGGCGACATACAATACGCGGACCGGCTGATCGCCTGCATTCCCAACCGCATCGTCGTGAGGGTGATCGGCGAAAAACAACGGGGAGTGGACGCAATCGTTGGATAAAAGAAATTTTTTAAACATTTTTTATTGGGCAACTCTCTGGACGTTCGGGTCCGTATTATTTTGTCCGGGTATTTCTCTGGCCCTTGAAGGACCTGTTCACCACAATATCTGGGTGAAACTGGACCCGGATCGAAAATCAGCTCAAATCAAGGACATTCTGACGGTCCACTTGATAGAGGAAAATGATTTCGTCCTGAAACTTTACCTGCACGGAGATTTCTGGCTAGGCAAAGTGACCATTCCCG
The DNA here is from genome assembly GCA_029261655.1 of Nitrospinaceae bacterium. Classification (GTDB taxonomy): domain Bacteria; phylum Nitrospinota; class Nitrospinia; order Nitrospinales; family VA-1; genus JADFGI01. The sequence goes on along the minus strand of JAJDAY010000030.1, from coordinate 226,576 downwards.
ACAACACGGATTTCATCATCGAAACCACACGCGCTCTGGCCACCGATGAAAAAATCCCACTCACCGAAATCGCGATTCGGAAAATCACCGACCTCCCCTGGCCCGAGTTTCTCATCATCGAATTTGAATATGGAGGCCAGGTTTTCAACCCGCAAAATCCGAAGCCCTCCCCGGCTTCTGAGGCTCTTGACCCGGGAATCTTCCTCTCAGGAGCAAGCTATTTCTACCCGCAAACTCGGGCGGAATTCGGCCCACCGGATCTCATGACCTTTCAACTCACGGTGGATCACCCCGCCGACTGGAAAGTGGTGAGCCAGGGACAAAAAATGGCGGAATCCAAAAAAGGCGATCGGGTTGTCTGGGAAGCCGCCCAGCCCATGGAAGAAATCTTTTTAATCGCGAACCGTTTTAAGAAATTTCAGTCTCACCATGAAGGCATCGATCTCTACGCTTTTTTACTGAAACCAGAACCCGAACTGGCTGAAAAATACTTTATCGCGGCTAAAAAATATCTCGATTTCTATGAAAAACTGATCGGCCCCTACCCTTACCCAAAATTCGCCTTGATAGAAAATGCTTTGCAAACCGGCTATGGAATGGCTTCGTTCACTTTCCTGGGTTCAAAGATCATCCGCTTTCCATTTATCCTGAACACTTCCTACCCGCACGAAATTTTGCACAACTGGTGGGGCAACAGCGTTTATATCGACATCGAAAACGGCAACTGGGCGGAAGGTCTGACCGCCTATCTTTCCGATCATCTTCTGCTGGATCTGGAAGGCAAGGGCAGTCAATACCGATTGCAACAATTGATCAAAAACCTGAACTATGTCAACGAGTCCAATGACTTTCCGTTGATCAATTTTAAAGGGCGCACGAGCATGTCCTCGCAGGCCATTGGATACGGCAAGATGCTCATGATGATACACATGCTGAGATTGCAGGTCGGCGATGACGCTTTTCTTAAAGCCCTGCGCGAATTCTATCGGGACCGCAAGTTTCGCTTTGCGGGACTGGACGACCTTAGAATATCTTTTGAATCGGCATCGGGAAAAGATCTATCCAGTTTTTTCGCGCATTGGACCTACCGCAAGGGCGGTCCTGAACTCAAGCTGGCATCCGCGACGCACACCCGGTCAGGGAAAGGTCATCAACTGCATATCACCGTCCAGCAGGCGCAGGAAGGGCCGGCGTTTCCTCTCAAACTTCCGCTGGCCATCTGGACGAAAGGGAAAGCCGTTCCGGTAATCAGGGTCCTGGACATGACGAAAAAAACCCTCACCGCTTCCTTTCCATTGAGCGGGGAACCTGGCAGAGTATTGATCGATCCTTATACAGAAGTATTTCGTAAACTCGACCGCAAGGAAGTTCCTCCGGCTATCGGGCAAACTTATGGTGCCCCCCTGCCCGCCAGAATCATGCCCACCGAGGGGGATTTTCCGGATGTCCTGATGGGCTATCATGAGTTCGCGCAATCACTCGTGAGCGACAGCAGTGTGATGGGACCCCTGATAAAAGACGACAAGTCCGGCCTCGTCCCCAATGGCAGTCTGTGGGTATTTGGCCGCACCAACGCCTATGCCAGGCGCCTGAAACCGCAACTTGAAAATTATGGCGTGAAATTCAATGAAAACGGAGTGGTGATTGAAGGAAAATCATTTGCATGGAAAGATCATAGTTTTGCATTCACCCTGCAAAGACCGGGCGACCAGGAAGGTTCCGCCACCTGGGTGATCGCCAGTTCAGGCGAAAGCGTTCCCGGATTGATCCGGAAACTGCCGCATTATGGAAAATACGGGGTTCTTGTTTTCAAGGGCAATGCCCCTGAAAACAAGTTTAAAGGTTCCTGGCCTTTTCAACCTTCCGGCTTGATGAAAACCTTTCATCCGGGAAATTACAATCTCCCGCCCCAGTTCCCATTGATCGACTACAAACCCAATTGACAGGCCCCAGTCCCCGTAAGGTGAAATTGCAGGGCATTGGGTTTCAAGTCTTCCGGATCAGATGAGAAAACGGGTCAATGTGAAATCTCAACAATTTTTATATCAAAAGTTAACGCTTTTCCCGCCAGAGGATGGTTCAGGTCCAACGTGACATTTTCCGGGGTCACCTCAGTGATGACAGCGGGAACCTGTCGGCCATCAGCCGTTCCCATGACAAGGGTCATTCCCGGCTTGGGCTCGTGATCTTGCGGCAAATGTTTTCTGGGTACGGTTTGCGTCATTTCAGGCTTGCGGTCGCCATACGCGTCAGAGGGTTGAAGTGTGAATTTCTTTTCCTCGCCTTTTTTCATCCCCACCACGGCCTGGTCAAAACCGGGTATCACCTGTCCGGAACCTGCGGTGAATTTTAAAGGCTCATTACGTTTTGTTGAAGTGTCAAAGACACTTCCGTCATCAAGGGTTCCGGTGTAATGCAAACTCACCATGTCTCCCTTTTTGACTGCGGCTTGATCGTCCGCCATTGCCTGAGAAAGACCCAACAAGCCAATAGATAATATTGTCATTAATTGAATCCCAAAAAACCCTTTGCTGTGAGTACGCATCTTTTCTCCTTCATTGAAAACGATATTGAGTGAATACCCACTTTACCATTTCAGCCCTTTAAATAAACAGCCAATCCTGCCAAACCCGTCACATGATTGGTTCTGAGGGCCTATAAAATTTCTGCCCGGCTCAGGAACTCAGCCCTTAAAAACAGGGCCTGGACGGCGGCCACTCAAATAAAACCCACATTATCAGCAAGTCTTAAAAAAAATATCCTGATTTTTTAAGGAAAAATAAATTCTAACAACCTGCAAGAGAAAAGGGATTTTCACACTTAACCCATTGATCTTAATAGCCGAATATTATTAGCCCAAATTTTCTCATTCCGAAGAAATCTCTTTTAGGTTTCCCTTTGCCGATTTATTAAATTTTATTAATTTTGCATTAATAAAACTTTAACTTTTCATTCCTATAATGGCTTTATTACTTTCTCCTCCTCCTGGGAAGAGGCTCGCTACCACGACGGGTCTCTTCCCTTCTTCTTTTACCCTGGAGAGAAAGACCAAACGGACACAAAACTTTTTTTGAATATTATCTTAACTCGACCAGGACTACTTATGAATGATATACGTGTTTACGAAGTCAAAATTTTTGATCGCTCGGGGAAATTAAAAAAAGTAGTTTCGCAAAAAGCATTGATCAAACGTTCGGACGAAAAGTTCAAGGAAGGTTTTTCCCCATTGAGAAACTACAAGTCCAAAAATACTAAAAATATTAACTAACGGGATGCGCGGATAAGCGCGACCCCGGAGGAATCGTTTTTCCAAACCCCTTTACCTTTCAGGTAAAGGGGTTTTTTTGTGCCCATAAACAATGGGGTTTCAAGTCAACGCGGATTCACTTGTAATGTCCGGCAAAACCTGAGGCTGAAACTCCAACGGGCAAATATTTTCTGGCGATCCGGGCGACCGTGTCGCGGTAGGAAAGTTCGACCGACTGAGGAGATACTTTTGCCATCGCTTCGGGTAATTTTGTTTTGAGCGTTCTGGAGCCGTTCGGAGTGCCGTCCCCTTGAATAAAATGGTCGATCACCACCGCTGAAACACCCATTTTCGCCAGGCGTGAGAAAAAGACGTCCGGCGCTTGCATGGGGAAAAGAGGCGACAGGCAGACCACCGTTTGAATTCCCCGATCGACAAACTGTTGTGCAACATCCAGTCTGTCCGCAAGCGAGCAGGGCGGCGGCGGCAAACCGGGCAGTCGGTCCAGGTCGCCTTCGATGGATAGTTGCACCCGGAGATCGCATATTACAGACAACGATTCAATTCTGTCCAGATCGTCTAAAATCTGAGTGGAGTGTGTTTGCAGAATCAATCGGTCCGGCGGAAGCGTCTGCATGGCCGTGAGCAGGCGGCGGGTCATCCGGGCCTTTCTTTCGACCGGCTGCCAGGGATCTGTCGAACTGGAGAAAAAAACCGAAAAAGAACCGGTGTTTTTTCGCGCCCACTTTTTTTCTTTTTCAACGGTTTGCAAATAGACTTCGGCGGCATTGACCTTGATGTCCACGAACCGGCCCCACTCCCGTCCCTGCATTAGCCATTGATTGAAACGGACATAACAACCCTCGCCGCAGGCAGAACGCCCAAACCCGCAACCCACATAGGGATTGAGAGAATGCGAACTCACTGCCTTCAAATACCCCAGGGTACGGGTGAGGATGGATTTGCAATGAACCTCGGCAACCTTCATTCTTTTTTCCGATTCCAGGAATAAGTCCGGCTATTTTATTTCCATATTACCTGGAACCGAACCCGACCACCACTGGTCCCACTTCACGGAGGAAACATTTCTGCGAAAATTTGGCGCGGGATAATAGAAAGCTTCATATGCGCCCGACTGGGCACTGGCTTGCGTCGTGGACCATTGGTTTGCCGGATGATCTTCAAGTTCCAGCAACCAGATCTTTCGGTCGTCTTTTTTTCTAAGGACGAGATACCCTCTTTCCTGGCGAAAATCATAACTCCCGAACAGGGTGACTGTGGACCCTGCAGGCCCGTCCAGAGTCAGGGTGTACATTCCTTCACAATAATAATTACGAAAATCCCGGCGCATATCGGCGATGTCTTTTCCAGAGTCCACATAAAATAACGCCTCGCAATCCCTGTGATGGCCGTCTATAGCAGGGCCTGTGTCAAACTGTTGTTCCTTGGAGAGCATCAACTCCTGTTTGGCAAAAACCAGCGATGAATGGATCAGGACCATCAATACTCCCATAGCAATTATTTTGATTTTCATGGTGGCCTCCTAGTTTAGAGAGCGGTTGATAATTTCTTTAGACGCGCGGACCGAATGAAGCCTCGAGGGTCAAGGGGTTCCCAAATCTGCAGTCGGGGGTTCCCTTCACCAACATTTTTAAGCTATCAAGGTTTCTTTCAATTATAATGAATTCTTCCCCGCTCAAACAAGGGTTATTATTATATATAATTTTACAGTCTTTCCAGGCATCTTGCAGGCAAAATGACTCCCGACCTTCATGAAAAAAATCAGGGCAAAGAAATAGACTGGAGGCATATCCTGGCCGGAGTTCTCATCGCCACGGCTATTTTCAGCCTGGATCTGCTACTTCCTCTAGGGGTGGCGGACGGTGTTCTTTATGTCGCTCTGGTGTTGATAGGCTTACGGATGCGCAGTAAAAACTTTATCCTCTGGAGCGCCCTATGCGGAACCACCCTTATCCTGATCGGGTTTTACCTCTCTCCAGAAGGCGGGGTGCAGTGGAAAGTTCTTTCCAATAGAGCGATATCTATTTTCACCCTTTGGATGACGGCCATTTTATGTCTATGGCAGATTCGGGCAGAGGTAAAGCTACAGGAAGCCAGCGAAGAGCTGGAAAGAAGAGTTCAGGACCGCACGAAAAAACTGGACGAGACCAACGAGTTATTGCGGCTTGAAAGCGGGTTCGTGGAATTGCACAAGGACATTGCTGTGATGTCCAACGAAACCCAGCCCATAGGAAATACTCTGGAATACTGTTTGAAACGAATTTGCGCCCATACAGGCTGGCCTGTCGGACATCTGTACCTGACCTCGGAACGCTATTCCCTCCAACTGGTTCCAGCGGGTATTTGGCATCTGGAAGATCCCGCCCGGTTTGAAACCTTTCGCAACATCACGGATGTGACTCCCTTCAACTCCGGGGAGGGGCTTCCGGGACGAGTCATCGCCAGCGGAAAACCCGCGTGGATCATCGACGTGACCAAAGATCCCAATTTCCCGCGTGCCAATCTCGCAAAAAATATTGGCGTGAAAGCGGGTTTTGCATTTCCCATTCCGATCGGAGATGAAATTGTTGGCGTAATGGAATTTTTCTCGACTCAAGCGGTGGAACCGAACGGAAAATTACTGGGGATCATGACCCAGTTGGGAACCCAGATGGGCCGGGTACTGGAGCGAAAAAGGGCTGAAGAGGAAGCCAAACATTCACATGAACAATTGCGTGAGCTTTATCACCGGCTGGAACTGGTGCGCGAGGAAGAAAGAACGCGGATGGCCAGGGAAATCCATGATGAGCTGGCGCAAGCCTTAACTGCTCTCAAAATGGAAATCTCCCTGCTGGATAAAAAATTGGAAAAAAATGACTCCGCTCTCCGGTCTTACACCGAAATGATGTTAGAGATTCTCGACACAACCATTCAAGCGGGCAAAAAACTGGTCATGGATTTGCGGCCTCCCATATTGGACGACTTCGGCCTCCCGGAAGCGATTGAATGGCAGGCAATAGAATTTGAAAATCGGACCGGAATCCAATGTGATATCGATTTTGGGAACAATGGCTTTGCTCTGGATAAGGACCGGTCCACCACCCTGTTCCGCATCTTTCAGGAAACTTTGACCAATGTGACCCGCCATGCGAAAGCCGACAAAATCAATATCAGTCTCAAAAATAGTAACGGGGACGTCACCCTTCAGATCAGGGATAATGGAATCGGCATTTCAAAAAATCAAATTTCAAACCTAAGGTCCCTGGGCTTGCTGGGTATCCGCGAACGCGCCCTTGTATGGGGAGGAAAAGTTGATATAATAGGAACCCCCAATGAAGGGACCACAGTTACCATCAACCTCAAGTGCAGACCAAAATGACCAGGACTTATCAGGAAACAACTCAAATCAGGTTACTCATCGCGGACGACCATCCGCTTTTCAGGCAGGGCCTGAAACACACGTTTTCGGAAACCAGCGACATCGTGGTGGCGGGAGAAGTTGAAAACAGCGACGACTTGATCACACTGGTGCAACAAAGTCCTGCCGATGAATACGATTTGATACTGCTGGACATTGCCATGCCTGGCAAAGGCGCGCTGGATGTTTTGAAACAGCTGAAACTTGAAAACCCGAAACTTCCTGTTCTTGTGGTGAGCGTGTATTCAGAAGACCAATACGCCGTGAGGTTCATCAAGGCCGGGGCCTCCGGTTACCTGACCAAGGAAAGCGACCCGGACCTGCTGGTCGAAGCCGCGCGCAAAGTGGCCCGTGGGGGCAAATATGCCAGCCCACGAATAACGGAAAAACTGGCTTTCGACTTTTCCAACTCCGACAAACCTCTCCATGAAACTCTGTCGGACCGGGAGTTTCAGGTGTTCGGCATGATCGCCAACGGGATTTCCCTGACAGACATCGGCAAACAACTTTCATTGAGTGTCAAAACCATCAGTACCCACCGCACCCGCATCCTCGAAAAAATGAAAATGAAAAAAAACGCGGAACTGATCCGTTACGCTATCAACAACAACCTTTCGTAATTCTCATTTGGATACACCCCAGGGAGCAATCCCGCCGCAAGTCACGAAACATCCCGTAGATATTACGATTATTCAGGAATCTTCTATCCTTCTTCCCATAATCCTTGCCGAACGAAGGGTTTTCCTACGCTTAGACAGGAATATTCCCACTCAAAAACCAGTGGTTTCCTGATACCGCAGGAACTTTAAATGACCTAAACTCCCCCTAATTAAAGGACTCCAGCGGCGAGCACAGGCCAGTAGAAACGGGTTTTAATTAATCATTCAACGAATTTTCGAAAGCATGACACAAACAGGATTTTTCCGAATTGCATTGGTCATGGGGTTTCTCCTGATAGGCCTGTCCTACCAATCGGCGGACGCGAAAGCCAGGCTCATTTCCCTTCACCAATCTCCTGAAGAAATATCCCAAATAAATATTTCCAAGGGCCAGGCGGTCAAAGTCTCCAACGACTTTAAAACCACCCTTTACCATTTGAAGATCGTAAAAGTTTCTACCGGGATAAAGATGATGCAAATTGAAGAGTTTCAATCGGGGCAGGCCTTCGACTTGGAATTCGTCAGGGAAGGAATTTATGCAATTTGTTATTCCTTGCTTCCCAAATCCGAGTCCACGAAGAATACCTGTCATCAGGTAGTTGTAGAAGCTCGTTTGAAGGCATGAATGCTCCAGGGTTGGAGTTAAACATGAAGTTTTTTGTTTGGGGACGTTATTTCAACTGTAAAAACCATTTTTTGAAAGGGGAAGAACAATGAAAAAGATCCTCCTGCTAACCGCGATTTTTATCGCCAGCACCAGTGTTGCCGCATTTGCGGGAACAATCACTCCAGGTCAGTCCACCAGCTGTAAAGATGCCAATGCCATTGAACTGGAAGTGGTTAAAACCGCTCCGGCATACAGCGGCAAATTCGGTCATACCACCAACGACCGTGGGACGGCTAACCTTGTTGTCTGGAAATCTTCCAACTACACCACCGTGCCTATTTCTTTAGGACCGAACGACGATAACCGGGTTGCTAATGCTACCGACAAAACAACCGGTCTTGCTCCCAAGGGCGGCATGGGCGCGAGCAAGGTTACTTTAGGTAAGCAAACTGAATTCAGCCGTGGTGACTCCATTGGCGACATCAGCGGAACCGTAAAAATCACCAACACCGGCGCTATCGGAGTTAATGTTGACTGCAAGTAAATGATCTAAGGGTTTTATCGCGAGTGAAACTCTTACCCTAGAGGAAACCGTCGGTCCCACCGGGCCGGCGGTTTTCTTTTTTCCTTCTCCGCCCTGGCTAATAACCTTCCCTCAGGAAAAACTCATTCAGGAAAAGACCCGACCTGCACCCTGCTCGATCGGCCTGGTTTTAATTTTTGGATATCGAATTACAAATACAGGAAAATATTGTCTGGTTGCAGCCGATCCAGGGAGAGTAGACTTATATCTGGCTACGGTAAACAAGGAGGTTCATCAGGCGGCGGTATTGATCGTCCCCAAACAGATTCGCGTCATCGGTGTTCAGGTCATAAGAACCCAGCAATTCAAAGATACCGGGGCGCGAAGTTTTCCTGGCAAGAGACAAAAAATCTCTTTTATGCCGGGTGTCCGGGTATTTCAAAACCAGGTCCGGCCGTTTAACTGCTAATTTGCGGCCATTCTTCGCGATGATAGATTCATTTTCCTTTAACATGACCACGAACTCCTCTCTGGCGAGCAGATAAAGTTTTTGAAGCAATGAATGTTTAGAGAAGCAATAAATATACCACCGAATAAAACCGGGTTGCAACCGCCAGAACCCCTTATTTCCAGGCTATTTTATAAACGATTGAAAACCCTGATCCTGGAATCGTCAATTTTTCTATTATTAATTTAAAATATTCGGTGGAAAGTTTGACGGCCTTCACCCAATGAATTAATATCCATCTTTGTCACCTCAAACCAACTGATTCCAGAAAACAATCCCTCTTTAACCGGAAATTGAATAAATAATGAACGACAACGTCAGAGTAAGATTTGCCCCCAGCCCCACCGGAACCCTGCACATCGGCGGCGTTAGAACCGCCCTTTTCAACTGGCTGTTCGCCCGGCATCATGGCGGGAAATTCATCCTGCGTGTCGAGGACACCGATGTCTCCCGTTCGACCGAAGAATCGATTGAGGAAATCCTCACCGCCATGAAGTGGCTGGGACTCCATTGGGATGAAGGCCCTTTCAAGCAAATGGAGCGGCAGGAACTCTATAAGGAAAAAGTGGAACTCCTGTTAAAGAAGGGGAACGCCTATCGCTGTTACTGCACTCCCGACGAATTGGATTTGCGGCGGCAGGAAGCGCAGAAAAAGGGCTTGAAACCCAAATACGACGGAACCTGCCGAAACCGAAACGATCGACCGGAAGGCGTTCCCTTTGTCATTCGCTTCAAGACCCCGCCCGACGGCACGGTCACCGTTCATGACCTGCTGCGCGGAAAGATTGCCTTCGACAATCAGGAAATGGACGACCTCATCATCCAGAGAACCGACGGCACCCCCACTTATAACTTTGTGGTGGTGGTCGACGACGCGGATATGGGCATCACTCATGTGATACGGGGAGACGATCATCTATCCAACACGCCCCGGCAGGCGCTGTTATACGAAGCACTGGAAGTTGCCCAGCCGAAATTCGCGCATATTTCCATGATCCTGGGCGCGGATAAAGCCCGACTCAGCAAGCGGCACGGCGCGACCTCCGTTCTTGCCTACCGTGACATGGGCTACCTTCCCCAAGCGGTCATCAACTATCTGGTGCGTCTGGGCTGGTCGCACGGCGATCAGGAAATATTCACTCAAGAGGAATTGATCCGGCATTTTTCGCTGGAAAATATCACCACCTCGGCGGCGGTGTTCAACCCCGAAAAACTGCTGTGGCTCAATCAGGAGTACATCAAGAACACCCCGCCCCTGGAATTATCCGAACACTGGGAACCGATTCTGGTTAAGGAGGGCATTCTTTCTGAAGGTCACGGATTGAGTATGGAAGCCATCGCTCGTCCTATTTCATCGCTCAACCAGCGGGCGACGACCCTGGTCGAGATGGCGCAGAAGTCGGAGTTTTATTTCAAGACGGAACTGGAGTTCGATGAAAAAGCGCGGGCAAAATTTCTGACGCCTGAAACCAAACCGCACCTCGAAATGCTGATCGCCAGTCTCGCGAATTTAAACGATTTTTCAGAAACTGAAGTTGAAAAAATATTTAAAGACATCATCGAGCAGGCCGACATCAAACTCGGCAAACTGGCCCAGCCGGTGCGCATCGCGTTGACCGGAAAAAAGGAAAGCCCCGGCATATACGAAGTCCTTCACCTGCTCGGAAAAGACGTTTCAATATCCCGCCTCAACAGCGCCATTGACTGGATCGATGCCCCCTGATTGACACTTCCATAAGTTGATCTTATTCTTTAACAGTGAAGAAACATCTGGGAAAGGAAATGATCAATGACTGTGAAAATACTGCATCGGGACGATCTGCATCGAGGCGGGTTTGCGGGGCTTAAAGAACATCGGCTGGTCATGGACCCGAAAGCCTTTGGCCCCCATGTCAATCCGGGCACCTGGACTGGAATCGGAAGCTTCGTCTATCTGGCGGATGCCCGATTCGATCCTCACGGCGAAACCCGAATGCACAGCCACCGGGAAATTGACGTCATCTCGGTCATGGTCGAGGGAAACATTGCCCATGAAGGTTCGCTCGAACACGGGCAGGAACTGAAAACCTTTGACGTGCAAGTGCAACGCGCGGGAGGCGAAGGGTTCTCCCACAACGAAATCAACCCGGACAACGCCATCAACCGGATGATTCAGCTCTGGGCCTTGCCCGAAAAATCCGGCCAGCCCGCAGGGTACAAATTGTACACCCCTAAATGGGGTGAAATTGCCCGTATCTATGGCGGTTCGCCCGATCAGGCAGAAACCTTCGACAGCCAAACGTTGATGGATGTCGGCCTGCTGAACCCGGAGCAAAAAGTTAATATTGAATCCGAATTCATGGCCTATCTGACGTTGGGATCAGGAACTGTTGGCGATACCGAAATCGAGGATGGCGACATGATCCGGGGAGCCGGTCTGGAGTTTACAGCAAAAGAAAAATGTCAGTTGATCGTGATTCATTTTAATTAAAAAGCAAAACCCGTTGTTAACCGCAAAGACGCAGAGGGCGCAAAGAAAAATAAAGATTTTTCCACTTGATCATTTTTCTAATCCTAATTCATGCTTCGCATAACTGGTGAGTAATTGCTTAAGCAAATGGAGGCTCAATGCTCCAGTAGTATTTTGAAGCTTGTCCTTAGCTTTTTTCCATAGTGTTTCGTTTTTAGAAAGATCGAGGAATTCGTGTCCCGCCCAAGAAAGGCCAAATGGGTAAACTCTTATTAATCTATCAGGGTTAGTGCTACTTCGATCCGCCTCATAAATTATAAAGCCCGCTTGAGCCAAAAGCAGAAGGTGGTAATCAATTAATTTTTTGCTATACCCCTCTATCAAAGTCTCTTTTTCGAACGCAAATGACTCATACTCTTCAAAGTGAATGAGTAATGAGCGTATAAGTTCCATATCTCGACACATTAGAAAATTCCAATTTTAAGCTTTGGTTACATTATCTGGTGGAAAGACCATATCTTTCCTGATTTTATTTTTTCTCTACGCCCTTCACGTCTTTGCAGTAAAAAGTTTTTACCTGTGCTTCCAAATCACTTCCCTCCACCCTTTTTTACGATCTTGGCCCAGGCGTCGCGCAGGGTGACGGTGCGGTTGAACACGGGGGCATTGGGTCTGGAGTCCACCGCATCGACGTTGAAATAAGCCATGCGCATGAACTGGTAGTAGTCGCCCGGAACGGCATTCGCCAGACTGGGCTCAAGTTTGCAATCGTTCAATACCTCGATGGATTCGGGATTGAGGCATTGGGTAAAATCGGGATGTTGTTTTTCATTGCCGGGGTCGGGTGTGTTGAACAGGGTGTTAAAAAGTCTGACCTCGGCGTTGACCGCGTGCTTTGCCGAAACCCAATGCAGAGTCCCCTTGATTTTACGCCCGGCGGTCGCGCCACCGCTCTTGCTGTCGGGGTCGTAGGTGCAATGCAGTTCGGTCACTTCGCCTGTTTTGTCGTCTTTGACCACCCGCTCGCATTTGATGATGTAGGCGTTTTTGAGACGCACTTCACGACCCGGCCCAAGTCTAAAAAATTTCTTCGGCGGGTCTTCCATAAAATCTTCCTGCTCGATAAAAATTTCTCTTGAGAAAGGTATCTTCCTCGACCCGGCTTCCGGGTCTTCGGGGTTGTTCTCAGCTTCCAGCTCTTCCACCTGACCTTCCGGGTAATTATCGATCACCACTTTCAAGGGCCGCAACACCGCCATGACGCGATGCGAGCGTTTGTTCAGGTCTTCGCGGATGCAATGTTCGAGCAGTGCGAGATCAACTGTGCTGGTGACCTTGGCGACTCCAATGCGATCGCAAAATTCGCGGATCGATTCCGCTGTGTAGCCGCGTCGCCTTAACCCGGAAAGGGTCGGCATTCTTGGGTCATCCCAACCGCTGACATGGCCGTCGTTCACCAGTTGCAGGAGTTTTCGTTTGCTGAGTACCGTGTAACTCAGGTTGAGGCGGGCAAACTCGATCTGCCTCGGATGCGGGATCTGCAATTTTTCGAGAAACCAGTCGTACAGCGGACGGTGATCTTCAAACTCCAGTGTGCAGAGCGAATGCGTCACCCCTTCGATGGAATCGGACTGACCGTGCGCCCAGTCGTACATCGGGTAAATACACCATTTGTCTGCCGTTCGGTGATGCGGGGCCTTCAGGATGCGGTACAACACCGGGTCGCGGAAATTCAGGTTGCCTGCGGCCATGTCGATCTTCGCCCGCAGTACTTTTGCTCCGGTATCAAACTCTCCCGCCCGCATGCGTTGAAATAAATCCCGGTTTTCTTCGACGCTTCGAGTGCGATACGGGCTGTCTTTGCCCGGTTCGGTCAGCGTCCCGCGATGCTCACGTATTTCATCGGCGTTCAGATCGTCCACATAGGCCTGCCCGTCTTCGATCAATTTCAGCGCGTATTGGTAAAGCTGTTCAAAATAATCGGACGCGTAAAACAACCGGTCCTGCCAGTCGAAACCCAGCCACTTCACGTCTTCCTGAATCGACCGCACATATTTATCTTCTTCCTTGATCGGGTTGGTGTCGTCGAAGCGCAGATTGCAAAGCCCGCCAAACTGCCTGGCCAGGCCGAAGTTCAGGCAAATGGATTTGGCGTGACCGATATGCAGGAATCCGTTGGGCTCCGGCGGAAACCGGGTATGCACCCTGCCCTCAAATTTTCCGGCTTTTTTATCTTCGTCAACAAAGTGCTGAATAAAATTGTGCGGTGAATCGTTTTCGCTCAAGGGGATGCTTCCTTTCTATTGGCCAGCGTACCGCTGGAGGAGATTTTTACGGTCGATGGATTTATGGCTAGCCATATCCTTCCATCGTGCCCCACTTTTCCTCCTAACGTAGTGGGGTGCGCCCTCCGCGGAGGAGTCACCGCGTTGCGGGGCGGGTCATTCTATCAAAGCGGCGGATTATTGCAAAAACTCGCTGATGTCCTTCACTTTCACTTTGTCCTGCAGTCCTTTGGCCTTGAGGGCGTCTTCCAGCATGAGCACGCAAAAGGGACAGGACACGGCGATGGTGTCGGGGTTCGTCGTCATCAGTTCGTCCACCCGGTTGTGGCTCATCTTGCTCCCGACTTTTTCTTCCAGAAGAAATCGCGCGCCGCCGGCCCCGCAACAGCTTCCGCGTTCCCGGCTGGTTTCCACCTCAAAGATGCCGTCAGCCGGAACTTTCACGGCCAAGGTCTCTCTGGGGGCTTCATACACCTGATTGTGCCGCCCCATGTAGCAGGAATCATGGACCACGACTTTCTCGCCGGATTTTTCTCCAGATGCGATTTTGCCATCTTTTATCAGTTGCGCCAACAGTTCTGAATGGTGGATGACTTCATACCGTGCTCCGAACTCTGGATATTCATTTTTGAGCGAATTGAAACAATGTGGACAATGGGTGATGATCTTGCTGATGCCGTTTTCTTTAAAGGTTTCCACATTTTGAGTCGCCAGCATGTCGAACAGATACTCATTCCCGGCTCTTCTTGCGGGGTCGCCGGTACACCCTTCTTCCATCCCCAGAATCGAAAAATCCACGCCAGCTATTTGCAGGGATTTAACCACGGCGGTTGATATTTTCTTACCCCGATTGTCGAAAGAGCCGTTACAGCCCACAAAATAAAGATATTCCGTGGGGCGGTCCTTGTCCCACAACCTGACATCAAGGTCACGCGCCCAGTCGGCCCTGGAATCGCGGCCAAAGCTCCAGGGGTTGCTGTTGGTTTCCAGCGATTTAAAAGCCTTGGTCAGCTCCTCAGGATAACGGTCCTCGGTCAATACCAGTCCGCGCCTGAGGTCGATCACTTTATTCACGTATTCGATCATGACCGGGCATTCCTCCTCGCAGGCCCCGCAGGTCGTGCAGGACCAGAGCGTTTCATCCTGAATCACCTCCCCCAGCAAGGCAGGATTATCCGAAGTCTCCGACCCTGCGTGACCATGCGCCGAGTTCAAGTGATTTCTCAGGTCGATGGTGAGTTCTTTTGGCGATAAGGGTTTGCCGCTTTTCAGCGCCGGGCAGAAATTGTCGCAACGTCCGCATTCGGTGCAGGTGTGCAGATCCAGCAACTGCTTCCAGGAAAAATCTTCCATGCGCGTCACGCCGAAAGATTCGCTGTCCTCGTCCTCAAAATCAATGCGGGCGAGTTGATTGCCTGTTCCCGTCACATTGGAAAAATACACATTGGGAATGGAGGTCAGTATATGAAAATGCTTGCTTCCGGGCAAAAGCGTCATAAAGAAAAGGATGGCGAGCACATGCGTCCAATACGCCAGATTGTGCAAAAAAACCGCGATATCCGAACCCAATGGAGCCAGCAGAAACGAAACCCCAAGGCCCAAAGGTTCCATGAAAGTCCCGGCCTCCGGGTTCAATGAAAAATAAGCGCCTTCAAAAATAACATCGCTCGCCATGATGGCCAGGATCAGCACGAGAATCAGGATGCCTTCTCCCGACAGGTTCAGGCGCGGTGGACGAATCACGAGCCTGCGATACAAGGCATAAGAGGCGGCCAGCGTCACCAGCAGAATGACGATATCTTTAACCAGACCGTAGAGATAATGAATCGCCTCAAAACCGGGAAGAGGAACCGGCATTTCCTGGAAAAATCCGATCACGAAAAAATGCCCCGCTCTTAGAATCAGGATCAGAAAACCCCAGAAAATCAGGGCGTGCATCCACCCCGATTTTTTGTTTTTGAGCAGTTTGGTTTGCCCAAATGCGATGCGCAGGGTGTTCCAGACCCGGTCAAGCGGACGGTCAAACCGGTTCTCGGGTTTCGCCTTGAGCAGTACCTTCAGTTTTGGCCAGAGGGCGGCGAAAAAAAAACCCAGGGCTGTGAGGGTACAAAGCCCCAGAACTGCGGGTTGATATTCCGCCGAAACCCAATCCAAAGCCCGATAAGTAGCCGTGTTCATATAAATATCCAAAGTATTTTCAGGTTTAGGGAAACGCTGTTGAATTCCCTTGTTCGTATGCTATATTTAATTGAATGAGGGAATACTATTTTAACTGCTCCGCAGGAGAACTCAAAACTTGACTTTCAAGAGCGACAAATATTGGACCGTTTTTTCAGCAGTGGTTCCTGCGATCCTTGTGCTGGTTTTTTCCACTCCGGCCCTGGCCATTCCGAAAGACCAGGTTTTTAAAAGCTCGGATGATTCAGGCGCCGATGTTCAGGGGCTGGACCATCGACCGATGAATGACGTGAGTCCACCGGTCAATTATACCCTGCATCCAAATTTGACGCCCTTCGTCAACGAAGGACATCCTTTCCCCGATTATATTAATAAGTTTCCTGGCCAGGAACAATTGCCGAAACATTATCTCGAGTTAATCAGAACCCTACCGGTGGACAAGGTTCAAAGCAAGATATTCAACATCAAGGATTTTAATAATGTCCGCAGGATCGGCGTGGCTGGTTTTGAAAACAAAACAACGGAACCTTTCAAGGATCAGAACGCAGGTTATGTTGTCGCCAACCAGATTTCCCAGGAATTACAATCGGTCGGGCGCTATCTGGTCATCCCTCCGCGAAAAACCAGCGAAGACGCCCGTATAGAAATCGTTAAAACGCCGGCCTCCAAAAGCGGCGAGAACGGTTCGGGGCAGGGAGGGATGAACGATCGGTCCGTTGCCTCTTTGCCGCATTCCAATGAAAAAGTCGATGCGGTTTTGATCGGCGCGGTCACCAAATACATGGATTCATACGTCGACCGGCGCGGAGAAATCAAGAAAAGTATTTCCAGCGGAGTCGAATTCGGGGCTTTTTTAATCAACAAGAAAACAGGGGACGTGATCTGGGGCGCACGATATGTCGGAACCCAAACTCCAAGCTTCACGGGATTCCTCCAGGGGAAGACCCACTGGCTCAGCAAGGAAGAATTATCACGGTCTGCCATGAAACAAGTTTTAAAAGCTTTTCATAGCACACAAAAGCGCACAAAATAAAAATCGTTAATCACTCTAATTTATTTTTTTGTAAACTCTATGAGCGACAACCTATATTCAGGCAAGGAACCGGAAGCCGAAATTGCGGTTTTTGAAAAGAAAAAGAAATTATGGCGCAATATATTCCTGCTGAACCTGTGCCTCAGCGTATTGCTGGTCGGTTTTTTCTGGGTGCCTCTCAAGTTTGTTCAAATGGAAAACTTTTTGAATTCTCCAAGCGTTAATCTTCCCCAGGAAGGAGAAGCCCCTGCCCTCAACCCCGCCGCCGTACCCATGCCAAGCATGGAGAATCTATTGATCACTAAAACGGTGACTATCAACGCGTCTTCGGAAAAAGACTGGGCTTATTTCGACTTTTCCCGAGGGGCTGTTGTCGAAATACATGATCCGTCTTCTCTGGAATGGGATCTGGCGTTTAGACGGGGGAAAGTGATTTCCAACGGAGGCGCCACCAATAAGTTCGGCAAGGCCGGTTTGATCCAAATGAAAGAAGACCAGTTTGACACTGTAAACCAGGTTCCGACTGAAAACTATATCGAGGACACAAGCACAAAGACCGAAACGGAAAACCCCGTGCTTTTGAAGTGGTACAAATACAACTATTTGACCCACAAACTCTCGCCTAAAAAAAATGTTTACGCAATGCGCACCGCAGACAGCAAATTCGCCAAAGTCCAGTTCAAGAGCTTTTACTGTGAAAACAAGGAAACCGGTTGCATAAAAATGCAGTATGTTTACCAGGGCAACGGGTCCAACAGCTTTGAGAAGACGGCACTTGGTCTGGCATCCTCGTCCCCTGTTCCCGCTCCCGCTCCCCAGGGCTTGTAAAATCAACCTTTGCTCTCAAGGGTTTTCTAACCTTCACAACAAATCAATATTCGATATACTCATTCCATCATATAAATTTCATTTTGAAATTTAATGTTGCTCGTTTACTATTCAATGGGAAATCATTTATCAATAGGTGACCTAAAGCCCTGAATATCAATTTTTGCGACCCCATTATTTTATTTGTTTTTTGCTGAGAATTTCGGAGGGAATTAAATGTCTAGTTTAAAAGGATTATTGTTCAGTCAGTTTGCCAGTGATGGGCTGAATGGCCTCATTGAGGAAATGCAGTCAAAATACGCGCCCAAAAAAGGCCGTCGCTTCCACCACCAAAACATCACTTATGAAATCAGCCGCCCTGCCCTGAAAGACAATCATGTTGAGTTCGAGATCAGTTCTAAAATTCCTGAAGACGAACTCAAAGACGCTACTAAAATGAAAACCTATTTTGAAGGAATCGAAAAAATTCTTTCCAAGGGTGAGAACCAGCCGGATTCAATCAAAATGGAGAATATTGTCTGGGACTCTAAAATGGAAACAGAAAAAGAAAGAGATTATGTGAAACTGGTTTACAAGTTTCCACTCGATGACTTGTTCGACACCCAGGAAGTCATGAAAAAATATGAGGGCGGGAATCCAGAAGCCCCCGCAAAGCCGCGCGGCGCATTCACGCCTCAGGGGAACATGGTTTTGCATATGGTCCAGGAAAAGGTTCACGCGAAAGGCCGGGAAAGCCTGGCCAGGCTGATTGAAGCCAATGATAAAGTTCGGTCCACTCTTATTAAATAATTTTCAATGGCACAGACTTTTTTCTTTTTAGGGAAAGCCCTCCAACTCCTGGGGTTATGCACGATCACCTACGTGGTTTATCTTTTTTTCACCGACAAGGGCATGGAACCGCTTCTGTACATGTCCATTTTGGGCATTGTCGAGTTTTACCTGGGAACCTTTTTTTTAAGCAAAACCGAAAAATGATTTTTTCCGGCGCCCTTAATTCAGGAGATTCATCCTCGATGATTAAAATGCCGTCTTCATGAAAGAAACACTCGAACAACCGGGTTTTCTGGCGACCGCAGGAACCCTAGGAGCCGATGTCAGCTACCTGCTGGCTCTGGTCTTCACCCTGCTCTTTCTGGTCGCGTGGGGGTTCGCCAAAAAAGCCCAGGGCACCAAACACCACAAGCTGATCCTGGTCTCAATGGTTTCCATGGTGGTGTATTTCTGCGCCTATTATTACGCCCGGCAACTGGGCGTTTTGGCATTTGAGGGTAAGGAAGGTTTTGGCGGCCCTCAGGAGGTCTATGACAATGTTTTTCTCCCCACCCTGACCACTCACCTTGTCCTGGTGACTCTAGGCCTGATAATGGCTTTCTACATGCTGATAGAGGGGTTTCGAGCCTCCGAAAAAGTGAACGGGGAATATGTCCTGAAAGCGGGAGAATTAAAAGTCAGCGCAAAAACCTTCAAAATTGTGATGTTCGCGATTCTCGGCTTGTGGGGGGTGAACCAGTTATTTCTGACCCTGGTCCGGCACGCTTCTATGGGAGCCAATATCGCCTGGGGATTGATATTCGGAACCATCGCTCTGGTGGTCAGCATTGAAAAGGGGATAGAAAAACTACTGCCCGACGGCGCCAGGCGGCACCGTATTCTGGGACGGGGAACCATGATTATTTACGGTCTGATCCTGATAACCAGCACAATGACCTATTTGATGCTCTATGTGATTTATCCTGCGAAATGAACCTGGATGAGAGTCTCATAATCCTTTGAAACTAAGAGACCAGACTGGAGCGGAGGAAAAACAAAAAAACAGAAATTTCTTGAATCATTTTGGGTTTTACTCTTGACACTTTTGAAACGCTTGTGCTAAGTTCCCCGTGGGTCAAATTACTTCAAATTTCATCAGTAATAAATAAACAGCGACCAGTGCGTTGACCCCTAAGCCGATGTAAACGATGGTGTCGAAGATCTTACCGTCTTTGCTTGGCATAAAATTTCCTATATGAGAAGTTATACTTTTGACCGGTTGAAGGTATCATTCGCTATTAAAAACTGTCAAGAATAATTAGCATATAAAATCAACAATACGGAGGATATTTAATGGATCTTGAAAAAATCAAGGAGAAGGCCGGTCCAGTCATTTATATTGGCACCGTTGTTTTTTGTTTATGGTTCTTCTACTGGTTCGCATCTGTCTGGCGGTAATCAAAAACCGACTCGCATTTAACCAGTCAAACTCATCAGGAGAGAAAGAGTAAAATGAGTAATCAAATCGAAGAAGAGCAAAGAAAATTTATCACCCCAAAATCAATCATCTGGTTCATTATCGCCATGATCGCCATGAGCGGCTATTACCTGATGATCAACATTGGTCTTATGAAGGTTCAAGGCATGGACTTCTTTTACCTGTGGACCAGTGGAGGCGGCGGAGGCGGCGGTCATTAAGGCGCCATCACCCAACGATTTAAAAAATGACAGGCTGGTCTTCAGCTTGTCATTTTTTTTGCCAAATTTACCATGCGGCATATTCAACCCGACTATAGTTTCACCTTCTTTATAGCTTCAATAGCGCAATTATGAACGGCAAGCCTTCCTGCAGAGTTTATCTCATCCGCCACGGCGAAACAGCCAACGCGGGGCAAATCTGCTTCAACGGTCATTTTGACGTGGGTCTTTCCGAAGGCGGACAGGAACAGTTTCGCTTGATTTCCCAGTCCCTGGAAAGTCATCCCATCCATTCGGTATACAGCAGTGACCTGATACGAACTCGGACCTGCGCCGAAATCGTCGCCGAACCGCACGGCTTAAAACCCATCGCCCACCCGGAACTGAGAGAGCTTTGTTTCGGGGAATGGGAAGGGTTGAGCGTTCAGGAGGTCAACCGGAAGTATCCCAACGAACTGGAAAACCGCTTAAAGAATATAGATACTTTCTCGGTTAAAGGCGGTGAGTCGTTTCATCAATTGAAAGACCGCGTGATCCCGAAATTTGAAGAAATTGTCGCCGACCACCCGCAGGACACCATCGTTATGCTGGTGCACGGCGGGGTCAACCGGGTCATTCTCGGCCACCTGCTTGGCATCCCCATCAACAACATCTTCCGCATCCAGCAGGAATACGGCGCAGTCAACGTCCTCCAGTTTTATGAAGACAATGCCGTGGCCGAACTGATCGGCGGCACTCATCACCATATTCCCGCCCCTTTGGTCCGCGAAAAAAAACTACCCATTCAATAACGCCCGATACCCTCATGGAAAGTCCACTGGTCCAAATCCGTAACGCCGTCGTCTATCTGAATGGCTATAAAGTGCTTTCATCCATCGACTGGACCATGCTGAGCCAGGAGAACTGGGCCATCGTGGGCAACAACGGCGCCGGCAAAACCACCTTCATGAAACTGGTATTTGGCGAGCTCATACCCGTCCATGGCGGCAATGTACGCTGGTTTGGCCGCCCGGAACTGACACCGATGGATCAAATCCGGCCCAAAATCGGTTTTGTTTCCGCCGAATATCAGGAAAACTACCGCTACAATATTTTAGGCTGGGAAGTGGTCGCGTCCGGATTATTTTCATCCATTGGAATTTACGAAAAGATATCTCGAAGCCAGAAACAGACCGCTTTGGAATGGATGGATTTTTTAGGCATCGCACGCCTGGCTCAAACCGGATTCCGCAAAATGTCTTACGGCGAGGCGAGACGGACCTTGCTGGCACGGGCTCTTGTCAACCGCCCCGCCCTCTTGATTCTGGACGAGCCCTGCACGGGCCTGGACATTCCCACCAAAGAGGTTTTTCTTCAGACGCTGGAGAAATTATCCGCCACCCGGACACGGATGATTTATGTCACTCACCACATCGACGAAATCCTGCCCTTCATCACCCATCTGCTCTATCTGAAAAACGGGACGATTTACGATCAGGGCGCGAAAGAAAACATGCTCACCGACACCGTATTATCAGGAGCGCTCGACTGTCCGATCACCCTGAAGAAAAATGAGGGCCGTTACTGGATCACCGGAAGCCGCCCCAAAACCCCGAATCAGCCCTAAGAACGGGGTTCTGCCTGATAAAACTTCAAGAACAGGCCGGTTTTTATCATCCCTTGTCAAAATCTTTAAAAATGGGGTAGAATTATGATTCATCCGCCCACCCTGCTCGGATGAATCTTTTTAAATACCGAGGATTTGGTCCATGAGACCTCAACTGAAACTTTTCGTATTGTTTTTTGTTTTGACGCTTATGTCAGCGGGTTTCCCTCAACCCGCGCTGGCTCTCAATGCTGAGGAGTGGTTCGAAAAAGGCAACGAGCTCAGCCAGCAAGGCCGGTTTGAAGACGCGATAAAAGCCTATCAGAAGTCTGTTGAGCAAAACCCCTTGTCCCCTACGGCGCATTATAATCTGGGCATCGCCTATAAAAATCTGCAGGAATTCGAGCAGGCTGTTTCAGCCTTCAAAAAAACGGTCGAACTGGAACCTTTTCATTTGGATGCCCGCCTCAGCCTGGGAAATGTGTATAATCGCTTGAACCAATGGGAAGACGCCATTGGCCACCTCAATATTGTGGTGCATCGCGATCAAAATAATGCCGAAGCGCATGGTAACCTTGGCTGGGCCTACTATAATTTCAAAAGTGGACCGCCGTTTAAATACCTGGTCATCATCAATCTTAAAAAAGCGGTGGCCTTATTCGAGGCCCAAAATATGAGCCAGGCCGCAATGGCCACGCAAAAAGTTCTGGATGAAGCGGTTGCCAAATTTGGCTATCCACCCTCTGGATAAACTTTCAGCTTTCATTTTTAAAGGTATAGAGAAAAATCATGTCCGTTAACATTGAAATTGTTCCAACGCGCAACCCGAATTACGTCACCTTTTCAACCGATCAGGATCTGATTCCCCTGGGAACGGGGCTCACCTATTCGGACCCGGAGTCCGCTGAATCGAACCCATTGGCAAAATCGCTGTTTGCCATTGGCGGAGTTGAATCGGTTTGGATTCTTGGAAGCGCGATCCACGTGACCAAGGACGATAAAGTTCGCTGGTCAAAAATTCAATCCCGTATTATTGAAACTATTCGCGGAGTTGCAAATGGAAGTTGACCAGCGACACGCTGGACATAATATTAACGTTCGACCAGCATAGCGCTGGACATAATATTAACGTTCGATGGGTTTATGGCTGACCGGGTTCTGCCTGATGCGGGGGTTATTGGCTTGTCATGGCGGGAAGCGTCGGCTTCACTTCAAAATAAAGCTGGTTTATAACCTACCGGGTAACGACTATGGGAATCGTACTTAAGGCGGATTTTAAAACCAAACTGAACTCCAAACTTTCCAAGTTCAATCCTAAAAACACACGCCAGGAATATCACATAGATATTTTCTCGGAGCTTTTCGAATTTCCTCAATTCAAAGCTCATGCGGCGGCCTACGTGGAAAGACACTATTGCGTGGTGGTCAACGACGAGGACCACCCGGACGCAAAATCCCTGCTGGATATCTTACAGCCCGATGAAGTGCGCATGCTGAATGAATGGATTGTCAACCGGCACAACAAACCGTCCGTCATCAAATAGGAAAAGTAAATTTCGTTACGGTTCACGACACTTATCCCACAGCTTCTCCACGCTCATTCCTACCAAATAGTGTCCACTTTTCGCCCTCTGCGCAGGAGTTATTTTACCGCGACGCTGATATCTAAAACTCCGACGCTCTGCAAGACACCCATCAACTTGATAACGTCGCCGTAGGGCAAAATTTTATCCGCGCGGATGATGGCCGTTTTTTTCTGTTCCGGAGTCGAACCGCCGAGCATATTTTCAAGGCTGGACAAGGTCACCTTTTTGCCATCGAAAAAAATCTGTTTGTCTGCGGTCATTTCGATTTCAAGACTCTTGGGTGTCTCATCCACTCTGGAGGATTTGGAAGTGGGCAAGGCAAGATCCATTTGCCGGTTGAAATCCACAAACACGGTGGAGACCATGAAAAATATAAGCAGGAGAAACACCACATCGATCATGGGCGTCATGTCCATGCCAAAATTCTCTTCCTCGTCTTTTCTAAATCGCATGGGATTTCAGGGTATGTCCAAAGGGCATAATATTTATAGGGAATGTCTTGAAAAAATCAAAGCGCCGCGCGAATTTCCTTCTTGTTTTTTTTCGGCTTCTCGTTTTTAACTTCCTCGGCCTTCTTGCTCCGAACCGATTCATAAGAAAGTTCTTCAACCAGCTGGAAGGAGATTTCCTCCATTTCAAAAACATAGCGGTCTATTTTACCGCGGAAATAATGGTACATGGCCAAGGCGGGAATACCGACGACCATTCCGGTGGCGGTCGTTATCAGAGCCTCTGAAATACCGCTGGCGACCAGGCCGGGGTTTCCCGTACCGCTCTGGGAAATGACGTTGAATGCCTTGATCATACCAAAAACCGTCCCCAGCAACCCCATCATGGGCGTGATGTTGGCGACGGCGCCCAGCACCCGAAGGTTGGAGTTCATCAACGAGGCTTCATGTTGCCCTGCGCCTTCGATCGCCCGCTCGACCTCATCGAGTTTCCCCCCAAACCGCAATAACCCCGTTTTCAGGATTCTGGACAAGGCGTTGTCGTAAGAATTGCACATCTGCAAACCCAGGTGGACATCCTCCCAGTTCCAATGATTGCGCACGTTTTTCAAAAATTCGGTATCAATGATATTTTTTCTTCTTAAATTATAAGCCCTCTCGATTCCAATCCCCAGAATCATTATCGAACAGAAAAGAATGGGGTACATCATGACCCCGCCTTTTTCAATGATGGATAAAACTTCCCATTGGCGGGGCATTGGAGGCTCAGCGGCTTGCGCCAGCTCCGGCCAGGCGATAAAAATTGCTACAAAAAAAAGGGCGAGTTTTGTCATGTGAGGGGCCATTTTAAACTTGAATAATCCGTGAGTTCCAGAGGGTTTTTGCTATTTGGGTCCAGCCTTGCTCTTTGCAAAATTCATTTCTTTTGCAGTTTGAAAATATAGCACGAAAAAAACTAATGTGGCAAGCTGGAATGCCAAACGGTGTATTTAAAAGCCTTTTAAAATCAATTATTCTATTATATATTGGGATATTAATTAGCCACTTATATTTTTCCTTTATCAGACTATGCGACGCCCCGGTTTTTCATTCATTTCTGGATTGTATATTCTCCTGCTCATATCTATTTTTTTGCTTGCGGGGTGCAGTTCCACCAACAAGAAAAAAAATCTGCCTCCAGGAGAACTCATTACGGAAGGCAAACACCAGATTAAAACCAAGAGTTATAACAAAGCGAAAGAGCTTTTCCATCAACTCCTGGAAGATTACCCGGATAGCAGGGAACGTGTGCAAGGGCTTCTGTTTCTGGCCAATACTTATTACCTCGACGATGAATACGAGGAAGCAAAATTTCACTATCAAAAATTTATCGAGCTGTATCCCGCAAATAAATTTGCGGACCGGGCCTATTATTACAAAGCCATGTCAGATTTTAAAATGCGGGAAATCGCCACCAGGGATCAGACAAACACGCTTGCCGCTCTCGAAGGTTTTGAAGAAACCATTAAAAGATTTCCCAAAAGCCCCTTGCAAGCAAAAGCGGTTAAGAAAAAAAAAGAGTGCCACGATATACTTGCGAACAGCGAGTTTGAAGTCGGTAAGTTTTATTACCGGACAGGGGCTTATCAATCGGCTATCGTGCGGCTGAAAAATGTGCGTGAAACTTATCCGAACCAGGGTTTTGCCGATGAAGCCATATTTTTAATAGCCGAATCCTATCTTGAAGAAGAAAATTTTTCCGAAGCGAAAGACAGCTTTATGGAACTTCTGAAAAAATACCCTAAAAGTGAATTCTCTACTGAAGCGCGGATTCGACTGAAAACCATGCACAGATAAAGTTTATTTTATGGCAATCAGAAAAACGTCAGAAAATACTAAAGCAAATGCCAAACCGGCTCCAAAGCCCAAACAACGTGAACATTCCGAACCGCTCACGCAGTACCTCAAAGAAATAAGCAAAATCAAGCCGCTCAGCCGGGCAGAAGAAAAAGAGCTGGCTATTAAGATTGCCAAGGGCGATCTCAAGGCCCTGCAGGAACTGGTGCGACGGAATTTAAAATTTGTGGTCAGCATCGCCAACAAATACAAGGGTTACCGTCTTTCTCTCCAGGACCTGATTGAAGAAGGAAACATCGGCCTCATTCAGGCCGCAAAACGGTTCGACCCCACGCGGGAGGTCAAGTTCATCACCTATGCCGTTTGGTGGATCAGACAGGCGATCATGCATTGTATGGCGGAACAATCCGGCACGGTGAAACTGCCCATCAAGCAGGTGGGTAAAGTTTATCAAATGAGCAAAAAGCGCCGGTCTCTCACTCAATCCCTGGAGAGAGAACCCACGGATAAAGAACTGGCCGATGATATGGGATACCTGGAAGCTGACGTTCACAATATCATGCGCGCCTATCGCACCAATTTATCCCTCGACGCGCCCCTGAAAGCGGACGAATCGACCGCCTACATTGACCTGCTCGAAAGCTCCAACACCATCCCCTACGATGACGAGATCATGCAGGAAAGCCTGCACGTCAAAGTGGAAATGCTGTTAAAAGATCTGCAACCCAGAGAAGAAAAGATTTTGCGTATGCGTTTCGGCTTCAATGGAGAAACTAAAACCCTCGAAGAAATTGGCAAGGAAATTGGTCTTTCCAGGGAACGGGTACGGCAAATTGAAAAAAGAGCCAAGGAAAAATTAAAAGTGAAATCCAACCATATGTCTTTGAGCGACCATCTTGGCTGACCCGTTCGCGCCCCCTGTCCTCATCTGGATATTATCTTATCTGCTCGGATGCATTCCTTTCGGAATTCTTTTCGCCAGAATAAACAATATCAACCTTCGTGAACACGGGAGCGGCAATATCGGGGCGACAAACGTTTCAAGAATTCTTGGGAAAAAGGCCGGCCTCATGACCCTGGTGGGAGATTTGTCTAAAGGAGTGGCCGCGGTGGCCATCGCCTCCCACTTTCTGGACCCTGCCTGGCAAATCGCCGTTGCCGGGCTGATGGTATTTATCGGCCATGTCTGCCCGGTGTTTCTTAAGTTTAAAGGCGGTAAAGGCGTGGCCACCGGATTGGGAGTTTTTCTTGTTCTGATGCCCTTGGCGACTTTTACCGTGATAGGAGTGTTCGCGGTGACATTATGGTCTTCGGGTTATGTCTCCTTGAGTTCCGTTCTCGCCGCCCTGTTTCTTCCCCTTTTCGGGATATTTTACCAATATCCGCCGGAGTTCATGGCCGTATCCGTCATTGTGGCTCTCATCGTGTTCCATCGACATCATGAAAACATGCAACGGATACTCGATGGCAACGAGTCCAGGTTCTTGAAGAAATAGAGTTTGACAAAACCTTCCCAGAAAATATAATGGCTGGACCAAAGTGATCAAAATGAAATGAAGCGCGGGAGTAACTCAGTGGTAGAGTGCAACCTTGCCAAGGTTGAAGTCGAGGGTTCGAACCCCTTCTCCCGCTCCATTTTTTTTCTGTTTACGGAAGATTGCGGGGCACCGTCGCCAAGTGGTAAGGCAGAGGTCTGCAAAATCTCTATCGGCGGTTCGAGTCCGCCCGGTGCCTTCCTTTTTTTCCAGCTGTCAGGGGTTGATATTAAACCACGGCCATTCCCGTCAGGACCAATACCGGAACCACTTGTTCCCTTAAATCCGCCTGCCAATCGCTGTTCCCATCCCAAACGGGTTTTTCTTACGCCCTTATTATAATAAAACGGATATCTCGACATGATAAAGACCACCCTGATAGGACACGCTTGCCTGCTCATACAATCCAGGGAAACCACCATTTTAACCGACCCTGCCTGGTTTGATTATCTCTGGGAGGAAATCAACGTCCTTTGCCCCAGCATTGTCCTGGAAAAGGAAAAAATCCCTCCGGTGGACGTTCTTTATCTCTCCCACCGCCACCAGGATCACTTCGATGTCCGCACACTGGCCTATCTTGCCCAGCCGGGCGGTTGTCTCAAACCAGACGCGCTGGTTCTTGTTCCCAATGACGATATCCTGATAGACGTTCTCAAAGAACTGGAGTTTAAAAACATCCATGTCGTCGCCGATTTTACGCCTGTCACGATCAAAGACGTCACGCTCACGCCCACCCCCTCGCTCAACAAGGCGAGCACCGCTAAGGATGATTTTCCGGAACACGGGCTTCTGGTCCAGTCGGACGGGGTGACCTCGTGGAATCAGGTGGACACGATTGTGAACCCGGAAATAATCGACCAAATCCTTCAGTTGAGCGGCTCTGTGAATTTCATGCATGGACGGTTTGTGCCTCTTCTGGAAGGAAATTTTTCCTATAACAAGCCCATGGATCTGCCCTACGATGAATACTGCACCTACCTGAATGTGGTCCGGGCGCTCGGGCCAAAATTCGTGGTGCCCGGTTCGGCTTCTTTTCGTTACCGCGATGAAATGGACTTCCTCAACTCTTATTCGTTCCCGACCACTCAGGAACAATTCCTCGGCGACCTCAAGGCCTTTAGCCCTGGAGTTTCGTGTGGTCCGTATGTTTCGGGGGATGTGGCGTATATCCTGCCCGATGAAGTCCGCATTGAAAAACAGTCCTCAGATTTCGTGCGCGTTCTTGAGGACGACAGCCATCGGCTGGCGTTCAAACCGGTCATGGAGGTTCCTCCGATACGCTCGCGAACCACCGACGGCAATCAATGCGCAAAGGAAATCAGTTTTATCCATGAATTCATTGAGAATCAATTCATGCAGAGGATTTTGGCCAGCGAAATGATGGCAGGCTGGAAGCATTGGCAAATCGTTTACCAACTGGAAGTGTTCGGGCGAAACGAATCCCAGATGTGGAGCATTGATTTTGGATCGTCCGAACCCTGTCTGCACAAAGGCGACCTGGGCAAGATCAATCTCTACGAAGGCATTGCGTCCTCTGAGTTGTGCGACCTGATCGAGGGGAAGACCTCCTGGGATTATGTGGCGCTGTGCGGCAACTACCGAACGTTTAACAACATTTACCGGATAACGGATGGAAGCTTTGAACTCCCGCCTGAAGACAGCTCGAACTACGCGCTCGAACCCTTGATGGTGCTTTTCCCCTGGGACCGCAAAATGGACCGGGAAAAATTCATGAAAGATGTCCGCCGCTGGAAAGGCAAAAGACAGGATTAAAAAATCGTTTAGAGTGGCCCCGCCTCCCTGGTCTTAGCCATTCTTCCAAATACTCCGTCTGGCTGATCCTTCACAGAGCGCATCGAAAGCCCACAAAGTTCAATCGTTTTTTTGGTTTCGCGTCCGTTCGGTCGGAGGGGCGCACCCCAACGGAATAATTTATCCAGGACCCACCGCGAATCACTTTGTGTCTTCCCGTTGCCGGGCCTTGCGGGTTGCTGTTGGGAGAAATTCGGTAATAGTCGCTATCGTACCAATCCTGGACCCATTCATAGACATTGCCCGCCATGTCGAACACTCCATAACCATTTGCGGGAAAACTGCCGACGGGGGCGGTGTGCCGATAACCATCGTCAAACTGTTTTTCCTTCCAGCGCTTGGCACAACTCCGATCGCAAAAATTAGCCTTTTTAGACTCGGCGGCATCCCCCCACGCAAAGGCCAGGTCCCCCCCGCCTCTGGCGGCCCATTCCCATTCCGCTTCGGTGGGCAAACGTTTTCCAAGCTTTTCACAATACTCCACCGCCTCGTGCCAGGTCACTTTCTCGACGGGCAGATCCGGTCCTTTAAACTCAGAAGGATTTTTGCCCGTCACGCGCTGGAACTCCTGTTGCGTTACCTCATGGATGTCGATATGAAAATTTTCCAACTGGACGGAATGAAAAGGCACTTCATCCTCAAACCAGGATACGTTGCAAACCTTGCTGTTCTTGAGGCATATCTGATTAGCCCGATCAGGCTCTGTCCCCCGGGTGAACTTGCCTGCGGGAACGGCAACCATTCCGGTGGGTGACGGGGGAGGTTCTTTTGCTTCCTGAGCAGATACACCTGCCCACGAAAATATCCCCATAAATAAAATGGCGCTCAAGATATATTTTTTTAAACATAATTTCATCGGTCGCCCTTATCTTCCGGGACCCAAGGTTTTGAGTGATTCTGAAATTTATCCGAACGG
Organism: Nitrospinaceae bacterium; assembly: GCA_029261655.1. Lineage (GTDB taxonomy): Bacteria > Nitrospinota > Nitrospinia > Nitrospinales > VA-1 > JADFGI01. Next base: position 196,674 of record JAJDAY010000030.1, on the reverse strand, counting down.
TGTCTGAAGTCAGAGCGTCCCGCTTTTCAATTCCTTCCTGCTTTTGATAAAACCCACGAGCTTTTTAGCCAAAAGAGGGAATATTCCCAGCAGAACAAATGAAAAAATAAGTCCGGGGGAAAGGATTCCTTTCAAGGATTCGATTTGCGCGAGTTGAGTTCCGGCATTGACAAACACAATGGTTCCCGCCAGCATGCCTACCTGGCTCACCAGAAAAAACTGAACCGCCTTCATGGGGGTCAGCCCCATCACGAGATTGATGACAAAGAAGGGAACCGCGGGGATCAATCGCAGAGTAAAAAGATAAAAGGCGCCATCTTTTTCAATGCCCTCATTGATCGTTTTGAGAAAACTGCCAAACTTGTTTTGCACCCAATCACGAAGCAGAGAGCGCGAAACCAGGAAAGCAAGGGTCGCTCCAATGGTGCTGGCAAAGGAAACCAAAATCGTCCCGATTAAAAGCCCGAACAGCGCCCCGCCCAACAAAGTGAGCAGTGCCGCCCCCGGCAGAGAAAGAGCGGTCGCCGTGATATAAACCCCGGTGTAGGCGGCGATGGCCAGCAGGGTGTTTTCTTTATAAAAATTTTGAAACTGGGCCTGCTGAGCTTTCAGGTAATCGAGGGTCAGGTATTGCCCAAGGTCGAATTGGAAAAATGCCCAAATACCCCCCGTTATTACTAATAGAATAAGTATTTTTTTTATATTCTTCATGGCTTTTCCCATTCACCCTTTGTTAATAGCTTAAGAAACCCCTCAACTGCTTTTACCGAACAACGGAATATACGCCTCATAACCCTCTTTTTTCAGATCTTCCAAAGGGATGAACCTTAAAGACGCGGAGTTGATGCAATACCTCAATCCCGTGGGCTGGGGACCGTCTTCAAACAAATGACCGAGATGAGAATCCGCCGTTTTTGACCTCACTTCCGTTCTTTTCATGAAGAAACTGGTATCGGTTTTGGTCTCGATATTCTCATTGACCAAAGGCCGGGTGAAAGACGGCCAGCCGGTTCCGGATTTAAACTTATCCAGGGAGCTGAACAAAGCTTCCCCTGAAACCACGTCAACATAGATCCCCTGTTTTTTGTTATCCCAGAATTCGTTGTCAAACGCAGGCTCGGTGCCGTCTTTTTGTGTGACTTTATATTGCAGGTCGGTCAAACTTTTTTTCAACTCGTCATCCGAGGGTTTGGAAAACTTTCCATCATTGTCTTTCATGGATATGGTCATTGGTTTGAAGTTCCTTTCTTTTCCCCAGGTTTTTTCGATGAATTCATCCCGTCCCGATCGATAGCGATAGTACTTATAACGAACGGGATTTTTCTTGTAATAATCCTGATGATAATCTTCAGCGGGATAAAATTCCTTTGCCTGAATGACCGGGGTCACGATTTTTCTGTTATAGCGTTTACTTTCATCAAGTTTTTGTTTTGATTCCCAGGCCAGTTTTTTCTGTTTTTCATCATGAACAAAAATTCCCGTAACGTAGGAATCTCCCCGGTCAACGAACTGTCCTCCGCCATCGGTCGGGTCCACGTTACGCCAGAAAACCTGCAACAGATCCTGATAAGAAATTTTCATCGGGTCAAAATGGATTTCTACGGCCTCGACATGGCCGGTCGAACCCCGCACGACATCTTCATAAGTCGGGTTTTTCTTGTGTCCACCGGTAAAGCCTGAAATGACTTTTTGAACGCCGGGTAATTTTTCAAACGGCGGCTCCATGCACCAGAAGCACCCGCCCGCAAAGGTGGCGACTCCCTGTTCTCCCGCGACAACTTGCCCGGCATCGGAATCGACGTTCTCTTTCTTGGTGGATGCGCCAAGGCCCGTCAATGCCAGTAAAATAAAACTGATCACGATCAATAATGAAATATAGCTTCTGGTCATTTCGACTCTCCTTATAAGAGGAACCTTTATAGTCCGGTAGAATTTTTTCAGGCGCCCAAAAAATTGATTCACCCTACAGGCGGCTTACAGCCACCTGTTTTATACATGACGGTCAGTCGCGGTTGACCTGAGTTTGCTTACAATAAATTACCCTGAATCAGGAAAAAAATACCGGAGAAAGTGAAAATAACGAAATTTTTCAAAAAAAATATTGCGCCTTTAATATTTTTTTATCCGGTGGTTTTCACTGCAAGCGGTTTTTCAGTGGTTTTAAATTTCTTTTTTCACGGCCCCGGAGAATGGGTTTGCGCTTCCCCCTGGCATTAGTTAACCTGTTAAAACTAAAGAACAAATTTGACCGGTGAAACGGGTTTCCCCTCAGGAAACTCCGAAATTTTTCCCCTGTTTTTACAGTCATCGTGCTTTAAGGATTTCGACATGAAACCCAAAAAAAATATCCTGATCGTTGAAGACGACCCCGCCTCGCAAAGCATTTTAACCCGGTTGCTGAAAACCCGTGGTTACAGCGTTTGTACGGCCAGCAACGGCCACCAGGCCATGGCGCTGACGGCGCGGAAAAATCCGAAACTGGCTTTGGTCGATTATGTTTTACCCGAAGTGAGTGGTTTGGATTTCCTGATATGGCTTCGAGCCAATCATCCCGGCATCCGCGTTATCATGCTTTCCGTTCTCGAAGAAGAGTCCACCGTCGCCCATGAGGCACGTGCGCTTGGAGTCTACGATTATTTTCGCAAACCCCCGGATTTCTCCAACCTGCTGAACCGAATTGATCAGGCCATGTTCTGAAAAAACCCCCTGCCTCTGCACTTTTTTGCCTGGCGGAATATTTCTGTCCGGCCATCCTCATTTTAGTCGCCTTCCCGGATGCGTTAGAACAATAATACGCCAAATATCAAGGGATTTCAGGTTCCGCCCCCTGACGCCTTGTCACCCTTTTTGCTCAGGAAACCACCCCTTTTTAATGCTCCCTTGTCAATTTGGGCTAAAGTAAAATTTTTGAAGTTCCGATAACAAGGCATAACTATCAATCACTTATCTCAACATAAGGCACCGGCTGAAAGCCTGTGTCATCACCTCGAGGCAAACTATGTTCGGAAAACTAGCCGTCCCTGCTTGTAAAGAAGAACCTCCTGTTGATAACTGGGCAAGTAACATTTTCCCCAAAAAACCAACCCGGAAAAAAACTCGGAACCGCCAGGAACAAAGAGAATTCTATCGGCTCGACATGGAACATCTGCCCGCCCTTGATGCCACGCTCCTTTCGAAAAACGGCTCCAACATCGACCTTGGCGTTTTGAACCTGAGCGCCGGCGGCTTGTGCGGCAGGATAACTCCCTCGGTGCCTTTTTTCAAAAATCAATTGCTGACCATCGCCTTTGTGCTTCCTTTTGACGAGCCCCTGATTGTGAAAACTTCCGCCTGTCTGATTGCCATAGAAACCAACGGATGCCCGGACGCAAGGGTCCTGCATTTGCAGTTTTCAGCGGGATTGGATGACTGGAAAAAAGAAATGATTCATGTGTATATCCTGAAACAACAATTTGAGCTGATCCGGCTGAGGAAAGGGTGGTATACGTCTTAAAGGGGAGGCATGTGGTCACTGGGCAAAAATGGCAAACCGCTTGCCGCAGAGGATCATAGTCTTCAAGCATTCAGGTATATTCGTCGACATCCATTCAGACAGACCCTATCAGACGTTTTAGGGTCCTGAACAACCGCTTTCGGCTAAAAGCGGACTTTCGTAAACCGACCCCTTTTTATCTCTATCCAACTCGTTTCTCCCAGGCCAATTCCTAACATTTGGGTTCAATGAGCTCACTCTATTTTGAAATTTTAAATTAATCTTAGGGGCCAAATAGAGCGCCTGGGGAATTGAAATTGGGGAAGTGAATCCCTTTTATATCAATTATTTATTGCCCATATCGGCATGCCAGATTTGACAACCTAATTTTTAGAGCTTACGATTCCTTTATAAATACTCCGCGTCGCATCAAATTACACAGAATCATTTAAACCTATGAATCGAAAAAATTCCAAACCAAAGGAAGGAGTTATCACCCCCAGGGAAAATGGTTTGATCGTTGCCCGTGAATTTAATCGAGTAATGCGCACATTTAATAAGGTCCTGAACCATAAGGAAATTAATATAAAATCCCTGGATTCTGATCTTCAAGGGCTGACAAAAAGACTAAAGGAGAATCAGAGAAAACAGAAAGTTTGCGACCGATATTATAAAATAGTTGATAACAACAGCGAAAAAATCAGATTGGACCTTCAACATTTAAAGGGTGAAGAGAGTGCTCATGTGGCTCAATATGAACGTCTGTTAACAGGAATCGGGGGTGAAAGCCCGGAATCAGAAAGAACTGCTGATACCAAAGCTATATCTGATAATGATGATAATATAGATATCTTGGAAATATTTAGAATCCGCAAGGAAAGTTATCTTGAAAGTTTAAACCAGGAGTTTGATAATTTAGAAGAGAAACTAAGATCAATTGAAAATGTAAGAAACGAGCTTGAAGAATCCTGTAACGAACTAAAGCCTAAAAGAGCCAGGGTTTTGGAGAAAAAGGAAGCTCTTGAGGGCGATGAAAATATACTTCTTAATGAAGTTGGAAGGTTGGAAAGTGATCTGGAAACAACAACCCGTGAAGAAAGTATTTTGACTGAAGAGTTAGTGAAAATGGTGAAACAAGTTGAGAATGGGTTGGAATTGGATGAAAAAATTGATCATATTTTAATTTCTTCCCTAGCCCAGCTAAAATCCTCGAAAACATCCTCAGCCAGTGGCACCTCTAGCAAAGGGGCTATTAAAAGGGTTAACTTTCTGAGAAGAGTTAATAAAAAATAGCTCCAATTGGAAAAAAACTCTTTATTGGTTTTTCTTTCTTCTATTTCCTCAACAGGCCCCTATAATTCCGAATTTATAACCCGTCTCCCGCCACTAATATAAGCTCACGGTAAGTCGTCAAACGAACGTGGAGCAGAGTTGGAAGTTGACTAGAGATATGTTTGGGTGAGAAGCCAGCTGACATATTCCAAGTAAGTCCATTTTATTCATCATTCGAATGTCTGCTTTGGGTCGAATCCGGACATTCGGTTGGGGAAAGTTTAACAGAACGTATCTTGCAGGTTTTTACCCAAAATGTTCCACTTTTAGCTGGCGGGAAACATTGTTAACTACAAATTACTCTCGATTTTACAGAACTAAACACCGGGATGGAAGGGTCTTGGTCGGACGGACATCTTGTAACTAATTGTTTTCAATGATATAATTTAATTCTCCCATAAAAAGAGTGGTCAACTGAGAGCAAACCTTTCCTGAGAGTTGGGGTCAATGCGGGAATCAGCCAACAATTTTGAAAAGCTCCATGAAGAAATGGAATTCCCTTACCTTCAAGAGGAAGAAGTGGAAGGGCAAACCCGAAAGGGAAAAGTCCATCAGATCCTAGAACCGGCTTTTGAAAGAGACCTGTCTAGCAAGGCCTTCGATATTTTATTAATGCTGTTGGTTGTTCTAAATGTACTGGCCGTTATTCTGGAATCCGTTGAAAGCATAGGGATCGCTTATTCTGGTTTTTTTCAAATGTTTTCTCTATTTTCGGTGGTATTCTTTTCTGTTGAGTATATAGCCCGTCTTTGGACATGTACTGAAAATAAAAAATTTGAAAAACCGGTATCCGGTAGACTGCGGTATGCCTTGACCCCCTTGGTTCTGATAGATTTAATTGTTTTGGTGCCGTTTTATTTACCCCTGTTTTTTCAAATGGACCTGAGAATTCTCCGTATACTGCGTCTCCTTCGGATTTTCACTTTATTCAAGCTCACAAGGTATTCCTCCTCCCTTAATCTCATTGGCACGGTGGTGAGGCAAAAGAAAGAGGAACTAGTGGTCACATTTGCAGTCACGATGATTTTACTTGTTTTTGCGTCCGGGTTCATTTACTTCCTAGAAAACGAGAAACAACCAGACGCTTTTTCGAGTATTCCCGCCGCCATGTGGTGGGGAGTAGCAACCATGACCACGGTGGGTTATGGAGACATATATCCGGTCACCGCTATTGGAAAACTATTTGGGGGATTTGTCGCGATTCTCGGCCTGGGGACTTTTAGCTTGCCTGCAGGGATCATTGCTTATGGATTTATTGAAGAGATTCAAAAAAAGAGAAGTCGACCTATTGCTTGCCCTCATTGTGAGAAAGAAATGGTTATCCCCATAGATCGAAGAGGGCCTTGAAGAAAAATCAAGGATAATACACTGTTTGATGTCAGCTTAAAGTGGAGCATTTGAAGTAAAAGTCTAAGGGATATTTTCTGTTAAATTTTCCTTAAATAGGTGGTTCTTATGAACAAGAAAGTAGAAGTGTATGTCCGCTTTGAGTCGTAAACAGTCCTTCGAGATCTGACACAGTCCGTCAGATTCAAGCTGGCCGAGTTATTACAAATCAGAATCAGGAGGCGAAAAGCGCTTCTACAAAAGTGTGGGGGTCGAATTCCTGCAAATCATCGGCTTTTTCGCCGATGCCTATGTAGCGCACCGGCAATTTTAATTCGCGGGTGATATTCAACAAAACCCCGCCCTTACTGGTTCCATCCAGTTTGGTCATGACCAGGCCGTCGATTTCCATCGCTTCGTGAAACAGTTTAGCCTGGGACACGCTGTTTTGACCTATGGTGGCGTCCAGCACCAAAAGCGTTTCGTGAGGAGCGCCGGGAAGCACTTTACCGATCACCCGTTTGACTTTTTTCAACTCCTCCATCAAATTGGTGTTGGTCTGCAACCGTCCCGCGGTGTCGATGAGCGCCACATCCATTTCCCGTGTGATCGCGGCCTGCACCGTATCAAACGCGACTGCGGAGGGGTCCGCCCCGCTTTTTTGATGGATGCAGGGAACGCCCACCCGCTCGGACCAGATCAACATTTGCTCAATGGCCGCGGCGCGAAAGGTATCGCCCGCTCCTAAAATGACATTTTTACCCTCGTTCTTCCATTTTTGCGTCAACTTGCCGATGGTGGTGGTCTTGCCGGACCCATTCACCCCAATGACCAGAACAATGTGAGGTTTTTCCGCTACCTTCTGAGCTTCGCCCCGGTTTTCGCTCAGGATATCCGCCATCAATCGCTTCAAATTTTCAAGAACGTCCTCTTTATTGCGGATACGGCCCTTGGCAACTTCCTGTTTCAAGGCTTCAAGAATGAAATTCGTCGTCGGAATACCCGCATCGGCCAGAATCAGGGCTTCTTCCAGCTCCTCCAGATGTTCCGGTTCCACCTTCGCCTGGCCATGCACCACATTATCAAGTCCGCCCGCCAGGGAATTTCGGGTTTTCGCCAGCCCGGATTTCAACCGGGAAAAAAACCCGGATTTTTTCTCCTCAATCGCTTCTTCTGTCTTTTCAGAATCACCCATTCGTTTCCCTATTAACCCCGTGTATTATCTGCGGTTTCATTTTAAACAATCAGGTATATTTACAAGTTGCAGATGCGTTGTCAAGATGAAACAAAACTCTCTCCCCTTCTTTAAAAAAGTTTCTTAACGCACCGCCCAAAAAATGAGTCACCTCCTTTCCAATCTTAAAAAATCAAACAAAATTGCAGGTTTAAGGCAAAATTATCGAATCCATTCTTCAAGTTTAGAACCTCCATACTTTGTTAAAGTTTTAATAAAAAATATCCGTTAGGGTAATCAGAGGAATTATTTTCGATATTTGCCACACCCGAAAACCACCGTTTTCCGAGGATTTTTTTTGATGAAAGTTGCCGTATGTAATTCTGTTGGCATCGACGCCGACGGATACGCCATGATCCACTCGCCCAGCCGGTGGACCAACAGCACGAAGGATTTGGACATATTCACCTATTATCCCTGGCAGTTGTCCTATTGCTCCTCCATTCTCAAAAGAGACACCGACCATGAAGTCCGGTTTTTCGACGGGTGCCTGGACAAACTGGACCATCAGGCGTTTGTGGATAAAATCTCCGAGTTTGGCCCCGACTATCTCATCATGGATTGCGCCACGCGCACCATTGAAGCGGACAGCCGCTTCGCCAAGGAAGTTAAGCGGCTTTTCGGCACCAAACTGATCTTCTGCGGCCCGCATCCCACGACCTTTCCAGAGGAAGTCAGCCAATACGCGGACTACGTGGTTTTACGCGAATACGAGCTGGTGGTGCGCGATATCCTGCAAGGCAAAGACCGGAACGATATCCAGGGGCTGTACCCCGACACAAACCTGCGCTCTCCGCTTAATGTCAACGACCTGCCCTTCCCGGAGGATGACGATGTGTCCCGTCTGGACTACGGCATGCCCGGCGAGCCTTCCAGCGAATACCTCGAAATTCAGGCTTACGCGTCGCGCGGATGCCCGCTGTCCTGCACCTTTTGCGTGTGCGGCAACATTTCCTACGCCCATCCCAACTGGAGACCGAGAAACCCTGAAAACGTCGTTCTGGAACTGCAGACTTTGAGAGCCAAATACCCGCAAATGGAAGGCATCTTCTTCGATGAGGAAGTGCACAACGGGAGCAAAAAATACATCCTCGATTTGACCAAAGCCATCCGTGAAAACGGCCTCGACGATTTAAAATACGACGTCATGTGCGGACAATGGCCGATGGATGAAGAGGTGCTGGACGCGATGAAAGGTGCGGGTTATTACATGGTTCGTTTGGGCATCGAAACCGCCGGCGAGCCTGCCGCCCGAGGCATGCAGTTGATGAAAAAGTTCAATGTTCCCAGGCTCAAGCAGTTGATGCAACACGGGACCAATATCGGCCTCAAATTTTACGGGACGTTTACTTTTGGCGGCGAGGGTTCCACCGATGACTGCGACAAGAAAACCCTCGACCTGATAAACGATTTTCTGGAAAACGACCTGCTTTGGCGGTTCCAGCTTTCCATCAGCTCCCCCCAGCCGGGAACACCGTTTTTCAACACCATGAAAGCCAAAGGATATCTTCGCGATCTCGACTGGAAACATTTCGACGGCGGCAATTTTTGCGTGCTCGACCGCCCAGACTATCCTGCGGAACAGGTCATGAAAAATTTTCGCGCGGCGGAAAAGCTCTATGAAGTCGGGTTCAACAAACGCTACTCGCATACCGCGAAAGATAATTTCAATGCCATTGACATCGATTCGACAGACGATATTCTGGTGTTCCGCAGTTCCCGGATGAAACAGGTCAACGACGTGGTCGGCTCCTTAAGCGATCAATTTGCCCGCAACCGGATCGCCACGCTGGCTCAGCCCATGGTGAAAGATGAATTGCGGCAAAACCCAAATGTCGACGAGGTGCTGGTGTACCAAAACGGACATTTCAAGAACAACTCCTTCCCCGCTGAATTGATGCAGACTTTGCAGAAACGCAAGTTTTCGATGGGGGTCATTCCCTACAACAATATTTCGGGCAACGGCTACGCCGATGTCAAAGCCATCGCCAACCGGATAGGAATCCAGAAACTGGTTGCGGTGAATATCGAGGGCAAGGTGTTTGATCTCGACAACCCCGGCGACCATGGCAGAGCGCATATATGAAACCATCCAAAAGCGTAAAAAACATTCTGGTCATCCGATCCGCCACCAGGATTCTCAACCAGACCCTCACCGGCCTCAAACATGAATTTCCCAAGGCTAAAATCACCGTCCTCGCTCCTAAGTCGGTTGCTGTCGTGACCGCAAAAAACCCGATGATTGACGAAGTGCTGACCATCGGCCAAAACCGCAGGATGGGCGTGCTCAGTTACGGTTGGCGGCAACTGAAGCTTTTACGCCAAAGAAAATTCGATCTTGCCGTTTCGCTCTACAATATCGACCACGGCCTGGGCTATTCCAACATCGACATCCTCGTCTGGGCATCGAATGCAAAATCCATCCGCGGGTACAACGCAAAGGGAACTTATATTGACCTGACCGGAAAATCGATTCTGAAAAAATCGTTCCTTGAGAAGACCACGCTGATCTGGGTCGTCCTCAATTATCTGGCCACAGGGGTATTGTTCGCCTTCATCACCCTGGGGCTGGTTGGCGAATGGTGCCTGCGTAAATTATTACCGCCACAGAAAAAATCCGCCGAAATCACCGTTCCCCGTGATAAAACCATTGCCCGCGAGACCCAGCCTGCAGGCGAAGTCGCTGAAGTCCTGACGCAAGTCTGAAATCGTTATGAAAATCGTCGTCGCAAATTCCGTGGGAGTCGATGTCAACGGCTACCACATGGTGCACGTCCCCTCCCGCTGGTCGCTGGGAATTAAAAACTTCACCAACTGCGGATATTATCCCTGGCAATTGGCCTACACCTCCTCCCTGCTCAAACGGGAAACCGATCACCAGATAAAATTTCTGGACGGTGTCCTAAACGGCTGGGACTTTGAAACCTATTTCTCCAGGCTCAAAGAAATACGCCCGGACTGGCTCATCATGGAAAGCTCCTCCAGAACCATTGATGAAGACCTGCGTCTGGCCTCTGCCGCGAAAAAAGCCTTCGGCACGCGCCTGATCTTCGCCGGTCAACACCCGATGGCCGAGCCTGAAGAAGTCCTTCAAACTGCCGACTATGTCTGTATGGGCGAGTATGAATACGCCGCTCTGGAACTGATTCAAGAAAAAGACCCACAACAGATCGCAGGCGTGTACCCCAACGAGAGAAACGACCTGCTCGACATCGACTCCCTGCCTTTTCCTGAAGACGAGGACATTAAGAGAATCGATTACCACGAGCCTAACTGCCGTTACCGGCAAATCCAGATGTACGCTTCACGGGGATGCCCGCGCCGCTGTAATTTCTGCGCGGCGGCGACGCTGTATTATGATGAACTCAACTGGCGGTCCAGAAACGTGGACGATGTGGTGAAAGAGATCCGTCAGCTAAAGGAAAAATACCCTGAAATGGAGGGCGTTTTTTTCGATGAGGAAGTGCACAACATCAAGAAAAGTTTCAACATCGCTCTCGCCCGTGCCATCTCAGCTGCCGGCTTGCAGGACTTGAAATACGAAGCGCTGTGCGAATATGTTTCCCTCGATGAAGAGGCGCTGGTGGAAATGCGCAAAGCCGGGTATTACAAAATCCGTTTCGGTATCGAAACCGCGAGCGACGTGATCGCGGAAAAGATGACGATGGGAAAAAAACACGCTCCGGAAAAACTGCGGCCGATTTTGAAATTCGGCAAAGGCATTGGCTTCGTATTTTACGCCACCTTCAGCCTGGGCGGCCTTGGGTCCACTGAGAAAGAGGACCAGAAAACCGTCGACATGATTTATGAGCTGACGCGGCAGGGGCTACTCGATGAAGTGCAGGTCTCCATCAACACACCGCAACCGGGGACAGATTTTTACAATACCTGTGTCGAAAATTCGTATCTGAAAACCGGCACCCAGTGGCAGGACTTCGACGGCAACGGCCATGTGGTGGTGGATTACCCGAACTACCCGGCGAAAGATATACAAAAAATGTTCAATAAAGCACTGGACGCTTTCGACCGGGGCAAAAGCAAAGCCAGCGGTTCCCGCTTTCTCACCACCGCCAAAGCATCCTCCACAATCCTGCCGGAGAACTCCCGCGTGCTCATCCTGAGAAGCGCCCGGCTATGGATGCTCCGCCTGATCCTGCAAACTTTCAATCACCGGCCCCATGCCACCGTCGACCTGCTCGGTCAGGACGCGGTGATGGACGATTTTCACGGTAACCCCCGCATCAACAATTTATACACCTACGGGCAGGGCTTCTTTTCAGCCGACACTTTCCCATCACAACTTGCCGATCAGTTACGCGCCAATGATTATGACATTGTCCTGGTCCCGCTTGCCAACAACCACCTCGATGGCTATCAAAACGTTTTGGACGTGGCAGAACTTTTTCATCCCAAACAAATCCTCGGCGTCTATCCCGAAGGCGATTTTAAAGAGTTGCACTCACCCTTCCGGAAAAACAGGATCGTCTGTAACACAGCTCCCTGAATAGCTTGGCAAAAGCTATGAAAGAAAGCCACTCTGGTTAATTCCATTGAACCCATTTAAACATGATTCCTGAGCATGAGTTCTTTCGGGTGCGGGTTTAGATAGTACTGATCCTGTAGATATTCTATTTTAAATTTATTGACGTAATGTCTAACCAGGGTGAGCGGCACAATCAGCGGAATCAGTTCCAGCCTGTAGTCCTCAATGGTTGCGAGAATATCTTTTTTTTCCTCGCTAGTTAGTAACTTTTTTAAAAAACCCATCATGTGTAATAAAACGTCGGTATTTTTTTTGGGCGTTGATTTAAGTGCCAACGCCTCCATGAAAGTGGCTACGTAGGACTGCAATACAAGTTTCCAATCGCTGTCCTTTGTGTTCGCTACTATTCTGCCTAAAGTCTGATAATGCTTTCTGCTATGAGCGAGCAGTAGAAACTTATGCCGGGTATGAAATTTTACCAGCGTTCCGTGATGTGCCTTCTTTTGCAATAGACTCGTTTGCAAGCGATTGAAACTGAACACGCGAACAATAAAATTTTCCCGAATTTTGGGATCGTTCAATCTTCCTTCATCTTCTGTCGGAACCCAGGGAAATTTCTCGATGAACGCGTCGGCAAACAGGCCGCTCCCATGCCGCGCCTGACCGCTTCCGACCTCAGTGTAAACGGGCACCCGGCCCAGGCCGCAGGAAGGCGATTTACTTTTGAATATATATCCGCACAGGTCGTCCCCGGCCAGTTGGTTGACACGGCCTTTAATATATTGGCGCATCTCCGTTGTCCAATCGGTTCGGGTATTTTTGCCGATCATGCGAGGTTTCTCTAAAGTTCCATAAAGCGCGACGGTTTCTCTAGGGACCCCCATTCCGACCTCGACTTCAGGACACACCGGAACATAATCAAAGTATCGGGCCAGGTCTTCACGAACAAAACGATCCTGCTTGTGCTCCCCGTTCCAGCGCACTTTTTCACCGACCAGACAACTGCTGACACCGATTTTAATTTTGTTTTTCATATCTCCCCGCATTTCCTGGAGGATAAAATATCAAGTCGTTTTGGGCGTACTTGGCGGGTTGGGGCTGGGGTTCACCATATTGCGTTTCATCAGGATATTGAGCGTGCCCTTGTCGCGGCAGGACACGGCAAGGTCGATCAGGCCGTCGCCGTTGAAATCGCCCGCGACGATGCCTTGCGGGTGTTCCTCGACATGGTGGTAGATGGGCGGATAGGTGAACGTGCCGTCGCCTTTGCCCAGGGAGACGGTGACGGCGTCGTCGGTGGAGTTGGACACCGCAATATCGGGGATGCCATCGCCGGTGAAATCCGCCGCCGCGACAAATTTCGGGAAATTGCCGGAGGCGAAATCTTTTAATCCGGTGAAGGTTTTGTCTTTATTATTGACGACGGTGTTCATGGCGTGCAGGGGATTGCTGGAGGTGACCAGATCGTCATAGCCATCGCTGTTGACATCGATGTTCACGATGGTCAACGGTTGACCGCCGCCTTTAAAAAGTTTGGATGAGTCGAACTCGCCATCGCCCTTGCCCCAGAGAATCTGCACCCCCCGATTGCCCGAACCGCCGATGGCGATGGCAATGTCCAGATGGTCGTCGTGATTATAATCTCCAAGAACCAGGCCTGTGGGCTGACCTTTCATCGGTATCGCTTTGGCGGCTTTAAAGGTGCCGGTGCCATTGCCCAGCAAGACCGATGTTTTATGAAAACGCAGGGTGACCGCGATATCGGGGAAACCGTCTTCATTGAAATCGCCTGCAATTAAATTGATCGGAATCTTGCCGGCGTTTATTTTGGTTTTCACTTCTTCAAAACTGCCCAGGCGGGTGTTCATGAAAATCTGAATTTCCTGGTCGGCGTAATCCAGAACGGCCAGGTCCAGGTACCCGTCGCTATTAAAATCCGCGGAGGCAACGCAGATGGGGTCTCGCCCGGTGGCAAAAACTTTCTGGTCTTTAAATGTCCCATCCCCATTGCCTTTGAAATAGGAAAATGATTTGTCGCCGCTGTTCACCACGACCAGGTCCAGTTTATGATCACGATTGAAATCTTCGGTTATCAGGAAAGAAGGTTCTTTCCCTGTTTCAATGGTGAATGCCAGGACGAAAAGCGGCGGCATTCTTTTCTGGACTTTGGATTGAGGAGGGCATCCGATCAAAAAAAATGCCAGAAACAAACCGACTGGAAACAAATATTTTTTCATGGAAGTCAATGCACACCGAAGCGGTTTTATAAAACAAAATCAATAGCAAATGGAGAGAATAGCACAGGAATTAAGGGGCGACAAAATTATTCCCCCGGCATTCTGGCAGAATTTAACCCTGTTCTCGTGATTTTAAAGGATGCTTAATTTAATCAAATTTGATTGTTTTCTTTATATTTATACTTCCTTAGTCGTGAAGTGGAAATAAATCATTGTCAAGTTCCCTGAATTTCTGTAAATTAGCTTCAATCAACCAAAGTAAATTTAAACCCGGCAGCCTGCTTCCGGCGGATATTTCCGCTTTGGATTGATTGTGAGTCAATTAATTTAAAAACAAAAATTGGGAACATGTAAATGACAATTTCAGCAAATCGGGTCCGACAAATTAGAGAAGCAAAAATGATGAGCAAGGCGGAACTGGCAAGAAAAGCCGATGTCACGGTCCAGACCATTCATCGCATCGAAAACGGGAGCGAATGCCGGTTGGATACCAAGCGAAAAATTATTCTGGCTCTCGGCTTTGAACTGCAGAACCGCACCCGCATCTTTGACGAAGATGAACTGGACGGCGAGCAAGAGACTTCTTAAAAGTTGTTTCTTATCGTCACCTGAAGATGTATCTCACGGCTGAAGCGTTGGAACCTCAGGGGATGGTTTCGATGATTGCGTCATGCCTTTTTTATTCATGACATCCTGCTGAAAAGACGACAGCATTCCGGTAAAGATATAGTCGTGAAATTTCGCCATGATATTCCAGTACAAATGCCCCCAAAAGGGCTGGGGAATAAAATGCGCCGTGAGAACCAGCCTGGTTTTATCGGGACTAATGGGTTCCAGAAATAACTGAAGCCAGGAAAGGCCGGGGGATAACATTTCCGCCCTTAGAAGCAATTGTTCGTTCATTTCCAATTTTTCCACCCGCCAGAAATCAATGGAATCCCCTTCACGAAGTTGATTTTCATCCCTTCGTCCGCGGTTGAGTCCCGGCCCTCCTAACAATCGGTCCACCGCGCCCCGAATCTGCCATAAGGTATTGCCATGAACCCAACCATGTTTGCCGCCGATTCGGCAAATAACCGGAAAAATCGCTTCCGGCCCGGCGTCGATTTCGATGGAATGCTTGTCCATCACAAAATCAGTCGATTCATACTCGCAAAGCGGCATGAGGTCTGTCATCTTTTCCGGGGGAACGTCGCTCCAGTGAGAAAACACACGGGACTGCTGTTCTTTTTTAAGCGCCCATTCGACGGCAGTATTGCAATCCAGAGGTTCAAAGGGCAACAGCTTTTGAATATTATTTTCAGTACAAACCACATCGCTTTTCAAACTGTTGAGCAACATGGCCGTGATGTTGACCGGAACGGAATTAAACAGATGCAACCAGTAAGCGTATAACCGGCACATCCATTTGGTTGGCAGAGGAACCCAGGAAACATCAAACAGGCGAACGTTCTTGTTCAGTATTTTAGCGAAACGCTTGATGAGTTCTTTGTAGGTGAAAACATCCTTACCGCCTATCTGATAGACGCGGGTGGTCAAGTTGGCCGTTTCAAGCACGCCGACCAGATATTTGATCACATCCCTCACGGCTATCGGCTGGCATTTGGAATCGAATTCAGGCAGAAACGGAATCCAGCGGTTATACGATACCAGCGACTTCACCAATTCGTAAGACGCGCTTCCCGTTCCCAGAATCAGGGCCGCCCTGAGACGGATCACCGGAATGGTTCCGCTGGAAAGAATGCTTTCGACCTCCATCCGGCTCTGCAAATGTTCGGATAATTTTTCGTTATTATCTCCCAATCCGCCGATATAAATAATCCGTTTGACCTTACCCTCCTCCGCCACATCAATAAAGTTTTGCGCCGCCAGCTTATCCTTTTCCGCAAATTCATCATTTTTTGAACGCATGCTGTGAATCAGGTAATAGGCGTATTCAATGTCTTCCAACGCAGGCCGCAACTCGTCTTTGTTCTGACAATCGGCATAGACCACTTCTATTCTCTCGTGCACCAGCAGGGCAGGCATGGATTTTCGGCGAAACATGCAACGAACAAAATAACCCCGGAATATCAGCTCGGGAATCAACCGGTGACCGACATACCCATTGGCGCCTGTCACCAATATCTTAGTGCCCTCAGGTAAGGGCGTGGTGGGAAGATCATCGCAATAGTGATAATTGACTTTTTCCGGATCCATATTGGGAATATAGGCCTCTCACGTGCATCTGCAAATTTATTGCAATGAAGCCGGAAAGAAAAATGGCCTTCAGTTCGGGACCCGGCCATAAAAGAAAGGATTGTGCTGTTTTTCTTTCCCCACAGTGGTCGCTGGACCGTGACCGGGAAACAGGCGGTAATGGTCGGGGAACGTGAGCAGGCGAACGGTGATGGAATGAAAAAGACCCGGCCAGGAGGCGTTGGCGCGCCCCATGGACCCGGCGAATATGGCGTCTCCTGACAGGATAGATTCTCCGATCCAATACGACATCCCCCCCGTTGTATGGCCCGGAGTGGCTAACGCCTGAATCTTGAGTTTTCCCAATTAGATCTCGTCGTCATCCTGAACTGGGCGAAGATCGCGGCTACCCGACGGTCTCGGGTCTTTGGGGTCGATCCATGTCGGGCATTGGTATTCCCGGTCCAGGGCGCCAAGCCCGCCCGCGTGATCGGGGTGGGAGTGAGTGAGCAGAATTTTCGAGGGACGGACGTTCAATTCCCGAGCTTTCGTGATAATCGCTTCAGGATTGGCTCCGGTGTCGATGATCGCTGTCTCTTTCGTTTCCCGGCAGGTCAGCAGATAACATTTCACCGGGTAAGCCCCCATGAAAACGTTCAGGCAAACCAGATCAAAGATCCCAGGGTCGGGCACGATGGGTTCAGGAGTTCAGGCGTCATTGACGATCGCCAGTAAAGAAGGGGCATGCAAACCCAGGACACTTGCTAATTTTTGCAGGACCGCCTCATCGGGCGGTCAGTTCATAATTTTCCATCCGGCGAATATCGTCCAAGGCAATGTCCGCCGATTGCGCCAGATCTTTTTGCGACCAGGATTTTCCGTCCCTGGCCTTTTCCAGGATATCCCCCAGTTCGTCTTCCAGTTGCGGCATTTTATTCCACCCTTTCTATCTGGAAGTATACCTCAAAGTACGGAAGATACAGAAGGTTCTGGATAAAGCTATTTCTCGCTTTTAACCGGATGAAGAGCCAAATCCACGGCTTCCTGCTTTGAAAAATCCGCCGCCGCCAGCCAATAAATCATGCCCACCATGACGCCGCCACCTACCATGTTGCCAGCTGTCACAAACAACTGATTGTGCACGAATCCCGCAAGCGAAATTTCTGGTCCATGCGGAAGAAACATCGCCATGCTCAGCAAACTTTGGTTGGCGATACTGTGTTCAAATCCGCTGGCGATAAAAGCGAACAGACACCAGAAAATCATGATCAACTTTGCCGAATCGCTCTGGGTCCTGAGAGAAACCCAGACCGCAAGACACACTAACCAGTTACAGAGAATTCCACGTATGAACGCTTCCAGCGCTCCCAGATTCATTTTCATGGCAGAGACTTTCAGAATCAATGCCTGGGCTTCAGGCGTCAGACTGCCGGCATTCACTGTCAGCCAGCCAAGAAACGCCGATCCCAAAAAGTTTCCGACAAAACATAGAGTGAATAATATAACGATCGAACGCACGCCCACTTTTTTACGCAAGCGTCCAACGGCAAACACCATGTTGTTGCCGGTGAACAATTCGGACCCCGCAAATATCACCAGACTCAAGGCAACGCCAAAGCAGGCGCCCATGATTAATTTCAGATAAGCCCCTCCGCCAGCGGCGGCAATGGGACCGCCAACGGAAAAAATCAACACAATACCAAACCCAAGATATATTCCCGCCAAAGCGGATAGCAGCAGGTAACCCAGAGGAGACTTCAGCATGTACTGAATTTTTTTCTCCGCGATATCGGTGATTTTATTGATCTCTTCTGAAAACATAGAACGGACCTCCTTCTTCTATGACCTGTTTATATTTGATAAAAGGGGAAAAAATGGATGGCACAGCCTGGAAAGCCTGTGCGACTAAATACCCGGTAGCAGGCGATGGGGATTTTTTTTAACTTCTGAAGCCATAAGCGTTTCCTGTTGGACTTTTACTGCCAGATTTTCCCCCATCTTTTTACGTTTCCTCTGACCTTTTTTACGATGCATCTTTTCGCGCGTGTGATAGGGAATGACCTGCTCCAAAACCGTTGGCAAAATATCGCACGGCACGTTTTCCATGAGCTTGACTGCAAGCTTGGGATCGGGGCCGGCCCGACCACCCACAAAAATATCCACCGCGTCCACAACTTCACCACCCAGTTTGATTCTTTTTCCAAGCAAACCGATATCTGCCACCAGGTGGTTGCCGCACCCTGCCGGGCAACCGGACCAGTGCATGGTGATCGGCGCCGTTTCGCTCAACGTTTCTTCCAGTTTGGAGGCGACCTGAAGCGCCCGGCTTTTGGTTTCAATGGCCGCCAGATGGCAATAATCGCTTCCCACGCAACTCACCAGGCCCCGCATGATGCTGGAGGGATGGTAATCCAACTCCTTTAAAAGCGGTTCCTCCAGCAGGTCGCCCAGGTTTTTGTCGGAGACGTTGGGAAGAATCAAGGTTTGCGCCGGGGAGATTCGTATTTCTCCATTGCCGTACCGCTCCGCCAGTTCCGCCAACTGCGCAAGCTTGTTTCCCATGATGCGGCCCACGGGGATTTTTAATCCGACATAATTCATCGAAGGTTGCTTCTGCCGGTAAATGCCGATGTGTTCCGAACTTTGGGTGTTCCGCAATTCATTAGCGGCAGGAGGCAGAGAACGTTGCAGCCTTTTTTCCAATTCCGCGCGAAACCGTTCGCCCCCCCACTCATCGAGTAAAAAAGCCAACCGGTTCTGCGAGCGGTTCTCGCGGCTTCCATGATCGCGAAATATCAATATCACCGCCCTACAAACCTCCAACGCCTGTTCGGGTGTGACGAAGACATTCAGGGAAGAAGCAATCCGGTAGCCTCCAGATCCCAATTTGCCGCCCGCAAACACGTTGAAACCCAGGACCTGCTCGCCCTTTTCATCCTTACTGGCGGGAACCAGTGCCAGATCCTGGGTTTCCGCGTGCACGCAGTTGTCCGGACAGCCGGTGATCGCGATGTTGAATTTCCTCGGCAGATTGGAAAACTCACGGTTCTCAAGAATGTGCGCGGTCAAGGCCAGAACCTGAGGAGATGCGTTCAACGACTCCTTAGGATGAATGCCCGCCACCGGACACCCCATGATGTTACGAACATTATCCTGGCCCGTCTGGGCAGATGTCAAACCGCTCATTTCCAACAACTCGAACACTTCCGGAATATTTTCAATTTTCAAATGCCGGATTTGGATCTGCTGGCGGGTGGTGACATCAATGACGCCGTTACCGAACCCTTGCGCAATCTGCGCTAAAACCTTTATCTGATAGGAAAATGTCTGGCCGTTGGGAATCCGCACCCTCAGCATAAAATGGCCTGGGGTGGGTGTCCTGAGAAACAATCCATACCATTTCAAACGTTGAATATCATCATCGCTTATTTCCTCCCACCCTTCTTCGGCAAACCGGCGAATATCTTTCTTGATTTCCAGGCCGTCTCTTTCCAATTTTATCTGTTCGATCTTGTTCAATTGGAATATCTCTTTAAAATTTCATGAACGATTTATTACCAAAACCCAATGTAAATACAATTTCCGTGCCAGAACGGAAACAGAATCTAAAACCTTTATTTTATTCACCTGCGCCTATTCGAAAATGGACAAAGAGAGATTTTCTGCTTAAAAAAAGACCGTGAATTTCTCAAGCTGCCTAAAAAGGCATCAAGGACAAGGGGTTTTCCTTACAGGAAAAAACCGGAAAAATCAGACCTTATGACAAAGAATTTATTTAGCCGTAATTTAGCCCCAAAAAACACTTATTTAAATCAGACAACAGACGATAAATTATTGTAAAATAAGAAAGTACTTAATTTTCGGCCTATTGATAAATTTTGTAAAAGTAATGACAGAATCTATCCTGTCATCATCCCGAGGAAATTATGGACACAACCGAACAACAAGAAAAGGTTTTGAGTACCGCCGAACCGTCAGCAAGTAAGGTCGTGAGCACCATCGATCAGTCTTTTGGCTTTTTATCCGAAATAAATGTGAGCCTTCCCCTCAGCCAGCTCATCATGTTTGCGGTGTTCACTTCGCTCTGCCTGATTCTCGGCAAACACAAAGCCGGGCTTTTAGCGGCCTACGGGTTTCTTTTCTACTGGGTTTTCGTTCTGAATCAGGGTTATTTTATGAAACAATTTGAGGATACCTCCGGAGGCGTTTACGTATACGGCGCGTTGGGCATGGCCACGGGTTTGGTAGGTTTCGTGGGACTCATAAAAAAAACCGAGTGACTCTTAATTTTTTGTCTGAATATTTTTATGCCGATTCGGGCAATTTTATTACCGGTACGTACAATCCTTTCAGCTCCCTTCGCCACCAGGATCCATCGGCCCGCCAATCCGAAAAGTCAGTAAACTTATATTCATAGACGACAGCCCGAATTTGTCCCGGTGGCTTATTGGGAAAAGGATTTGACTTTAGCAGGTGTAAAACCGGTTCGGCTCCCTCAAGCAAGCGCGTCATGAATTGCATCACCCACCTGTTCTGCCGATACCCGCCCAAAGCGGCGAACCACATTTGCCAATCCAGCCGCGGTTGATGGGGAGCCACAAATTCCGGCGCGCGCTTCAATTCGCCAGGCTTCCATTTGAATTCGTAGGCTTTCCAGGTTTCACCATCCATACTTCCCTCAATCACTATTTCAGGACGTTTGGTGGTCATCACCGCAAACAGCCCGTAGCTATTGACAATGTGCAGGGGACGGAACCAGTTGTGGATCGTTTTTGAAAGTGATGGAACTTCATGACCTTTGAACACCAGCGGTATCAAATCCTGCGTCACACTGACAAAAATAACTGTCGCGGTTAGCGTCCCGACGGCCCATTGTTTTGATTTGTTGACAGGCGCTCTTTTCAGATGCTCTTGGGGTTGCGTACAAACCATTCTTTCAGGCAACCATTTTTTCCAAAACGCGTCATCCAGAAGCAAAAGACAAAGCGCAAGGGTCAGGAAATTAAAAAAAGCGTAATTCCCCGTAATTATTATCAGAAGCTGGAAACCGGCCAAAACCGCGCAGGCGGTGTGGCGTAGCCGCCGGGGCGCGAAAATAAAAAATGGCACCACCAGTTGGGTCACGAACAGTCCCCCTACGGAGAACT
Organism: Nitrospinaceae bacterium; assembly: GCA_029261655.1. Taxonomy (GTDB): domain Bacteria; phylum Nitrospinota; class Nitrospinia; order Nitrospinales; family VA-1; genus JADFGI01. The sequence goes on along the minus strand of JAJDAY010000030.1, from coordinate 175,265 downwards.
CCTGCAACCAGGAAGGCAGTTGATGCGCGTACCACCCTCCCCAGGTCGGCAGGGGCTGGGTCTCAAAATGAAATTTCAAGGCGGTTCCATCACGCCAGGTGGGATCCCCGCTCGCCAATTTTGCCATTCCCGATAAAAAGATGAGGCGGAATAATAAAAATCGGTATAGAAATAACACCAAAGGGGATGGGGGAGATTCCGCCAGGTGTCGTCCCCCGGAAGGCGCTAAGAAAATGGCAAGGAACCCCGCTTCCAGAAGCAAAGCGTCCCACTCGAAGGACATGAACTCCTGAGAGGCGGTCATGAGCGACAGATAAAAAAACCACAGCAGAATCAACGCCGGAACAACAAAAATCCTGCCGACCAAACACAAAGACAAACCAGTTCCTGCCAGACATATTAAATTCAAAAACTCATCACTGGCATTGAACCAGAAGACGGTGGGTAAAACCCAGTAACGTTCCGTTCCTGTAATTTCTTTCACTCCGTTCAGGAACTCATTCACCGGCATGATCCCCCGGCTTCCCACCAGGCCCTCGATTTGTACCCACAAGGAAGTAAAAGCGAAAAAATAAATAACGCCCAATAAGCTCAGAAACACTTTACGGGTCGTATACCAGGTCGATAGCTCCAGATGATCTCCTAAAAGCCACCCCGTTAACCGTCCGAAGCCCGTCCTGTGGCGGGCGACAAAACGATACAGGAACTCTGTTACCAGGGCTACTGCTGGAATCCTCCGGTACATCCAGAGGGGCCAGCCATGGTTCGGGTTAAATGCCAGTGTTCGAAATACAGCCTCCGCCCCCTCATAAACGGTCCCATCCCGTTGAACCAGTTGCACGGAAGCTTCAAATTTTTCAGGAGCAATATCGGGAAACTGGTGGGCCACCTCCTGGGAAGGCAGATAATCAACCCGATCCCCGGTCACGTGGCGCCACCTTGCGATCCAGTGACTACAAAAATTGCAATCGCTGTCATATATGAGAACAGGTCTATTTTGAGATGTCATATAAGCTTTCCGGGCCAAATAAAATATCCCGCGTCCTATAACATTAGGTGTTTTGGTTGACTTTGATTGGGCTTGACTGCTAAATGGAATATTATAACCTTTTTTCGTGAACGTATTTTTCCGGGAAGAAGTTCTTCCGGGTTGCGTTCCATTGAATCGTAAGGTATTTTTCTTTCTTCGGGCTCCTAATTCAAGTGCGTGCTGAAGAAAAGCCTGTACGGTCTCAATCACCCCGTTGCCTGGCGACGGGGATTTTTCTTACTCAATAGAACTCAGGATCATCAAATATGGCTGACTTTACGCGCGAAGAAGTTGAATCTTTTTTAGTGGATATTGCCGCGGCTCTGGAAGCGGAAAACGCCGAAGAAGAGTTCGAGGAAGAAATCGAGATCATTGAAGAAGACATCAATGAAACGGACGACTCCACTGAAGACGAAGCCACCGGGGATGAAGCCACCGGGGATGAAGCGACCGAGGAGGAGGAAGAGCCTGAAGTTCTGGAGGAGGCTGAGCCGGAATACTTGCCATTGAAAGCGTGCGACCTGTCGGGCCTGGATTTATCCGGCCTCAATTTTTACGGCACCAATATGAGCGAAACCAATCTCACCGCAACCAACCTTTCAGGAGCCAATCTTTCAGGAGTGCTGCTTGAGAACGCGGTTTTAAAAGGCGCCGATCTGACGGACGCTGACCTTCAGGACGCCACGCTGACCCAGGTCGATCTCGTAGAAGCCCGGTTGGAGGATGCCAATCTCCAGGGAGCGACACTTTCAGGGTCAAAATTGAATCAAGCCAATCTGGACCGGGCCAACCTGCGAAAATCCAAGTTCATTGAAACCGATCTGACGGCGTGCCAGTTAAACGGAGCCGCTTTTGAATATGCGGAATTTTCCAGGGCCACCCTCACCGGGGCAAAAATTGTCGAATCGGACCTCAGTAGAAGTAAGTTCAACGGGGCCGACTTGAGCGAGGTGGATTTCACCGATTCCCGCCTCAGCATGGGTATATTTTTCGAAGCCAAACTTGTCAGGGCCAATTTAACCCGGGCGAAGATCAAAGGCGCAAAACTGGTCGGGGTCGACTTCACGGACGCAAAATTGTCCAGGGCGGACCTCACTAACGCGGATCTCACGGAAGCTAAGTTTCATCAGGCCGATCTCACCCGCGCCAACCTCAACGGCGCAATTTTAAGGAGGACGCATCTTGAAAACTCCAACCTCATGGAGGCCAACCTCAATATTGCCGACCTTACAGGAGCCAATCTGGTGAACGTCTTTTTGAACGGTGCGGACCTTGGCCGTATCAAACTTCACGGCGCCCGATTGAATGGTGCGAAACTCGCCAAAGCCAACCTCAAAAAGGCCAAAATGCGGGACGCGGAACTTGAAGGCGCTGACTTGAGCGGAGCTAATCTCACAGGCGCTGATTTGACCGACGCGAAACTGGCGAATGCCGACCTGAGCCGGGCCGACCTGAGCGAAGCCATTCTGGAGGGAACCGATCTCAACAAAGCTTTCCTGACCGGGGCAATGCTTCAGGAAGCCAGTCTTTCCGGGGCTAACCTGGCAGGCACCGATATGGCGGGAGTGAAACTGTTAAAATCCAATCTATCCAAGGCAAACCTTAAAGGGGCGGATCTGCGCCGGTCCGATCTGGAACATGCGGATTTTTCCGATACGGATTCCACCCAGACCAACTTCACCGGTGCCAAATTAGCTGACGCAAAATTTACGGGCGCTAACCTTGCCGGAGCGGTTTTCACAAATTCGGATGTGACCGATACAGATTTTTCCAGCTCCAAGGGCTATCAACCCCCTGCATAAAATTCGATTTTTCAATCCAAATTTTCCAGCCCACAAAAAATAATCACTTCAGAAAAAAAATCGTTTTGAAATTTCATAAAATTAAGTGATTATAATAGATACATCCACTATAAAGAATTAACTTAATTGGTCTGCTCATACGGTTTCCACCCCTTATTTTTCTGAGAACTTATGTCACGCTTCGCTTTTATCACTCTGTTTTTTGTTTTATCCCTGAATTTACCCACTTCGTCCCATGCGACGGCGCTTGAAAAAAAATTAACGGAAAGCATTGATTTCCTTAAAAAAACCCCTGCGATAAAATGGGTTAAGGTTAAAAATAACAGTGTGATCATTGGATGGAAAGGTTTCCCGGACAAATTCAATCTGATCAATACGGAAGCGGCTCTCAAAGGCGCACAGGCCACTGGCAGAACCGTTAATGTCTGGTCCGTTCGGCACACTCAGAAAAACTGGATCACTGGAACTCCCCCCTACCTCTGCAAAACCACTGCCCGAAACGGAACGGTTAAGGACACCTCCTGCAATTTCTAACAGGAAACCTTCTATTATTTTCACTTTCAAAACGGGTCATCGACCCATCGCCACCCGCCCACTTTTTTTAAAGCTTTGAGAGACTTTTTGAATCTAAATAATCGAATGGTATATTGTCTCTTTTTGGGTTGGAAATCATGAAAAAAAACACCTCTTCGTTGGCTGAAACTTCCGGTTTCGGCGCGACCCGCCCTTTGACGTTGGAACAGGTACTTCGTCTTCGGGACGGTCTGAGTATCGCCCGGTGCGATATTCCAGGGTATCCGCAACCGTTCCTTCTGCCTGATTTTAATCGGAAACAGGGGACGGTTGTGTGCCTGAATTGATGGTTTTTATGCTTACCCGCCACATGGGAAACCCACATGGAAAAATTGGAAGCGGTACAAAAAGTTTTGCGATTCAGTGATGCGACACGGGAATGGGTGACGAAGGAACACTCCATCTATTTTGACGATTTTGATGAGCATAACGTCAATGACTATGAACCGGGGGGATATGGCGACCTGGCGGACGAGGTCGTTCAAAAAGGAATTCAGGAGTCTATCCTGGACGATGAGGACGTTGATGAATTTCTATCCTGAAAGGGTCAGGCGGTCTGGAGAAAAACGTTCGCCACATCATCAAACTGCTGATCTATTTTGTCCTTGATCATCGGCAGATACAAACTTTCCGGAAGCCCGATGCTTTCCCAGGACTTTGGTTCCATTTGGGGGACAAAAGTTTCACCGCTGGACCCAAACTTCAGGGAATAGGCAATGGCATCCGCTAAGTTGACGACCGCAGTTTCTTCAGGGTGGCTCAGGGCTTTGTCGGGGAAATGGTGCCAGGCCACGGCTTCAATCAGTCTTTCGGGAAGTTTCCATTCCTTCAGCAATTGCCCTCCCAGTTCAGCATGATCGAACCCAAAGGTTGCCTGCTCTTCAACGTATAAAGGATTCCCGGAGGCTTCGGCCTTTTTCAATAATTCTGCAAATTCTTCGGGGGCTTTGAGGCAAAAAACCAGGCGGCCGATATCGTGCAGAAGACCCGCCACAAAAAACCTTTCGACATTATACTCACCGCTCAAGGCCGCGATGGACCTTGCCGCAAGCCCCGCCGTGATGCTGTGACGCCAAAAGGAATTCATATTCAGCAAGTCGTCGGGAATTCCCTTAAACTGGTTCATCACAGCGGTCGCAAGCACCAACTGGGTCAATTGGTCGGTGCCGATGATGGTCAGCGCATGGGTGATGGTTTCCACCTGGGTGGAGAAACCGTAAAAAGCGCTGTTAACAATTTTCAGGAGCCGTGCGGACAACGCAGGATCAATGCTGATGATCTCGCCGATATCGTCAAAAGTACAATCAGGGTCTTCTATAGCCGCATTGAGTTTATAGAAAACCTCCGGCAATGTGGCGAGTTGATTGTCTCCTTGAATCAATTCGGTAATATTCATCCCGCCCTTTCTTCAACCCGGCAAAAAGCACAGCGTCGAATAATATTAATCCATGATTTTTTTTTAGAAAGATTAACCGGCGCTGAAGGAAAATTTACTATTTGAAAACATTTAATAAACCGACGCTTGAAAAGCTAATAGAAGATAAATCGAGATCAAATCAGAGTCAAGCTAATATCTTTAGTTCAGAACGGATAAGATATCTTTTTTCATGCAAAGTCTCCCTGTCTTGATCCATTGATTCATCTCCTTGAATATACGATTTGGAATTGAGATATTGTTTTGACGATAATAAAATCGTTTTCATGAATCATTCGAAGAACATTTTCCAGCCTGCGATATTTCATTTTAAAAATATCACCGCAGATATATTCGAGGAGATCAAGGGGTGCAAAATGAACCTCGCCTGTTTAAAAAAAAATCCCCAACAAATTAATATTAAGAAAACGCTCACCCCGATTTGAAAATTACCAGGCGCTTAAATAAAATACTTCGCTCCTTCAGGGGCAAAGGGATATTTTGAAGACGTATGATTCTGTCCCCAAGCCCTCCTTTACCAGGAGGGCGTTGTCAAGGAAACGCTAGGATTGGTTTGTGTCCGTTTTCCGAAGAACTCGCATCTTTTCACCTTGTTTTGGTGTTGCGGGAGCGTCCTCCTCCGGCGAATGGATTTCTAATTCTTCGAGAGACTTGTTTTCCCCTTCAGGGTGGTTCGGGTCTTTAAAGATTTTGGTCCGTTCCGCCAATTCGTATCCCAAAGCCAAAATGATTTTGCGCTTGGTCGCCAGACGGCATTCGTAACCTTTTTCAATTCGGTCGATCGTTTGAACCGTCACTCCCGCTTTTCGCGCAAGTTCTGCTTTGCTCATCATTTTATTCTCCCTGGCTTCCCTGACTTCGTTAACGTTCGGTAAAGTTTGCATTTGATAATATTCCTTTTTATATTGCATTATTTATAAACTCCTAAATCAAAATCTCGACAGCTTGGGCAAACATGTCGACTGCCCTCCTGATCTCCAACAATGCCGGCCCATCCCCTGTTCCGAACCTTTTGCATGAACTGCTCCCTGCGCTCATAGGAGTGAAAGTCGACCCCCGCACGCATGGTGGAATCGCAAAATGTGTTGTCGCAAACAACAACATATTGTGTGACAGACTTGATCATGGCTCTTCACCTCTTTATCAATTTTCGTTTGCACTCGCTGGATACAAACTTGGGTCTGGCTTTAAAGTCTGAAACTGAATCCCGTGACAGGCCGCCTGGCCTATCAATTGATCCGGGGGAAATACCCCAACAGCTTCTTGTAACTTGTTGAATTTAAGAGAGTCAAAAAGCCACGACTTCTAAGCTATTGATATCTAAAGAGCAATCTTCGTGCCATTTTCAAACCACCATTTTTAAAGGGTTTATTATGGGTTTCGGACTGTCAATTATCCTGCAATTGGAAGGAATTTGACGATATTACAGCTATAAAAGTAATTGATAAACTAAAGGAGGCCCTAATAATTCAATACTTTATTTTCTTACAAGGGCCAATCCATGAGCATCGATGTCGCTCAGACGGATTTGGAATGCTTCCTGAAGGGGGGACTTTTGGAATGAAATGACCTATTGGCAGGAGAATGTCGAACGGGAGATGCTGGGGGTTTTGGGGAACTCCGGCCCGTGAAGGAGTTTGTTCACGACGGGCTACGCTTCCTGATTGGGGACTGGCTTTTGATTTGAATCAGTTGTCAGGGATTGGAATTTTTCTTCATGACTCTGACGGAGCTGTAATACATGGTGTCCGCCTGTTCGCGGTCGCCGGCGTCTTCATAAAGTTCCGCCAGTTTTCTGAGGGATTTGCCCACGTCTGGATGATCGCTCCCCAGAGACTCTTTCTTGATTTCCAACACTCGGTGGAGAAATGAGGCGGCTTTTTCATATTGCCCTATATTTCTGTAATACGTAGCCAGGGTTTCGAGAGACCCGGTAATATTCGGGTGGTTGAGTCCAAACGCGCTTTCCCGAATAGCAAGGGAGCGGTGGACCAGAGGCTCTACGTTTTCGTATTGTCCGACGGCGATGTAATATTTTGCCAATGCATCCAAAGAGTGAGCCAGGTCGAAATGATCCGGGGCAAGAATTTCTTTGCGGATGTTCATGGATTGAACGATCAGCGGTTTGGCCTTTTCATATTCGCCCATTCCAAGGTAGAAGTTGCCGAGGTTGCAGAGGGTGGAGGCGAATCCGGGATGGTTGGTTTGTGAAGCCTGCCTGTATATATCAAGTACTTTTTTATAAAGCGGCTCTATTTTTTCGTCCTTCCCTCCCATCCGCTGATAAAGCAGGGCTTGATTATTCAAGGTAGCGGCGTAGTTGAGGGGGCTGTGTCCGTAAGAGTTATTAAAAACCGCCAATGTTTGCTCATACAGATTTTCTGCCTGGGAAAACGCGCCGGTCGCTTCATACAAGCGGGCCAGGTTATTTAAGACCGCCGCTTTATCAGGATGCGTGGGGCCAGATGAAAGATCCAATACTTTTAGAGTTTTGTAAAAATATTTTTCGGCGTCCCCAAATTCTCCTTTATTATAGTGAACCAGAGCAAGACTGTTGAGAGGAACCACCCATCGGCGGTCCTCCGGGTCAAGCAAACTCTCATAGATTCGCAGTGATTTTTCAAGTAACGGTTGCGCCCGATCGTTGTCGCCAAGACCCCGGTAAATCTCGGCAAGTTTGTTGAGCGAACCGGCCAGATCAAGGGTTTCCTCACTTTTTGCGGTCTGGCGGGATTCAAATGCCTGAATGGCGGGGGAAAGCGCTTCCAGATATTTTCCGGCTTTAAAATACGCGGTGGCCTGTTGATCCAGCTCTTCAATGGTGAGGGAACTGCCCTGCCCTTCTACGGGTAAAAAAACCAGGGGGATCAAAAATATTCCCAACCCAACTGCAAGCAGATGCTTCCTCCAGGAACCTGGCCCTGTTATTTGTTTGGCTCTGTGTTTGGACACGGTATTCAATTTTTTATTTTCTTATTCTGGAAACAGATGAGGGATACTTTTTTAGAAACTTCGCCAAAAAAATTCGCGCCCAAATAATTTAACATTAATTTGTGTAAATTTGTCAACTATTTAACAAAAAAAATTCGCTCGGCGAATATAATCTTTACGTTTATTGGGAGGAAGAACTTTAAAAAAAATTGAGGCGATGCGGGGTTCCCTTTTTCGTCGGATGTTTCCCAAGCCGGTGGATTCTAAAAATGAGGAGTGATTTATATCCAGTCGTCGAGGTCAAACTGGGCAATGCATTCGGGACTGCGCATGTCCATGAACAAATCCGCCTGGTCAAAATTGACACTGAATTTTGCCAGCCGCTGGCATTCAAGGTCCGCAGACTCGATTTTCTTCTGGTTTTCTTCCATCGTTTTTAAATCTTTAAACTCCAGCACCACAGTGAAACCGGTGGCCGCCTTGAATTGGAGAATGTAACGCTCATCTTCCCCCGTGTACTCGGATTCATCCATCCTGATCCCCGTTTCTTTTTCTTAAAATTGAAAAGACACCTGCTCTGATTCGATTAGATGTCATCTGTCTGGGGCGGATTCTTTTCATCGCAAACCTTGCAATTCAAGATGGACCCGATGAACTGATTTCTTCCTTCGACGGTGACCACCCAGGGCCGGTTCATCCACGGAGGATTGTGGCGAACGTGTTGCCGGTGACCGCAATCCAGATTGGCCACCCAATCCTGAGCTTCGTCCTGGTGAAAATCTGTGATCCTGCGCTTCATGCCGCCATGTTAGCACGAAAAAGCCCCGGTCAGGATGTGTCAATAACACCCTCGACCTGGGCTTGAGGTGACCTTTGTTGAATCCAATCCCGGCTAAACCCGGTCGCGATCTGATGCTATTTCAAACAGGAAATCGCCCGTGGCGTGACCGCGCAAGTCATATCCCCGCACTGGCAATTAAAAAGATTCATGAGAAATCTGGGTTCTAAATCTGCTTTGATACTCGATCTGCTGAAATGGTTGACACTTGTTTCCAGTTCAGCGGGAACCGAGCAAACGCAGGACTTTGGAGCCTTGACATTGATATAGGAATAGGTCTCGTCAGCAAAACTCTGGTTCATTAAAATTCCACCGCCGATCATGATCGTCAATGCCAGTATCATATAAATAATTTTGCTTTTCATGTGCCTTGCCTCGAAATAAATAGATAAAGGATTTACCCTTATAGTTTTTAGGTGCTTCAACTGTCCAGCCTGTGCGCCCTTGAAGTATTAATTGAAGATTCCCCAGAAAAACCCGCGTTGCAATTCAAAATCTTCCGGTTTGTAGTGGTATTTGGCAAAATACCTTCTGAGTTGTTTGCGGGCTTTGGCCAGGGATTTGACATCTTCCCGTTTTAAAAAAATCGCCTCCGCCTTTTTCATGTGGATGATCGCCTCCGCCCCATCGCCTTTCTGGTTATAGATAGCGCTCAAATTCCAGAGGGCGGGGTCGTAATCCGGGTCCAGCTTAAGAGCCCGCTGGTAATGTTCTATGGCTTTATCGTGATTTTCCAAAACCCAGTAATCCGACCCGAGAATAAACTGCAAGTCCGCGTTAAAGGGATTCTGCAACTGCTCCGCTTCCAGATCCTCGATTTCGGCTAAAATCTTGTTGGAGTTCGCAGAAGTCATTTCTATTCCAGTGGCGGACGAACTGGAAGTTCCCGCAAAAATCATCGCCATGAATATGAAAAATAGAACCAGAGTTCTCATAATCGTTCCTATTTTTAAGATTGCCAATTCCGCTTTGAATCAACGAACTCAATTATAGGAAGACCGCGTTAAACTCCGGTCAAGCGAAGGTCACGATCCTGTTAAATTATGAGAATTTTTATTGCGGGAGAAAGTAAAAACTTTCTTTTAAAATGAAGGGCTTGAGGGGAAATGGCTTAGAGCCACAGATAAACACAGATGAAGAGAAAAACCGCGGCCTTTATTAACATTAACCGTGGAGGGCGCATAAGGAACCCTGGGTGGGGAGAATACTCGCTCCCCCTTCCCCGAAGGGGCCGGGGGGATTTTATTAACCTCTCCCCCTCATGAGAGCACTCGCTGAGTGACTATCAGGGGGAAGGTGGCTATGGTTTGGTTTTATTTGTTCCTGCGTTGACGATCGCCTGACGCCGGCCTACAGATCGTCCGTCAATTCTTCGATACCGGCTTCGATCAGAGGAGAGGCTATGTTATTTTTTAACCAGGAACTATCAAACCCCTTTTGGGCTTTTGCTTCGATGAGGAAGGTGACTTTCTTATCATCGGATTGGTCCGCCAGCTCCGCGAGAGCTGGAATCGCGGCTAAAATCTGATCTTTGGTGGCGGAAAACTCCAACCGGACCGTATCTCTGTTTTTCTTTTTCGATGAAGATCCGGAAGCGTTACCAGACTTGTCAGGGTTTACAGCAAGCTCTTTGATATTGATCGCGCGCTGATAAAGCGGGTCGGACTTTCCGTAATCCCCCATTTCATAATACAGCTCGGCCAGGTTATTGAGCGGTTCTTCCAGGTCTGGATGGGCCTCCCCCAGGTGTTTCTCGTAAATTTCCAGGCCCCGCACCAGTAACGGTTCGGCTTTCTTGAAATCTTCCATTCCCCGGTACATGAGCGCAAGTTTGGTGACAACTTCAGCCACTTCCAGATGATCGGGACCCACCGCGCTTTCCTTGATCTTAAGGGCGCGGATCAGCAGGGGGTAGGCTTTGGTGAAACTTCGTGTCTCCGCATAAAATCCCGACAGACTGTTGAGAGCGGACCCCACTTCAGGGTGATCGGAGCCGTAAAATTTTTCTACGATTTTCAGTAACCGCAGGTACAAAGGCTCGGTGTTGGACCGGTCGCCCATGCGATTTAACAGTTCGGCCAGATTCTTAAGTATTGGAACCACATCCTGATGATCGGGGCCGTTGGCTTTATCGAAAATCGCCATGGCCCGCTGAAAAAAGGGCTTTGCCTGATCAAAATTTTCATTGGCCTTGTAAATTTCTCCCAGGTCGTCGAGGGTCTTACCCACATCCAGATGCTCAGGCCCTAAAGATTCTTCTCTGATTTTCAAGGTCCGGTCGTAAAGCGATTCTGCCGTTTTAAGATCTCCCTGAATGCGATATAAAAATGCCAGGCGGCTTAAAATATCCGCCACTTCAGGATGGTCCGGGTTCAGGGTCTGCTCCACGATTTTCAGAGCCCGCTGAAGCAGAGGCTCCGCCTTGGAATATTCCTTTTTGTCGCGGTACAGGTCGGCCAGCTTTTTGAGGCATTCCGCAATTGACGGGTGCTCCTGTCCGTAGGCTTTTTCGTTGATCTCCAAAGCCTGCAACAGCAACTTTTCTACTTTGTCGAAATCGCCCATACTGTTGTACAAGCCAGCCAGGTTATTCAGGGACTGGGCGACATCGGGATGATCTTTTCCCGTATGCTTCTCTAAAATTTCCAGGGTGCGTTGATAAAATGGCTCGGCTTTGGCAAAGTCACCTTGTTTCTCATACAATTTTCCAAGGTTTGTGAGAGACGGCGCAATGTCCTGATGGTCCCGTCCCAATTGATCCTCAATGATTTTTAACGACCTGAGAAGTAACGGCTCAACTTTCTTTAATTCGCCGATTTTTCGATACAGCTCCGCCAGGTTGTTGAGGGCTTCGGCCACGTCCGCATGGTCCGGCCCCAGGGATTTTTCACAGATCTTCAACGACCGACGGTACAGGGGCTCGGCTTTGGAGTATTCCTTCGTCGAGTTGTACAGCCCGGCCAGGTTATTCAGGGACTGGGCGACATCGGGATGTTGCGGACCATGAGCATTTTCGCGTATTTCAAGCGCCTGCAAATACAACCTTTCGGCCTTGGCATAGTTGCCCATGGCGTTGTACAGGGCGGCGAGATTGTTGACCGTGGACGCGATATCGGGATGCCCCGCTTCCAGGGAGTTTTCCCGTATTTTCAAGGCTCTCATGTAGAGAGGTTCCGCTTCGTTATATTTTTGTTCGTTCTGGTAGAATTCCCCCAGCCTGGCAAGGATTCTGGCCACGTCAATATGGTCCGGCCCCAGTTCGGCTTCCTGTATATTCAGAGAGCGAACTAAAAGAGGTTCAATCTGGGAAAAGTTCCTCTGCTTATCGTGCACTTCCGCAAGGATGGTCAGGGTATCGGCCACTTCCCCGTGGTTGGGTCCCAGGGCTTTTTCCTTGATTTTCAAGACCCGCAGGAACTGGGATTCCGCCTCGGGAAAATTCTCCATTTCAAAGTAAAGATCGCCAAGGATGCTCAACCCTTCGGCAACTTCCTGGTTTTCACTGCCCAGCTTTTTTTCGATGATCTTCACGGCCTGCTTGATCAAGGGTTCCGCCTCGGTAAATTTTTGCATCGCCTTGTACAATACGGCGAGGTTGGTCAAGGTGGACGCAACGTCGGGGTGATCCTCCCCCAGAGCCATTTCTCGCAATTTCAAAGCCCGTTTCAATAAAGGCTCGGCTTTGCCAAAATCTCCGCGATCGAAAAAATACAGCTCGGCCAGGTTATTAAGAGATTCCGCGACGTCCGGGTGATCGGGGCGCAGGGATTTTTCACGAATCTTCAACGATTGCAGGAGTAAGGGATAAGCCTTCGCGTACATGCCCATATCTTCATAGAGGATCGCCATGTTGTTGAGTGTCGTCGCAACGTCTGGATGATCCGGTCCCAGGGATTTTTCCCGGATCTTCTTCGATCGGACCAACAGCGGTTCCGCCCGATCAAACATTCCTTTATTTCTATACAACTCAGCCAGGTCATTGAGAGCGGTGGCCACCTCCGGGTGCTCCGGCCCGTGGGTCTTTTCTCCTATCTCAAGCGCGCGGAGGAGCAAAGGCTCCAGCTTCTCGTAATCACTGCTATCTTTATAGGACTGGACCAGGTTGTTGAGGGATTGAGCCACTTTGGGATGGTTGGCCCCAAAAGTCTTCTCCATCAGGCTCAGGCTTAACTTTTTACTCAAAATAGGATTAAACATGGCTTTTTATTCTCTCTAACGCAAAGTGTGTTGAACTTATTAATGGGTATTATTTTCAATTCTTACGGCAAAAAGTTAAACTTCTGCCTGACTCTTTTTACTGTTGGTTCAAAACGGCGACCAACTGCGCCCTGGTATGAACCCCCAGTTTCAAATGAATTCTTTTAAGGTGCGTTTTGACCGTGTGCGGGCTGATATACAACTGCTTGGCGATTTCATTCGCGTCGATGCCCTGACGGATCAGATTGCAGGCGTCCCTTTCTCTTTTTGTCAACCCGGCCTCCCGCATCAGCCCGTTCACCTTGCGGTCGTCTTGGGCTATGAGTTTCACCTGTAATAACCAGGAGTCGATACCCGCCTCTTCCCCCAGGGGAGAAAAACTCAGTTGGCAATCCTCACCGGAAAAGCGATAAACGGTGCCTTCTTCATTTATTTCATTCGTTGAAAAAGGCGGTTTCCACTTTGATTTTTCTTTGATCAATATGGATTTCAGCTCAGAATCGAGCTGTGGCGCCCTCTCGGTTCCCATCAAATGATTCCAGGCTGAGTTGCAGTAGCTGATGAGCATGTCTCCATCCACGACAGCGACCGCTGTGGGGGAATTCGCAAGAATATCCACCATCGACTGATGCCGGGATAATTCTTCCGTCAACACGATCGTTTTGATCGCCATCAAAAGATGGGCGCTGATCTTCTCCAGAACGCGCACGTCCCTCATCGTCCAGGGTTTGTCGCAGGGCATGCGCCTGTGAATTCCGGCGCCCAGATTGACATCCCGAAGCGCTAAAGTGATCACGCCGGCTTTACTGGTGCTGAAATAGCCATAACCGTCACTGACCTTGGACCCATTGCGGGAAAAGGGGTCTATGTGGCAGGGTTCCTCTCCAAATGGGTCTTCAACCTCACTCGCTGAACGCTCTTTGGGAATTTCAATGTCTCTGGCAATCACAGGATGCGAATGGGTCAACAATGACCTCGCTTGCGGATCCTGATTAATAAATTGATGGATGGAAGCCAGGTCCTCGTCGGGGATATTTATTGAATCTATGAGTCTCGGACTCAACAGATCAGGGTCCGTCCAGGCATATAACGCGGATTGCGCGTTCAGGAGCGGTAAAATCCGGGCCTCGAAAAGAGCTCTCAAAGTTTGTCGCGTTCGGCATTGATGAAGGCTATTGACGATTTTCTGGACCGCGAGAAAATCTTTTTCGGCAAGAGATAGAACGCCTTGATAGTTTGCCATGATTGATAACCCTCTTTCCCTGACCGGATTCTAAAAAAGTTGACGCACACCTCGCCCGACATCCGATGCCTGCCAAGCTAAGACCCGTTGATGGACTTGAAATAATTTCATGAAGGATCGGCATGGAAAGGTGCCGGTTATTCAATTACAAGCAGAATGAGTGCCAAACTTTCAGGAACCCCGGCATTTTTTGCAAGGCCCGTTTTATCAGACGTTCTCGCCCCCTCCCCCGGACCGCCCCCTAAAGGCAACCTTTTAATTTATATAGTGATTTATGAAAATTAATACTTTTGTAAGATAATTTAAACACGCTATAGACAAAAATTGCCAAAAAAGGTCCATCCGGCCTCACACGTAGGGTGACTGAAAAAAATATCGCTGACCCATATAATATCAATGAATTTACTGGTGGCACTGATGATTAAACGGCCAAACCCTTGGGATGAAAATGGACGGCCTCACTGCATTTTGAGGGCATCAAACCCAATGCAGGGTCAAAATACTCTGATCGAGGTATTGTGCTATGGGGAAAAAAGAGGTCCAATGATACCAATCAAAACAATAATCTATGGATTAAACCGGCAGGCTGATTCGAGGAATAATATTATGATAACGCTTCAAAAAAGCAAGATTGGGTCGATCCACACGAATAAGAGCAATTGTGTCCAGGAGTCGCGGGAGGAAAAGATGATGAGTAAGGCCGAACTGGCCCGCTCCGCAGGTGTGACCGTGCAAACGATTGATAGAATTGAAAAAGGGTGTGACTGCCGGATGGATACCAAAAGGAAAATACTTTTGGCATTGGGGTATCAGTTGGCGGATCGGCAAAAGCTGTTTTTTGAGTCCAATTAAGAGGAAATGACCGGGAGGGCTTTCATCCGCTTGATACCATCAAGCAGGCGGTCTGTCACCAGGTCAGTTCTTGTATTTTCCTTTGCATGACGACCCGGCGTGAGCCACGGTCCGGTATTCTACTGATTTTATTGAGGGAATTAATTTTAATGCCTTCAACATACCTCAGCGCAAGTTCCATTTTCTCAACCATTTTCCCGGTCTTTGATCGTAATTTTTTCACATTCATAAATGAGTTCACCTGATTTAATAGTGTCTGAATTAGGCCCCCTGAGATATTAACTTTATACGTCGACCCTGATTTCACTCCCTTATTTAACGGGGCCATTCAACTTCTCCCCGAAAAACCTTGTAAATCCGCCAGTCAAATGCGGATACTTCATTTCCTTAATAAGGGTCGGAAAAGGGACCCACCATTCTCTCACCCATTCTGATATACTTTCACACGCTTACCATTGAGGCTTATCACATTTTTTTGTGATCCTGGCCACCTTGCACTAATAGCCCATCTTTGTTACTTATTGTGTAATAATTACAATGAAACTTTTCTAAATATCCCATTAATTTTCTATATGGGCTTTGAAAAACCGCTCGAAAACCTGATATAATTTTTAGTGTCTTTTTGGCACACTTCCTGCTCTCAAAATACTAAATGTAAAGGTTCACTTGAAATGTCGAGGTTTATGATTTTTTCATATAAAGAGTTTCCACCGGCAAAATCCAGGAAATAAAAATATTCCGTTTAGTCAAGAGAGAATGAATTCATTGCAAACTTATTATCAACCCAATGAGGTTTTAATCCTTTCTCTGAGGGCATTGTCCTCATTGGCAGGGTTTCAATCGGTCCAGCTGGTTTCTGGAACCCACAGGGGGGTCGCCTGACCGTGGATACCGTCACAAAAATTCCCCAATTGACCCGTGCGGACGCTCCGTTTGGGCCCGACATGACAGACTATGACCTTTGGAAACTATTTTCTGTCCCTGAGATCGCGGCCATTGACAAGAGTAAATTCCCCGCCAATCAATCTCTGGAAGATATCCTTAGAAACGACACCCGGATCAGGCATTTTAAACCGGGTGAAGTCATTGTCCGGGAAGGCGATTATGGAAACTCCGCTTTTTTAGTTCTCAATGGAAAATTGCGCGTGGTTTTGTCGCATGGACTCCCGGAATATTTGTCGGGACAAAAAAAACCTGCCAAAAAAAGCTTGTGGCAGTCTTTAACTCAGTTGATGACACCCCGAAAGATTCCTGAAGTTCGCGATATCAACCGTTATTCAGATCCGGCGGTTCAGCAAAATAACCCTGGCACTGACAATCATCCTGTATTTCTTCAGGATTTTTCTACCGTTCTGAATTCCAACAACACGGCCTTGCTGGAAGAAGGGACTTTGTTTGGAGAACTCGCCGCCCTGCGCCGCATCCCTCGTTCAGCCACGGTTTTTTCAGAATCCCATGCGGAACTTCTGGAGATACGCTGGCAGGGTTTACGGGAACTCAGACGGTACGATAAAAACTGGCGCAACTTGATTGAAAAACGTTACAGCGAAAGTGGACTGGTCAAATTCCTGAAAAAAAATCCTTTGTTTGAGCACTTACAGGAAGAAACCCTTCAGGAAATCGCTACCAATGCCGTTTTTAAAACGTATGGGAAGTATGACTGGGCCGACCCCTACAAAAATATTCGCAGCGGAGGGAAAGAAGGCATCAAACATGAACCCGTCATCATCCGCCAGGGGGATCACCCCGACGACCTTTTAATCGTTCGAGCGGGGTTTGCAAGGGTTTCCACATGTCACGGCGAAGACGATCAAACGATCACCTATCTTGGAGTCGGCCACACCTATGGGGCGGAAGAATTGTTCCAGGCCTGGGAAGGAGAAAAAAATGTTTCATTCAAAGTCTCCATCACGGCTCTTGGATATGTAGACATTATCCAGATTCCCGCAACTTATCTGGAAAAATATATTTTTCCGCAAAAGAAAATTCAACAACGGCTTGAAAACAAAAACACCGTGCCCCAAAAAACCGACCCGCAATTAGCGAATCTATTCAATCAATCAACGGCAGACCAAACTCTTCTGGAGTGGGCGATTGAAGAAAGATACATCAACGGAACGCAAGCCATGCTGATCAATCTCGACCGTTGTGTCCGTTGCGATGATTGCGTCAACGCCTGCTCGGTCGCGCATGACGGAAACCCTCGTTTTATCCGCCACGGCAAGACTTTTGAAAACTGGATGGTAGCCAATTCCTGCATGCACTGCATGGACCCGGTGTGCATGATCGGCTGTCCGACCGGCGCCATCACCAGGGTCATCGCCGATGGGACCGTAGTTATCAATGATGACACTTGTATTGGCTGTCATATGTGCGCCAACTCCTGCCCCTACTCAAATATTCAAATGGTGGAGATCAACGACATAAAAGGGAACCCCATTCTTGATTTCGAATCGCACAAGCCTATTCTGAAAGCGACCAAATGTGATTTATGCATCGATCAACAGGGCGGCCCCGCCTGTGTCCGGGCCTGCTCGCATGGAGCATTGCATCGCGTTGATTTTCATTATGTGCGCCCGGAAGGCTCTGTGGATGGGTCTATAATTTGATGACCAGGATACTGCTGACTTGGATATCAACTGTCCTGATCCTGATTCTCCTTGTGCTGTGGGCACATCAGGCCGAATTGAAGCTCGGGTTTCCGACCATTGTCACCGGATGGTTTCTTTTTGGAATTCTGGTTGCTCTTGCCCTTTTCAATATTCGGAAAAAACTGTCAAACCTTCCTTTGGCGAATGCCTCCAGCTGGCTGGCTCTTCATTTGCCAGGAGGGGTTTTAGCGGTGGGAGTTTTCTGGTTGCACACGGGGTCTCATTGGCCATTGGGAACTTATGAAAAATTCCTGGCATTTTTATTCTATGCAACCGTTGTGACAGGCGTCCTCGGTCTGGTCATACAAAAATTGTTTCCCAGGCGGTTGACTAAAAGCGGGGCCGAGTATGTTTTTGAGCGGATTCCCATGGAACTTGTCGAAATTCAAAAAAAGGCAAAGGACATCCTGCTGGCCTGCGCACGGGAAACCAAACGGGATACATTGTCTACCCAGTTCTTCGAGCATCTGGACTGGTATTTTCACCGCCCCCGTTTTTTTCTAAATAATATTTTTGGAGGACAAAAAGGAGAGATCTGGGTTCGCCAGCAATGCTCTACTATGGAGGTCGCTCTTAACCCCCAGGAAAGAACCTATCTACAAAAAATATTCGCCCTGGCCAATAACAAAAGAAGCATCGACATTCACTTCGCCCTGCAAACCGTCCTCAAAACCTGGATAATGCTTCATCTTCCTCTTGCTGTGGCTCTCCTGACCCTGGTCCTGTGGCATTTACTGGTGGTCTATACGTATTTTCTGTGATGGAAGAAAATAAATTCTCACATAACCGCAATCGATATGACCGCCCGAATTTTCCTTTCAGATGCGGACGGGGAGTTCTTTGGCTCAAGCAGTGCCATCAAGGCCCCACCCTCAAAGGATTATGCGGAGGGACAACGGAGTGCTCGCCCTATCTGGACGATGACCAGTGGGTATGCAACCGCCCCCTGATCGCAGGAGGCCCCTGCGAAGAAGGCCCGACTGCGGACGGGAAATGTTGTAAACGTCATCCTCCATGCGTTCCCAAGCACAGCCTGAAAGTTTATCGGCGGCGGTTGACTTTCCTTGCGGTGGGGGTCGTTTTCGCGCTGATTTCAATGTCGTGGGTCGCGGACCAGTTGCAGAAAAACTATTTTAGTTTTAATGCCGGTCCTATTTCCAGCTCGCATATCAGTTTTGTGGAAAAAGACGGTTGCCAGGTTTGCCATGTATCTCACAAGACAAGCGGGTTCAGCTGGCTGAAGGCCGCTGTGACTGAGGCAAAAGTCACCGCCAAATGCGGAGACTGCCATACTTTCGGCGGCCCGGAATTCAAAGCCCATAATAGCGATATAAAAAAACATCCTCGAATACAGGAAACTCATTGCCTGATGTGCCACCGGGAACACCGGGGGGAAGAGTTCAATACCCGAAAGTTCACCAGCAAACAATGTAACTTCTGCCATGAAAAACAGTTTGAAAGTTTTTCAACGGGACATCCGGAACTTAAGACCGATTACCCGCATGCGGGAAGAGACAGTATCCGGTTCAGCCACGTCACTCATATTGAAAAATATTTTTTAGAACCCAAACATTCCGATAAAGCTCCCACAGGCTGTGTGGGATGCCACAAGCTGGTGAATGAACGAAACATGGATTCCGGCAAATTTGAGGCGATTTGCGCAGAGTGTCATGAGTCCCAGATTCTTTCTAAAGAACTGGTTCTCCTCCGCCTGCCGGAGTTAGACAAAAACTACATCGACCGGAAAACCGTCATGAAAGCCTGCGGAATCCAGCGTGGAAGCAAAGGGACTGCCAATGATGATGAAGAGTTTTTGAGCATTTCAACGGACACGCCTTCTTTGGTTTCGGCTTATCTTTTAAATATTCCCGAAGACGACCCTACTGGCTATAGTCAGAAACTACAGGACCTCATCGTGTCTCTGGCCCAGGAAAGCACCATGCCCGTTGCGAAATTGATCGACGCACGTTCTCCCATGCCCATCGCGGAAAAAATGCTGGCGGGCTTAAACCCGGAGGT
This sequence comes from Nitrospinaceae bacterium, assembly GCA_029261655.1. GTDB lineage: Bacteria > Nitrospinota > Nitrospinia > Nitrospinales > VA-1 > JADFGI01. The sequence goes on along the minus strand of JAJDAY010000030.1, from coordinate 155,694 downwards.
CATCAAACGGGCCGCCTGCGCCTGGAGCTTGAACCTGGAATACGATCCCCCGGCAAAAGCCAGTTTTGGCGGCTGGTACGCGGACCTATTAGAGGTACGGTATTCCCCGGTCAATCATAAAGACCCGGTGGCGTTGAGTTGGATCAAATTCGCCCTTGACGTTCCCTCAGGTGAAACTGATGAAATTAAAAAGGACCGCGCCATGGCCATGCGCAATCAAATGCTGTCTTCCAAGGAAGGTGTTGGAGGTTGCATGAAGTGCCACACCATTGATTCTTTCTCATCAGAGGACAAAAAAGAAAATCTCTCCATTCATTGGGGATATAGAGATTTTAAAAGTCCGCCTTATTCGCAATATTCCCATAAAAGCCATCTTGACGTTGTGAGAAAAGGAGCCACCTGCCCGACTTGTCATGTATTAAACAAAGATTCAACGCATGGGACGTTGCCTGAAAAATCCGACTCTAATAAAATTAGTTTCAATAAAACCGGCTCGAAACCCATCGCCACCAATTTTAATTCAATCAAACGGAACACCTGCACCGAATGCCATACCGAAGGGAGAGTCCGTCAGGACTGCCAATTGTGTCATTTGTACCATCTGGAGCCTGGCTATAAAGGAAACTTGTTACTCACTGAAAATAAGGCCCAATGATTTTGATGATATCTGCCGTCCAGAGGACTCCGGAAAATATTGAACTCAGTCAGGAGTAAAAAATTTGTTTGACGCGGCTATTGGACTTTCAGCACTGGTATTTCTTCTGGTATTGATTCGCTATGTGATCCAGTTGATAAACAATAATACCCGTCTGTTCGCCATCACCCAGCGCGGATACGAGTTGGAACAGGAGTTGACGCGCGCCCAGATTAGCAAGACGGTGAATGAGACCAAACTGGATACCGAAACCGACCCAATCACCTGGAAAGGGTTTCGCCGCTTCCAGATAATTTTCAAGGTGAAGGAAGCCAAGGATATCGTATCCTTCTACCTGGCTCCGGTGGACGGCAAGCCTCTGCCGAAATTTCTTCCCGGTCAACATTTAACTTTCAGGCTCAATATCCCAGGGCAGGCGAAACCCGTGATACGGTGTTATTCCTTGTCCGACAGCCCCAATCACTCGGATTACTACCGGGTCACCATCAAGAAGCAATCGCCTCCGGCAGACGCAAAAGACGCCCCTCCGGGACTCAGTTCCAGTTTTTTTCACGACTCCCTGATCGAGCGGGACTATGTTGACGTAGGAGCCCCCAGTGGGCATTATTACCTCGATACGAACAAAAACACTCCCCTTGTTCTTATTGGCGGCGGCGTGGGCATCACCCCCTTGTTGAGCATGCTCAATACGATCACGGAAAAAAATTCCAAAGGAAAACTGTCGAACCGGGAAACCTGGTTTTTTCTTGGTTGCCATAACAGGCAGGACCACGTGATGAAAGAACACCTCAAAAGGGTCGCCAAGACACACAAAAATGTTTCCCTTCATGTCTGTTACAGTTCCCCGAAAGAAAGCGACATTGCTGGCAATGGTTTTCACCACAAGGGGCGAGTCACGGTGGAACTTTTAAAAAATGTCCTGCCCTCCAATAAATATGAGTTTTATTTTTGCGGCCCTCCAAAAATGATGGGAGACCTTCACGAAGGGTTGGGCGAATGGGGAGTGCCCGAAGACAACCTCCATTTTGAAGCCTTCAATTCCAACTCAATCAACGCAATCGCCGGCGCTGAATCGGTGGAAACCGAATCCTCTATCAAGATCACATTTTCCCAATCACAAGTGACTCTGCCGTGGAACCCCTCCTCAGGCTCTCTTCTTGCTTTCGCGGAAGAAAATGGCATCATACTGAATTCAGGTTGCCGGGCGGGAAACTGCGGGAGCTGTCTCACTCCCATTAAAAGCGGGTTGGTCACTTACCTGGTGGAACCGGGGAAAAAGCCGGACGCCAGATCCTGCCTGACCTGCATTTCCATTCCAAAAACGGATTTAACTCTGGACGGGTGATGATTCCCAGGTTTTCAATTTCATCCAGGTCAGTTCGTGCTTGTTGTTATAAAGATGAAGCACCCGGCTGTTGGGAATGTCCGCAAATTTTTGTGCCATAAAATAATCACCATCGCCCTGAAACTTGAGAGTGCATATAAAATTATCGCACAGGCCGGACTCCACCCACATCATGACCCAGTCGAAAAGTTTTTCCGGGTAACAAGCAAGGTCGCTGAACAGCCAATCTATATTTTCACGAGACTCCGGCAACTCTCCGGGCTTTAGAGAAAACGCGTCGCCCTTTTGGAAATGCACTCCCTGCATTTTTGCCACTCTCTCGTCTAAAAGCGAACGATCAACACTCAAAACTTCCGCTCCCAGCCTAGCCAACACCCAGCTCCATCCTCCAGGGCTCGACCCCACATCCATACAAAATTGACCTCGGCAAGGATATTCCTGAATCAGGGTCAAGGCTTCCCAGAGTTTGAGATAGGCCCGGTTGGGGGGATTTATTTTATCCTCCAAAAAATGCACTTCTCCATTAGGAAATGCACTCGAACAGTCACTGGCGGCAAGCAGGGTATCGCGGTCCAGAAGTGTCCACGAACCTAAAGGAGACCCAGGCAACGACGCTGGAAAGCCCAGTGGGTTGAAGGACACATGCGGAAGCTGTTCCTGAATCAGTTGCGCACGACGATGCAACTGACAGGAGTACAGGCTCCAGTTTCTTTGCAGGGCTTTGAGTTTTTTAGCCGCGTCTGAAATGGATTGTATGGGGATGAGTGAGGGATTTTGCCAGCTATTCTGCGCCCAGAAGGGAGATTTTCTGGGATGTCGATCCGTCAAAATCAACCGTCCGTGACAGGACAGGACACCGTCGAGTTCCTTCAATAGTTGATCCTGAAACCCGTCCGGCGCCAGGAACGCAGATTTTATTTTTGCATTCATGGATCAACAGGTGAAATTCAGTTCAATTTTTTTCTGTTAAAAAGCAACGCGGGGCGCTGGCCGGATCGTTTTGCCAGAGTCGTGTCTTTGTCATCTTTTTGATCCGGTGATTTTTTCCGTTTTTTTTCATCGGGTTTATTTTCTTCGCCCTTGTTTTTTTCTTTATCCGTATCCATCGCACTCATCCAATCATCGATTCATCGTCCACAACATTTTTTAAACTTCTTGCCGCTCCCGCAGGAGCAAGGGTCATTGCGCCCGATTTTGGCCCCGGTGCGCACAAAAGGCTTGACCGACCGGCTGACTTTGGGAGGCGTGATTTTTGGCTGAGACCGTTCCCCGCAATAAACCCATCTCCCCTCTTCCCTTAAGAATATGGCAGTTTCTTTCAGGGTTTCAGTTTTTCCGTCTTTCTCAAACGTCGCCGCGTAGGTCACTTCCCCTTCATCATCCCCCTGGCCGCCTTTGCTGGAATGCAGGACCTCCAGTTTTTTCCATGCAACGCCTTCGTTGGCGATTGCCAGATCCTTCAAACCTTTTCTTTCACCGGCTCGCCGCGTTTTGACGAGGTAGTCCCACTCCTCGACAACATGGGCCGTGTAGCGCGACCGCATGAGGTCCTCCGCCGTATCGGCCACCGTCGATCCTCTTATCAATAATCCGCAACAGTCGGTATAAGGAAAAACCGATCCGCAAGGGCATTCCTCCATCATGCGCTCCAATGATTAAAAAAAACCGGAAGCTGTCTTCCGGTCGGATCAAACACCCGCAACTTTTTTAAACCCTTTTTCAAACATCAGCCGGAAACACTTTCATCCCCTGTCCGGTGTGACTGGACTCCCCAGATATCCCTGGCATATTCCGCGATCGTGCGGTCGCTGGAAAACTTGCCCGATCGGGCAGAGTTGGTGATTGACTTCCGCGTCCAGAGGTCGGTGTTTCTAAAATCCTCTTCAACCTTTTTTTGCATATTTGAGTAAGACTCGAAATCAGCAAGCACCATGAACCGGTCCCCATGATTGACAATGCCATCGATGATGGGGTGAAACAAATCCGGGCTTTCGGGGCAGAAAAATCCTTCCTGAATCAAGTCGATCGCCTGTTTCAGTTCCGGGTTTGCCAGATAAATGTCCTTGGGCCGGTAACTGTTTTGCACGTTGTGCGAAACTTCCTCGGCGGTCAACCCGAAGATGTAGATATTTTCCTCACCCACCTCTTCGAGAATTTCGATGTTCGCGCCGTCCAGTGTGCCCAGTGTGAGGGCCCCGTTCAATGCCAGTTTCATGTTCCCGGTCCCCGAGGCTTCCATCCCGGCGGTGGAGGTTTGCTGGGACAGGTTGGCGGCGGGGATGATTTTTTCCGCCAGGGAAACGGAATAATTGGGCAGGAAAACCACACGCAGGCGGTCGCCGACCTCCGTATCGGCATTAATAATTTTGGCGACGCTGTTTATCAATTTGATGATATTTTTTGCCATCGCGTAACCGGGCGCGGCTTTACCGGAAAACAGCACCGTGCGCGGCAAATAATGATCCGCCTGCGGATTTTTTTTGATGCGCGTGTAAAGAACGATGGTGTGCAGGATGTTCAACAGTTGCCTTTTATATTCGTGGATGCGCTTAATATGAACGTCATACAATGATTGCGGGTTGATCTCAAGGCCCATCGTCTTCCGAATATGATCCGCCAACGCGTTTTTATTATTCTGTTTGATCTCGGCCCAGCGCTGACAAAAAACCGGATCGTCACACATTGGAAGCAGTCGGTCCATTTGAGAAAGATCCTTGACCCAGTCTTCGCCGATGGTTTCGGTGACCAGTTCCGCAAGGCTTGGATTGCATTCTTTCAGCCAGATGCGCTGAGTGATGCCGTTGGTTTTGTTTTGAATTTTGTCAGGAAACATTTCATGGAAATCCCTAAACAGGCTTTTTTTCAGAATCTCCGTGTGCAAGGCCGCCACCCCGTTCACCGCATGACTGCCGACCAGAGCCAGATTGTGCATGCGGACAAACTTCACCGGCCCTTCCTCAATGAGAGACATTCTGTCAAGGCGTTCCGGGTCGTCGGGAAAACGGTCGGCCACCTGACCGAGGAATCGGTGGTTGATTTCAAAAATGATCTTCAGATGGCGGGGCAAAACATGACCCAAAAGCTCCACCGACCATTTTTCCAATGCCTCGGGCAATACCGTGTGGTTGGTGTAAGCCATCGTTTTCACCGTGATGTCCCAGGCACGTTCCCAGGACATGCCTTCAATATCGACAAATATCCGCATCATTTCAGGGATGGCCAGAGAAGGATGAGTGTCGTTCAATTGAATGGCGACTTTGTCACTGAACTGATCGAAGTTGGAATGCCCATGCTTAAACCGCGAGATGATATCCTGCAAGGACGCGGAGACGAAGAAATACTCCTGCTTCAATCTCAGTTCCCTGCCCTGAATCGATTTGTCGTTCGGGTAAAGTACTTTTGAGATGGTTTCATTTTTCTGTTTTTCACTGACCGCCTGAATGTAATCGCCTTCGTTGAATTGCTGGAAATCAAAATCTTCCGTGGACCGGGCGCTCCAGAGCCTGAGGCTGTTCACTGTTTCGCACTTGTAGCCGGGAATGAGAATGTCGTAGGCCATGGCCATGACGTTGTCGTGCGTGTCGACCCAGTCGTAGGTTTCTCTGCCATCGGGATGAGCGTGGTGTTTGACATGCCCGTAAAACTTGATGGGATGAAAATGCTCGGGCCGGGGAATTTCCCAGGGATTGCCGTGCTTCAGCCAGTTGTCAGCCTCCTCCACCTGGTAACCGTCTTTCAGGTGCTGATGAAAAATCCCAAACTCGTAGCGCATGCCGTACCCGTTTGCGGGCAGGTCCAATGTCGCCATCGACTCCAAAAAACAGGACGCCAGCCGACCCAACCCGCCATTGCCCAGCCCGGCCTCAATTTCAGATTCTTCCAGTTCTTCGAGATCAAACCCGAGTTCACGAACGGCCTGGCTGAGAGTGTCTTTTAAATCCAGGTTGACCATGTTCTGGGTCAGAACCCGGCCCACAAGGTATTCCATGGACAGGTAATTGATGCGTTTGACGTCTTTATCGTATTGGAATTTTTTCGTCTCGATCCATTTCTCAATCAGATGGTCGCGAACCACCAGGGCCAGGCTTTTAAAAAGATCCAGCCGGGTGGCTCTGGATTGAGTTTTAGCCAGCGTGTATTTCCGATGGGCGTTGAATGCACGTTTCAGAGCGTCAACACTGGTGCCTTTTTTGCTCAGGTTATCAATTTTTACTAAATCGGGCTTATTCATGGACCTCATAAATGATAGAGTTTTAAAAAACGGGCCGGCCTGCAGTTCTGCCTCAGGCCGTATTTGGGCGATAGTTCCTGATAATATAAATTATCCCAATATACAAGTTAAGGGAAATTACGATGAAATTCATTAAAAAAGTCGTTTATTTGAGAGGTTCCCTGCTCAGAGAGCCTGAAGCCTAAGATGCGCGGACCCTGCAGTGAGGAGAGCCAGGAGCACGGCGGGAATAATAAAAAATACATCGGCACGCAGGACAAACTCCTGTTTCGCGTGAGACTCCCACACAGCCCAGCATAACAGCGTGAGCACAGGAGCCGGTATCCGCAAAAATAATAACCAGCGCTTTTTTCCATTCACCAGCAGAAACAAACCCAATAAGGGAATCACCACGATCCCAAAAGCCGCTCCCTCGATTAATTTCAGCTCCCTGACATTTTTCTCTCCGTTTATTTTATCCTGCCGGATCAACAACCGCACCATTTCCTCCTGATCGCAACTGGGTTTAGCGCCCAGGGGATCCCGGTCGCAATCGAAATTAAAAATTTTCTCCGCGCGTTTCAGTTCCCCGGTCTTTTTAAGGTTGTCCCCCAGGTGATAACAAGGGCCGTAATCGGCCTTATCCGGGGGAAGAAAATTCTCCCGGCACAACCGTTCCAGATGAACATATCCCCGATGATACTCGGCGATTTTAAAGTACTCCTTGGCCAGATAAAAACAGACGGCATCGTCGCCACCCTTGCACAGAGCTTCCAGCTCGGCGCCGGCTTTGTCCAGCCGATCCATTTGGCGCGCTAAAGACAGGAAAGGCGTGCAGGCGCGCAGATGCCCGCGGGAGCGGTGGCTTGCGCACGCAGACTGGTAATGTTTGAGAGCGGCTTCCAGGTTTCCGGATTTTTGTTCCTCCATGCCGATCGCGATGCAATAGATCGTTTTCCCATCGGCACATTCTTTTCGGTAGGAATCGAGGTCGCGGGGTTCCTCAGAAAGAACGCTTGCAGGGGAAAATAGCATCAGCATAATTCCCGCCACTGGTAACCATGATTTATGTCGAATAAAAAAACTCATATCCTACCTAAAAAATTACCCACCGTTTCCCGCAAGGCCATGCTTGTCTGCTACCAAAGGTCAATATTATATGTGGAGCGGCGATTGATTTTATGCTAAATTCCAAACTTTATGAAGTCTGCTTGTGGGCTTTCAATTAGAAAACAACCACCTCTTATCAATATTCACTCCTCTTCGCTAACCGCATGAGTTCATTCCTGTTCCGACTCTATGACAAATCAGTATTAGGCAACCCCCGATTCTTTCTAGGGGTGATCGTTTTGCTGATGGTCATTTTTGGGTTGCAGGCACAAAACTTCAAGTTGGATGCCTCCTCGGATTCACTCGTCCTTGAAAACGATGAGGACCTGCGCTATTACCGCGATATCAGTAAAATTTATGGCGGCGATGATTTTCTCATCATAACCTACACCCCTTCCGAAGGTTTGATGTCGGAGAATTCCTTAAGCGGCCTGCGGGGTTTGAGAAATGACTTGAAACAACTTGAACGGGTCAAATCGGTTGTCACCATTCTCGATGTGCCTCTGCTCAACAGTCCAAGAATTAAAATATCCGACCTGGGCTCCGATCCAAGGACTTTGGAAACCCCCGGTGTCGATAAAAATATGGCGTTGAAAGAGTTTACGGAAAGCCCGATTTATCGAAAACTCCTCGCAAGTGTCGATGGCAAAACCACGGCGATTCTCGTTACCTTCAAGCGGGATGACAAGTACTTCTCTCTGCTCGATAAAAGAACCGAACTCAGGCAAAAAAAACAGGACTCCGGACACCTGACTCCGCAAGAAGTAATGACCCTGCAACAGGTTTCTCTGGAATTCAAACTATATCTCGCAGAAACACAGGTCAGACAAAACAGAGAAATCCAGCAAGTACGGGCTATTCTGGATAAATACCGCAACCCGACGAAAATTTTCCTGGGCGGCGTCAGCATGATCACGTCCGACATGATTGATTTCATTAAAAGCGATCTTTCCGCTTTTGGCCTCGGCGTGTTGTGCATGATGATCGTCGTCATGTGGCTCTTTTTTCGCCGTAAGCGTTGGGTGGCTCTACCGATACTCTGTTGCGCTGTGGCCATCTGGGTGGTGATCGGAACTCTGGGCTGGCTGGACTGGCGGGTGACCGTTATTTCTTCAAACTTTGTTTCCATACTAATTATTATCACTATCTCCCTGACCATCCATCTGACCGTCTGTTACGGAGAATTGTATGCTGATAACCCAGAAATGGGTCAGGCCGACCTGACCCGGCGAACCATCAAACTGATATTTCTTCCCTGTTTTTATACATCCATCACCACCATCGTGGCGTTCACCTCCCTGGTGGTCAGCGGTATCCGGCCCGTGATCGATTTCGGCTGGATCATGACCATTGGCATTTCTTTGGGTTTTGTCCTGGCGTTTATTATTTTTCCATCGTTCCTCTCTCTGATGAAACCGCAAGGGGCGGTTTCAAGTCACGATGCCACCAAACGCCTGACCAACGGCATCGCCCTGTTTGCCCTCAGTCATAAAAGCAAGATCCTGGGCTTCACAGCAGTGCTGGTGGTGCTGGGCATGATCGGTATTTCCCAACTGCGCGTCGACAACCGGTTCATCGACTATTTCAAAACAGACACCGAAATTTATCAGGGCATGAGCGTGATCGACACCGAGCTTGGGGGCACGACACCTCTCGACATCATCGTTGAAGCGGACTCCGATTTTTTCGACTATCTGGAAGAAATGAAAAGTCAGAAGGAGGAAAAGAAACTGTTCGATGACCCTTTCGCAGATGCGGCAGATACTGAGGAAGAAAACTACTGGTTTCACCCAAACAAACTATTGGAAGTCGAAAAAATACACGACTACCTGGAATCGCTTCCCGAAATCGGGAAAGTACTTTCCATCGCCACAACCTTGAAAATGGTCCGGTCCTTGAGCGACGATAAAGTCCCGGATGATTATGACCTCAGTTTATACCGCAAGCTTTTTCCAGAGGAACCCAGAAAGACTTTTCTCAATCCGTATCTATCGGAAGACGCTAACCAGATTCGTATCAATATGCGGATCGAAGAAACCGATCCCAACCTCAGCCGGGGCGAATTGATCCAAAAAATAAACCTGTTTTTGACTGAAGAGATGAAAATCTCCCCGGATAGAATTCATTTCACAGGAATGACTGTGCTGTACAACAACATGCTTCAAAGCCTGTACAAGTCGCAGATTCTAACCCTGGGAATGGTGTTTCTGGCGATCCTGATGATGTTCATCATCCTGTTCAGGCGTTTTTTCCTGGCTCTATTGGCAATGGTCCCCAACCTGTTTTCCGCGCTGGCGATCCTGGGCTTGATGGGTTTGCTGGACATTCCGTTGGACATGATGACCATCACCATCGCCGCGATCACCATCGGAATCGCGGTCGACGACACCATTCACTATATTTACAGGTTTCAGCGTGAGTTCAAATCCAACCCGAACTACCACCAGAATGTTTTACGTTGTCACTCAAGCATCGGACGGGCCATTTACTACACCTCGATCACCGTGACGGTGGGCTTTTCCATCCTCACCCTGTCAAACTTCATCCCCACCATCTATTTCGGATTGCTGACCGGCCTCGCAATGATTCTGGCCCTGCTCGGCAACCTGATTCTCCTGCCTCTTCTAGTCGTCATGTTCAAACCATTGGGGCCCGAACGGGCGTAGAAATAATGCCGCCAAATTCCCTTTATATTACTTTCATTCAGAAGTCAGTCGTGAAAACCGGGATTTTTCATTGTGGACACTTCCTTTCCGATGGTATTCTTTTCATCCTGAATAAATTTAAAGGCCGGGCATGATCCGTTGGTATAATTTTTTTAACTCAACAGACTCATCAGGAGTGAACGCTATGCGCAAGCAATCGGTTACGTTTTTTTTTGGATGGATGATTCTCCTCTGGGTTTTTTCCGGATGCCAAACGGCCTACTACAAAACAATGGAAAAAATGGGCACGCACAAGCGGGATATTCTCGCAGACCGGATTGAAGGCGCTCGCGACTCGCAACAAGACGCGAAAGAACAATTCAATTCCGCGTTGGAACAGTTTTCAGCCACCCTGAAATTCAAAGGCGGCTCTCTGGAGGACAAATATAAAAAACTCGATAAAGTTTATGAGAAAAGCGCAGACAAGGCAGGCGAGGTAAAAGAACGAATAAAAAAGGTGGAGCACGTCGCAGGAGCTTTGTTTGATGAATGGGAAGAGGAGCTGGAGCAATTCACCAACGCAAAACTCAAGAAGAACAGCGCGACCCAGCTCAATTCAACCAAAAGACGGTACAAAACTTTGATCACGGCCATGAAAAAGGCCGAGAAAAAAATTCATCCCGTACTATCGGCTCTAAAAAATCAGGTTCTCACTCTAAAACACAGTCTCAACGCGGCGGCTATTTCCTCTCTGCAAGATGAGCTGGTAACGGTGGAAACTGATGTAGCTTCGTTGGTCAAAGATATGGAAACAGCCATTAAAGAAGCAAACTCCTTTCTCGACACAATGGCTAAAGAAGGTGGAGGGAAATAGTTCATTCGGATATCTGTCCAGCATGACCCACACTTTTGCTGTTCACACATAATCAGACAGAACAAACTGTTGTCGGAGTTGCAGGGAAAAACCATTTTAATTGTGTAACACTCACCAGAGTGTACAGCTTTAATAAAGGGGATAAGCGGGGTGACAGGGAATGGTTGGTCGTTGCAGAATAATCCAGGAACTTTCTAATCCCGCTCGTCAGGGGTGAAAAGTTTTTTGTATTCGCTGATGGCGTAGCGGTCGGTCATCCCCGATACGTAATCGCAGATTTTTCTTTCCAGAGAATTCTCTTTGTTGCCGTTGCCGTTGCCGGAAGATTCGGGCAATAGCACGGGCATTTTTTTATAGGCTTTGAAAATCTCAGTCAAATACAGTTCCGCCTTGAACTCCATGTGCATGACCCGTCGATGGGTGTACATATTCTTGAACAGAAAATTTTTCAACTCTTTGTTTTTTGAGTCCATCTCAGAGGCGAAACCCGCCACCCGCGCAGGCGCTGAACGAATGTCGTCAGGAGTTTTAATATCAAACTTCTGCAAATTTTGCAGAGTGTGTTCTCTGAAATCCGTTATCAGGTCATTGATGATTCTGCGCACGATCTGGTATTTTTTAAGTTTGAAATCCAGGTTCGTGTACATCTTATCGAGTTTTTTTTCATTCTCACGCCACAACGCCACTTCACGGAGTTTATCTATTTCCAGAAGACTGGACGTGATTCCGTCATCCAGATCGTGGGCGTTGTAGGCGATTCCGTCGGCGAAATCCACCACCTGCCCTTCTAATGAGGGGAAGCGGAATCCTTCCTGTTGGGAAATAGGGTTTTCCGCGTCTTTCTTGTGCTTGCTGATGCCTTCCAAAACCTCCCAGGTCAAATTCAGGCCTGAAAATTCCGGGTATCTTTTTTCCAGAATTTTTACAATTCTAAGGCTCTGTTTATTGTGCTCAAACCCGTCGTGGTCCTGCATCAACCGGTTGAGCACCTTTTGCCCGGTATGGCCAAAAGGAGGATGCCCCAAATCGTGGGAAAGCGCGATGGCTTCGGCAAGATCCTCGTTCAACTGCATGGATTTACAAATGGAGCGGGTGATTTGCGCCACTTCAAGAGAATGCGTCAACCGGGTGCGGTAATAATCCCCCTCATGATAGACAAATACCTGGGTTTTGTATTCCAGCCGACGAAAGGCGGACGAATGAATCACCCGGTCGCGGTCGCGCTGAAAACGGGTCCGGTAAGGATGCTCCTCTTCACGGTGTTGCCGCCCCGCGCTCTCGCCGCTTTTGATGGCGTAAGAGACCAGGGTTTTCTTCTCCATCTGTTCGATGTCCTGGCGATCGATCAAACTTTCAATTCCTTTTAATGGGTTTTTGAATCAGAGAGGGTTTATTGTTTGGCTTGCTTTAACGGCAGAATTACAGAAAACCTGCAACCGTCATTGGGCTGGCTTGTCACGGTTATCTCCCCGCCATGACGTTTGACAATTTTTCGGCAGATCGCCAACCCCATGCCCGTGCCTTCATACTCACTCCTTCCATGCAATCGCTCAAAGGGTTTAAAAATCCTGTCGGCATATTGTTCATCAAACCCGATTCCATTATCAGTCACCGTGATCTCACAAGCGCCCGAACCCTTCTTATGGCCGCGAATAGCAACGGCGGGCGCAACATCCTTTTTATGGAATTTCAAAGCGTTGCTTATCAGGTTTTGAAATAATTGCCGCATCTGGGTTTCGTCGGCCTCAACCGTGGGCAGACCTTCAATAATAACTTTGGCCTGGGACCGATTGAGCCGACTTTCCAGGTCCGACAAAACTTCATGAATTGTTTTATCCAAATCAGTCGTTTTAAAAGGATTGGCCTTACTGCCGACTCTGGAAAATAGAAGAAGTTCATTGATCAGTATTTGCATTCTGGAGGCGGCGTCGCTCATCCGTCCAAGGTAGCCCAAAGCCTTTTGATTCAATTCCTGGGAAAATTGAGTGTTCAACCGGTCGCCAAACATGATTACTTTTCTGAGAGGCTCCTGTAAATCGTGAGAGGCGATGGAGGCAAAATCCTGAAGGTCCTGATTGCTTCGTTTTAGCTCTTCCTCAATTTTTGCCCGCTCTTTAATTTCTTTTTTCAGTTTCCTGGCCTGATTCTCAAGAGTCCTGGTCCGCTTTTGGACGGTTTCCTCAAGGTTGGTGTTTTGCTCCCGAACAAATTTATACAGGGAACCGTTTTCGATAGCGTAGGCGGTATTGGAAAGGATAATGGAAATTAAATTGAGTTGTTCTATCGGAATTTTTTTTAAATTCTCTTTAAACCGCCCCACAAACATACCCGCGACCCGCGTTTTCGTGGCCACCGCGTGCAGGATGATCTCATTTTGTGAGTCCGGTTCCTTCACAATCAAGGGGCGATTCTGGCGCAATGCCCATGCAAAGTTTCCCTTTTCAATCTGGTAACGGGTTTCCTTCTCTATGAGGTCCCTGTCCGACTCGGGATAACAATCTTCCAGCAAAAACTGGTTGTCCGATTCATCTGCCAGATAAAAAGCCAGGGTTTGAAAATCCAGGAGCTGTGCCAAAAATTTTCGGGTGGTCACAAAAAGGAAGTTTGGGTCCCGGTACAACTTGAAATCTTTATGAAGATCGCCTAAAGAAGCCAACCTCTGAAGCGCGATGAAATACCAGCTATTCATCCGTTCAAGGTATTCCATCCGGGATTGCAGTTTTTCAAGAGACTCTTTATCCATGTCACTCGTTCCCATGATTCTCAATCCGGAGAAAAAATATCTATCGTTTCTTCAAATTGATTTTCTATCTGGCTCCACAACATTGCCAGGGCATTCACATCCATCCCGATACTATCCCAACTCTCAGGCAACAAAGGAGGAATCAACGTATCACCACTGGAACCGAGTTCCATGCTCTTGGAAAAAATATCGGCCAGATTCAAAATAGCCGTTTCCAATGGATACCTGGAGTTTTCCAGGGGATGGTGATGATTTTTTACGACCTCTCCTAAAGTAGGAGGAAGTTTCCAGGAGGTTAATAGTTCAGCCCCGATAGCGCCATGATCGAACCCCAGAATTTCACGTTCCACTTCAAACAAAAGTTTTTTTTCGGATTGGCTTTGTTCCAGGATTGCCTGAGCTTTTTCGGGATGATTCTCAAAAATAATCAACCGGCCCACATCGTGCAACATCCCGGTCAGGTAATAGCGCTCAGGGTTTTCCTCACGGCAATTAACCGCAATGACCCAGGCCGAAATGCCACAGGCCACGCTATGCCGCCAAAACGATTTCATGTCGACAAAGTCCTCGGGCATGCCTTTAAAGGCGGTCAAAACCGTCGTCGCTAACGCCAGGTCGCGCAATTGCCGAGTTCCCACGATGGAAATCGCATGCGATATGGTGTCGATTTCCGAGGGAAAATTATAAAAGGAACTGTTAACAATTTTTAGCAATCGAGCTGAAAGTGAAACATCGTTGCTGATAATTTCAGCAACATCGCCAAAGGAACTTTCAGGGTCATTTATAATATCGTTGATCTTGAAATAGATTTCTGGAAGGGAGGACAAACGAACGGAACCCTTGATAAAGTCCCTGGGGCTATTTGACATTGACATGACCCATTCCCGGCATTTTTTTCAACCGATTGATGCCGGACAAACGCATCAATTCAATAATGGCGGGATGATCCCGGTTGGACAAACAAAACAAGGTTTCAGCTTCTTTTTTTGCCCTGGCCTGTTTTTGAGGATCTATTTTCACGGCTGCGGGGTCGGTCTGCATGTCCTCACTTTCAATATCAGCCTCAGCAATCCCCCAGGCCTTGAGATTCAAAATGTGCTTCTCCGTGAGAACGGTCCCTTTTGGAAGCAAAATTCGACCGGAATGATTTTGAATCTCTTGAGCTAAAGTCCCTCCGGGTTTTAAATTTTGAGTTTTGAATATGGGCATTTTTTCCTCAACATCAATATGGAAGGATAGGCTTACCGGGAACCTGCTTACCAAGCGTTCGAAAAAAAACAAACGCTTGAGCCATTATTAACCAAAAATCCTTTAATATCAATGAGGCTTTGCGGTCGCGGAAGAATATGCGGATGGAAGGGAGGGGAAGACGGACCGGGGGCCAGATCTCAGGAAGATAATTCTTTAATCAATTTTTCCCAATCGGTCGTGGAAATTTCTTTTTTGGTGATGGGTCCCATTGCCTGAAATTTCTGGTTTTCTGAATCATCAAAGGCTCCGACGTCAGCCAGGTCCATATCAAACTCAAGGCTGTCGTAATCAGGGAATTGCTCTGGCGCATCCTGACCCTCATCGACGTCGCCCCTCTCTTTTGGCTTTCCCTGCGATTGACGCAACACCTCAAAAATCTGATCGAAGTTTTTGGTGATCGACGCTCCCATTTCTCCAAACTCTTTTTTCGCCGAGGCAAAATACTCCGAGCTAAGATGATAATGGAGGAAACGGTAAGGGCTGATCTTGTTGGACTGCAGAAAATCTTCAGAAGCCAGGCGGGACCGGCCATCATTCAAATAAATTTTTCCCCGATACACGCGGGCCAGAAAATGGCGCGGTTGCATACTTAAAACCATGTTCAAGTTGAGCAGTGCAACGGTTGTCCTGTTTTCTTCCAGGTTTTGGATGGCCTGCTGGAAATGATTTCTGACCTCAGTGTCCCAATTTTCCTGCATCCGGAAAATCGGCTCGAGCAAGGGGAAGAACAGTTCGCCTGTTTTGAATCTCAACCAGCTAATAAACGGCCTTGTTTTCTGGAAATTTCTTTCTGACATAAGTCACCCTCAGCCAAAATTCTGACAGGAATCTGACAACATTGGAACAGCGATTATTAGTAATTCCTTGGATTACCGTGATTCTATCTAAATTAAAAAAGCCCGTCAAATATTATCCTCAAAGGTGGGCTGATTAATTTCAGGCCCGGAAAACAAGCGCATTCCTGTTTCATCCGGGAATTAGTTTCAAAACGGCCCCACCTCCAATAGAATTGCCTAAAGCTACCTAAAAACCGTAATACAGGACTTAGAATATTGTTTTTTGGCTTTTTCTATCAGCAGTCCCCGAATTTCAAAGGGTTGGACCCCAGGCCGGTGAATTTTCCTGGCAATTCCAGACCCCGAAAAAGACCCCAAAAACCCTTGCAATGCCGCAAATTACACCCATAACTAATTAATATCCTTGACGTTATTTGAATTTTCGACTAACTTATTAACATGCAATGTTCACGATGCAGTTACATTCAATTTAAAACCTCCTCCAAATGCGGGAACTGTGGTTACGATTTCAAAAAGCTGAAATCCAGCGTTCTTACAGAGGCTGAGAAACCCTTTACAATTTTTGCATCCGCCGGAGCCGTTTACAGCCATTCCTCCGCGGGTGGAGAAGAAGATTTTCATCAGGACTCTTCGGTAGCTGACAGGGAAAGAACGGACACCGAAATGGACGATGACGGTTATTATGATTCTGCAGATCTGGTAAGGCAGAACGAACTTGCCATAGACAGTTTCGGCGATTTTGCATTGGACTTATCCGATGCGGACGGCCCTGACTCCGAGAGCTGGGACATTGGCGCCACTCTTGCCGGGGATCTTTCTGAAAGCACGGATACGGATCAGGATGAATTCTTCATGAAGGATAATGATCTGGAGACCGGCGATTTTGAAGTCCAGGGGCTGGGATTCGATATTGAGGCCGATCAATCGGAAACCAAAGATTCCGATGATGATGAGGAAGAGGACGAATTTTTCCTGCCTGAAGAACCCGAAGAAAACTCGGCTGACGACGCGGATGAAATCACCCTCGAAACCGCATTGACTATCGACGACGATGAACCGGACGAGAAACCAACCTCTGAATCTTCTATTGAACTTGAGACGCCTGAAATAGAATTAAGCCCAACGATTGAATTAGAAGGACTCCAGATGGACCTTGAAAACGATTCTCTCGAGATTGAGACCCCTGAGGAAGATCAAACCATTGAACTGGAAGCGCCTGACCTCAAACTGAAAATAGAGTTCAACGAGGATGAAACCAATCCGCCTTTGTCCGATGAAGAACCGACGCCCGACCGTTAACAGCACTCCCCCCGCCCCCTAGTTTTGGTTTCTTGCAACCTGCAACTCCGATCGATCCTGATTTTTAGAACATCCTTTTTTGACTGTTACTAAACCCCCGTTTTTGCCCTTCAATCGAACCCTGTTCCGACTATCTCAGATGCGGATTCCTCTCCAGGATATTTTCACCCGATAAATCCATAAAAAATTGGATTTTTTAGACAATTTGCATTATAAAGATTAGTTTTCGTGGCAATTCTGATCCCTGAAACAGCTTGAGATTTCAAACGACGAACTCCTCAGGAATGAGCGACCCCGCCGCATTCAGACGGAATATTCATACCGACGGGGATCAGAAGCTATTTCGCATTTTTTGAAAAATTAAACTCACAGGATAATCGGATGAAGAAAAGATATTTGCTCGCCCCCGGACCGACCCCGGTCGCAGAAGAAGTCGCTTTACGCATGGCAGAACCCATGCTTCACCACCGCACGCCGCAGTTCAGCGCTATTTTTGCCGAAGCCGCGGAGGGTGCGAAATACCTCTTTCAAACCAAACAGGATGTCTTGATCCTCGCCTCAACAGGCACAGGAGGCATGGAAGGGTGCGTCACCAATCTGTTTTCTCCGGGGGATAAAGTTCTCGTCATCAATGGCGGAAAATTCGGCGAGCGCTGGGGCAAAATTTCAGAAACCTACGGCTTGAAGGTCGTTTGGCACAAGGTGGAATGGGGTCACGCCGCCGACCCAAAAGAGATTGAATCCATTCTAAACAAGGACAAGGAAATCAAAGGGGTCCTGGTACAAGCCTCCGAAACGTCCACCACGGCCGCTCAGCCCATCGAGGCGCTCTCCAGGCTGACCCGCGACCGGGATGATCTCCTGCTGGTCGTTGACGCGATCACCGGATTGGGCGTTTTCAACCTGCCGATGGATGAATGGGGAATCGACGCTTTGGTGACCGGCTCGCAAAAAGCCCTGCAACTGCCTCCCGGACTGGCTCTGGTGGGCCTCAGCGAAAAAGCATGGAAGTTCGCGGATCAATCCACCTGCCCGCATTTTTATTTCGATTTCAAGAAAGAACGAAAAAATCTTGCCGATAAAACGTCCGCTTATACCCCGGCGGTGTCCCTGGTCATCGGCCTTCGGGAAGTCCTGAAAAATATCCGTGAAGATGGTCTGGAAAACGTGTTCAAGCGTCACAACCGTCTGGCAAGGGCCACACGAGCCGCCGTAAAGGCGTTGGGGCTTAAAGCCGTGGCGCCCGATTCCCCGGCGGACAGCGCAACCGGGTTTTTCGTTCCTGAGGGCGTCGATGGCGGGAAACTGGTCAAAAGCCTGCGCGATGATTTTGGCGTGACTCTGGCCGGCGGTCAGGATGACTGGAAAGGCAAAGTCGTCCGAATTGCCCATTTAGGCTATGTAGACACTTTCGATGTCGTCATTGCCATTTCCGCCATCGAGATGGCGTTGACCAAATTCGGGGCTAAAGTGGAATTCGGCAAAGGCGTGGCCGCCGCGCAAAAAATATTAATGGAAGGCTATCAATAACAGATTCCCGGATTTTCAAACAATTATTTCCTGGTTTTTTGGCCGGGTTCACCATCCATTGGAGTGACCGATGAAAGTGCTGGTTGCAGACAACCTTTCCCCCTCGGGGATTGAAATTCTCAAAAATGAAGACGGCATCGAACTGGATGTCAAAACGGGCATGTCAAAGGAGGAGTTGATCGCGGTCATTCCCCAATACCACGGTTTGCTGGTCAGAAGCGCGACCAAAGTCAGCGCCGATGTCCTTGAAGCGGCAACCAACCTGAAGGTGGTCGGCAGGGCCGGTATCGGTGTCGACAATATCGACCTGGAAGCCGCCGGCAAAAAAGGCGTCATCGTGATGAACACTCCCGAAGGCAATGTGATCACGACGGGAGAACATGCTATGGCTCTGATGATGTCCATGTCCCGAAATATCCCGCAGGCGAATATGTCCCTCAAAAAAGGCGAGTGGGCGCCTAAAAAATTCATGGGGGTAGAACTGTTTCAAAAGAACCTCGGAATCATCGGATTGGGACGTATCGGTTCCATCGTCGCGGACCGCGCCAAAGGATTCCAAATGAAAATCCTGGTCTATGATCCTTATATCCAGAAAGAACGGGCGGAGCAACTGGGAGCCGAAGTGGTGGAGCTCAAAGACCTTCTGCAACGGTCCGACTACATCTCCCTGCACACCCCCGGATTACCGGACCAGTACCTGCTGGGTAAAAAAGAATTCGACCAGATGAAACCAGGCGTTAGAATCGTCAATTGCGCCCGGGGATCTTTAATAGACGACGATGCCCTGATAGAGGCCATCCAGTCAAAAATTGTCGCTCAGGCGGCCCTGGACGTTTATAGCAAGGAACCGCTGTCTCCAGATAGCCCGCTTCTCAAAATGGATGAAATCATCTGCACACCGCATTTGGGAGCCTCAACCGAAGAAGCGCAGGAAAATGTCGCCGTCGCCGTCGCCGATCAAATAATCGACTACCTGAAATACGGAAACGTCCGCAATGCCATCAACATGCCTTCGATCGATGCTGAAACGCTTAAAGAAATCCAGCCTTACCTTGTGCTGGGAGAGGACCTGGGACTTCTTGCGGCGCAATTGATCGAAGGTCCTATCCTCAAAGTTGAAATTCAATACAACGGTGATATCGCCGGGAAGAATGTGGAACCCATCACCACCTCGGTACTCAAGGGGTTGCTGACCCGGTCGATCGACGGCATCAACATGGTGAATGCCCCGTTCATCGCAAAGGATCGCGGCATCCAGGTGCAGGAATCCAAAAGCAACGCGGTGCATGAATACACCAGCACATTGCAGTTGCAGGTCGAGACCAAAAACGGCAAGCGCAGTATCACAGGAAGCGTCTTTGGAAAAGGCAACCCGAGGATCGTCCAGTTTGACGAATATTCGCTGGAAGCGGTTTTATCCCCGAACATGCTGGTGCTGAACAACAAGGACGTTCCCGGCGTCATCGGCAACCTGGGACATGCTTTAGGCAAACACAACATCAATGTGGCGGGGTTTCATCTTGGCCGGCTCCAGGGAAAAAGCCGGGCGATGGCGATCATCAATATCGATTCGCCTCCAAACAGTGAGGCTTTGCGGGAACTGAGAGAGACGCCAAACATACTTTCTGTATCCAGCGTGACGTTGAAGCATCAGTAAGAATCGGCTCCATAAAAAATGGACCTTTATGGGATTTCCCATAAAGGTCCATTTTTTTTCGACCCGGAAATAAATTCCGAAAGACTATTTTGCGCTCTCTTCTTCTTTTTTGCCGGGCTGTTGTCCAAAAACCTGAGCAATGATCCCGTTGATTTTTTCCTCCCCCAGCAAATTATAAACCGAATTGGCGGATTTAAAATGTGGGCTGGTGAACAGGCTCAACACCTTTTTACTGGTGTATCCGAGCATCATGAATTCGTGGGCATAGTTTTCAGCGACCATTCGGAGCGTATCTTCGTCAGCATCTTCATCCCCCGTGGGCGGTCCCACATCGGGATTGATATCCGTCTGGATCTCGTAAACATAAATCACATGCCAGCCGAACTCGGTTTTGATCGGCCCCACGACCTCGCCCTCTTCGGCGGTGAAAGCGGCAACCTCAAAAGACCGGACCATCGCGCCTTTGCCAAACCAGCCCAGATCGCCGCCCCGCTTTTTAGAGGGGCATTCGCTGTATTGCTCGGCAAGGGCTGAAAAATCTTCTCCGTCGTCGACTTTCTTTTTTACTTCTTCGGCAATCTCTTTTGATTTAACAAGGATATGCCGGGCTTGAACTTTTTTTACTTTTTTCTCTTTGGGTTCTGCCATGATTTCTATCCCCAATGACAACAATAAAGTTTATGCGTCAAACCATTATCCCTCGTCTGTCAAGGGTTTGAGACGCTTGTAGGGCCAAAACTTCTTAAACAGGAACTCGAACCATTCGTGATCCCGGTCAATTATTACAAAAAAACAATTTCTCAGTTCATCTGTAAAGCGCAACATTTTTTAAACTTCTTACCCGACCCGCAAGGGCAAGGGTCGTTCGGTTTTATTTTTCCTTGAATAATTTTAGCTTCCGCAGGAACTTTTAACAACTCCTCGCCAATTTTCTTTGCCTGTTTGTACCTTTTTTTAAGCCTGTCATTTAGGTCAGGTATGGAGCCGGTCAGGGTCATCAACATGTCATTGTGCTCCGGCGGTAACCGGTCGTCTTCTTTTTCACGAAGAGATTCGTCAAAATAATAGGTGTAGGAAAAAACCGCCGCCTGCTGGTTGCTGTCCAGTTCCAATTTATAAAACGCCAGCTTGATGTCCAGATTGTCGTTTCTGGGATCCAGGTCGTAAGCGTCTTCCGCGAAGTATTTTTCATTGTGATGGGAAAAGTCGAGCATTTCTTTATTGCGCGGAAACAGCTCGAAATAGTTCACATACCGCCCCGGCTCGAACATGAGATACGACATGGGGTTCTTTTCACCAAACGCCTTGGCTTCCAGATAGCGTTGTTTGAACAACACCATCAATTCATCCGGCAGTTTATTGACAAACCCTTTGACGATCTCGGATTGCACCTTGGACCATTTCGGGGCGTTAGGCAGTGAACTGCTTGTTTTGTTAAAGTTCAGGAGGAAAATAATCCGGTTGTCTCCTTTTTCCATGTCGGAGAAAGAAACCGTCACATGCTTGCAATCGCAAAAAGGATTGGTGCAATAATAATCCTCCAGCACATAGGTATTTTGGAAGTTCTCTTCCTCAAACCGATAGGTCATGACCGAGGACTTGCTTTCTTCCTGATTGATTATCGAATACGATTCGATGGTGGACCTCCTTAATAAACAACTCCGCCAGCGTGACGCTGGACCCAATATAAACGTGCAATGGATTTATGGTTAATCGGGACTCGTGAGCGTAGCAAAGTCCCTCTTTACTTCCCGCGTAGCGGGGTTCCCTCCTTAGGAGGAGTCAGCTGGTATACCTTCCTGAAGACAAGCCCCCCAAATGCTTCAAAGGTTGCTCCGCTTCGTCACTCAGATTGCGAACGGGCCGTACGGATTCCTTGCCAATCCCTTCCTTGTTAGCCAGGTTTTCGTGGCCGTACCGATAATAGAACACCGCCGCGGTGCTGTGGGCTCTCTGGACATCCGTCCAGGTGGAAAACCCTCCGCCTGGGGAAAAACTGGAATGGATGTGAATATCCAGCCGGTCCATATCCTTGGTAAGGAAATCCTCATCATACAGGCCTTCCGCTTCGTCCAGATTGGGCAATCTCCAGTTCGAATGACCCGCGAACTTTTTATCGTTTAAATTTCGAATATACTCCAGGGCTTCGTACCAGTTCATCCATTTACTGCTGTCCTGGTAGGAATCCGTCTGTTTCCACATCAACTGGGTTTCATGGTCCGTGACCGTCCCGTCCCCATTATCTTGAAATCTAATTTTTGTTTCCAATAGGAGGTTCCTTTACATGCGATCTTTTATTCGTTTGCCTTAATATAAAAACACTAAATCAAATCGTCCGTTTTTTCTATATCACGAACCAACCGGGTCGAGCCACGGGAAGTCCTGTAAATATCGTCAAAAATCTGTAATCCTTTGCGGTACCCGAACCGGACCGCCTGAATTTTATTTCTTACGTCGCTGGTCCAACACAAAAACCCAAACCCAGGTGCGAAAATAGCGGCATGGGAAACGGTTTGCCCCATGTGGTCTTTATTCTGCTGGTTTTTGTCAAAAAGACTTTTCGCCTCGGAAACCGTGGGAAGTCTCCACCCCTGATAACCACCGAATTTTTTTTGATTCAATTCTTCGGAATAATCTCTGGACTGCACCCAATTCATCCATTTCCCTGTCAACTGCCAGGTATCCTGCTTGAGCCAGAGCAAAGCCCGTTTTCTGTCGATGACCGTATCGTTTTTTCCCTCTTCAAACCGTGCCGACACTTCCTGGGCCTGAACTTCCTGATCGTTTGTACCGGGACACATTTATAGCAACCTCTAAAGATAAGTCTGCGTACCGCTGGATGAAAAATTTTTGCGCGCGCTCACTCGGGCTTGATATCGCGGACCGGACGCATTCCATGGCTTCTGAGCCCCTGTTTGTGCCACTTGTAGTCGCCATTATAAAAATGGAAGCGCATGGCAACCGTATTATCTGTTTTGCTCAGGGTTTTGGTCCAGGAGGTCAGACCGCATCCTGGAAGAAAACCTTCGACAAGAAAGACGGTATCCCCGTATTTGTCGGTCAGGGGGTTGCTGGGGTCGTACAACATTTGCACTTCTTTCCTAGAGGGCATCCGCCAATCTGTGTGCTTGGCAAACCGTTCTTTATTTAATTTATTCAGATACATTTTGGCTTCATCCCAGGAAACCCATTTATCCAAATCCAGATAGGAATCACTTGCCGCCCACATCAAACCCTCAACGACGTCGCTGACCGTACCGTCCCCGTTACTAACAAATCTTGGTGTGTCGTTCTCGTCCGATTTTTCACCAATTTTACGCATCAGCCTGAGGCCGCTTGGGAACCCTTCGTTTTCCTTGGCCAGCCAGAATTCGTAATCGGACCGGTAATCGAAACCCATGGCCGCCTTGGCGCCACGGGTTTCACTGGTCCAGGTAGAAAAACCGCACCCGGAAGGAAATATGGGGTCGATATGAATCTCGCTGCCCTGAACATCGACGTTGGAGGCTTCAATATCAAACAATGTTTTCGCATTCGAAGCAGTCGGGAAACGCCAGTTATTGTAGCCGGCAAAACGCTCGGCATTTATTTTTTTGGAATATTCCAGCCCTTCATGCCAGGAAACCAACTTTCCCAGCTCAAGCCAGGTGTCGTTTTTCATCCACATAAGACCGTTCTTCACATCCGAGATCGTTCCGTCTCCATTGTCGATCAAAGCGCATTTGTTTTCAGTTTTATCCATCAATATTTCTCAGGAAAAATTTTAATGCCGCACCGGGGGCTTGGTGTGATCCCGGATGGCAGACTCTTTTCGACACAGTCGGGTAGCGCCGAAGGAATACTCATCAGCGTTTGTGATTTTGCCCTCGACATAATCAAAACGGGGGCGACGGGTCGATGTGTCGCCCATGAGCCAGATATTCTTGAAACCTCCTTCGGGGAAAACAACGTCAATGTGAATCGTGCTCCCGCCCTTAGCGGTGTTTTGGAATTCCTCGCTATAAAGGGAAGCCGCTTCGTCAATCGATGGAAGCCGCCAGTCGGTAAATCCGCCGATACTGCGCATATTCTTTTTGTCGGAATAATCCCGCGCTTCATGCCAGTTGAAAAATTTTCCCTTATCCTGCCAGGAATCCTTTTTCAACCAAAACACTTTTGTCTTGGTGTCATAAATGACCAGTGGCCCTTTTTCAACAAAGCGCTTGGGTTTTGTGTCTTCCTCTTGCTTTACCGGAACCTGTTCAGCCATCACTCACCCTCTGAAAAAATGTTCACTCATTATCAGTCTCCGGTATAACCGATTTCCGCATTGCCTTCATCCACATTGACAATCACGGGAACCATGTATTTTCCGTCAGTATATTCCAGCAGTTTCTCCAACCCCTTAGGGTCGTCATCCACATTGACATAAACAAATGACCTATTTTTTTTAAGAAAATCCTCCCGCGCTTTTTTAGTGTGCGGACAATCATTTTTCCCAAATATCATGTAATGACTCATGACTTCCTTTTCCAAAACCCTGAGCAAAAAAACGCTCTGTTATGAATATTTTTAAATTTTATCGGTCAAACTTTTTAGTGTCCTTCCGCCATTCCGGTTCCCAGTCATCTTTAATATCATCGCGAACCAGACGGGCATGGGAATACTCATTGTCCTTGTGCTCCCAAATTTCATTGCCGGTAATATAGTTGAACTTCATGGCGTACTGGTGATACTCGGGCTTCTCCTCAAACGTCCAGGTATTGTGCCCATTGCCAGAATCAAACAGGGGGTCGATATGAATCTCGGCTCCGGCTTTATCATGATTCGTATGGGTGAAGGAAAAAAGCGATTTGGCATCTTCAAAACTGGGCAGTCTCCAATCATCAAAACCCGCAAACTTTTTTTCATTCATGGCTTCGCAATAATCATGCGCTTCAAACCAGGTGATCCCATACTTAAATTCATCGTAAGAGTCGGACTTTTTCCACATCAAACTATTCCGGGTATCGCCAATGGTTCCATCACCGTTGTCGACATAGGAAGGCACCTCTTCTTCAATGAGGGCCTCGTCTTCCTCTTCAAAGTCTTCCTCGCCAAGCCACTCTTCGCCCTCGTAACCTTCGTCTTCGAGGGTTTCAGAATCAACGATTTCTTTATTCTCGTCACCGGGTTCTATTTTTTCCTGGTCGGACATCCAATAACTCCTATCATCTAGAAAACTTGACCGTTATTTCAATCCGCGATTGCAAACCGATCCGCTAGACATCGCGAACCAACCGGACAGAAGACCCTGTGGTGGAAACACTTTGCTCCACGCAAATTTCCCTGGCCCCAGGGAAATAGCATTTCCAGGCGTAGGAATCGAATCTGGTTTCATTGGTCCAGAAACTCGTTTCCCCTCCCGCTTGATAATTCGCCACACTGCGGGCGGGCTTTTTGGTATTTTGCTTCAGGAAAATGACTCGGTAAGCCTGTTCTCCCTTTAAAATTGATCGTAATTCGCTTTTTGTCGGAAGCCGCCAATCGTCATGACCCAAATATTTTTGCTCATTACAGGCTTTTACATAGGCATTCGCCTCATCCCAATTGAGCCATTTCCCAAGTTCCTTGCGGGAATCTCTAATCGGCCATTGCAGATCTTCCTCAGAATCAATCACCGTTCCATCACCATTATCCTGAAAATTTTTAAAGGCTTCTGCCAAGGCTCACCTCGTCGAAAAATATGCAATTAAAGCAACGGACAACAATTCATCCTTAAGGTCACCCAGACCTAATGGACCCTCTTGCCTTGGACCCAAATTGAAATGAGTCGAATGTGGAGGCGTATTGCTCCACCTCGAACCAAAACAAACTCACTATGCGGGTGCAAGGGATTTTATTTCAATAAAGTATCACTGAGACTTCAATTTTACAACCGAAATTCTTTTTTCCCGCACCCCCCGATTGCCCATGCCGATTCAACCGGGAATTGAGAACCGGGTCATCAGTTAGAACAACAAAGTTCGGACGTAAGATATAACAAAAAAAGCAGGGCCAGGGACAACAAGCGCACCCTACCCTGCCTCTAAAAATTGTTAAATCAGCGCCAACCCCCGCCTTGAGTGATGATATCCCTGACCGAAGGAATTTTATCCAGCTTGATACCGCTGGAATCAAATTCGCCGCGGACGAGCCGGACACTGGTATTTAGAATGTCATCGACCTCCTTATGCCCGCCCCGGCCATTATTAAAGGAATAAACAAAGGCTGTGATTTTTCCACGCGTGTTGCTGGTCCAGGTATCAAACCCGCACCCTGGGGTAAAAACCGAATCGATGTGGATAGCTATATCGTATTTGTCTGCGATCTTTGTATTCTCATCATACAGCGTTTGAGCTTCCTTTTTGTCAGGAATCCTCCAGTCCGTAAACCCCGCAAACGCGTCTTCATTTTTTTTCTTTGTGTACTTGACCGCTTGTGTGAACGTGACAAATTTTTTGGTATCTAAATAAGAGTCGTTCTGCATCCACATCAGACGGGTCAGCGAATCAGACACCGTGCCGTCCCCATTATCAATAAATCTTTGCTCGCTCATATCTACTCCCGACACTCTTGTTAGATCAAACTTACCTTAAACATTCTAAAACCAATTACGGATTAAATCCAAAAAAAAAGCTGGAAGGCTTTCGCCTTCCAGCTCAATGTCAAATCTTAGCTAAACCTGCAATTATCTTGCGCTCTCTCGCTTATGGCCATCAATAGCGAAGATCCCTCTTTCGGTTCCTTGAGGCATTCCCATACCAGGCTCGATATAGGTACCGGGTCTTACATGGTCAAGATGGTAATCGCTCTGGTAGGTTTTACCAGAACCTGCATCGATTTTCCAATCGTTACGATCAAATGTTTGTCTTTGGCAGTTGACTGAGATTTCTCCCGGACCTTTGTTCGTAATGGTAGATTTCATCGCCATGGCGTTGGTCTCATATCCACCGGGAGGCAAAGTTGCGTTGAAAACTTTTTCCCACGCGTAGGCATGAGGGCCAATATCAAACGTGATATCGGTGTCTTCAGTCTCACTCAGGTTGTACACAATCCAGGAAGCGTTTTCACAAACGCTGGACCCACCAGACTTAACGACAACTTCGTTAGCGCCGGCGAAAGCCACAAAAGAAAAAAATGCAAATACAGAAATTAAACTAATAGCCGTCCTTCTCATCATACTCCCCCTTTCAAAAGCGGAATTAACTTTAGGATAAACACCTTCAATCCCTACGTTAGGAAAACTTAAAACCACCCCCCTACTCAACATTTCCCATCTATTCAAAAAATTCAAAAAGCGAATTTAAGCTTTCGATGCACAAACCCGTTCCGACCTCCATCGGCTTTCATAGGGTTGACGAAAAATATCAAAGACCAAAGAATAAGTCAACCCTTAATTTCCCCAGCCAGGCCGACAGCAATTTAATCCTTTAAAATTCAATAATTACAACAAAAAACCCCTAATTCCCTAAAACCCCTCTTCATCCTGAAAATCAAACCCGAAATTTCAGTGAAGTGAGCTTGATCAGGGCAATCGAATTTCTCAATAGTTTTTCCCCGTCTTCAGAGATATCATTGACCACCAGCTGGAGAGACCGAAGATTTTTCAGATATTTCGCATTGGCCAAAAGCCGTGCGCCTTCATCTCCGATACCGTTCGAGGTCAGATTCAACGTTCTCAAGTTTTCAAAAATCGGCGATTCCGTGATCGCCTTCACACCATCATCCCCAATATGGCATTGTTGCAAATTCAACGCCCTGAGACCTTTCAGGCCTTCATTCTCTGCCAAAGCACGCGCACCCACCTCACGGATGAATTTTGCCTTCAAACTGAGAACCTGCCCATCCGAACTTAAATTATCCCTTATAAGATCATCTATGCTGGACATTAATGATAGCCTATTTTTAAAGTAATGTAGCGTTCAGAAAACAATAATACTTATCCACTACCTTCAATCTTTTTTGCCTCAAACCCATATTCATCGAAAGCCTGCCACCCTTCCAGAAGCATTTTTTTAACATACTTGACCATCAAGGCCGCCTGACTGTGGTTGGGATCAATGTTCAGTGTTTTTTTCAAAAGTTTCTGGGCAATTTTAACATCCTTGATCTCTTCGCCATAAAGTTCTATTTGCCGGGATTTATCTATCAGGTCCGAAGCCCATTTATAATACGTGTCCGCGATGTGCTGGGGAGCATTCTGGTTGATGTACTCAAAAATATCATCATCCGCTTTCAGCAAATCCAGATTCTGAATCGCCGATTCAAACTCACGGATCGGAACTTCATAATCCTCGCTGTTCACCTGGGTGATGGTATCGCCCGCCTTGTGGGCGGAGTGCAGGCCAACGGAACTTCTGACCACCGTTCCGTGAATCCCCGATATCAACTGATTGTAATGCAATTCGCCGATCGCGAAATGAACGACAGATGCAAACTCCTTTTCCTTATCATACTCCAGAGCCAGGTCGAATTCGGCCCTTGCTTCTTCTGTGTCTCCAAGCTCAGACAGGGCCTCGCCCAGATTATAATGATGGACGCAATTTTCAGGCTCCTGTTCAATTTGACTACGAAACTCTTCGATCTGCGCTTCCAGGTCAAACTCGACCTCTTCTTCCTCGCTTTCAAAATCTTCTTCATCTTCTTCGGAAGGCGCGTCGGACGGAGCTAACTCTGTTTCCGGGCTTTGATCGGCGATGGACTCGGCAGGTTTTGCGGACTCCTCTGGCGCGTCCTCAACCCCGTCTTCGTGGTTCAATTCATTTTTTGGGTCTTTGTCATTCATTGCTCAACACCGGGAAAAAAACCGTCCAAAGGGCAGGTTGCCAGAGAAGCTATTGATTCTTCAAAAATCCATCGCACATTAACACGGGGTCCAGCGTCACGCGGGTCATTTTTTCGCCGTGCGTTCTTTTTCACTGATTTCTCTCACCAGCCGGATCGCCGACAAGGACAAACCCGGACCGCCCCGGGGGCTGGGATACGCTTTTCCCCGGATGTAATTGAAGGTCCACGCGTATTCTTCTTTATGAATCTCGCTCGACCAGAAACAGCAACTGGTGTATCCAAAAATCGGGTCCAGATGGACTTCATTGACCGTCCAGTAATATTTCCAGGGGATCACTTTATCTTCTTCAAACAGGCTCGCCAGTTGTTCACGGGTCGGCAGTTTCCAGTCGTCGTGCCCGCCGAAGCGTTTTTCATTCGTATCCGAAATATAAGTCTGAGCCATCTCCCAGTTGAGCCATTGTTTCAGTTCCTGATAGGAATCTTCCTTCTTCCACATCAACCCTTCCTTAAGATCGGTGACGGTGCCGTCCTGATTGTCCTGGTACCTTGGATCGTTGGACGGCTTCAAGCCTTCCTTCTTGTCTGTCAACGATAATATCTGGCCGCCAAAGATAGAATCCTTGGCTTTCTCCTCTGCCCCGGCAACCGTGATGGCCGCAAGGCAAAACAACAGCGCACCTAATAATTTAATTTTAACTTTCATGAAACATCGCCCTAAATTAAAAAAAATCCACGGCTCCTGAAACGGGCCGACCTGCAAACAGGTCAAACGCCTGCATTCCCGACAATCATTCCTCCTGAGGCGCCCAATCAGGCTCCCATGAAAGGCTGATGCCCGCAGGATCTTTGAACTGACCCGGCTCCTTCCCAATCACACCCCATTTGGATACGAAGTTCAGATCGGGATCGAATTTTTGTATGCGATGGTTGATGGTATCAACCACAAACACATATCCATAAGGATCTTCAACCAAAGCCACGGGACAATTGAATTGTCCGTCCCGCTTTCCGTTCTCGCCGATCACTCCCAGGCTTTCTCCTTCGCGGGAAAACAGTTGCAAACGGTTCTGACTTTTTTCGGCAACGATGATCGTACCATCCCTGCGAACGAGAATCCCGGTGGGAAAATTCAGTCTTCCCTGCTCAAATCCATATTCACCAAATTTTGATAGAAACTGCCCGTCTTCGTTGAAAATCTGAACCCTTTGATTATCGCGGTCGGCCACATAAATATTGCCCTCGCGGTCCAGAGCGATTCCGGAAGGAAATTTCAGGAACCCGTCAAAATCACCGGCAAACCCAAAACTCAGCAGGAAATCTCCGTCGTCATCGTAACGCTTGATACAGTGGTTGTGGGTGTCCACAACCAGAATCGTCCCCGTGGGTTCCGCGATGATCGCTTCGGGCCAGTAAAATTTCTCCTGCCCCCAGCCTTCACTGCCGAACACGTGCAGAAAATCGCCCTCGGAGTCAAATTTTTGTATCCTGTGACAGCCGGTGTCGGCTACCCAGATATTTCCACTGTTATCAACGGTGACGGAGCCTGGTGTCTTGAATTCGCCGGGATCGTAAGGTGGCCTCGTTCCGCCTGATTTTCCGAAACTGAACAGGAATTTTCCGTTGCCATCAAACTTTTGTATTCGATCGTTGCCGGAGTCCGCGATCCAGACATAAAGCTGAGTGTGGTCAACCTCGGCTAGCTCCTGTTCCTCGGGCAGAGTTTCGCCATCAAGAACTGCAATCGCGTCCGAAGAAAAGGATTCTTCCTCCGCTGTGTCCAATTCTTTATCTCCCACTTGCGATTCTTCTGACATTAAGACTCCTTCACTTGATTTTTTTACGCAATTTTCTGTTGACGTGGGCGCGAGAGGCTCACGGATTTATTCCCGCATTTTCCTGAAACTTCATATTTGAGGAATCTTCAGATTTGGCAAACGTCAGGGGGACATCCTTGGAAAATTTTTCACAACGGTCTTGGCTCTTTCGCAACCAATATCTGGAAGCCAGGGGATGACTCCCAAATACATCCATATCAGGAGGAATAAAAATTTTTACAGATATCACATCCCATGACGGGCATTCTCGAAAACCCTGCGCTTATCAGTCTGAAGAAAGACTCCTCTTTCCCCAGATTCTTCAGGCTTCTATTTAACCTTTAATCATGAAACTTTTGCAATCGAGAACCTGATACTCGAAATCACAGGCCTTTTGCAGTTCCATCAATCTATCATTCCAATTGGTTTTGAAAAGGTCGAGGCTTTCTGATTTGGGTTTTTTCTTCATCCGGCCCACTTCCAGAATCAAAGGTTTCACCAGATTTTTATGTATGTTCTGCAATGTGCTCCGCAGTTTTAAAATAACATCCTTGGTCACCAGTTCCCGTGTCACGCCGTCGACATTTTCCAGAAGCCGTAAAAAAGACTGAATGGTGTTCAGTTGGCTACCATAAGCTTCCGACAACTGATGGTTGAATTTCAAACCACAATCTATGTGAGCGGGCATCAACCACATACTGCAATGGTGGTCAAACTTGACCGACAGGGTGATGAGCTTTTGCAGATAATCTACTTCCCTGAGATCTTCGTCCTCATCTTCACCTTCAGCGAGTTCCTGGGCCGCTTTTTCTTTTTCCTTTTGGAGCTCTTGCTTGATCTTTTCAAGCTCACTCAAATCCGAGAGGGAATCGACATCTTTAGTTTCCACACCCGTGGTTTCTTCCTTTTGTTCTTCATCCTTCTCTGTTTCCTGGTCGCTCAAGGGACAACCTCCTATTCAGCACAAGTTGTTTAAAACTTCTAATTCAATGTGTTGCAATCCGTATTTTGGGAATGAGAGAAATTATAGACTTTCCCCTAGGGGGTGTCAAGACATTCCAATTTCCGGCTTTAAGCGTACCTGACAGGACCTTGCCCGCCATAAATACCGGGTTTCGGTGACCGGAAGAAGTTGCCCGACCTTCCAGGCGAAAGCGCTGATTGACAGGTCCCTTACCGAGGGTTATCCTCTACCGATATAAATACTAACAAGTTCTGGACGTGTTTGAAGGAATTGAATCATGAAATCGGCCCTGATTTTCCCGCCCCAATGGTTTCCCAGTCAGCCTTACCTGGCATTACCCACATTGAAGGCTTTCCTGGAAAACAAAGGGCACGCCGTCGATCAATATGATTTCAATATTGAATGTTACGAGACTTTTCTTTCCAGGGACTATTTGACCCAATGCGTCGAAATCATCCGCGCCCGCCTCGACAAACCTGCTCACACCCGTGAAGAGCAGGAAGTTCAATCGGTTTATCGGCAAATCCTGTCAGACAGGGAATATCTTGAAAGTATCTATTCCGAAATCGGGGAGGCGTTGGATGTTCTGCGCACCGAGGAATTGTTTTTTCAGTTTCCGCTGTACAAAAAAGCCTTCACCACCCTGAAAATCGCGATGAAACTGATTTCGTTCGCGCACCATCCCAGCCGTATCGATCTGGATTCCTTTTTCATGCAGGGGACGCCTGAGGAAAACCTGGAGGGCATTGTTTCAGCCACCCAGGATTCCGTCAGCAACCCTTTTTTAGCCCTTTATCAGGACCATCTCATTCCCAGAGTAAACTGGGACGAATACGGACTGGCGGGAATATCCATCATCCATGTGGGCCAGGTGATTCCCGGCCTGACACTGGCGCGCCTGCTACGAAAAAAATATCCCCATCTGCACATCGTCATCGGGGGCAGTGTGTTCGCACGTCATCAGGATATTCTGGAAGATAAAAAAATTCTTTTTGAGGAGTTTTTTCACAGCATTATTTTGTTCGAGGGGGAAGAGCCTCTGGACAAACTCATCGTCAGCCTGAAAGAAAACAAACCGCTCAGCACCGTTCCCAATCTGATCCATCTGGAGAACGGACAAATCACCCGCAACCCGAAATCCGACGCTCTGCCCTACGACCTTCTGGCACGCCCCACATTCGACGGCCTGGACCTCAGCAAATACCTGATGCCTTACCCCGTCCTGCCCTATATGGCCAGCCGGGGATGCTACTGGGGGAAATGCACTTTCTGCACGCACAGTTTCATTTACGACTCCTATTACCGGAAAGAAAATGAAGCCCGCGTGGCAGAAGACCTGGACTACCTTGGCAAACGTTACCATACCAAATACTTCACTTTCTCGGACGAAGCGATCTCCCCCAACGCTTTCCGCAGGATGTCCAAGGCCATTTTGTCGCAGGGGGTCGAGATGCGCGCCCTGGGAATGCTCAAGTTTGAATCGGGGAATGTGGAAACGCCTGAGTTATTCGAGGAAATGCACCGCGCCGGTTTCATCATGCTTTTTTTCGGTCTGGAAAGCGCCAACGACCGCATCCTTTCTCTCATCGACAAAGGTTGCGACCAGGCCACGGAAAAACGGGTCCTTAAAAACAGCTCGGACGCGGGAATATGGAATCACCTGTACCTGTTCTTCGGCTTTCCCACCGAGGAACGGTTTGAAGCCGAAGACACCATCCGGTTCACCGTAGAAAACAGCGAGTTGGGAACAGGAACCATCCATTCCGTGGGCCAATCCACTTTCGCGCTGGAAAAAGATTCGGCCATCTACCACAACCCGTCAAAATTCAAGATCGACCGGATCATCCACGACCCGGAAAGAGACATGGCCATCGTTTTCGATTTCGACATCAAAGCCGGCATGCCGCGCGAGGAAGTCATGGATGTGTACGAAAATTTCAACCAGATCATTGAAGAAAACTTCCCCTCGCGCAATATCTGGAATTTTCTTTCGCGCGAACACTTCCTCCTCTATCTGGACCATTTCGGCAAAGAGGAAATCATCAATATGGCAGGCGATGAAGAATTGACAGCGCAAACGTGATTTACGACGCTCCCCTATTTATTGGCGGGTCGAAAATTATCTTCGACAGGGAAAATAAAACCATTGGATTACAAGCGTGCGCGTGGGCATCACTGCTTGACACCTCCTTACGGATACCCTAGTATCAATCTTACCAAACACCTTTAAGTCAAAAATTTCAAGGAGTCAAATCGTCATGGCCGAGGAAAAAGGCAACGCAACGGATTGGGTCACCATGAAAATCGACCCCTATATTTTTGAAGAATTGGGGGTTCGGGATCCAGAGCAAATCAAACTGGAAACCAAAATCATGAAAAAGGTCCGTCAGGTAAAAAAAGAGCTGAAAGACGATCCGAACAATCCGGAAAAATTGAATGAACTGGCCACTTATTATATGGATGGCGGAAACTATGATGACGCCATCAAAATTTTAAAGCAGGTCATCAGCCGCGACCCAAAAAACGCCCGCGGCTACAAGTTGCTTGGAACCGCTTACAGTCTGTTCAACCACGAAGAGGAAGCCATCCGGGAGTTGAACCGGGCGGCGGAACTGACTCCCGACGACATTGAAATCCATTTCAACCTTGGCGGAGTTTATATGTTGCTGGAATACTTCCCAAGCGCCGTGCAAAGCTTTAAAAGAGTCATCGAACTCGACCCCACCGATATCATGGGTTATGCGAACCTGGCCGCCGCGTATGACATTCAAATGATGTACGAGGAAGAAATCATGGTTTTGAAAAAAGTTCTGATGTTCAGCCCGGAAGACAAAGAACTGCGCTCCGCTCTTTCCACCACCTATTTCAACGCCAATCATCATGACGAGGCGCTCAACGCCGCTCTATGCGTGGTGGATATCGACGAAAAAGACCCCCAGGCTTTTTGCAACCTTGGGAGCTGTTATTCGGTGAAAGGCATGATCGACGAAGCGGTTAAAGCTTTTAAGAAAGCCAGCGAAATTGATCCTGAGTACAATCTGCCGCACACCAATCTCGGAAGCCTTTACGCCACAATGGGCCGATTGGAAAGCGCCATCAAGGAATTCAAAACCGCCACTACGCTGAACGGCAATGACGCCCTCGCCTGGTACAACCTGTATAATTGTTACAAAGAAGTCAATCGTCTTGAAGACGCTGAAGAAGCTTACCGCACTTACGAAAAACTGATGAAAAACATGGGAGCGGATGCTCCCGCCGCTGGCGCAACTGAAGGGCAGAACCCTTCCAACATTCCCGGCGGAGTTTCTCAAACCGGTGGTTATGCCGGCGGAGGCGATATGTCCGGCAACGCGCCTGGCATGGAAACTCTGGCTGAAGAATAATAAGGACCTTCCAATTCCACCAGGGATTGCGAGATACATTGATGAACCAAAATCCCCAAAGTCTCCTTCCCCTTGGGGATTTCAAACCCGCGGATCAATGGCAGACCCATATCAATTCCATTTTTTATGGAATGCTGGGGCCTGCTATCCACGATCATTTCCAGACTTATGTCAGTCTGGACCACCGGCTGGCGCACACGCTGGCCGAAGAATATTATCAGCAAGTCAAAGACCAGTCGGTATCGCTATCCACCCGCTTTATTCAGGAATGGGGCGTTGGCAACGGCAACCTCGCCGCCTGCTTCCTTAGCCGGCTCAAAGAACTCGACACCGAACAAAAGATCTACCCTTGCATCCACTACGTTTTGTGCGACTACTCGGAAGAAATCCTGAAAGGGGTGCGCGCCAATCCTCGGCTTGGAGACCACGCCGGGCGCTTTTCCACGGTCCGGGTGGACGCCAGTCGACTCGACTGTTTCAAGCCTCAGTCCATCGATAAAATTATTTCCAATGAAATCTGGGACGACCTTTCCACAAAGGTTCTCCTGAAACATGAGAACACTTTATACGAGGAGTACCTGCAACCGCTTCTGGACCCGGCCTTGTTGAATATCGAGTTCGAGTCTTTTATAAAAATGTTCGGCGAGAAAGATCTTCCAGCCTTGCAGACGCTTGGGCCTTTCCTGGCGGCCATTCAGTGGGAAAAAAGTTATCAGCGGGTGGACATCGCGGACTGGCCTTACGCCAAAACGATTCAGGTTCAAATGGACTTGTGCGCCGAGGAAATTCCCATTCCCATCAACACCGGGGCTTTCACCACACTGGAACGGGCACGGGGGCTATTACACCCTGACAGCCAAGGATACACGGCGTTTGATTACGGAATGCATTCCCTGATCGAATTGAATCAGGAAGGCCGGCCCTATTTCAATCTTTATGGCGGTCAATACACCTTCATGGTGAATTTCGACTTGCTGGCCCGTGTGGGCAAAGCCATCGGTTTTTCTCAGGTGGAAAAAGAATACCAGCACCTTTATGTCAGCCGTTTCATGAACGAGAAGGTTGCCAGCGTAGTGGAAATCATGCAGAACCATCCTGAGGTCCAGCGCATGGCTCCCTGGGACCGCGATCTCCTGATGCTGCAGACCCTGCACGCGGTCAACTCGACCTATAAAAGCCCCTACAAAAATAAAATGAAATACCCCCCCCAGGAGGGAACTCCAAAAAAACAACGCAAGCTGATGGCAAAACTGGTGGACAGTCTCAGTTCTCGCGGTGTTCCCGACACTGTAGCTTATGTTTCCGAAAGCGAGATCGTCTCTGCTTTTAAACCG
Organism: Nitrospinaceae bacterium; assembly: GCA_029261655.1. Lineage (GTDB taxonomy): Bacteria > Nitrospinota > Nitrospinia > Nitrospinales > VA-1 > JADFGI01. Next base: position 119,293 of record JAJDAY010000030.1, on the reverse strand, counting down.
CTCAGGAAACTGGGCTACCGCGAAAAAGACCTGTTGCGGGCTTTTCAATCCCCTCCCCCTGCCATCGCTTTCACGGCTCTCAACTTTCGCTGACCCGAACTCACTTCCTTCCCGGAAAGGGAAATGACCGCCTTGGTGCGGAATTTTTTGATTTCAGTTCTATCTTTTTCGCGGACCCATAGCCTCCTCGAAATACTTTGGGAGCCTGCCCAAATTCGCCCTATAATGGCAGAACGATCCTATCACCAAGGCGGGAGCCGCCAACAGTCAATTCGAATGAATCATTCAAAATGCTGAGTATTTTTGTAGAAGCCAGTTGCAATCGCTACAACCGCGACGAATGCGTCGATTGCCATGTGTACGAGCCTTTGGGGAACCTGCCCAAATCCGAGTGGCATCTGTCTCTGGAAGACGCCAGAATCATGGCGGAAAACATTAAGAAGGTCGATTCCTTAAACGCTCTCGCCCAGCAGGAGATCAACATGACCGGAGGGGAAGCGTCGCAAAACCCCGACATCGTAGAAATTTTTAAAATATTCCGCACGGTGACACCCAACGTTTGCCTGCACACCAATCTGGACATCAACTCCGATCAGTCCAAACGCTGGCTGCGACTGGTGGAGATCATGAAACTGGGCGGACGAATCGACATCACCTTGTACCCTGTTTCCTGGGAACGGTTTCAAAAACCCTTATTAAAAAAAGTTCTTGAATTGCAGAATCATCTGCTGGTGAATGTGGTTTTTGAAAATCTTCCGGACTTAAACAAACAGCTGGGACTGCTTTTAGATTTTTTCACGCGACAAGGGGAAACCTACGCCCATGTGAAAAATCTGCTGGGAGAATACCAGGACAAAGTCGTGAGTCTGATCCATACCGACCCCGACTGCAATGAAGCTGCCTACTTAAAGCACATGGGCAATACCGGATCTTTCGCCCAGAAAAAAGAATTTACTTTCGGAATCAACCTTTTGCCCGCCTTCAAAGTGGACGCGCTTGGGCGGCGGGCGATGACGTCGACCCCCTTTCCAAAGGACAATTATCTGATCGAATGCCCCGCGGCCAGGGGATCGATCGACATCATGACCGTCCGGCAAGATGGTGATATGACGCCCTGTTGCGACGTCGGCAATCTGCAATGTCAACCCAGATTCGGCAACCTGCTCAAGGACTCGCCGGAAAAAATCCTCGAAAAGTTCGAGGCATCCAGTAAAAAAATGGTTGCGGGAATCACAAAGAATCATGAAAATATCTTAAACGCTAAAGTGGGCGAATGGGTGGAAGAAGGCATCCCGCCTTACTGTAGCTAACCCTCGTCTCAAGAAAGTACTACGCAATGGCAAAAATAGACAAAAATGATCGGACCGGGCTGGAAAGGTCAAAAAATAATCTTGCGGGCGAAAATTTAAGCGGTGCGGATCTCGATGGCATTGACTTGAGTTCGGGCATTCTCATGTCCACCAATTTCAGTGGCACCCGTCTTAAGAACAGTAAATTTGTGGGCGCAAAACTCATCACGGCCGATTTCACGCAAGCGATACTGATTCAGGCTGATTTCACCAAAGCCAATCTCAATCAGGCAAAATTAATCAAGTCCGACCTTTCCGGAGCCAATTTTCAGGAAGCCGACACGATGGGAGCCATTTTTGCCGAGGCGGCCCTGGTGGGAGCAAATTTTTTCAAGGCGAAACTGGTCGAAACCAGCTTTATTCAGTCGGACCTCACCAACGCGAATTTGCAGGAGGCCAACCTGCAAGGTCGTTATACACGGGAGGGATATTACAGCCGCGGGGCTAATTTTAATAAATCTGTTTTAAAAGGCGCGGATTTCAGGGGGGCGAATTGCCACGGGGTCGACATGGTCGAGGCCGACCTCACCAACGCTAATTTTTCAGGAGTCGATTTGGGCGAAGCCGATCTCAGGGGCGCTGACCTGACAGGAGCGAATCTGACGGGAGCCAACGTGAGCTCCGCCAATTTGCAACGAGCCATCCTCGACGGTACCGACTTCAAAGGGGCGGACCTTCTGGAAACCAAGTTAAAGAAAACCGACCTCCGCCAGGCCCTCAATCTTGCTCCCCAGGAAATCGCCCAGGCTTTCATTAACGAAAAAACCCTCATCCCCGATTATCTGGAAGTGATCTGGACGGATGAGGATATATTTGAATGCAATGCCCGGTCCGGCTAATAGCTGAACTCCAAGCTCAACTGACCTCCCTCTTGAGAGTTCTCCCGATCACATTTCATCTCCTGTGTTAGACAGGATAGATGAATGCGGGACCTGACCATTTTCGTAATCGGCTTGCTTGAGGTAAGGGTCGGCCTCCTTGAGCTTTTCGATATCTGCTATGAGGGCTTTGGTATCGGCGATCACCGCCTTCGGCGCTTGAACCTTTTGGAACAACTCCACATAACGATCGACAGGGACTTTCACCTGCTCCACTGTTTTTTTGATCTGGCCCATGTCCAATTTGCGGTTCAGATGTTTCACTGAAAACCTGCCGTAGTTCACCCAGTCGGTCACATCCTTTAAGCTATGCCCAAGAGCCACGTGCTTCTTGATGAAACTTTCCTCGCCGATTTCCTTGACCTGGGGGACGATGTATTGCGCGACATCGTTATAGGGGATTCCCTCCTGCGTGGAGCAAAGGTAATTCAGGGTGAACATGAGACTGACGACTTTCGAATCGACTTTCAATGCGAGTGAGGAATGTTCTCTCAGTTGACGGCTTTTTTCATAGCGGTCCCACATCCCGCCCCGGTCTTTCACGTTATTGACCTTCGTGTGCAGGGGATGAGTTAATTGATCACAGGCATTATTCGAACGGGCCTGGGCCGTCCCCAGAAGCAAAGGAACGGTCACGATGACCTGTATCAACAAAGAGAGCGGCTTGTGGAGTTTCATGGTTGTTAAAACCCCCTGGAAATTGGCGGATTATAAAGGCTGATCGTATGCCCTCAAAAATAACCCCTGAGAAATTTGAAGTCAACTGGATTTTGGCTGGAGGGCTGAATGGTTTTGAAAGTAAACCTCTTTTGGGCTTATTGAGGAAAGGCCGCTAAATTACTGGTATACTTAACATTGGAGTGCATCTGACATTAGAGACGGTAAAATATGTTTTATGGATTCGGACACCGCCAGCATGAATTTCTTGAGGCCCTTTTATATAATAAAAAAGGACTCACGATCGATGACCTGGCAAATAAACTGGGAATAACCCGCACAGCTGTGCAACAACACGCGTTGACTCTGGAACAGGGAGGGTACATTGAAAAAGGGGATTTGACCAATACGGGAGGTCGTCCCGGGCGTGTATATGTTCTGAGCAAAAACGGGATCGAACTTTTTCCCAAACAATATTCCTGGTTTGCTGAGTTGCTGTTAAAATCCATAAAAGGTCAGCTTGGCAGCCCGGGCCTTGAAGAAAATTTGAAAGAAATTGGCAGGGGTCTTGCCCAGAGTTTGAAACCCAAGCTTCAGGGATTGAGTTTGCCGGAAAAAATTCATGAAGTTTCGAAGATAATGCAGACATTGGGCTACAAGACCGAAGTCTCCTCGCAGGATGGAGAAAAACTTCCAGTCCTCAAGGCACACAACTGCATCTACCATCATTTGGCGCAGGAGTTTGAAGAAGTCTGCCAGCTTGATTGCGCGTTGCTCGAATCACTCATTGACCGGGAAATCGAACACGAGGAATGTATCGTCCGTGGCGGAGAGGTTTGTAAATTCAAAATTAAATAGCGGACATCGGGACGGCACGTTTTTAGCTCCCAGCCAACCTTTATCAACTTTCTTGCACAACTATATTCGCTTCCATGCCAGGGTGAAGCACGCAAATGTAGAGGGTCGACACAAAAACAGGCTGGTCGAATGAGTCTTTCGGTTTCATATCGTGAGATTCCCATTTTTTCCGCCGAGAGTCCGCCACGCGGTGCGGAACAATATCCCGGTTGACCCACCGCACGATATCTCCTGAATGAATTGTTAAGTTCGCGGGCTTGAACTGAAACTTTTTTATTTCCACCTCATGAACCTGAGGTTGTCGTTCAAGATTCCCCTTCCCAATAGAATTCACGCAGGAGGCGAAAAAAAGGGCGCAGAGCATCAAATTTAATTTTGAATACCCTGCAAACCTTTTTTCTATTCGTGAAAAATAAACTCCCACTATATTTTTCCCTGAACCATCTTACTGTGAGCAAGATGCGCTTCAAACGCCGGCACGACGGAGATGAGCATGTCTTTCAGCTCCCCGTTATCCGCGCCAGGAATGAGTTGATCTTTTATGACGCCAATGACAGCTTCGTGGTAGGCAACTTCATGATCGATATAAGCTTTATCGAACTCACCCCCAGACAATGTTTTAAGTTTCGCTTCATGCTCCATGGACTGCTTTCCCAAAGCATGAACCAAGTCATTATTTTGAGGGTCGACGCCCAACCGCGTCACAAGCTTGACGGCGGAATCTAAAACCGCTTGATGATCCGTGGCCATACGCTGAGCAAATTCTTTTATTTCGCCATTGGTGGATTGATCCAAAGCTAATTTGGCGGCGGAGATGTCAATTTTATTTGCCCCAACCACGATCGCGGCGATATTCGCGTCCGTGAGCTTGCCTTCTGCTTTCTCTGAATACCCAGACGTTGTCGTGCATGCCATAAATCCCAAACTAACAATTAATACGCCAGTACGTTTCATCCATGTTTTCATGTCACTGCTCCAAAGTTGAATATTGAATAAGTTAAATAGGCCCCCGGTGCTTTGAAAGACGCAGCAGCAAAAATCCCTATACCAATAACGTATTGGACATATCGTCTATCAAAGCCTGAAACCCGGATTCACAACGGGCAGGACAAATACTAAGCCACTTAATATGCTTTTACAAGTAAAATATGTTTTAAGTGTTTTAAATGTTTTATTGTCGGATAAATACGCTAGTTGCTTTTTTGTGCCAAGGGAGGGTAGGAAGTCTATGAAATTTAATCACCTGCAACCCTACAGAGTGGATCGCTGTCAGTCTATCCCGACCCGGTTGCAACTTAGGTAATTGTGTGAAACGGCATTGTCTTTTGGCGAACAAATATTTCCATGCTAACATGGAGGAACGGTAGACAAAGACGCCCGCCTTTTTTTGAATAACTCACCCTGAATTTGAAACCTTTTTTGAGACAAATTGATATATGAATCCCTGGCACGATGTGGACCTGGGCGGGGAGATCCCTGATCTTTTCCCTGCTATTATCGAAGTACCCAAAGGATCGAAAACCAAATATGAACTGGACAAGGCCACAGGATTGATCCGCGTGGACCGGATTTTATACAGTTCCGTTCAGTATCCGGCCAATTACGGGTTCATCCCGCGAACCTACGCCGATGACAACGATCCTTTAGATGTATTGGTGTTGGGCCAGGAGCCGGTGTATCCGTTATCGATCGTCATGGCCAAACCCATTGGCGTGATGGAAATGGTGGATCAGGGGGAAACGGATGATAAAATCATCGCGGTTCATGCCCACGACCCGGAATACGCTCACTACAACGCCATCGAGGAACTTCCTCCGCATCGCATGGTAGAGGTGAAACGGTTTTTTGAGGACTACAAGAGTTTGGAGAAAAAACTGGTGGTGGTGGAAAAATTCCTGGGGCGGGCGGAGGCCATAAAAATAATCCAGGACGCGATTGCTCTTTATCAAAAAACTTTTTGAAGAAGTGAGCGGTTGTAGAAAGTAAATTTTCTAGTCACCCGGCGAGCTGTTTCATCAAGCCATCGACCATGGCGGGGATTTTGGCGAGGGGGTTTGGGGCGACCAGCTTCCCATTATCAAAATCTTCGTAGCTGGTGTAGACAACGGGATGGACGGTCATCACGCCGGATTCGTAATACAGTACATTGATCAAATCCGCCGAAGACATGAAGGACCGGTTCCCCCCGGCGTTACATAGAATGCCGGCGACCTTGTTTTCGAGTGCGCCTGCGGTGATGTCGATCAGGTTCTTGACGACGCCGGACATCGACCAGCAATAGACCGGCATGGCAAAAATAAAACCATCCGCGGATTCTAAAATTCGATACGCCTGCCGCATGTCCTCGTTGTAATCTTTTAAACTTCTCCCGTCGCAAAACTGCAGTTCAAGCGAACGAAGATCCAGGGTTTCAAATTCGATGTTTCTGGACTTCAAAACCTTCTCGGTCTGAGCCACCACGATGGCGGTTTTGGATTCCGGGTTCAAGCTTCCCTGAACGATCACGATTTTAGACATCGCATTGCCTCAAAAAAAATGGCCCACGCCCGAAGGCGTGAACCATTACAATATTATTTGCCCGTTCGGACTTTTTGTGATTCAGACCGAAGGGATTTCTTTTGGCGGGCCTTCTTCGCTTTCGCCTTCCTCTTCTTCCTCATCACCCCAATAGTCCTCATCGGTATCCTCGCCAATGAGTGCATTCGGATCGTCCAGAAGCATTTCATGTTCGTCGCTCTCTTCATCCTCTTCTGTTTGTGGAGGAGGAGGAAGTTCATCCCAGATGGCGATCCTGGAATTTCCCCGGTCGGCAACATAGAGCTTGAACTTGGGCTTGGGCTCTTCCTCGCCTTCTTCCAACTCCAATTCGGCGTCGTCCCAATCCTCGTCCGGGTCTTCTTCCAGAAACAAACCGAAGGGATCGTTGAACGTGGAGCCGTTTGCCGTTCCCCCACGGTTGACCTTATTGTCGGTGAACCATTTTTGCCCTAAAACCAGATCCGCAGGCTGACCGTTTTCTGTGGGAACTTCCTTCCAGTACAGGACGCGATGATTTTCCGTATCGGAGATGAACAGTCCCGCCCGGCCAAACACGACATCCGTCGGAAAATAAAGCCCTGCATCGCTACAGCGGTTGCGGCCCATACCTGAGTTAGGTTCTCTGCCGTGAAAATCCTTTTGCCCAATGACGACATCCGCCGCCCGGCCAAATTCGTTGGGGAGCTTGTTCCAGATCAGCACCCGGTGGTTTCCTTGATCGACCACGAATACTTTATCCGTTTCAGCGTGGTAGAAAACCCCGGTCGGAAAACTGAGGGTATCGGCGCCGACATTGTCAAATTCTCCCCGGTTGGGTTCGCGGTCGTCCATTCCCCCCTGCCCCAGGCAGAGGTCAGCGTTCCAGCCGTTGCCGAAAGGAATTTTGTTCCAGATCAATACGCGGTGATTGTCTTTATCGGCGATGAACACATGCTGGTCGTCACCGGAACAAATGCCCATCGGGAAAAACAGCGACCCAGATCCACACAGGTCATCCCGGTTAGCATCGTTGGCGTCGAGATTGTCCTGCCCTAAAACAAGGGCAGGAACTTCTCCATCTTCCGTAGGCAAACCGGCATAACGGAGGGCGCGGTGATTGCCACTGTCCACCACATATAATTTTCCGTCAATCACGGTGATGCCCGATGGCTGGGATAGCGTGTCCTCTTCCGCTTTACTGATCGTGAACCCGTCCAGATCTTCGTCTCCCAGACCGGAGGTCATTTCATCCAGCGTGGTGCTCATTCCGCGATTTTCCAGACAGTCGGCAAAATCTTCCTGACCGAGAACCAGGCCCGACGGTTCTCCATTTTCTTCAGGACATTGCTCCCAAATCAGAACTCGATGGTTGCCACGGTCGGAAACGAAAAAATAGTCGCCATAGCGGGTGATGAACTGAGGCTCACACAACGTGTTGTCGCCTGGATCATCGGCGCCTCTGTTAGCCAACACCATTGAGTCATCCCCCTGACCGAGAACCAGGCAGGCTCCGACCTCAGGGACAACGACTTCTTCGACCTCTTCAATTTCATCCGATTCATCTTCCTCAAACTCATCGATCTCATCTGAATCGTCAGACTCGACCAAGGCGGTGTCTTCTGCTTCGTCTTGAAGAGTCTCCTCGGTATCGACCGCCTCTTCTTTATTGATTTCTTCTTCGTTGTCTCTGTTGTCTTCAGACATGAGACTTACCTCCCATCATTTTAAAGAAAATCTTTTCGTCTTCCGGATCTCACAACCTGGAAGAAAAATTTCAAAACTTGTGGTTACTATTTATAGTGAATTTGCTTTATTTTTCGCTGTCAAAATTTTTATTGGAAAAGTGGAACCTCTGCCACATGGAAACCACTTTGCGTCCATTTCTATCCTGGTGCGCGCCGTCCCAAACGGCGAAGGAAACCAAAACAGGTTGTTTGCTTTGAAACTTTATATCCCATTTATTCAAAGATTCCAAGGCCCTATAAAAAACAACCCGCCATTTACCCTCTTTCCACACCCCTTTTCCAAGTACATTTTGCTTGGTTTGGGGCTGGGGGGTCAAGGTTCCGAACCCTTCCGCGTTCAATTCTTCGACGGGAACATCCCTGAACGGATTCAAAGAGTCTACCGGATTGACCTCGCCGCCAAATCTCATGGTGTCCATATCCATTCCCTGGGTAGCGTATTCCAACTTTTCCTTGGTCTCGATTTCGGTCTGCCAGTCGGCCCGCCATTGCCAGATGTTCACGACTTTGCCGCGATTCCCCATGCCAAAAAAAGGTTCGTTATGCCCAAACTTGTGCAGAAGAACATCGCCTAAGGAAAACTCCATGGCGATGGCGTCCTTGAAATCCTGGTGACGGCTGGAGGTGCGGTCGGCAAGAGCGTCGTCCCATTCCAGCCGAAAGAAAATGCCTTCGTCATTGACCACAGACTTAAACTCGACCCGGTTCACCGGGTTGGCCCTGGCGCTGAGCGGAATCATGTGTACTTCTTGAACAGGGACGTCTTTCCATATCGGGTTGTCCGGGTCCAGGTCGATCTCTTTATCAATGACTTTTGTCATGAGATCGGTTTCATATTCCGCCTTCTGGAATTTTTCATGCTGAATTTGAGATTTGATGTAAAGGGCAAGATCCCAGCGTTTCTGATCGGACAGGTCATCGTAAGCCTTCATCGGCGAACCGTCGAGGCCGGTGGTCAGGGTGAGGTAGATATCCTTCAGTTCATATCCGAATTTGAAAGTATTCGGATTGGTCAAATCATAGATAAAGGCGCGGTGGTCCCAAAGATCGTAAAGTTTGTCGGCCAGGGGACCGTTGCCTTTAAGGTCGGTTCCGTGACAACGGGAACAGCGCAACTCGCCGTAAAGATCCTTTCCCCGACCGACCCGTTCCGGTGTCGAAACGGGCGCGGGAGAAACGACCACCGGGTCTTTGGGACTCTCCGCCGCAAACCGATTGGAAAATTTTTTGATGTATTGCACCACCGACCAGGTTTCATCTTCGGTCAGGGCCTGGCCCCAGGCGGGCATGGACGTTCCCGGAACGCCTCTCGATATGGTTTGGAAAATATCTTTATCGAGTGGCAACGCCCCGCTGGGAGTGGATCGATGCTTGAAAACGCCTTTACGAAAATCTCTTGGCCAGGGATAAAGATAGGCTGTGGCTTTGCCGCCGCCATTGCCGTCACTGCCATGACAATAAACGCACATGTGCTTGTAAACGGTTTCTCCGAGAGTTTGATGGCCGGAGGCGGAATGCGGAGAGGGTTCTTCTGAGGGAGAGGTAAAAACCTTATCGACGGCATGGTTCTGATGATCGGCGGAACCGTTCGCCGATGCCCGGTTGGGGGAAAAACCCAGGCACAGGGAGGCAATTATCAAAACGGTGCAAATATTTTTAACGGACTCCGAGATTGGGAGTCGATAATGTGTATGACTCTTCATTACCATTTAAGCCATCCTCTTCGATATCCACCCATATGTCACTGCAATTGCGTCGATAATCGACCCCTTTACAATAGAACAACGGATTCCTGTTAGTGAAATAAATAACCGGATGTGAAAAGTATACGCTCATTTCCTGGCTTTTCGCAATGGCAATGGCTTGTTCGATTGTGGTTGATTCGGCGGTGGCCTTTTGAATGATCTTACGGATGACCATGTAGTCCAGTTTTCCGTCTAAATCCAGGTCGTAATAGGTTGAAATCAGACCGGTGATACTCATGATCTCCCAGCCCCGATAGGAAGGGTCTTTCCAACCCGGCTCTTTGGGAATGGTCATCTCTTTTTCACTTGTGCCCGGAAACGGGTTCTGACTGGGCTGAGCTTTGAGCGGCGCGGAAAACGCAAGTAACTGCGCTCCTAATACCAACAAAAGAGGGGCGTGCCTCAGCAGGGCATTCCCAAGTACTTTTTTTACCATAGTACAGGCCTCCAAACGGGTTCCGTACGCTCATTGCCTTCTCTATGCTACCTATTAACGTTAGCACAAAATCAGAGCCGTTCAAACGTTTTGTTGGGGGCACATTTTTCGGGAAGTCCGATAAATCGGGGTATTATTTCCAGGGAGGAAATAGGGCTTAATCGCCGTCAAAGTCCAAAATCTGGCTTTTTATGGCAGAAGTGATATCGGGATGAACTTCAAAAACATCGTGGAGTTTGGCCATTTCAAATATTTCCAGGGGCGCACCGCGAAGGCCCGCGATCAGAAATTTTCCCTGCGACTTTTCAAGGATTTGGAAACAATGGATAAAAACACTTATTGTCGAGCTGTCCAGATAGGTCACATCTTCCAGATTCAAGGCAAACTTCTCGAAACCTCTTTGCCGGTAGGCTTCGATCAATTTCCGCACGTCCCCGGAATTATAAATATCCAGCTGACCCTTCAGGTCGATGACAATCAGGTCGCCTTCATCCCGGCAATCGATGTCAATTTTCCCCATCAACCCCAGAATTTCTTTGTGAATTTTATCCATCAAGGGTCTCCGTGTATGAAGTAGGAATGATTTTTTTTGACCAGGGGCTCAATACTGCTTTTCATATCTTGTGACATTGATTTCCCGGGGCTCGCGTTTTTCCCAATACGATTCCGCTGAAGGGTCCAGTTTTCTTTTCAGGAAATCTTTGCGGAATAGAATCAAAAAAAAGTGAAACACCGAGAAAATAGATAAAAACATGAATCCAAGAATGAGTTTGGCATTGAATCTGCCCACAACTTCTCCAAACTTCATCCAACCCGCGTGAACTCTTTCCAGCTTATTGGGAGCCAGGAGAGCGAACAGGATAAAACACGAGGCAATCATGGCCAGCACCCAGGCCACTTTGGGCAAATCTTTATAAGCAAAAACAAGGGTGAAAACAGACAATACCCCGCCCATTAAAAATCCGAAGGACCGGAGCATTTTGGGAGTGACTTCTGGTTGATCCATGAGGTTAGATTAAATCGTAAAAAGTTAATATGAGGGCAAGGGATTAAGACCCTGCCCAGGAATCAGAACTGCGCCTGGCCTGTCAATCGACATCCAGCACGAAGGCAAATAATTCAGTTTGTTGCGTAAATTTTTTCAGCCAGTGTTTGATCGAGAAACTCAGGATCGCCATCATATACCATTTGGCCGTTTTTTAAAGCCAAAACACGATCCCCATACTTCCTGGCAAGTTCAGGCAAGTGAAGATTGCAGAGAACGGTCACTCCCTCCTTCTCATTGATTTCCCGCAAAGTATCCAGGATAGAAATTGTGGTGGCCGGGTCCAGACTGGAAACCGGCTCGTCTGCCAGTATGATTTCCGGCTGTTGCATCAGAGCTCTTGCGATTCCGACACGCTGTTGTTGACCGCCGCTCAAAGTGTCCGCCCTTTGTCCGCTCTTTTCATCCAACCCCAGGGCTTTAAGTTTTTCCTCGGCCTTCAAAACGAAATCACGGGGAAAATAATTGATCCATCCCCGCCATGAGGAAACATAACCCAATCTCCCGGTCAGAGCGTTGGTCAATACAGACGACCGGGGCACCAGATTGTACTGCTGAAAGATCATGCCGATTTTTCGCCTGAGGGCGCGCAATTTTCCGGGACCGGCTCCGGTGATTTCCCGGTCGCCTAAAAAAATCCTGCCGTGGGTGGGTTCCACCAGCCGGTTAATGCACCTCAAGAGGGTGGACTTGCCCGACCCGCTTTTGCCCAGAATCACCACAAATTCGCCTGCCCGCACCTTGAAGGAAATCTCTTTGAGCGCCTGGGTCCCGTTGGGATACGTTTTTGAAAGACCTTCGATTCTCAGCATACCTTTAACGTCCGAAAATTTTCCTAGCGGCCCAAAGTTTTCAGGTCCAGTCCCAGCAGGCGGCTGGCCTCACGCACCGGGTCAAAAAACCCGTCCAGATCCACCAGCCCGCTGATTCCATAAACACGCTTCAATACTTTTGCGCCCTCTGGAGTTTTTGCAATGTACTTCAACCCTTCACTTATCTTGTTTTTTATCGCGATCGGCAATCCTTTGCGTGCGGTCACGGTGTCGTTGGGAATATCCTGAGTGTAGGCAATCACCCGCACCTTTTTTAAAACATCGGGGTGACTTTTGGCCACGGCCAGACGGGAGCCTTCGTAAGCCGCGCCGGCATCGACTTCTCCTTTCAACAGGGCAAGGACAACGGCATTGTGTGATCCCGCGAAAACGGTCTGGGCAAAAAACTTGTCCGGATCGTAGCCGTGCGAGAGCAGGAGAGCTTTAGGATACAAATGCCCTGACGTGGAGGCCGGATCGACATAGGCGAAGGTTTTGCCTTGCAAATCCGCCAGAGTATTGATCCCGCTGTCCGCCCGAACCATGATCTGGCCCCGGTAAAAAGGCTTTCCAAACCGAACCACGATTAAAAGTAATTCGACATCATATTTATCTCTGGCCAGGACATAGCTAAAAGTCGCCAGCCAGCCAATGTCTACTTTTTCAGCCCCCATCGCTTCAATGACCGCCGCATAACTGGTGGCCACGGAGGTTGAAAAATAGAGGCCGGTGGCCTTTTTCAGCATTTGGGCGATTTCCTGCCCGCCTTCAAGTATAACCTGAGCATCGCCTGAAGGGACGAACATCATGCGTATCGGTTTTTCAGGGGTCCCAAGCTCAACGGCTTCCGTCGGATGAAGCAATGTCAGAAGAAAAATCGGTATCAGCAGGAATCTGAAAAAAGAGCTGTTGGGTGGGAAAATCAAATCACAACCCCGCCGGGATGACATTGGACGTTGATCGGATAGTAATCACCTGCGCACTTTACCATAGTCAGTGACCGGAAAAATCCAAAAAAAAAGAGGCAAACCGGGAAACCCGGCTTGCCTCTGATACAGCTAAAATCTGAAAAAACTTATTTTACCCAGGTGCTTCGGATGTATTTAACAACATCCCAGATTTGATCGTCTTTCAGGCTCTTGCCATGGGCGACCATGCCGGTTCCTTTGGAACCATTTTTAATGACATGGAACATCTGGCCTGCTGAAATATCCTTCATGGTGTCAGCACAGGTAAAGTCTCTGGGTTTCGGTTTCAAAGCCGCGCCTAATTTACCAGCGCCGTCGCCCTTGTCGCCATGACACATTTTACACGCCATCGGCTTGGCGGTTTTTTCATAAATTGCTTTGCCTTTCGCCGCGTCTGCTTTATCCGTTTTATCCATTTTTTCCGCACTGGCGGGAGCCGCTTTGGTTTTCCTCGGTTGAGGACATTTGCCGCCCGCGTAAGCTGCGCTTACGACAAAAAAGCTGAAAACTGCCAATATGGAAATTACCACGACTTTTTTCATTTAAAACTCTCCTTCGTTAAATGAGTGAAAAAAAAACTGCCCTGAAATATGAGCCAAGAAAAAACATCGACCGGTCAGATAACAACGGCCTTGAGTTGTCAGATATTTAAAGACCCCGGAAGCCAACCCTGAATTGCCAAAATATACCAGGCAAAATGGTTTAAATAAAAAAACCTCCCGTTGCCTGCAAAAAACACATTATGGAAAAAGGAGCAACGCATTATATTAAATCCATAAAACCTGTCAATAAAAATTTCCCGCAATTAATAAACGGGGTGAAAATCATGGTTCGGCATACCTGATTATGGTGGAAATATTTTTCCTTGCACAACCCCCCTGGTTCTCGTATATTCATCGCATATTAAAAACTGCATTTTATTACACCTCACTGCGTTGAATGTTTTAGAGAAACGAGTCAATGGCTTTGGCTTCACGCGGGTGAGAAGCAGTAGAGCATATAACAAAGTCGGCTCAATGGTTATCCTCTTTCCAGGTCTCGCCAAGCAAGCGCTAGAGACCTGGGTATATTAAGTCGGGAAGCCTGGTATCTATCAACCCGGATTTAATTATCCCCAGAACGAAATTTCAATATTCTAAGCGGAATGCTCATGCCTCAAAGAAAAACAGGGAGGCCACCGGCTTTAACCAACTCAACTGCAACCCGCGCTCCAAAATATGGTTGTACCGAATAGGATGGAACTTATGCCTTTTTCGATAAAAAAATTCGTTTCAATAAATAATGGCAATAGCCACAAGGAAAACGGACACAATTCGTTGAAACTTGTCGGGCAAAAACCAAAATATCTGACGCGATCAGATCAAATTCCACAACTGACCGCTGAAGAAAAATCACAATTAGACGCGGTCAACGAAAAATTCGTTTTTCGCACCAACGATTATTACCAGTCCCTGATTGACTGGGATGACCCAAACGACCCCATTCGTAGAATCGTCATGCCGGCTGTTCAGGAGTTGGACGAGTGGGGACAACTGGACGCGTCCAATGAAGAAAAATACACGAAGGTCAAGGGCCTGGAACACAAGTACACCTCCACCGCCCTGTTACTGGTCAATGAAGTGTGCGCCGCCTATTGCCGGTTTTGTTTCCGCAAACGGCTGTTCATGAATGAAAATGATGAAGTGACCAAGGACATCAGCGAGGGTTTGAGTTACATTCGGGAGCATAAGGAAATCAACAATGTCCTTTTGACCGGGGGCGACCCCTTGATCATGTCCACCAGCAAGCTCGAACCCATCATCCGCAAGCTTCGGCAATTGAACCATGTAAACATCATCCGCATCGGCACCAAAATTCCCGCCTTCAATCCTTTCAGGATCTTAAACGACCCTTCTCTTCTGGATATGATCAGCAAATACAGCACGGATGATAAAAAAATCTACATCATGGCGCATTTCAATCATCCGAAAGAGTTGACGCCAAAAGCGATCAAAGGGCTGAACCTGCTAATGAAAGCAGGCGCTATCGTCGTCAATCAAACCCCCCTGATCCGGGGAGTGAACGACGACCATAAAGTTCTGGCGGAACTGTTCAGTCAATTATCTTTCATTGGAGTTCCTCCTTACTACGTCTTTCTGTGCAGACCGACTTTAGGGAACGAAACTTATTCGGTTCCCGTAGAAGAAGGCTACCAGATATTTGAACATGCCCGAACCCTGTGTTCAGGTCTTGGAAAACGCGCACGACTGGTCATGTCTCATGAGACCGGCAAGGTCGAAGTGGTCGGCATGACGGAAACTCAAATATTTTTCAAATACATTCGGGCGGCCGTTGATGAAAACGGCGCCAAATTTATAGCTTTCAATAAAAACCCCCAAGCTCACTGGCTGGATGATTACAGGGAGGCGAAACACGAATTCCCCCTGGATGCCTTGCAGACATTGTGCATGGATGAACACGAGTAGAGAAGGGTTCGATTCAACGGATTGGAGAAAGGGTGTATGTCTCGATTGGCCAAAAAAAATATTCTTTTTATCATCCCAAAAGATTATTACAACGAAAATGAGCTGGACCCTCTAGTGGCTATTATGAAAGAGGAGGGAGCCCGCGTGCTCATCGCTTCTTCCAAATTCAAGGAAGCCGTGGGCATGAAAACCGGCAGAGTCATGCCCGACCTGATGGTGGTCGACGCGATGGAAGGGATCATCGGAGACAGTTATGTCACCGGAGGCACGGGAACCCGTCAAATCATCGGGGTTTTTCACGGAGTCATCCTCATAGGCGGCAATGGTGCCAGGCTCTATCTATGGAAGGACCAACTCACCAGGCTGTTGATCGCAGACCGGCATCGAAGCGGCATGGTGGTCGGAGCCATAGGAACCGCGGTTCCTACCCTGGTTACGGCAGGTCTCATTCATGAGTTTGATGTTGCCACGAGCAGGGACAAACACACGCTGAAAGAACTGGAAAAAGCCAATGTGAAGGTATCTGACGACAGTGTCGCTGATTACGACCGGCTCATCACCGCCGAGGGGGAATCGGCCATAAAACCATTTGCGGAAAAGTTCATCGAAGAGGTGAGCAAAACAGATTTTAAATAAGCTAACACTCCCAATCTGGATCAAAACCCGTCCGTTGAAGACTCCCTTTCCTGTGCCGCTTTAATAATTTTCAGCCTGAGTTTCATCGCCCCATTCAAATCTTTTACAATTTGATCGCTGGCATCCGGAAAATGCAGTTTCTGGTTGAACTCATCAATGGAATGCTTTTCCAATACCTTTCCAAAGGCCTCGTCTAAAAAAGGGCGGGTCATCTGCGCGATGCCGTCAAAATATACCGTTATTTTTTCATACTTGTCCCAGTTGTCACAAATGAGGTTGAGAATCGTATCCCCGGCGGGCGAACCGTCCTCGGACGTTCTCCCGGAAGGGGTGGACGTCTGCATGATATTAAATATATTAACCTTTAATTCACTTTCCATTTTTTTCCATTCCTAGTCAGTGAGGAAATAGTTTCAGACCAAGCGCATTTCCTCGCAACAGTTAAAAAAACTACCGGGTTTCAATCCCGACTTCCGTCATCTCAATGCGTTCCTCCGGGTTGTCATTGCCGTCCCGGGGTGAGTTGACTATTTTATCGGCCACGTCCATGCCGCTGACCACTTCGCCAAACACCGTGTATTGTCCGTCCAGAAAAGGCGAGTCCTTGACCACGATGAAAAATTGCGACCCGGCGCTGTTCGGGTCCTGCGATCTGGCCATGGACAAAACTCCCCGGCTGTGAGGAGTGTCATTGAACTCCGCGTCGATCGTATAACCCGGTCCTCCGGTTCCGTGGCTGGATTTATCCGGGCTTTTGGAATTCGGGTCCCCGCCCTGGATCATGAACCCAGGAATCACTCTATGAAAAATAGTGCCATTATAAAAACCCTTCCGGGCCAGATCCTTGAAATTTTTAACATGCCCAGGAGCCTTATCCGAGAAAAAACCGACTTCGATCGTTCCCAGAGTAGTTTCTATTACAGCAACCTCGTTTTGATCCGACATAAAATAAACACCTCATTAAATATTCAAAATTGGCGCAAGCAAACTCACCTGAGCCTATTATCTTTTTTCTATCCTGATGCGCTTCTTTCAACACCCGTTATTTAAACTTTTTAGCCTCATCACCCACTCGGATAATTTTTACATGCTTGATTTTATCGCCCTTGACAATGCTGTTGACAACGTCCATGCCTTTTTCGACAACACCAAATACACTGTGTTTATTATCCAGCCACGGGGTGGGCAAATGGGTGATAAAAAATTGACTGCCATTGGTGTTCGGCCCGGCATTGGCCATTGACAATATACCGGGGCGATCGTGTTTTAGATCCTGGTCGAATTCATCTTCAAACTGAAAACCGGGGCCCCCTCTTCCACTGCCATCGGGATCACCCCCCTGAACCATAAAATTATCAATGACCCGATGAAAAACAATCCCGTCATAAAATGGGACTCCCGCCGGCTTGTTTGATTTTTTTGTTCCTTCTGCAAGCCCGACGAAATTAGCGACCGTATTGGGCACACGCTTATAATGCAATTTAATTAATATATTTCCCTTGGTTGTTTCCATATCAGCGTATACCCCGCTTCCCATAGCTTCGCAATTTCCCGCAAACGCTCCAAAAGTGAATACGCTAAAAAAAGCCAGTAAAAACATTTGAAAAAACTTCATCAATGACCCCCAGGATTTAATTTTAAGGTTTAAAGCTGAGCCGGAGCAAGATTATTTCATATAAAACAATGGCTTAACCTCCCATGCATGGAGAGGCAACCGCTGGCAAATTTTCAAAATACTCTGCCAGGAGACTCCTGAAGTCCTAAAAGAAGTGATAAACTTCCTGGATCAAAAGATCCGCAAGACTTTGCATTCGTTTAGATTAATCCAATCCCGACCGTTCGGGCAAGGAAATCTTTTGAAGAAAATAAGAACTTAGAATGAAATGATTCTAGAAAATAGCCCGATGAAAGTCAAACCCACGTCATAGAATAATGAAACTGAGAACCGGTTTTCTATTTTTTAATTATTTACTGACCGCAACGGCGTTGTATTGCCTCACTCTCAGCCAGGTTTTCTCCTTCTGGTTCGGGTTCTTTTTGTTTGGCGTTCTTGCCACCTGCCTCTTTCTGGAAATCAAAAAGATTCTTCCCATTAAGCCGCCGCTGAAAATTTTATCCTCCAGTTGGGGTCTGATTATTTTACCCTTTCTCTATTTCAGCTTTGATCTTGCCCTGTTGGAATTACTGGTCTGGGTTTTGATTGTCCTGCTTTTTTCGCGTCTGGTCTTCAAAACGGAATTCAATGACACTATTTTTGGCTATCTGATCGCCCTGACCTGCCTCCTTCTGGGTGCCATGGTCACTCATGATCTGGAGTTCGCCATTCTTTTTCTCACCTTTTACCTGGTGCTTTCCTGGGGACTCATCACTTACAACATGATGGCGGAACGGGCAGGAAGCGACAGCCCTCCCGCCCTGTTCAAACAGTGTGGGGAAACCGCGTCCCTTGGCGGACGTCTGTTCGGCTTTTCAGCGACATTACTGACCCTCGGTCTGTTGTTGACAAGCTTGATCTTCACCGGGTTTCCCCGTCTGGGCCAGGGATTTTCACTGTCCGGCGTCCTGCCGTCCATGAGCGGGTTTTCTGAATCTGTCCGGTTGGGTGAAATAGGCCGGATAAAAAAAAATTCCCGCGTGGTCATGCGCGTCGAATTTGAAAGTGAAGGCAAGCCCCATCGCCCCGCAAGCCCTGTTTACTGGCGCGGGGTGGTTCTCGACCATTTCAACGGCAGTTCATGGTTTTCCACGGTGAAACCCAAATGGAAATTCAGCAATCAACCCGGAATCGGGGTCCAGTTATTCCCCTTTGATTCGAAAGCCAGCGTGATCCGGCAGAAAATGTACCTGAATGAGTTTGATTCCAACGTTATTTTTTCTCAGGGACTGCCGTTGTTCGTTGACGGGAATTTTAAAAATTTGCAGGTGAATAATAGTTATTCTCTTAAAAGTCAGGATTGGCAGAATCGCTCAAGAAAAGTGACCTTGATCTCCGATACCACTCCTTCCCGAATCCGGCACTCTCAAAAAGTGTTCAACCAAAACTCCAGATCCATGCTCAAAAAATTCCTGCAACTCCCTACTCTGAGCCCGGAAATCACCCGGCTGGCAGGAACCCTGACCCAGGGCGCCGTCACGCAGGAAGCCCAAGCCAATAATATCCTGCGTCACCTGCGCCTGAAGTTTGGCTATACCCTGGAACAGGAGGAAGGTTCTGAACAAGCCCCCCTCGACCATTTCCTGTTCACGCGTAAAAAAGGTCACTGCGAGTATTTTGCGTCCTCAATGATCATGTTGTTGCGCCTGACGGGAATTCCAGCGCGCCTGGTGAATGGTTTTATGGGGTTGGAGTGGAACGAGCTGGGGCAATATATGGTCGTCCGTCAACATCACGCCCATTCATGGGTCGAAGCGTATCTTCCCAATAAAGGATGGGTCATTTATGATCCCACCCCTGCCGACCCGATGTTTTCCCTGAACAGTTTCGATGACCCCGTGAACCGCGCCCTGGACTTGTTACACTTGAACTGGCAACGATACATTCTCAGTTTTTCCATGGACGATCAGGCCGAAATGCTGACTCATCTTAAAACCACAGGAGAAGGTACCCTGGCAGTAATCAAAGGTCTTGGAACACTTGAAGTCGATGCAATAAAAACGTTTATTATCGACAACTTAGGGTTTCTGCTTGTGTTTTTTGGGTTGGTTGCAGGGCTTTTTTTTAAAAGAGGACGATTCCTAAAATGGATGTTTTTTCTTCCCGCCAGGCCCCCGGTTTATCCCGTTTGGCTGTACCAGGAAATGCTAAAAAAACTGGGCCGTCGGGGAATCCTAAAACAACCCAGCTGGACCCCAAAAGAGTTTCTCAAACAGATTTCCACGCTCCCCGATGACCAACTAAAACCCGTCCAAAAAATAACCGCTTGTTACGAGAAGGCCCGCTTTGGCCGATTCACGATACCGGAAGCAGAGAAAAAAGAACTGCTGAACCTCCTGCGGGAAATCTAGCCAGAAACCTCCCAATTGTTGCATAATAAAATTGCAACCATTGCAATTTTAATCCACAATAGTCGTTGTGGCTCAGAGACTCAAAACAAAATCCTCTTTTTTTAATGTTACGGAGACAGGATGACCCAAAAATCTTCAAAATATCTCAATACGGCGATCCATATTTTAAATGAGGCCGTCTTCGTTTATGACGAAAATATGCAGATCAAATATTTCAATGCCGCCGCTGAGAAGATCACCGGTTACCGCAAAGAGGACGTTATAGGAAAAAAATGTGTCACCCTTTTCAATTCCAACGTGTGTTTGAATAATTGCGCCCTCTGCCAGACGGTTAAAAACGATCCCACCAAAGAGTTAGTGCGGTTTCAATCGCCTTTTATTCGCAAGGATGGAACCAAACGAGTCGGAGAATTTCAGGCGGGAGTCTTGAAACGGGAAAAAGCCGGTGCAGTGGAAGTTCTGGTTGCTTTGACGGACACCACCGAGATGACCCACCTGAAAGAAAAGCTCAGTTTCTCTTTTAGAAACATCATCGGCAAAAACCATCTGATGCGGGAATTGTTTCACACCATTCGCAATATCGCGGAATTCGACACCACCGTTCTCATCCAGGGAGAAAGTGGCACGGGAAAAGAACTTGTTGCCAAAGCCATCCACTTCGACAGCCCCCGCGCCGAGGGAAAGCTGGTCACCGTGAATTGTTCGGCATTTTCAGAGGATCTTCTGGAAAGCGAATTGTTCGGCCATTCCAAAGGAGCGTTCACGGGAGCTGTCAAAGACCGCATCGGACGATTTGAAGAAGCCAATGGCGGAACCATTTTTCTCGATGAAGTGGGCGACCTCTCTCCCATGTTGCAAGTCATACTACTGCGCGTTATACAGGAAAAAGAAATCCAGCGGGTCGGGGAAAATACCACCCGAAAGGTGGATATCCGCATTCTCGCGGCCACACATAAAGACTTGCTTGAGGAAGTGCGGGAACGCCGCTTTCGGGAAGACCTGTATTACCGGTTGCACGTGGTCCCCGTGCAACTGCCGCCCCTCCGATTGAGAAAAGATGACATCGCTCATCTTACCCGGCATTTCATAAAAAACTGGACGGAAGCCAACAAAAAAAACATCGACAACATATCCAACCAGGCCTTGGGAAAGCTCATGGATTACGACTGGCCGGGCAATGTTCGGGAACTGGAAAACGCGATAGAACACGCCTCGGTCAAATGCTCACGAAAAGTCATTGAGGAGCAGGACCTTCCTGTTTATATTTTTCAATCCTCGAAAAAAACAGGGAAAAGCTGGAAACGCAACCATGTCTCAAGGGACATGGTTTTACAGGCATTAGCCGAAACGGGCAACAATCAAACTCACGCCGCCCGGCTTCTCAACATCCACCGCATCACCTTGTGGCGGAAAATGCAGGCCTTTAAAATTGAGATGTAAAAACAGGGGAGACGATGAACCGCTCCCCTGTTTCTACAAAACCTGAATCAAATTACTTTATAGATTTAAACACAGAAGCATCCTCTTTCCCGGTCGCTGAGAGTATGCCGACTGCGCCTTTGGCCACACGGAAAATGCTGTGGTACACCAGAAGGTAATCCCCCGGCACATCGACTTTGAATTCGACGATGGTCGCGCCCGCAGAAGGAACCAACGTGGTTTGCACGTTGTGGTTGACCGCTCCGTCAAGCGACCCTTCCATATTCACTTTGTCAAAAATCTCGCCGATGATGTGGAAGGAGGAAATACCATTTGGCCCAATATTGCCAAAATAGACCCGTACCGTGTCTCCCGCTTTGGCTTTCAATACATTGTCTCCCGTCAACGCGCCGGCTTTGCCATTGAACACCACATGGTCGGGATGCTCGGACAGTCCTTTTTCCATAGACAGCTCCGAAACGCCTTTTTTGTCTGAAGGCTTGGTGAAAAACTCGCTTTCGAGAACATAAAACTCATGGTCCACTTTAGCCATTCCCTTTTCCGGTTCGACCAGAATCAGGCCGTACATGCCGTTGGCGATATGCGCCGGGATATTCGGAATGGGTGATGCACAATGGTAAATATATAAACCGGGATTCAGGGTTTTAAATTGAAATACAGCCGTGTCCCCCGGTCCCACCAGGTTGACCGCCGCCCCGCCACCAGGTCCGTTGACCGCGTGAATGTCTATATTATGCGGGAATTCGCTGTCCTTATGGTTCGACAAATGAAACTCAACGGTATCGCCCACACGCACGCGGGCCATTGGGCCTGGGACCGTTCCGTTGAAACTCCAGAACTTGTATTTTTTGCCATCGGCCAGGTCGCCGACATATTCCTTCGCTTCAAATTCAATCACGACTTTGGCGGGGGCGGTTCTTTTGATGGGAGGCGGTACGTTGGGGGCGGTCGTCAACTTCGCCTTCTCCGCGTGAGCGTTGCCTGTGCTCAAAAGCCCCAGAACCATTGCATAACCTACCCACTTCAACCGACGGGCGGAATTTTTTAAAACCATTATTATCTCCTTAAATTAGAATAATTCTTTTGATCTTGCTAAATCTTAAAAGGGAAACGCAATTTTTGTGCCAAGAGATCGGGCAACCAGCAAGTTCCTTGACTATTAACGGGTTATAGCGATCCATTCCACCGAGAGAGTGGATCATTTGTACATAAAAATGTTGCGTTCTTCTAATGCAACAGTCTCCCCTGCAACAAACACTAAATTGTTGACAGGGATATTTTGTTTATCAATAATAAGCTAATTCCCCATTTTTTATATATTTACAAGCAATAAACGGGAATGCGATTTCGTTCATCGAGGCAAGTGAAAAAGGATATGTTTTAGCAATGGATGTTTACTGGGAACAATTCAAAACCCCCTTCCTTTGTATTGCGGGTCATTCGGGGGTTGGGAAAACAACTCTCCTTGAGGATCTCATCCAACGGTTCAGCGCGGAAAACTTCAGCGTGGGCTATTACAAGCACGACGCGCACCGGTTCATGATAGACAAAGAAGGCAAAGACACTCACCGGGCACGATCCGCGGGAGCGGGCATCATCACCATCAACGACCCGAACCACTTCGCTATGGTGGGCGACAATAATTTCAAAAAATGGACGATCACCCACGCTCTTGAACAGTGTGACTGCATCCTCATTGAGGGTTACAAGCAATCTCCTTTCAACAAGATCGTTTTCCTGGATGCCAAGGGGGACCTGCCGATTCCCTTGGAAACGCATGGAATCAAGGCCGTCATTCATCAGGGCACGGTCAACGATCGCCGCATCCAGGAAAAAATGATCCCGCTTTTTCACCGCGATGATCTGGAACAAATATACGAATTCGTCCGCACCCATTTTGTAAGCTGTGCCAGCCCCTTGTACGGCGCCGTATTTGTCGGCGGGCAAAGCAAACGCATGGGCAAAGCCAAGTTTTCCCTGACCTATAATAACGGCGTCCCGGAAGCGGAGCGGATGGTAAAACTCCTCGGTCCGTTTTGTGAAAAAATATTTCTGTCCTCGCGCTCCGACCAGGACATGGGCGAGCTTGCGAAACTGCCGGACGTCGAAAGAGTCAACGACGACCACATCGGTCTCGGTCCGGTGGGCGGACTGGCCACTCTGATGTCGCGCCACCCCGACAAGGCCTGGATGATAACCGCCTGCGACATGCCGTTCATTCAGGAGAAAAACTTTGAACACATCCTCAAGGAACGCGATCCGTTACGCTATGGAACCTGTTATCTCCAGGAAGGCCAACGCGGCTTTGAACCTATGTGCGCTATTTACGAACCCAAGTTTATTCTTCCTTTATACGAGTCCATGTCCCGCCAGGAGCTGTCCCTGACCCGGACCATTCGCGACCTTCCTTTCAAACAAGTCAAAATCCCGGATGAAGACCGGACTAATTTTATGAACACCAATACCCCGGAAGAATACGAAGCCGCCCGTGTAAAGCGGGAGCAAGAGCGGGAACAGGAGAACAACGCCTTATGAGCATGGTAACCGTCGATCAAGCATTGGAAACGATTCTCGCGAAAATCAAGTACAAGGGAGTGGAAAAAATTCCCATCGGCGAGTCGCTGGGCCGAACCCTGGCGGAAGATATCGTCGCCAGAAGAAACAATCCGCCCCTCGACAATTCCGCGATGGACGGATATGCCCTCATCGCCGGTGACATTCAATCGGCCACGCCGGAAAACCCCGTGCAATTACAGGTGACAGAAGAGATCGCCGCGGGATACCAGTCCGACGTCACCTTAAAGTCCGGGCAGGCATTTCGCATCATGACCGGCGCCCCCATCCCCGAAGGAGCCGACGCCGTACTCATGCAGGAAGACACCGACAGAAACGGCGACACGCTATTGGTCAAAGACAAAGCGGACGTGGGCGAAAACATCCGCCTGGCAGGAGAAGATGTCCGTTTGGGCGAAACTGTGATCCCCAAAGGCGGGACCATCACACCCGCCCAAATTGGCATGATGGCCGTGGTGGGCCGGTCTCAGATTTATGTCAGCCAACGGCCACGAGTGGCGATCCTGTCCACCGGTGATGAAATCATGGATCTGGACGGCGAACTGACGGGCCCCTGCATCTACAACAGCAACGGTTACATGCTTTCCGCGCAAATCAAATCGGCGGGAGGGATTCCCGTTTATCTGGGCATCGCCAGGGACACCGAAGAAGACCTGATGGAAAAATTCAGCTGGGCTTTAGAGTGTGATCTGGTGGTCTCCTCCGGCGGCGTGTCCGTGGGCGACTACGATCTGGTCAAAGCCAGCCTGAAAAAAATGGGCCAGGATATGCTGTTCTGGAAAGTGGCCATGAAGCCTGGGAAACCGCTGGCGTTTGGAAAAATCGGCGCCACTCCCATTTTCGGATTGCCAGGCAATCCGGTTTCTTCCTTCGTGTCGTTTGAGCAATTCGTCCGCCCCTCGATCAGAAAAGTTCTGGGACTTTCGAGGCTGACGGCAAAAATCGTCAAAGCGAGACTGACCCGTGACATTCGTAAAAAACCCGGCCGACTGCATTTTCTGACCTCGGTCGTTTCATGGGACAACGGCGAATGCACCGTCACCCCTGCTCAGGAGCAAGGGTCGGGGATTCTAAAATCCACCGTCAAGGCCAATGGGCTTTTAATTTTCCCCCTGGATGACTCCGAGATAAAAGCTGGAACCGAAGTGTCGGTGCAACTGCTCGAATGAAGGTTTCCTTAAAAAGATCATCTCCGAGTAAATAGGCGGGATATGAAAACCTTGGTTCGGAATAAATTCGCCATTACGATAAAAATATTGTAACTTTATTTTCAGAAGGGTGACTGTATCCGTGACTCCGGGAATTCAACCGACCAATCGCATATGCCGCCAGTGAGTTACCTTATTGACCTGTATCAAATTTTTTAATATCGAAAATACCCACCTCAAACTTGCAATGATAATAAAGAAGATTCTGTTTTTTTCTATCGCCTTTTCGCTGGCCTTGTTTTCCTCGACCGCTCTCTTTGCGCAACAGGGGGAGTCCGACGCCGGCCTCGACCGTCTGGTGGGCCAGATCGAATCCCTGTTTCCACCGGTGGAAGGATATGTCATCGCCGTGGCCGGAAATATTCTGACCCTCGATCTGAAACAAGGCCAGGCGATTAAAGCAGGCGACAGCTTGAAGGTGATTCGATACGGCGAAGACATCGTTCATCCGGTCACAAAAAAAAAGGTGGGTCGAAAAGAAACCGATCTTGGGAACGTGGAAATCACGGAAGTGCGCAAGGATTTTTCTCTGGGCAGGTTCAACGCCCCGGACGTGACGGTGCAAGAGGGGGACGGAGTTCGCAGTCCTTTTCAAAAGCTTTCCTTTATTATCGCTCCGCCAAACATAGAAACAAAAGAACGCGTGGACCCCGACCGTCTGCTTCTGAACCTGGAAGGCCGGTTGAACCGTCATCCCCGGTTTGAAGTGCCGTCGTTTAACCTGGGCGTGTGGATGCTGAAGAACGGCCTGGACCAAGAAACAATGCTGAAACCAGACAGCCTCGAAAATTTAGCGGGAAATGTTCTGGCCGACTATATCCTTGTCCCGAAAGTCAGGTCGCTTAAAAATAAAATGGTCTTGAGTTACCAGTTGTACTCCACCCTGGATGGGACGCTAAAGAAACAAGCGGAAATATTATCCGACCAATTGCCCATCACGCCCAGAGTGGCTAAAAGGTCTCCCAGAGACAGCGAAGAAAGCGTGCAGGGCAGTTTCGCACCCCAGCGGGATGGCCTGTTCAAGTTCACGGGCAAGCAGGAATTTCCCTTTGCCATCGTCGATTTCGATATTGGCGACATCAACGGCGACGGCAATAAAGAAATCGTCGTCATCGACCGAACCCGGATCATCATTTATAAATACGAAAACAATCAATTCAAGCGCATCGCCCAGGTGAAAACTCCAAAAGGCAGGAATTACTTTTTAGGTGTCGATGTGGGCGACATCAACGGCAACGGTCGGGATGAAATTTTCATCACCAATCAAAACGGCAGCGAGCTGGATTCCTTTGTGGTGGAGTTTCTGCCGGGAAGTAAAGCGCCCAAACACATCTGGAAAAACGTCAAACGGTACTTCAGAATCGTCCACCCTTTCGACTCCAAGCCCACTTTACTGTCGCAAAACCCTGGGTTTCAGGACCCATTCAACGGCCCTATCAAGACCCTTCAATATAATAATAATCAATACACCGAGGGCCGTGAGCTGGAAATGCCCGCCGTTTACGGAACTGAATTTATTCTTTATGGAATGACCCAAACCGATTTAAATGACAATGGGTTACCGGATACAATTCTGCTTGACAAGGAATACCACTTACGAGTATATTCTGCCAAAGGTCGCATGGTAGTAAAGTCCAGCGACTACTATGGTCATGACCCCAGAGAGATAGACATTGGGGTCAAGGAAGACGTTGCAGGAATTGTCACACAGGGCGAGCCAGTTCGCTTCAGAGGACGTTTGGAACTGGTTAAAATGAACAAAGGTCAGTACCTTTTATTGCCCAGGAATCATATGTTTGGTGGCGGGGTATTTGCCAAGACAGTAATCGTGGAAAATTGCAGTCTTGTGGTTCTTGGTATTACCCGGGAAGGGTTTGAAAAAGTTTTTGAGACAAAGAAGCAAAGAGGGTACCTTTCGGCTTACCAGGTAATGGACTCACCAAATAGCTCAAACAAACAGGTTCATGTCGCAACCGTTGTAAAAGCCGGTTTATTAGGAAAAGAAAGCAGTGTGATTTACACCTATGACTGGCAAAATTAAGCAGAATTTAAGAGAATTTTCAGTTTTTCTTGCAAATATCAGCTGAATTTTAGTGAATTCAACCATCAGGGTTGAGGAACAGGAGGTGGAGCAGGTTTGATCGAGGATCTCTCTATATTTAGAGACCCCTAAAAACCCTAAAAAATGATTGATTTTTGCTAACTTTTAGTTTACACTTTCGCTGTAACGCTATGTACCCCGATCAGGGGATCCCCCCCCGACGAAATAGGCTATTAGGCATTTTTAAGTGGAAATGTTTGTTTAACCTTTTTTTAGGAACCATTCTTCTTTGGAGGAGACAGGTATGAGAAAGAATTTTTTATTGACAGTTGCGATCACGGTCACGGCATTTTTCGTCGGAACCATGATTGCGCAAGCAGCAAGCGTTGAATGGGGCGGAGAGCTCCGACCTCGCTTTGAGTACAACGAGCAATCTGCTTTTAACGCTACAGGCGCCCCGACGCCCAATCAGGACACTCAGCAAAGCGGTGACTATTTCGTCAGCTCACGGATTCGCCTGCACGCCAAGGCAGACATCCTGCCCGACACCAGCGCGTTCATTCAGCTCCAGAGCGTCAGAACCTGGGGTAATGACCTGGGTGGCAGTGCGGCCGGAGCCAACGGCGGTTCAGGCAACGCGGCTTTTTCAGCCAACGATGGTGATGCCTCTATCGGCGTTCACCAGGCTTATTTCACCCTGAAAAACTTCGCCACCCTGCCTGCGGATTTAAAAGTTGGTCGGCAGGAAGTGGTTCTTGATGGACACCGAATTCTGGGAAACACGGGTTGGACTCAGGGAGCCCAGACCCACGACGCGGTTCGCCTGACCCATGCTGAAGGCAACCACACACTTTCTTATGTCTACAGTCTGGCAAATGAAGGTTCTCGTGGAACGGCAATTGGTAGTTCGCCCAACGACGATGAGGATATTGAAGTCCATGTTTTTTATGCAAATATGCAGGGTATCCTGGGCGGCGGTTTGTCGCTGTGCTTCGTTAGCCTTGACGATGATTGTTCCACTGGCGCAACCACCGCTGGCGTTTGTGCCAATACGACAACGAACGTTGTAGATAACAACATCTACACCGTCGGCGCCCGTCAGGCCGGCCAGTTGTTCGGCCTTGATTACCGGGGTGAGTTTTACTACCAGTTCGGTGATGCAGAAGGCGATGCTGGTTCAACCAACCGAACTGCCGCAGGCACTCCTTACTCCGGTACTCTCGGTGCAACAGGTGGCCTGTTAGATACGGACCGATCCGCTTATATGTTCGGTGTTCGCCTTGGCAAGAAGTTCAACAACGTCATGTGGAAACCGTCTCTGACCTTATGGTATGACTACCTCTCTGGAACCTCGGATGCGGATGCCCGGGATGGAGACTACAAAACCTTTAACACGCTGTTTGATACGGGCCATAAATTCTACGGATTCATGGACCTCTTCCTCAGCAACGTCGGTGGCGGAACCGCCCGCCTGGGTCTGGTTGACTATGCGATCAAAACATCGATCCAACCTGCCAAGGACTGGAAAGTGAAAGCCGACTTCCATTACTTCACCACAGCTGAAAGCATTGGCGTGAACACCAATCTTTCTGGCTCTGATGCAAGAAATCAGGATGGCAACGAGCTTGGAAGCGAGATCGATCTGACTCTCGTACACAAGTACAACGCCAACACCACCATCAGCGCTGGCTATTCCAAATTCTGGCAGGAAGAAGGATTTGAATTGGTCAACGGAGCCGCTTCATCAACCTCTACTGTCAGCCCTGCAGACTGGGCTTACCTGATGTTTGATGTAAAGTTCTAAGTTTTATTTAGCTTTTCCAAAACCCCCGGTTCGGCTTTTCGCCGACCGGGGGTTTTTTTTGTTTAAAACCTTCCACGTTATCTTCCCATCATATCCATTTGCCTTTGCCATTGTTTCCGTGTGTGAGTATCCATATAATAAAAACGACAGACTGACAGACACCAAAACCCTGGGTCCCTGACAGCGGTCATTTGTCCGTTATCGGCGCCACTTCATGCAAGGGGTTATTTTATTAATCCTGTGCGACCGCACACTGATGAGGCAATGTCATGAAACCTGTAATCCATTGGACACTGGTTGTGTTATTGACAGGGTTTTCTTCCCTGGCGTTTGCGTCCCCCCAGGCGGAACTGAATTTGTGGAAACACGATCAATTTTTCTACGGCTCCTGCGGCCATTGCGGCGAATTTGTTCGTTTCACCGAAAATAAAGATCGCGCGGATTTCACCGATTTCAGCTTGTATAACCAAACCGGATATTATTCCGCCGTCCTTTACGGTCCGGAAAATTCGACCATGACTCTTTTTGGCGAACAAAACTACCGGACCGACCGGGGCTTTCTGATCATCGTTAAAAAGGACGATACGGTCGTGCAAATTGAAGACCTGGATGCGTTCACCCCTGGGGCGTGGATCGATGTGGAGGCTAAGAAAGGATGGTCAGGCGCGTATTCCGTCTTTTACCAACCCTACCCCCGGTTCAAGAATAACGTGCAATCCGGCAAATGGGGGAAATGGTGGGCCAAACTACCCAATGCTTCTTCTCCTCCCGGGTTGAATTGATTTTTTTCCACCCCGACAGCCGATGTCGGTATAATGGTCTTTATCAGAGCCGATTCTCCCCGTTCTGGCTAAAGTCCAACCGTCAATAGAAAGAGAAGCATGAAATCTTTTCAATCGTTGTATCTGCAATTGTTCACGGTCCTTCTCGCGCTCACGGCTACAGGCTCCCTAATGGCGGAAACGCCGGACGCGCCTTTCACACTCAACGGCAGGCCGGTTCCCAAGGTGGTCGCTCAGGTCAACGACACGCAATTGAACTCTGACTTTCTCGAAAGGGAAATGGTCGCCTTTAAGTTGATGTCTCTGCAACAGGGCCGGGAAATCAAACCTGAGTCGGAAGATAAAATCGCCCGTAAAATCCTGCAGGGAAAAATCGAAGAGGAATTGATCTATCAAAAAGCGCGGTTGGCCAGCGTCCAGGTTCCCGACGAAATCATCCTCAAGGAAATCGAAAAAATCGAACAACAATTTCCCGATCCAAAGTTATTTGAACGCGCGCTTGCCATACAACACCTGACCCGTGGGTCGTTGCGGGAAAAAATAGAACGGCAATTGGTTGCGGAAAAGTATTTGCGTCAGGTCATTGTTCCCAAAATTGACCGGGATCAACTGGACCCCAAGGCGCACTACGAGAACAACCAATCCGCATTCATGAAGCCCAAGATGTACGATGTCAGCCACATTTTCGTGGCTACCCTCGATGCCTCGTCGCAAAAGCAGGTGGCCGACCCGGCGTCCAGAAAGAAAGCGCAACGGATTTTAGACGGAATCAATAAAGAGGCGCATGATAGAATCTCCGCCATTGCCGAAAAATTAGATAAGGGTGAAATTTTCAGCAAACTCGCCAAGGAATTTTCCGAGGATGAAACCAGCAAGGAAAAAGGCGGCAGTCTGGGAGTGCTCCTTCCGGGAACAACGATCCCGGAAATCTCGGCTACAATGACCAAGCTGGCATTGGGGGAATCGAGCGGAGTCATCGAGAGTTCCTATGGCTACCACATCATCAGGCTCAACAAAATCATTGACAGTCGGTTGGCGCCGTTTGAGGAAGTCAAGTCCGACATTCTCAACCTGTTGATGGTACGGGAAACTCAAAAACTGAAAGAACAACTTCTGACCCGGTTGAAAAAAAGCGCCGACATCAAGATTTTTATTTAGTGATCAGAGTCGCCCCGCCCTGCAACCTTCTTTAAATATTCTCGATATCCCTGAATGAAAACTCTTGTCACTGGAGCCACAGGATTTCTAGGATCGGCCATCGTCCGCGAATTGTTGAAAGACGGGCGTAAGGTCCGGGTTCTGGTCCGGAAAGGAACCCCAACGGAAAATATCGACGGGCTGGATCTGGAGATCACTTACGGCGACCTGCGTGACAAGGCCTCGCTGAAAAAAGCCTTAACGGACTGCGATGTCCTTTATCATACCGCCGCCTATTACAGTTTATGGGACAAAAACAAGCGCCTGATCTACGACATCAATGTCGAAGGCACACGAAATATTCTTCAGGCCGCCCTCGATCTCGGTTTGACCAAAACGGTCTACACCAGCACCGTCGGCTGTATCGGCCTTTTAGAGAATGGCAACCCGGCTGATGAGAACACGCCTTTCAACCCCGCCACCCTATCAAACGATTACAAACGGTCAAAATATCAGGCGGAACAGGTAGCTAATAGTTTTAGCCAAAATGGGCTTCCATTGGTGATCGTCAACCCCAGCACCCCCATAGGAGCAAGAGACATCAAACCCACGCCTACGGGTAAAATCGTTCTCGATTTCCTGAACCGGAAAATGCCCGCGTATCTCGATACGGGGCTGAACCTCATCGCGGTCGACGATTGCGCCCGCGGCCATTTACTGGCAGAAGAAAAAGGCGTTCCTGGCGAGCGTTACATCCTGGGCAACCGCAATATGTCGCTGAAAGAAATCCTCTTGACGCTGGAGAAGATCACCGGACTCAAGGCCCCCACGGTTAAAATGCCGTATTGGGTCGCGTTCACCGCAGGATGGGTCTCTGAGGCCCTTTCAGACTATCTGACGGGCAAGCCGCCCGCCGTTCCTTTAGCGGGAGTGCGCATGGCAAAGTATTTCATGTATTTCGATTCATCCAAAGCCATCCGGGAACTCGGCCTGCCCCAGAATTCTATCGAAACGGCTCTTGCGGAAGCGGTTCAGTGGTATCAGGACCGCTCCAGAGTCTCATCTAAAAATTAATATGGAAATTTTTTCTCTGCTTTGGGGAACGGTTCTTCTCAGGCCCTATGTTTTCGTTTTCCTGGCATTTTACCTGACCATCGCCATCATCAATATGGGCCTTGCCCGGTCGTTGATTTTTACCGTCCTGGCCTATTCGATCGCCTTCCTGTCGGAATACTCCTCCACGCGCAACGGCTTCCCCTACGGGTTTTACAGCTACATCGACACAACCCGCACCCAGGAGCTTTGGATCACCAACGTTCCGTTCATGGATTCCCTGTCCTACTCTTTCCTCTCTTATATCAGCTACACCGTCAGCCTGCTGTTCTGGTCTTCTTTAAACAAAACCGGCTGGGATGTTCGCCTGCAGGAAAACCCGTCCATTCAATCTTCCCTGCGCGTCGTTTTCACGGGAGCGTTTTTTTTCATGATGATGGACGTCATCATCGACCCGGTCGCCTTTTTGGGCGATCGCTGGTTTTTAGGAAAAATTTACACCTATCAGGAGGAAGGGGAGTATTTCAACATTCCCTTGACCAATTTTGCCGGATGGTTTTTGGTGGGAACCGCGATTCTTTCAAGCTTCTGCTGGCTGAACCGCAAACTGGAAGGGAAGTTTCCCTTCGCCAGACGAGAGATCCCCTGCCAGGCTCTATTGGGGCCGGGTTTGTATCTGGGCGTGCTGATCTTCAATCTGGCGGTGACTTTTTATATCGGCGAGTTTCTCATGGGGCTGTCCGGGACGCTTATATTTCTCGGAATTCTCGCGCTCATGCTTTACAAAATCAGGAATCCCGATTGGCTGACGGACCGATGATGATCCTTGTCAGACACCTCGTTCGAATGTAGAATGAAACGCAGTTTTTTAAGTGGGTGAAAGGACCCGTATGAACAACTGGCACGAATTTAAATTCGTTTGAAAGGGGAACCCGTGGACAGGATCGAACAATTCATGGAGGAATCTCTGCTGAGCGTGCAACCGGGCGCGTCTGTCACCGACGCGGCCAAGCTCATGCTGGAAAATAAAGTGGGCGCGCTCCTTGTTTCCAGTGGAAATGAATATCTGGGCATTGTCACCTCGGTCGATTTTTCCCGCAAAGTCCTGGCCCGTGATCTGGACCCGAAAAAAACTAAAATCTCCAGCATCATGGCCAAACCCTTGATCACACTGGACCGGGACCAGTCCATGAAAGACGCCTACCAGTGCATGCATCGAAATAATATCCGCCATCTGGCGGTCACGAAAAACGACGAAGTGGTGGGAATCCTGTCGGTCAAGGATTTTGCCAATTACTACTACCATGAGGTGGAAAAAGAAGCTCTGGAATAGCAAAGAACGAGGATGTCACGTTCTGACCTTTAATTTTTTCGGGCATGAAAAATCATGTTTCAAAACTGGGAAACATTCATTGGCGTGATCATTGGTCTCGCGATATTGATACCCTACCTGCTCAAGAAATTTTATTGACGCCTCGTCCTTGCCCCACCCACTCGAAAATATGAACACTGAACGAAAAAAAGAAACGCTTAAAAAACGCAGAGAGCATCCTGTTTTCAACCTTTTCGTTCACGCGGGCTATACGGTCCTGATCCTTTCCATGATTTTCTGGATCGTATATATCGAGTTTATTTTATAAGCGTCTTAAAGAGCCTGAACCCCCGCCATCGCAACCGCATGATCGTCTTCCACAACTGAGCCTGACACCCCAACGGCGATGTTCATTTTACAACCTTTTTCAGCGGCTTTTTCAATCGCCGACAGCACAACCCCCTGGCGCCTTCGTCAGAGATGTCTTTTTGGTTTAAAACACTTCCCATTTTCTCTTCTCGTTTCCTATCATTTTCTGTTTCAACAATTCAAAAAAAATCTAATGCATCCGGTTGTTCATATAGAAACCATATACAAAAAGACAGATCGCTCCTATTATCAACCCGTCATTGATCAATAATTCCTGCCAATCCCTGATACCACGCTCCCAAACCCAGGGAATAACGATGAAAAAAACCGACATTATTCCAATGCCCAGCAAACTGAAAATGGCAATGATCAAAACTTTATCGTTCATAATGGATTTCCACCCTCATACAATCATTCAGGTTCATCAAGACATCCGCATTTTAAAAAGGCCAATTGTATCAGCAAAAGAAGAACGGACAAAAGCCCAAATCGTCTTTTACCCGGTGGATGGGGGTTTCTGAACCTTCAATTATTAATCTACTCCGATCAGAGTGTATAATAGCACCCCTCAAAAATGAACACAGGCAACCCAATATGACGAATAATATTTACAAGACCAATGACCCTGAAATAGATCGAATGATTGACGATCTGGCCGATCGTTGCGCCTCAGGGGATTGCAGGGAAATATTCCGGCAAATTTTCACCACGGTGACCAAACTTGGCCTGGAGCATGACGATCTGGGGGATTTCAAACTTGTCAACACCACCCTCAAGGAATTGCGCCACTCCTTCAGAGTATTCTCCCCCTATCGGACCAGGCGCAAGGTCATGGTGTTTGGTTCGGCCAGAACCCAGGAAAACGGCCCGGATTACATCCTCGCCCAGGAGGTTTCCAGGCAACTGGTCCAACAGGGATACATGATGATATCCGGCGCCGGACCGGGAATCATGGAAGCGGTCAACCGGGGGGCGGGAAAAGAACACAGCTTTGGCGTCAACATCAAGCTTCCGTTCGAGCAGTCGGCAAACCCTTATATTATCGACGACCCCAAATTAATGCAGTGCAAGTATTTCTTCACCCGCAAATTGATATTCGCCAAGGAATCCGACGCCACCATTCTCCTTCCTGGAGGATTCGGAACCCTGGATGAAGGATTTGAAATGCTGACCCTGTTTCAAACCGGAAAAACCCTGCCCCGCCCCATCGTTTTGCTGGAAGATAGCAAGGGCGATTACTGGAAAACCTGGCTGGACTTTTTGGATTCGGTGTTGATTGAAAGAGGCTTTGTTTCCCAGGAAGACCGCAAGTTGCTACAGGTGGCGCATTCCCCTCAGGAAGCCGCAAAATATGTCACCGATTTTTTCCGGGTTTACCATTCCCTGAGATATGTCCGGGGTCTCACCGTTTTGCGTTTCACCAGAGAAATCCCGGAAAAATTCATAAACCAGTTGAATGCCGACTTCAAAGACATTCTGTCAAAAGGCAATATTCGGGCAAGCGCGCCTTTAAAGGAAGAGTTGGAGAACCGGGAACATCTGAATCTGCCACGGCTGGTATTGGACTTCAATCACCGAAGTTTTGGCCGCCTCAATGAAATGATCTACCTGATCAACCGCTCCCTGCCCTAAAACAAAATTTCCGCTAAAAATGCCAAATCCTACTTACTTATTAAAAATTTTCAGCAGATTGGCATTTATTTTCCCTTTAAGCTTAAGTTTATTCCAATAAAATCCGCTTCTATATAAGTATGCGTGTTTCTTAGAAGATTTTTTTCCTTTTTGTGAGCGCAAGAGGCAAAGGCGATTGAATAAATTGTACCGGGAAAAGCACTCCAATACGCTGTTGGCGGAATCTGAAGCCGTGGAGTCCTCGCCTGAGGAAACCGAATCTTCCTCTGCTGTCACCCCCTCTTTGATCGGGTTTCCAAATACCCTGATCGTCATTCCGGCATTCAATGAAGAAAAGAATATCGGCAGAGTGTTGGAGGGCATCCGCAGATGCGCCCCCGAAATTCCCGTGCTGGTCGTCAATGACGGCTCACGCGACGCCACCGCCCGCGTGTCCCGTGAACATGGCGCCAAAGTCATTTCCCTTCCCTTCAACTCAGGATACGGCGTGACCCTGCAGACCGGGTTTATTTTCGCTTTGAAAAATGGCTACACCACCGTCCTGCAAATGGATGCCGATGGACAGCACGACCCGCGTTACATCGTGGACATGTTGCAGGAAATACAGCATGAATACCTGGATGTGGTGATCGGTTCCCGCTTTCTTGAAAATACTGAATACAAAACCACCTTCCTCAAACGGATGGGGATGTTTATCTTCGGCAACCTGGCTTCCATTTTTTGCGGACAAAAAGTTTCCGATCCGACGTCGGGCTTTCAGGCGTTGAAAGGAAAAGCCATTCAGTTTGTGGCGGGCGAATACTATCCGCCAGATTACCCGGACGCCGATTTCATTATCATGCTCCACCGCTACGGGTTCAAAACCCGTGAAATTCCGGTCACCATGCTCCCCAGCCCGGACAACAAATCGATGCACACCGGCCACAAGACGGTTTACTATGTGTTTAAAATGTTCCTGTCAATCGTAGTGACTCTGCTCAGACAAAAACCCAAGGGGTAAAAAAAAGTGCCTCCTCGAATCCGAATCATCGCCATTTTAATTTGCATTTTTCTTGTCGCTTATGTGTTTGAGCTGGTGCGCAGAAAGCACCTCAACGAAGAATACTCCATGGGCTGGCTGGTCACCGGAAGCCTGATGCTGATCCTTTCCATTTCGGAGGATTTACTGATCTGGGTTTCCGACCTGGTGGGCGCGACTTTGTTCACCTCGACCCTGTTTTTTTCCGGGATGGTGTTTCTGATGATCATCTGCCTGCATTTCTCCATCCGAATTTCAGCCTTGACCAATCAGGTGAGAACGCTGACCCAACATCTCGGTATTCTGGACTACGAAAAGAAAACCCTGGAAAACGTAGTGGCCAAACACTCCCTGGATAAAAATCCTTCGGCGCTGGATACCCTTTGATCGTTTTACGCACCATCGAATCTTTTCTCCCCTATATCTCCGGACCCGCCAATCAGGCCTTTCAAATTTCCACCCGCCTGGAATCTATAGCAGGCGTCCATTCCCCTGTTTTGACCAGTTACTGCGATGTGTCCCCCTCTCTGCCCGAACAGGAAACCATCGGCCGGGTCGCCGTCACCAGGCTCCCTGTTCATCTTCGCCTGATGCGTTATTGCGTCACTTTGGGGATCTGCAAACATTTTAAAAATTTCGATATTCTACACAGTCACAACTACCGGAATTTTCAGACAGACAGCGGTTTTTTTTTGCCGCGCTCAATAAAAAGCCTTTCATTTTAAATACCCACGGATCTCTTTCAGGCTATAAAAAATACCTGCCCTCGCCTTTTCAAAAATTTCCTTACCGGGTTTACGACTTGTTGACCCTGAAAACTTCAGCAAAAAGAGCCGATGCGATCGTCGTATCTTCCAAAGGAGAATATGAAGACGCCCTCGAGTTTGGAATCTCCCGGAAAAAACTGCATGTCATACCGATGGGAATCGATCTCCCACGTATTGAGAGGCCGCAGGAGGAGGACGCGCCTTTAAAAATTCTGTTTGTCGGACGGGTGGCCCGGGTGCGCCGGGTGGAGTTGATTCTGCGGGCAGTGAGCGCGCTGTCCAGACCCTTCACGTTCACGATTGTCGGGGGCGAGGAAAAAACCAGCAGTCTGACGAAACCCGGCTATCTGGACGAACTGAAAAAATTGTGCGTCGACCTGAAAATAACCGACCGCGTCGTCTTTGCCGGTCCCAAACCTCCTGAGGCACTGGCCGCCTTCTACAACGCCGCCGATGTTTTTGTCTATCCTTCCCTTTACGAAAATTTTTCCCAGCCTATTCTGGAAGCGGGTTCCTATGGAATTCCGATCATCGCCACCCGCGTCGGTATCGCGCCTGAAATCATCGAAGAGGGCGTGACCGGATTCCTCGTTTCGGGAGAAACTGAAAACCTGACGCAAAAACTGGAACAACTTGGAGATTCTTCCGAACGGAAAAAAATGGGCCTCAAGATTCAGGAGAAGGTGCGGAATAAATTTGCCTGGAAACCGATAATGGATCAATATATGGAGCTTTACCATTCCTTTTGACGAACCGGGGTCATGGCTCAGTTTTTCGATAAATTTTCCAATGACTATAAAACCCTGCTGGATGAATCCTTAAAGCTCACAGGATTTGACACCAGCTATTTTCCCACCGCGAAAATAAAGACCCTGGCCCGGCTATTCCCGGAGTTTGGTCGCCAACCCATCAAAATCCTCGACTATGGTTGCGGCACCGGTTCTCTGTACCCGCCC
Organism: Nitrospinaceae bacterium; assembly: GCA_029261655.1. GTDB lineage: Bacteria > Nitrospinota > Nitrospinia > Nitrospinales > VA-1 > JADFGI01. Next base: position 81,084 of record JAJDAY010000030.1, on the reverse strand, counting down.
ATTAAAAAATTTTTTCCGCAAGCGATTTACCAAGGGACAGACCTCTCAGACAAAATGGTTCAGGAAGCCCAGGCTCTCAACAACGGAGCCGATGTGTTTCATGCAATGAAATCCCAACAATGGCGACAGGGCGCTTACGATATAATTTTGGCGGCAAATGTTTTTCATCACATCCCCCATACCGAACATGTGAGCATCCTCAAAGAATTGCGTTCCCTGCTCACCCGCCAGGGAAAATTCATCCTCTGGGAACACAATCCCTGGAATCCTTTCACTCAAAAAATTGTCAAGGATTGCGTTTTCGACGAGGACGCGGTTCTGGTTTCCCCGTTGCAGTCGAAGCGGCTGGGCAGAAAGACCGGTTTTTCTAAAATGCGGATCGTATTCACCACCTTTTTTCCAAAATCCCTGGCATTCATGACCGTTCTGGAACCCTGGCTGGAATGGCTTCCTCTTGGCGGCCAATATCTTTTGGTGGCGGAAAATCCGGATTCAGAAAAATAAGCTCTGACCCTTGAGTCTTTTTTTCAATCCTCACGGGACAGACAAAGCTCCAGTCCTTCTTCGAGTTTTCGGGGATCAAAATTCAACAGCGGGATTTTAAAATTTTTTGCAGACGGCTTTGCGGACAGCAGGCGTGGAATTTGATCCGGGACCAAAGCATTTACTTTGACTGCCTTGAAAAACCACGCCACCCCACGCATGAAAAAAACAGGAAGGAATAGTTTCATCCGGGAAACCCCAAAATATGCGGACAAACGGTCCACCAATGACGCATATGTCATGTATTCAGGCCCGGCCAATTCATAACTGTTGCCCGATGCGCCGGCCTGAAACACAGCTTCCGTCGTTGCTGAAATAACATCGTCGAAAAATACCGGACTCATGGAAGTTCTCCCGTTGCCAACCACCGGAATTACGGGATATTTCCGAACCCAGCGGATCAGTTGGTTGATGCCTTCTTTTCCGCCCGTTCCATAGACCTCTCTTGGGCGCAGAATCGTCCATTGCAACCCGGACTCTTTGACCGAATGTTCCGCCTTCAATTTACTTTCAGAATAAGCCCCTCCCACTGGATGGGCCGCCCCGGAACTCATGTACAAGAACCGGGTGACTTTGTTGCGGACACAGGCTGAAATAAGATTTTCAGTCCCTTCAGCATTCACCTTGAAATAATCTTCTCCATTGGGGCTGTGAGTCAACGCCCCAAGATGGACCACCGTGTCGATCCCGGAGGTGGCCGTCATCAGGGAGTCGATGTCGCCAAGGGCTCCCGGCGTCCGTTCTATATCCGGCAACTCAACCGGCGAATTATGTTCCAGAACACGGATTTTTACATTTTCACGCTTCATCAAAGCTGGAATCAACTGTTTCCCGAAACTTCCGGACGCGCCGGTGACGAGAATGTTCATCGTTTTTTTCCCGGCAGGAACTCCAAAACGCGATACCAGACGAGGTTGGCAAGAAATTCCAGTATGGACAGCGGTTTCACAAAAGAAGGGCGCGAATCGATACTGTGAAAAACGGTTTCGACCTCATCCATTTTAAACCGCATGCGCCGGGCCTGAATCATGATTTCAGCGTCGATGAACCATCCATCGGAGCGCAAATCCATTTTCGAATACGCCGACCGAGTCATCACTTTGGGTTTGGAATTGATGTCCCGGCTGTTCAATCCGGGAAAGAGCGCTTGAAAAAGTGCGTTGTAAACGGTGGAAATAATTTTTCGATAGGCGCCATCGTCACGCTGGGCGCGGTAGGTTTTGGCAAAATCCAGATTGTTTTCTTTCAGTTTTTTGTAAACCCGGATCACATCTTTAGCCGGCATCTGCCCATCCCCGTCGATGACGGCAATGACTTTTCCCGATGCGGCTTTGAGGCCGCTTTGCATGTCCCATCCCATCATCCCTTCCTTCACTTCGGTGACGGCAACGATCTTGGGATTTTTTTTCGCAAGATCCGCCACCACCCAAGGAGTTTTGTCGCCGGTATCGGGAAAAAAATTGCCGACCAGAACCAATTCCCAATCGGGTTCGGCCACCTCCAGGCACGAAATCAGGGATTCCACAAAGGAGGCAATGGTCCCGGCACTTCGGTAAGCCAGGACCACGACGGAAAGGTTAGGAGTTTCGACGCTCAAACGACTGCCTTGATAAAGATGAATAGGAAATGTTCCGATAAACAAGAGGGAGAGTGGACCCAAAAACTCTGAAATTTGTCTACCGGTGTTCATCTGTGGTTCCCAATCGACGCAGGGGAAATAATAACATAGGGGCACCCGGTGGCGTATAATTCAAAAAAATTATTGCTGTCCGTTCCTCCTCAACCCTTCACCCCACGTTTTATGGGATTCTCCATCCGAACATTTGCCGCAAGTCACACGGGCTTGCTGTTCCTTTTCCCCTATTCCTTTCTATTGATTTTTTTAGGCCTTGAAGACGGGTCTCTGCAGGTAGACGAAGGCATGGACACCTTCGTCAGCACAACGATTCTTCAGTACGGCGTGCCCATGCACTCAGACGGGATCAACGCCACCATGCTTTTTGCGGACATTTACGATGGCCTCTTCATTTACCGCACCTGGCTCCCCTACTACCTGCAAGCGTTATCGGTGGGTGTTTTGGGGCACACCACCTTTGCCGCGAGATTGCCCTTTGCCCTGGTCGGGGTGCTGTCCATCAGCGCGCTTTATTTTATGACCCTCAAACTGACGGAAAATAAAGTCACCGCTTTTCTTGCCGCCTTATTATTATCTTCATCCGTCCCGGCCCTTATTTATTTTCGCACCGCCCGCTATATAGGGCTTCCCGTTTTATTGACCATCCTTCTGATATATTTCTATCTCCGGATTTTTGCAGACAAGCCGTGGAAATCATCTCCCTTCATCATCGTCGCCATTTTATTTTTTCATTCGATGTATGTCGCCTTTGCGGGAATCCTTCTCGGCGTCCTCATCCATTTTTTCCTGCACCGAAAAAAAATCCGCCCGGAAAACGCGCGTCTGGTTCCCCGGTGCGCCCTCATTATCGGAATCTTCACTTTGCCGTGGATGATCGCGATAGCGCCTGTTTTTTCTAATATCAGCCAATTCTATGTGGACACCAGTGACCTGATCGACACTTCCAGTGTCGGTTTGTTCAAACACTTTGCGGGCTACCTGTTTCAATTGAACAACTATATTTTTCCCTTCCTGTTGCTCCCGATTTTATTTCTCAAGCCACTTCGCCCTCTCAGGTTGGAAATACAACTTCTGCTCATCTGCACCCTGACCCTGCTGGTCGCGTCCTCGCCGCATTCCATACCCATGCAACACTATATTTCATCCGCCTTCCCCTTACTCTCCATTTTGCTGGCGATGATTCTGACATTGTTTTTTAAGAAAAATTTCTGGGCGGCCAGCGTTTTGACGGGAACCTTGATTTTCAGCAACCTGCTTCATGTCGCCCCCCTGCTCCCATTAAAATTTTTTATGCAACAACGGGCTATCATGACGGATTTTCAAAGCGTGTACCTGAACTATGCGTCCCAAACATTTTTTAGAGAGGTTCGCCTGGTTTCGGTTTTTTACGAACACCTGTACCAGATCACTCATCCTTATCAGGGTCCTCTGGATAAAATCGTGGAATTTTTCAAAACGCATGGGAACGAAGGGCAAACATGCTATATTGACAACGAGCCTGAGTCCCTGGCTTATTACACCGGGATGAAAATGTTCGCCAATGAAACGCTGAACAGCGACCACCCGCCGGACTGGATTGTGTTGAGGGGGGATCAAAGACTTCTGGACGCCGGGTCGACCCCGGTAAAGAGCACCTTAAAAACCCTGCTTCGGGACAATCCTTACCGGGCCATTCCGCTGGCAACGCCGGCATTGCGCAACAATAATGCTTACGACATACAATTGCGTCGCTTCCGTTCACCGGAATTCACCACCGCTGACAAAAAGGTCATCATTTACCAACGCATGAATTTAACCCCTTCCACCCTGTAACCCGACCGCCGCCGCCGTGAAACTGATTATTCAGATCCCCTGTTTGAATGAAGAAAACACCCTCGCCGAAACCCTGGGCGATCTGCCCCGAAAAATCGAGGGAATCGACAGCATCGAAACTCTGGTGATCGACGACGGCAGTACCGACAAAACGGTGGAAGTCGCCCGCAACCAGAATGTCGATCACATCCTGCAGTTGACCAACAACAAGGGGTTGGCCAAGGCCTTTATCTACGGCATCGACCACGCATTGAAACAGGGCGCGGATATCATCGTCAATACCGACGCAGACAATCAATACGATGCAGGAGCCATCTCGGATTTGATTCGACCGATTCTTAACGGAAGCGCCGACATCGTCATCGGCGACCGCCAGGTGGAAACGATCCGGCATTTTTCGCCGTTAAAAATTTTTCTGCAAAAAACCGGGAGCTGGGCGGTGCGTCAGCTTTCCGGAACCCGTGTCCCGGACGCCACCAGCGGCTTCCGCGCCTATTCTAAAGAAGCGGCTCTGCAACTCAATGTCATTTCGGATTTCACTTATACGGTAGAAACCATCATCAGCGCCGGGAAAAAAAATCTGGCTATTGCTCACGTACCCGTACAAACAAACCAAAAGACCAGAGAGTCCCGTCTGTTTCCAAATATCCGTACTTATTTGCAGAGAACGTTCGTGACCATCGTCAAAGTCTATTCCATGTACAAACCTCTTAAAGTTTTTACATGGACGGGGGGCCTGACTTTTACCGCCGGGTTTCTGATCGGATGCCGCTACCTGTATTTTTTTCTTCAAGGGCAGACGGAAGGCCATATTCAATCCCTCATTTTATCCGCTATTCTTTTGATCGTCGGCTTCCAGATCATCATGATGGGAATCGTGGCGGAACTGATCGCCATCAACCGACAGCTTCTGGAAGACATTCAGGTCAGAATAAAAAAAGCAGAAATCAAAGATTGATCTCATGCAAACCCTTGCTGAAACTGAAAATTCCGCCGTCACCCCGGAAACCACAAAAAACCTGAAGGAACTTCGCGTGCTGGTTCTCGCCACCACCTTTCCGCGCTGGGAAAACGACACAGAACCCCGGTTTATTTTTGACCTCACCAAACAGCTGGCCGAAAAAGTATCTTTGCGGGTTTTGGCCCCGCACGCACCGGGCGCGAAGATGGAAGAAGAAATCGAGGGTGTGAGAATTCTGCGGTTCCCTTATTTTTTTCCAAAACGCCTGCAGATGCTTTGTTATGAAGGCGGCATCCTTCCAAAACTCAAAACCAAATGGCTGGCGCGTTTGCAACTGCCTTTTTTTTTAGTCGCTCAATGTTTTCACATTTGGCTAACAGTACGAAAATATAAAATCAATTTCATTCATTGTCACTGGATCATTCCCCAGGGGTTCTTCGTAGCCCTTCTCAACGCCTTTTCCAACATCCCTTATCTGTTGACTGCGCATGGGGGCGACGTTTATTCCTTTAGAAAAAACCTGTTCATTCGCCTTTGTAGCAACTATGCCCTGAAACGGGCCAAACAATGTACCGTGAACAGCGGACCCACCGGACAGGCGGTCCACAGCATTCGCGCCAATGCACCCCTGCAAGTCATCCCAATGGGAGTCGATACCCGGCTTTTCCAACCCGAAAAAAACAACCAAAAAATTAAAGAACATTTAAATATTCAGGATTCCTTTCTGCTTGCGGTTGGCCGGTTCGCCGAGAAAAAAGGTTTTAAATATCTCATCCAGGCCATGCCCCGGATACTTGAGAAAAAACCTCAGGTCAAGTTGGTGATCGTGGGCTTCGGTCCTCAGAAAGAAGAGTTGCAGAGGCTCATTAAAGAATTGAATTTGGAAAACTCCATTTTGCTACCGGGAAGCAAAACAGGCGATGAACTGGCGCAATACTTTGCGACGGCGGATATCTTCATCGGCCCCTCGGTGGTGACCCAAAGCGGCGACACAGAGGGCCAGGGAGTGGTTTTCCTGGAAGCCATGGCGTCTGGAACCGCGGTCATTGCCTCTGACGTCGGCGGTGTCCGGGATGTCGTCCGCGATATGGAGACAGGATTGCTGATGCCCTCAAAAAACCCAGAAGCCATTGCGGAGAAAACCCTGCTCCTTCTGGAAAATCAGGAACTCAGAAACAACCTGGCTATGAATGGCCTGAGACTGGCGAAAAAAGAATACTCCTGGGAAACAATTGCCGAACGGTTTCTTAAAACCTACGGTCAGATCATCAGCACTACTCCCTGACGTGCGGCTTTTACCAAAGAAAAAACCTTAAACCCCCTGCACCCAAATGAACAAGTGTCTCTTTCCTTGCTAAAAACCATCAAGTATCTAATCACCCTGACTCTACTGGGAGTTTTTATATTTTTCCTGGGCCGGTACAAAGACCAGTTGGTCATTGTCCGCGAAATTTCCATAGCCCAATTCGGCGTTATTTTTTTTCTGGTCGTGCTTTCCGTCACCTTGAACGGCTCAAAATTAAATCAACTGACCCGTTTTTTTTCATTGAAACTTTCAGCCAGAGAATGGTTTGGCTTGTCGTCGATCACCACCACCCTGAACAATATCTTTTTCAAGGCGGGTTCCCTCGCGGCATCCAATTATTTAAAAAGAAAACACGACTTTAGTTACATGTCCTTTCTGGGATCTCTGGGGGCGGATCAGTTGATCCTGTTTTTCATGAGCGGAGGTTTGGGATGCGTCATCAGTTTTTACCTGATGACAGTGACGGTGAATGATTTTCACTGGGTCGCCCTGGCTTATCTATTTCTCGTCCTTGTGCTTTTTCTTGCCATTCAATTTGCTCCCAGGTTCAAGAGGCAAAACCACAAAGCTTTGGACGCTCTGATTCGAGCGGTGGACGCGCTCAGCCGTATCCTGAAAGATCGACGCCTTTTCTTAACCTTATGCGCCCATAATATTGCGTTGATCGTGCTGACGTCTCTTCGATTTTTCGTCGCCTGCAAGGTTTTGCATCTGGAGGTTCCGCTGGTGCATTGTTTCTTATTCACCACCGTGATGATATTTGTTTCTGCCCTTCCCCTGTTTCAAAGCGATATTGGCACCCGAGAGATCGCCGTCGGTTTATTATCGGAACTTGCGGGAACGGGATTCAATGAAGGATTGCTGGCCACGACTCTCGATCGGGTTTTCGTATTTTTTCTGACCCTGTTTTTCACACTTTATTTTAAAAATCTCCTGGTCCCTTCACCTTCTCAAGTGGATAAAACCTGACCCTTTCCTGCTTTACCGGGCCAGACGGCACATGCCAAATCCGAAATTCGTCAGTTCGACACGCGACGGCTCTTCGCAAAAATCAGGTTGCCATTCTGGAGAATAAACGAAATAAGCGGCTTCATTCTTGAAACCTTTTTTCAACTCGCCTTTAAAGTTTTCATTCTCTCCGAAAATTATTTTCCGGGGATAAAGAACCTGGGTCACAGCCGAACGAAACGATCCGTCCAGCCTGTCTCCCGGAGGCACAAAAACAGTCGCCTCAATTGGAGTCAATTCTTGAATCCGGTTGGCCACCGCATAGGTCTTGCCTAGCTGGTTGGGCATGTCCTGTGGACCTGGGGTTTCCGTCAATTGCCGGGTGAGACCGGTATGCGCTGGGAAAAACTGCATCCTGGGGACCATGAAAAATTTGGCAAGAACGATGAGGTTGCCGATCACAATGCCCGCCACGATTGTCCGCACCCACCGTCCATCACGCATTTCTGAAACTCCTCCTTATCAATGGCAACCCGGAAATAAAAAATATCAGGATCGGATAAAACGCCAGCATCCCGCGCGTGTCTGACAGATTGATCGAATGTCCGGGGTGAATCAGCAGGACTTCTATATAGGTGGAAAGGTCTGTCCATTTCGGTTCGGAATAAGAGAAGATCAAAAAATGCACCAGCGGATAAAATAGGAGAAACCAGCCCAGCAGTTTTTCGGGTTCGGACCGGTTTTTAAATTTCTCAAATAACAAAAATATCCCAAGGAAAAGGGTGCATGAATAAAAAGCATGCACGCTGATCGACCGGATCAAGGTGATGGAAAAGGCTTTGCCAAGGGATACCGATTGCGGGCCTCCTGTCAGCATCAACGCCAAATACCCAACCACCGCCAAAACTCCTATTCCAATCAATCGCGTTTTATGTAAATGAAAGTTCCATTTTAAATTTGCCAGAACCAGTAGCCACATCCCCATCCCTGCCAAACCGACCGCGAGGACCCGCTTTTCTACGGGGGAATCAAACCCGGCCAGCGTCAAAAACCACAGGGTGGAAAAAATCAGTGAGGGAACGGCCAGACAAAGCAGGATTTTATTTTTCTGCTTTTTATTGAAGGTGTCGTTTCGATCCAGAACATAAATCAAAAGTAAAACGGGGATCGCGTTGTAGAGAAGAAATTCCAGCCGACTCCAGGCTGCAAGCCCGAATAAGGTTCCGCTTAGAAAGGCCCATGTGGAGGGATTCGAGGTTTCCTTATCCTGTTTTGCGCTCAAAATAGTTTGAATCAGGGCAAACCAGTACAAGGCGCCGATGGAATAATAAAAACCCGTCGTGAGATCAAGGAAGGGTAAAAAACTGTGCCACCAAACATAAGGCGTGGTCCCAAGAATGAGGGTGAACCCGCCCGCGATCTTATGGCTTTCCGTAACCGCTAAAATTCGGCAATAAAAAATGACCAGCAGGCATAAGTAGATGAAAGGAAAAATTATCTTTACAGGGTCCACCCCAAACGACATTAAACAGGCAAACAGCAACGACATGAAAGGCGGATATTGGCGAAACTGGGAGACAACGGTCTCTGAATCGAATCCGGCTTCTTGCAAAAAAACCATTCCCCGGATGTGATACCAGATTCCGTCCGCTTCGGTGATGGGGAAATAAAAGGCGCAAGCTAAACTAAAACAAAATAAAATTCCCAGGATCAGAATCGTCATCAAAATCAGGAAGGGGGTTTTATCTTCGGGGTGCGTTTGGGTAATCGAATGAGAGGAGGGCCGACATCGAAAAACAACCGCGACAACAAGAGCGCCAAGGCTCACTGCCAATGGAACCCAAAGACTCCCGGTCAGGCCCAAAATCACCAGCGCATAAATAACCAGGCTTTTTAAACCCAAAGCCCAGGCAAAGGCAAGGGCTACCTTTTCGGCGATAGAGGGAATCACTTGCAACCTTCCCACCAGCAGGTATGCAAGGACCCAGAGGGACCCAAAATCCAGAAAAAACATCCCAATCCTCATCGAGTGGTTGCCTGAAAAAATTAATGGGTTCCGAAGGTCATGAAGATCCGATCTTTTCAAAAATAAAAAAGTCGGCAAACGACCCCTGCCCGAAATCGCCTTTGCCCGGATACGGGTTCCTGATTTTCTCCCGCAATTTCCAGTCCGGGAAATATTCCTCCACTCTTTTAGAAAAATTCCGGTGCCGCACATGGCGGGCATGCGCCCCTCCCGCCTGATCCCTATCGCTGGAGTAAATAATCACAAATTTTCTGGACGCCGAAAAAAGATGGTCCATATAGGCATGATACACATCGTCTTCCACCAGGTGATAAATGACATCCAGCGAAAGACCGAGGTCCGCCAGAAAAATATTTTGACGATCCACAAAACAAGAGGGGCTGTACAGGAAAAAACTTTTATTCTTGTCTCGGGCAAATTTTTCCCTGCAAAGAGAAATGGCGGTAGGAGAAACATCCAGTCCGATGTATTCGGGGTAATTGAAAAGGGAGAGCTGGTTCCCATCCCCGCATCCAAACTCGATGATGGAGAGGATGGCCTTTTTTCCGACAAAATCATTCAGGACTTCGGCTTTGAATTCGGCGAATTTCCCGTAGGACCCCTGACCCGAGTTCCCTCCCAGTGAATACCTGTCTTCCCAAAATTCCTGCGACCCCGGAAACATGATTTGTTTCAGCTTCAAAGACAATAACGCCAGGAGAGACAGCTTTTGTTTCATGTCAGATGCGGGTCATTTTTTTTCGGTGAAGAATCTTTCCTGGCGTTTTTTATCTCTTGAAACGCGTCCTGCGCTTCCTTTTGCAATTGAGACTCACGCCCCTTGTGTTTTGGCGAGAAATGAAAGGTCCGCAACTGCTTGACTGCGGCTTCCCCCGCCAGCAGTCCCGCCTGCCGGGAGGTCAAATGCCGTCTTTCCGCACCGCGCTCTTCTTCTTCGGCAAGAAAAGGCGATTCACAGAAAAAAACGTCCGCCTCGGCAATCAAGTTCACGATGCGGGTTTTGTTTTCCTCGTTGTAAACGGTGTCGGTCACGTAAGCGATCTTCTGCCCCGGAGATGTGAATATCAAATCTTCTTTCAACGGTCCCAAAGCCATCTCTTTTATTTCTTTGCCTCCATTGACCGGGACGGGAACCATAAAGTCATCCGGCTTGCCTTCAAAAATAAACCGCTTCAACTCATTCAACCAGGGACCGCTGGAAAAACTGGAAGCATCCAATCGGTCTTTTCGGACATTGACGTGAAACATCTCCTTCACGGAAAACCCCAGGCAGGGAACGCGGTGCTCCAGAATAGCGGTCTGCACGGTGAACGAAGGCTCGGCCAGCAAAACACCGTTTTCAAAAGGTTCCTGGCTTTCTTCGGACCGCTTGAATTTGTCGATGGCCCGAAACCGCGCCTTACGCAAATGATCTTCACGGACCTCCACGACTTCAAGACAAATAGACTGGCTGTATTTATCGACGAGATTCCAGGTGAAACCAGCCAGCTTGCCTTCCACATTGGCAATAAAATTTTCAGGCCCATACAGGCGCAATGTTTTTCCGCGTCCAAAAACGATGCGCAATAAGTGGTCAAAGCCGATAAAATGGTCAATGTGAGTGTGGCTGACAAAGACATCTGAGACCTTCAAGAGAACGCTGTTGGGAATGGCGGAAATATCCCCCAGGTCGAACAGGAGAGCGCGTTTTTCATAAAGAAAGTTCACCTGGAGACCGGGATCGCCAAAAACATCATTGACCAGTCTGGGATGTAAGATTGGTTTCATTTTTCTATTCTCAGGTTTCCTGGCTCTTGCTGTGCATCAAAAAGGCTTCAATGAAGGCATTCAAATCGCCATCAAGAACCGCGTCCACATTGCCCATTTCAACCTGGGTCCTGAGGTCCTTGGCCATGCGATAAGGGTGCAGAACATAAGAGCGGATCTGACTGCCCCATTCGATTTTTTTCTTTTGTTTCTCCAGCGACCGTTTTTCCTCATCCTGTTTTTCCAGTTCAAACTCATACAATCGTGACTTCAGCACCTTGAGGGCCGACGCTTTGTTTTTAAACTGCGACCGCTCGTTCTGGCACTGAACGATGATCCCCGAAGGCACATGGGTCAGTCGAACCGCCGAATCGGTGGTGTTGACACCCTGCCCGCCCGGCCCAGAAGCCCGGTAAACATCTATCCTGAGATCTTCATCCTTAACTTCAATGTCAATTTCATCGTCGACTTCCGGGTAAACAAACACGGAAGCAAATGAAGTATGGCGGCGTTTATTGGAATCAAAAGGAGAAATGCGGACCAACCGATGCACGCCAATTTCAGCCTTCAAATAACCATAGGCATAGTCCCCGGTGAAATTCACCGTGGCGCTTTTGATCCCCGCCTCATCTCCGTACTGCATGTCCAGAATTTCAGCTTTGTAGCCATTGCGTTCCGCCCAGCGGGTGTACATCCTCAAAAGCATTTGCGCCCAATCCTGTGATTCCGTCCCTCCGGCGCCGGAGTTTATGGTCATGATGGCGTTGTTGACATCGCTGTCCCCGGACAGCATTGCCTGCAATTCCGTTTGCTGGACCTTTTCCCTGAGCGCGGTGTCAGCGGACCCTATTTCCGCATTGAGGGACTCATCCCCATCCTCTTCCGCGAGTTCGATCATGGCTCCCAGGTCCTCGCATTCCTTGTTGAGATCGTTCCAGGCGTTCACCGTCCTTTGCAATTGAGATCGTTTTTGCTGAACTTTCTGCGCCGTTTCGTTGTCGTTCCAAAATCCGGGCTTTGCCACTTGTTCATCCAGGGTTTCTATCTCCTTCAAATTATGGTCAACGTCAAAGATACCCCCTCAAAAGATCGATCTTCCTTCGGGAATCCTCGCATCCTTTTTTCAATTCATCCAACATCAAAAAACTCCTTGGTTTAATAAACTTTCACAGACCCGGCATTTTCCCCAATTTCTTCAGGGAAAGCAATAGCGCCAATCCATGATAAAGTATCAAAAAATTGTATTGGAGTTGTTAAGCGTTTAGAAAATTTCAAATTCCTGACCCAGAGACCGCCTTTTGACACCGAACCCGCTTTCTTTCCAGTTTCCAGAGCCCCCGACCTGCGACCTGTCCATCATCATCGTTAATTTCAACACCCGAGACATCGTCCTTGACTGCTTAAAATCGATCCACGCCCACACCGAGGGGATATCTTTCGAGACTCTAGTGGTGGACAATGATTCCGCCGATGGCAGTCAGCAGGCCATTAAAGGAGGATTCCCGAAAGTGACGCTCATCGAGAATAAAGACAACCTGGGGTTCTCGTCCGCGAACAATCAGGCCATCAGAATCGCCCGTGGCAGATACACCGTTTTGCTCAACAGCGACACCCTGTTGACCCAAAACTGTTTTGCCAAAATCGTCCGCTATCTCGACGACCACCCTCAGTTCGCCATTTTGAGTCCGGAGATTCTCGATATCAACGGCACTCCCTGCCCGATGCGGTTGTGGGAGGACACCGCCTGGGACGCGGCCTTAAAAATAATTGGACGATACCATCCCGCGCACGAATTAAAAAAAATGGGTGCCTGGGAACCTGGAGAAGTGCAGGTGGTCGGCGGTTCCTGCTTTGTCATTCGCAGACAGCTTTTTGAATCCACAGGTCTCCTCGATGAAAACTATTTTTTATACAATGAGGAAGACGATTTCTGCCGGCGGGCCCGCAGTCTCGGTCACAAAATCTGCTATTTTCCAGAGACCCATGTCAAACACCTGCTCGGACAAAGCACGCATCAACCGGAAATAAGAGCAAAAGTGATTCTCGAAACCTACAAGAGCAATTTGTATTTCTATCGCAAATATTATTCCCGCACCTGGAATTTTCTTTTGCGGTCCCTTTACCGTCTGACTTTTTTAGCGGGCATTTTCCAGTCCCTGTGGATCAAAATGAAAGGTCGTGCGCCTCTGGCGGCTGAAGACTCTATCTCCCTCAAGCTGAAACTTTTTTTCTTGAAAACTCCGACTCGGGAAAATCACTCTCCCAATCCGAAAACCAACTGATTTTCCCGCAAATTTCCTGGACAACCGGTAAATATAAAAAATTTTCTCCTCAAGCAAAATTCAATTTTTGCCGATCTATAAGAAATGCAGAAGTGCGCTTGAATTCAGCGCCACGCCAGTCTGGAATTTTCAGGCTCTGTTAAGTAAAGTTCGTCGCTAATTTTAAATACCAATGGACCTGCAAACGACCACATTCCTTATCCTCATCGCCTTGACGGGGATTCTGTCCCGCCGCCCCTTTTTGCGTTTTCCTCTGGATGACGATTTTTCCATCTATACCTACAGAGCCCGGTTCGCTGGCAAAGGATTCCAATGGAAAAGGGATCTGCAAATCATCGGCATTCCCATCTGGCGGATGCTTCTCATGGACAAACTCTTTAAGCACCCCGAAGGAGGGATTGAAAGAATCCGCCACCTGCAAACGGTTTTTCATGTCGGCGGGTCGATGGCGGTTTTTTTCGCTGTGCTACTAGTGACCGCTGACCCCTGGGCGGCTTTCGTTGGCGGTCTTCTGCACGCGTTTTACGGAACCTCCCCGGATCTCACGGCGGGCTCCTTCAACCACGAACAATTTTACATTCCCTTCACCTTGCTGGGCTTTTCCCTTTTGACGGCAGGACCGGAGTTTGTGATTTACGCCGGTCTGTGTTTTGGTCTCGCGACGATTCCCAAATTCACCACCGGCCTTTACCCGGCTGTCCTGTCGCTTATAGTCGCCTATCAATACGGATTCGGTGCCTTGACCTTATTCATACTCGCGACCTCCGGGCCGATCATTCTCTCCAACCTGATCGAATATAAAATGGGGTTCTGGGATGACCTGGCCCGCAAACAAATGCAGACCCGCATGGCCACGACGTTGCGCCTGAGCCAGACCAAGGCCATGTACTTCAACAGGCTGAGGGAGGTGCGCCAGTTGATTGCCCAGACCCTTCCGCTCTGGGTCGCGGGCCTGCCCGGTTTGTTCCTGTCTTTTTTCGGGGACCACGGCATCTGGCTAGGGGCGTTCACCGCCGTCACTCTGGCGATGATCGTTTGTCAGCGCGCTTTCTCGCGTTACCATTACCTGCCGTGGCTTTCCTGGCTGGCGCTGGGGTGTGGTCTTCTAGTCGATTTTATTTCCAGGCAGGAAGCCAAAGTCCAAATCGTCTCCGGGCTGATTTTTCTCTCCTGTGCCATCTGGAACATTAAAAACCTTCTGCCTTTCTATTTACGCCCAACTGATAAAAAAACTCTGGCACGGTACGAAAAATTCGATCAATACATTTATCTCCCTCATCTTGGCAAACTTTTAAAACGCCTCACCCGAATGCGAGGCGAGCGGGGCGCCAGAATTTTCGTTTGGGGGACGTTTTCCCAGCTCTATCATCTGACCGGCCTGCCGGCGGCGGACAATTACCTGCATCATAGCATCGGGCCCTGGGACACCGAAGCGCTGGAAGGGTTTCATGACGGAGTGATCGGCGGGTTGATTCGTCACAAGCCCGTCTATCTGATCAAAACCTTTACCGATCTCGACGTGGAATATTTGGAGAAAATAACGGGTCTGCGCTATCAGCTGATCAAAGTTGTCCTGGCCAGGTTTCCGGTTTACCGATTGACCGGGTTTTCCTCGGTGGCCGAAGACCCTCTCGCTTTGCCCTGGCAGGAAAAAATGCGCCGCATGCAGACTTTGACCGAGGCTGATTGGCACGCCCCGGCCATCGACCGGACCGACCTTGAGCAGGGCCGGACCGTCACCGCTTTGAGGGAGTGCCTCAAACTGACCCGGCTGAACCCTGGCGACTCACGGGGTCTCATTTATCTTGGAGAAATTTATAGCCAATTAGGGCAACTTGAAAATTCCATCACAGCATTTGCAGGCGGCCTGTTGAAAGAGCCCCTGCACTCACCGGTGCGCCTCCTGCTTGCCCGACAAAAAATCAAGCTCGGTCAGTTGGACGAGGCCGTGGATTTGATTTTTGAAGAAATCCTGCGCTTCGGCAAAAACGACGAAGCGCTTTTTCTTCAGGCACTGATCCATCAAAAGCAAAACAAGCACCAGCAAGCTGTGAACGAATTCGAGCGGTTCCGCACCCTGTTCCCCAAACGCCACGATTGTTGGCAAGCCTTGCTGGAATCTCTGATAAATCTCAATGACAGGGAACAATTGCAAAGACTGCACGCGGAAGCTGAGACCATCGCCAGCAAACCGGACCGCGAGTGGATGAAAACCAGCGTGGCGGGCGCCATTGCCCGGATGAATAAAAAGTCACGCCCTGAATCCGAGACCTTCAGTTATTATTTGCGACAAGACCCGGACAACCCGTTCCTCATTTATGCCAGGGCTTCGGCATTGGAACGGGAAGGGGAGCCGGAAAATGCTTTCAGCCTTTTTAAAAAATTAACCTCCTGCTCCAAAGTCTATCCACACATTCAGGCCAGGGCGTGGTTTCGCCGGGCGCGGCTGTCCCGGGGAGAAAACAAGGAGCAGTGCGCGCAAAAATGCCTTGAGCTGGACCCTGGGCATGAGGGCGCCAGAAAAATACTGGTGGAACTGAATTCGAAATCGCACACCCACCTGACACCGTAGCGCAGGGAGAAATTATCAAAATGAACAACTCAGCAACCGGCAGAATTCAATCGGTCATCAATAAAACGAACGCCCGCATTGGCACCAATCCAAAGGCCGGCGGCACACAGGTCAGCGTCATCGTGCCCAATTGGAACGGACTGCGGTTCATAGGTATGTGCCTGGACTCCCTCAAACGCTCGACCTTCGACGATTTTGAGGTCATCGTTGTGGACAATGGTTCGGTGGACGGATCGCGTGAATTGATGGAAGAAAAATATTCCTGGATACGCCTGCTCAAACTCCCGGAAAATCTGGGTTTTGCCGTCGCCTGCAATCGCGGCATCCAAGCGGCCAAGGGCCGATACATCTGCCTGCTGAACAACGACATTGAGGTCGAGCCGGACTGGTTGACCGAGCTTTATCAGGGGATGGAGCGCCATCCTGAATGCGGGATGGGAACCACTAAAATGATGTTTCTCGATCAACGCGACGTATTTTATAACACGGGGGACTTGTTCCACGCCTGGTCGGCAGGCGGCGGTCGCGGTCAGGGTGAAAAGGACATCGGACAATACGAAAACGAGGATTTCGTCTTTGGAGCCTGCGCGGGTGCTGGAATTTACCGCCGGGAACTGTTCGATCAGATTGGAGTTTTCGATGAGGATTTTTTTATCTTCGCGGAAGACGTCGATTTGAACATGCGCAGTCAATTGCAGGGATTTCAAACCGTGTATCTGCCGAAAGCCAAGGTCTATCACATCGGAACCGCCACGGTGGGGCTTTACAGCGACCGTTACGTTTTCCTCTGCAAACGAAATGACGTGCTCGTGCTCATTAAAAACTTTTCGCTGAAAATGTACTGCAAAAATTTCCTCTCCATCCTCAAACACCAGCTGGAAGACATCAAATATTTTTCTTACCGGGGGCAGGGAATCGTCCTGCTAAAATCGAAATTGGAAGCCCTGAAGATGCTCTTTCCCATGCTGGTGCGCAGGTTCCGTATTCAATGCTCCAGGACGATCCCGGATACAGACATAGAAAAAATCATCATCACCGAATAAAGGGGATCGGCGTGGATTGTGTTCGGGATTCAAGTGTGATTAAATGCTTTTCTAACGTCCAGTGATATGCTGGTCACGCCAGAATCATTCAATCACCTTCCATGAAGCCCTCCGCACCCAAAGAAAATTGCGCCGCTCAATTTAGTTCTGCATTCCGTTCTTCAGGAGCCAACGGCGAAGAGCTATCTCCCCCCTCTGGTTTTCATTGCACCTTAAATGGAAACCTCATCCTTGCGGACGACTTCAACCACCGCATCCAGATCTACGATGCCAACCAGACCCTTGTAAAAAGTTTCGGCGGCAAAGGCAATGGGCCGGGTGAATTTCACTACCCAAAAGGAATCGCCTCAGACCGGGAGAAAAACATTTATATTGCGGACAGCTGGAACCATCGGGTCCAAAAATTCAACGCTGAGGGCAATCATCTATTCAGCTTCGGCTCCTGTGGGGAAGATAAAGACCAACTCAACGAACCCTACGATATTTTTATCGCCCCAAACACAGACATTCTCGTCGTTGAACGCTACAACCACCGAATACAAATTTTCAGTCATGAAGGAGAATCGCGTGGCTGGATTGGAGGCCGGGGAACGGAGCTGGAAGAAGAACTGGCCTGCTGTTATGAAACTCCCAAGAGTTTATTCACCCCCCCGGCTTTTGAGTTTCCGACTTCCATCGCCTCCGACCGTCACGGAAACTATTTTATTTCCGACAGCGGCAACCACCGAATTTTAAAGTTCGACAATCGCTGGAATCTTGTCCTCGCTTTTGGGGAACGGGGAAAAAATACGGGGCAATTTGAATATCCACTTTCTGTTTCCGTGGGTCCCGACGGTCTTTTATACGTCGCCGACCTGAACAACGACCGGATTCAGGTGTTTTCGTCCAACGGACAATTTCTGTATGAATTGAGGGAATCCGAAAACGCGGTTCCGCTCAAGGCACCGGGCCTCACGGCCATTGCTTCCGACGGAACATTGTACGTCGGACTGACTTTCGCCACCGAAGTGACGGCATTTAAACTTCCGCATACAACCCACCCTGAGACGCAAAATGATCAGGACGATGAAAATGCCCTTGCCCCCTGCCAGAACGCTGTTCGTCAACTGCTTGAAAAAAATATCAATACGGAAAATAATATTGCGTTAGACCTTCTGCTAAAACTCAGTCGTCTTTCTGTTGAAACGGAGGACATCGGAAACGAAAGTTTACTGTTACAGGGGTTCGAAATTTTCTCCCGCCACCTGGATGCCGTTCGTGAAAATGTGCTGACCGCGCATGCCGAATGGGAAGAAGCCGCAGTCAGTCACAACCAGCTGTTATTTGCCGAACAGCAACAAGTTCTCAAGCAATGCGACGATCCCTCGGTCTTCAATAAAAATCTATATCAGGCGGAAACTCTGGACAGAGCCCGTTTCAGGGAATTGCGCCACATTTTCTATGTGTACCGAAAAGTCGTGGAACAGGGAGCCGAGTTCTTCGGCAATGTCATCAACGCCCCCCTCGGCGAGTCCCGCTTAAAAACCTGCGTGGACTTCGCGGAAAGTCACCTGGCCCGTGTGGGCAAACAGGTGATCCGCTTGCTGGAAGCCAGGGAGAAAAATGAAAAAACCATGATGGAATCTTTTGCGCAATCGGAGGGGCAGGAAGGAAAGTGGGAGACTTTCCTCATCCGGTCCAACTCCAACGCCAGGATAATGGACGTTCTCAGGCAATTCCATTTCGAGACACGCAGTCTTCTGGCAGGTATCAAAGGTGCGGCCCTAAAATTTCCCCAGCATCATGAAATCAAAGAAACCTTAAAAAGACAATTCTTTGAACCCCAGGACTCGGAAAAGTTTTTTAAAATTTTACTGGGGTTTCAGGAGGAAGGTCATCTTCACCGGTCGCTTGAAACCCTTCTCAAAGACCTGATCGACCTTGGGGCGGTTCAAAGGCGTGCCGACACAGACACTCAGCCCGGCAACTTGACCCTGGCGGACCTCAAACCCGTTGCCTTCGATGAAGAAAACCTGACGTTAAAAGAAATGGCGCAACCTTTACTGACGGAGGGAATGCGCTTACGAAAAACAAATTCGGGACTGTCCTGGGGTCACTTGCACTTTTCAGTGGACATTGTTTTGAGTGAGGACGCCGAACTCATAAAAACTCTCTGGGGTCTATTGGAAAACCAGCGGGCTTACGAATCCAAATTCCTTGAAACGCTCCAGCAGCTTGAAACCCTGTCCGGGCAAAAGCATGAGGTGGAAACCAAGGCGAACCGGGTCAACCCTGAGGACAAACAGGCCCCCATCACTCTGCAGAACGACCTTGCGGTGGTCCATTTTCAAATCAGTGTCTTAAAGCGCATGGCCTTGACGATGGAAATAAACGAGGCCAATAATCTCTTTCGCCTCGCCCTTGGAACCGGCATTTTAATTTGCTCGGACAAAACCCGGTCTGCGGGTGCGCGACTGCTCACAGATCTAAACTCTTATTACCGGGGACTGGAAGAAACGATTAACCGAGATATCCAGGAGAGAAAAACACTCTCCTTTGAAGCCTCCCGATTGAACGGAATCCTGAATTCAGGCGACGAAAATAAAACGATCGAGGAATTGAACCAGACGCTCAAAGTTAATGACCGTCTGGCCGCCCTGAAGCCTCGGCAGGACAATCTGGACGCCGTCTTGAACCGCAATTTCAAAATCCTGAATCAGGTGAATCGTATTCTCGAGTTTGAAAAAACTTGTGCACCGGATAATATTCCAAAAGAAACAAATTCTCCCGGCCACTGGTTTTCCTTTGCGAATAGCGGTCCGATGACCCGCAACTTACGCCAGCCTTATGGAATCGCCACAACTCCTGAAAACGATATTATGGTCACAGATTATGAAAACCATCAGGTGCTACGGTTTTCCAGTCGGGGCATTTACAAAAACCAATTCGGCGGTATGGGCAACTCTCCCGGATTTTTCAATTATCCGACCGATATAAAAGTTGACCGCCAGGGGTTTATTTATGTGGCCGATGAAAAAAATACCCGCATTCAAAAATTCAACCCCGCAGGGGAATTCCTCTTGTCTTTCGGAGACCGGGAAAGTGACGACCCGCGACTGGGCCCTATATTTTCGCTTTCCATCGACGTTCTAAATCAGATTTGGGTGGCCGACCCCACTCACAACCGAATTCAAGTTTTCTCGCCCGATGGAGACTCAATAATCAGGGAAAACTTCGATCACGACCTTTCGGAGCCGGTCAGCGTTCACTGTCTGGAAAATGGAGACTACCTGATCGGAGACAAATCTTCTTATCTGCTAAAATTTTTCAACAAAGACGGAAAGTTTATTTGCGGACTCAAAAAGGAAGGCCTTGGTTTTGGAGAGATTTATTTTATCGCCAGCCATCCCGAACACGGGTTCTTCGCCACGGATTACTGGAGCAACCGGATTCTCCAGTTAAATGACCGGTTGGAAATTATTTCCGTAATAAATAATCCGGGACAGCGCCTGGGACAATTCGGCAAAGTAGCCGGGCTTGCCATCCTGAGCCAGCAATTGATCGTAGCGGACTTCGAAAATTTCCGCGTTCAGGTTCTTGATCTCAGGCGTGGCTCTTGATGGGATAGGGAAAATCGATTCCCTGACGGGTGTTGTTATCTTCCACCGCCTTGGAAAAATCCTGCTTTGAAAAATCATCCGAGAAGACTTTTGCTTCGGCGTTTTCCAATAAATCCGGCTTGTACATGTTTGCCAGTTCGGGCATGGAAAATGGCATGCCCCCGATAAATTTTCTTGCCGCGGATTGCACTTCCTTTTGCGACCAGGATGGCTCATGGTCAGCCGCAATCAAGACCGTGGCGACTCGATCCGGGTCTTCAAAGAAATAAAGACTGCGAAAAACACTGGCGAAAGTCACCCGGTCCTCGGGCTTGAGTAAATTGCTTTTCCCATAGAGATTTGATGCGACCACGCCCTGAGGATTCAGAATATCCCGAATTTGCCGGTAAAATTCTTTGGTCTTCAGATGATAAGGAACGGAACTGCTTTTAAAGACATCCAGCAGGATCAGGTCATATGAAATTCTGCCGATCTGGTTTTGCACAAACACTCGGGCGTCCATCGCGTGCAAGCGATAATTTTCGGTTTCTTTCAAATAGAAAAATTTTTTACATAAATTGATGACTTTTGAGTCCACCTCGACCACGTCGATGCACGCCTCGGGATAGCGGTGATGCAGGAAGTTTGAAATGGACCCTCCCCCAAGACCCAACATCAAAATCCGTTTGGGTGACTGCTGAAACAACAAAGAAGACAACATCATTCTGGAATAAACCAAAATGGGGAGTTTCCGGGTCCCGGTGTCCATCCGGCTTTGCAGAAAAAAACTGCCCCCGCCTTTGAACCACATTTCGCGCCTGAGTCCATTTTGAATCACATAAATTTCATTGAACCGGCTCCGGGCTTTGGCAAGAATTTCGAATGTATCTGTGTCGGAGGAATTGTCATTTGCAGAAATTTCCATTTTTTACCAAAAGTTTATGGTTTTTGCTATGAATATTTCCCATAAAAAGGGAAAATAACCGGCGGGAGGCCAATTATACCTTCTCCTCTGCGAATTATATGTTAAAATTAATGATATCAAATGGTTATTATATTTTAATTGCACAGCCCTTAGAGGGGGAATTGCCGTTTTTTCAATATTTTATACATTGTCCTGGATAAAGGAGAAAATTAAATGCCCGAGAAAGGCCTCAAGCATCAGGTTGGTTTAGAGCAACATGGAATAAAAAATTTCAAGCAAGTTCACTGGAATCTTTCAACCCCGGACCTCTACGAAAATATTATACGCAAATCCGAGGGTATTCTTTCTCACCTGGGTCCTATTTGCGTCCAAACAGGAGAATATACCGGACGAGCCCCCAACGACAAATTTATCGTTCAGGAGTCTTCCAGCCAGGAAAATATCTGGTGGGGGAAAATCAACCGGCCTTTCACCGTTGAACAGTTTGACGCCTTGCATTCACGAATTTTAGCCTATCTTCAGGGCCGGGAGATTTTCGTTCAGGATTGTTGCGCCGGAGCCGATCCTAATCATCAACTCCATATCCGCGTCATAACGGAAACAGCGTGGCACAGCCTGTTCGCCAGAAACATGTTTATCAAGATCACCGAGACCGAAAAGCTGGAATCCCATGACCCAGGGTTCACCGTCATTCACGTTCCAGGGTTCCAGGCGATTCCCGCCATCGACGGAACCAATTCCGAAGTATTCGTGATCGTCGATTACGGCAAACAACTTGTTTTGATCGGCGGGACCAGCTACGCCGGAGAAATCAAAAAGTCCATATTCTCCGTGCTCAATTACATTCTTCCGCATAAAGACAACGTATTGTCCATGCATTGTTCCGCCAATATTGGGAAAGACGGCGACAGCGCCATTTTCTTTGGTCTGTCTGGAACCGGAAAAACCACGCTTTCCGCCGATAAAGACCGGGTTCTGATCGGTGACGATGAACACGGCTGGAGCGACGACGGTGTTTTCAATTTTGAGGGCGGTTGTTACGCCAAGGTCATTCGCCTGTCAAAAGAGGCGGAACCAGACATTTACGAGTGCACCCGCAGGTTCGGGACTATTTTGGAAAATGTTCGGGTCGATGACTTCACGCGCCGTCTGGATCTCGACGATTCCAGCCTCACCGAAAATACCCGGGCGAGCTACCCCATATCGCATATTCCGAACGCCACTCTGTCCGGGGCGGGAGGTCATCCGAAAAATGTCATCATGCTGACTTGCGACGCTTACGGCATCATGCCGCCGGTGGCCAAACTGACTCCCGAGCAGGCGATGTACCATTTTATCTCAGGCTACACCGCCAAAATCGCGGGAACCGAAAAAGGCTTGAGCCGCGAACCCTCGGCGATATTCAGCACCTGCTTCGGCGCTCCATTCATGACCCTGCACCCTTCCGTTTACGCCAATATGCTGGGCGAAAAAATCGCCAAGCACAATGTCTCTTGCTGGCTGGTCAATACCGGCTGGACCGGGGGGCCTTACGGCGTTGGAACCAGGATGGAAATCGTCCACACGCGGGCCATGATAAAAGCCATTCTTGAAGGACAACTCGACAAAGTGACCACCTTCGTAGATCCGGTTTTTGGATTGCATATTCCGGAAAAGGTGGAAGGTGTGCCCAGTGAAGTCCTCAATCCGCGGAATACCTGGAAACGACCGGAAGATTACGACAAGAAAGCCAAGGAGCTGGCAAATCAGTTCGTTGAAAACTTCAAGGAATACGAAAAGACCGTGAGCAAGGAAATTCTGGCGGCAAGCCCTCGTCCTTCCGGGGCGGGGAAAAGCGCCGGAAAAATTACCAAATTGAGAAAGTAATATTTTTTATCTCTCCCGGTTCTCCTTTTTGACGAGGAGAATCGGGAGAGAATCTTCCTCAACCCTGCACCACCTCCGGGAATCCTGAAGACAATCCTCTCATATAAGGGATTCTGAGCTTTGAAACACACAGCGCGCATTGCCATAACGATGGGAGACCCGGCTGGTATTGGGCCTGAAATCATCGTCAAAGCTTTTCAGGAACAAATATTTTTCTGCCAGCCCATTGTCATAGGCTCAGCCCGCTTTCTGGAATCCATTGCCCGTCAAATGGCTACGCCCATCACCGTTCATCCGGTCTCATCTCCCGATCAGGCACGGTTTCAATCGGGCGCCCTCGATGTTCTCGACCTGGACAATGTTTCCCCGGATCTGATACGAGGGGCCGCCTCAGCCGAGGGCGGCCAGGCTTCCGTGCAATACATTGAGGTCGCGGTAAAACTTGCGCTGGACCATCGAGTCTCCGCCATCACCACCGCTCCCATCAACAAGGAGAGTATTCATAAAGCCGGATTTTTCTATCCCGGCCACACGGAACTTCTGGCGAAGCTCACCGGAACAAAAGACGTCGCCTTAATGCTGGCCGGCAAAAACCTGCGTGTTGTCTTGACAACCACGCACCTCCCCTTGAACCAGGTCTCCGGGAAAATCACGGTGGACCGCGTACTCACGACGATCCGATTGACCCATCAGTGGCTGCACCGTCATGTAACTTTGACGCCGAAGATCGCGGTCACCGGGTTGAACCCGCATTGCGGCGACGGCGGAATTTTTGGCGGCGAAGAACAAACCGCCATCATCCCCGCTCTGGAGGGGGCGCGAAAAGAGGACATTCAGGTCGATGGCCCCTTCTCCGCCGATGCCCTGTTCATCCGCAATCAGTTCGAAGCCTATGACGCCGTCATCACCATGTATCACGATCAAGGCATGATCCCGATTAAAATGGATTCCGCAGGAACGGCGGTGAACATCACCCTCGGCCTGCCGATTCTGAGAACATCGGTGGACCACGGAACAGCTTACGATATTGTGGGGTCTGGAACCGCCTCCCCAGACAGCCTGATCGTTGCTCTTAAAAAGGCGGCAGAACTTTCCCAAGCCAGCGTCGTCTCCTGATAATGAAAAAACGCCCTTTTGGACAAAATTTTTTAAAAGACACGTCCATCGCCGAGGAAATCGTCCGGCTGGCTCAAATTTCCCCGGAAGAGACGATTCTGGAGATCGGCCCCGGCAAGGGGATACTCACCCAGTACCTGCTGGACTCGCCTAATCCATTGACGGCTCTTGAAATCGACGGCAAGCTGTGTGATGAACTGCGACAAAAATTCAACGGGAAGGACCATTTCCGACTGATTGAAGCCGATGCTACAAAGTTCGACTATGGTTGTGTCGGGCCCAAGTTCAAAGTGGTGTCCAACCTGCCGTATTACGCCGCGACCCACATCGTCAAACGGTTGATCGATTTTCGGGCTCACGTCATTGACATGACGGTGATGATGCAAAAAGAAGTGGTGGACCGGCTGGTCGCCCGTCCGGGCCAAAAAGAATACGGATCGCTCACTGTTTTTATCCAATTCCACTGTCAGGTGGAACGACTGCTGGAAATCGACAAAACGGCGTTTTCACCACCGCCTAAAATCGACTCCTCTCTGGTCAAACTGACCCCTTTAACAAGCCCGCAGGTCCAGGTGAACGATCAGAAAACTTTTTTTAAAGTCGTCAACGCGGCGTTTTTGCATAAACGAAAAATGTTGAAAAATAATTTAAAAGACTGGCAGGATCAGTTTCAGCTGGAAAGCGATCCTGTCCACCTGGCGGGGATCGACCTTTCCCGCCGTGGAGAAACGTTGTCTCTGGAAGATTTTGCGACCCTTTCAAACTTCATCCACACTCACCATGACTGATTCCTCCCCCAAACAAGGCCGGGTCATTTTAGTAGGCGCGGGCCCCGGCGATGAAGGCCTGCTGACACTGAGAGGCAAAGAATGGCTTGAGAGGGCCGATGTCATCGTCTATGACCATTTGGTCAACTGGAACATGATGCGCTTTGCCGATCCGAATGCCGAAACCATTTATGCCGGTAAAAAAGCAGGACACGCCAGCATCCCGCAGGATGAAATCAACGAGATTCTTATCAGCAAAGCCAGACAGGGAAAAATTGTGGTCCGCCTTAAGGGCGGCGATCCTTTTATTTTTGGTCGCGGCGGTGAAGAAGCCATCGCTGTGAAAAAAGCCGGACTTCCCATTTCCGTGGTTCCCGGCGTGACCTCCCCGGTCGGGGTAGCGGCTTATGCCGGCATCCCCCTGACCCACCGGGATATTTCTTCCACCGTTACTATCATCACCGGGAGCAATGAAAAAAATCAGGAGGACATTCATATCGATTGGGAAAAAATCGCCAGCCGTTCGGGAACGCTGGTCTTTCTGATGGGGGCGCGCAAGCTCCCCAAAATTTGCGAAAAATTAATACACTTCGGCAAGGCCCCTGACACACCCATCGCAGTGACCCAGTGGGGGACCACGGCCCGGCAAAAAACCTGGACGGGAACTCTAAAAACCATCGTTGACATCGCGATGAAAGAAAATATCGCCCCTCCCGCGTTGACCATTATCGGGGAGGTGGTCAACATGAAACCGCTCATCGAATGGGTTGAAACCCTGCCTCTGTTTGGCAAAACGGTGGTGATCACCCGCCAGGAAAGCCAAGCGGATTCCATGATTCATCTATTGCAGGATAAAGGCGCGGAGCCTGTCTCCTTCCCGGTCATTCAAACCGTTCCACCGCCCGATTGGGCGTCTCTCGATCAGGCCCTCACCCGTCTGTCGAAATACCACGGCCTGATTTTCACCAGTGCCAACGGCGTCCATTTTTTCATGCGGCGGCTGAAAGAAACCGGTCAGGACATCCGCGAATTGAAAGGAGTGCGTGTTTACGCCATCGGTCCTAAAACCGGAAAAGCCATCCTGGAATTTGGCATGCAGGTGGATTGCGTGCCTGAAAATTTTGTAGCGGAATCACTGATCGAAAGCCTGGGCGGGGAAAGTGTGCAGGGAAAACGCTTTCTGATTCCTCGCGCCCTGAAAGCGAGAGAAATTCTGCCCGACCGACTGCGTGAAATGGGCGCTCAGGTGGATGTTGTCCCCGCTTACCAGACGATTCATCCCACCCGGACGAACGAAGATCTGGCCCGCCGGTTGCAAGACGGGGTCATTGATGTCGTCACGTTCACCTCCTCCTCCACAGTGACTCATTTTCTTGAACTGACCGGCCCTGAATTGCGTCCCCATCTGGATCGCGTCACCTTCGCCTGCATCGGTCCGATCACCGCAGACACGGCCAGAGAGAATGGCTTGAAGGTCACGATCGTCCCAGAGGAGTACACGGTAGACGCTCTGGTCACGGCGATTGAGGATCACTATTCCGATAAAGCCTGAGGTGTTTGAAATTTCTGGGCCTGTTCGTACTCGGCTTTAAGAGCAACGTCCGTTTTCTGCTCTGAAGGGTTTTCCACCGGGCAATTCATTATTCCTTGTATATTTCTGGGAAACCGCTACAATTTTATCTCACGGCAAACGATATAAACCTGATTTTTCGGCCTCAGCGTTGGGCGGGAAAATTGGCATATTCTTTAATTTTCTCATGTCCACACCCATACGTTTTGTCCAGATCAGCCATATTGTATTGACCACCAAGGACATTGCCGACGTTCTTTTTGAGCACCTGAAGTCCTACGACGAGTACGAACCCATGATCAAAGCCTTTCAGAAAATGGCGAAAAAATACAGCGCCTGCTCGTCCCGATATAAAGGCGGCGACCTGGGTCCGCTGGAGGTTCATACCAGCGCTCCCGAGTTATACGAGGCCGCAATGAAAGCGCCGGTGCGCGAAGTCCAGGGTCCGGTAAAAACCAAGTTCGGTCATCACATCTTCGTCCTGACGGACGAGGAGCCTTTGGGAGATACCGGAATCGACGGGATCAACCAACCCGGGATGGGTGCAGGCGACGGCACGCTCTGACGCATATTAACTCTCATCACTCCGACCCGCCATGAAACTAGATGGAATACATCATATCGCGCTGAACGTTAAAGATCTGGACCGGGCGGAACGGTTTTATACCGAGGTGCTGGGGTTCAAAGTCACCCACCGGTTCACCAAAGGGTTGAATCACCTGATGCTGGACACGGGAAACTCCGCGATCGCCCTGTTTGAAGCGCCCGACCTGGAAGTGAAAGACGCGATGGATCTGTTGAGCGAAACGGGATACCTGCATCTGGCATTCAAAATCCACCGCGACCGATTTCCCGCAGTCGTTGACGAACTGAAAAAACACAATGTCAAAATCGCCGGCGGCCCGGTCAAACGCGGCGATGGCGAATCCATCTATTTCAACGACCCGGATCACAACCGCCTGGAAATTCACTGCGATCACTGACCTATGATAGAAGCGATCCTGAAAAAGGCCCTCGACGGGGAAAGAATCAGCGGTGAGGATGCGTTGGCATTGTTTTCCACCAACGACATGCTTCTTCTCGGCAATGTGGCTTCGCGCATCGCCCGCAGAAAACGCGACAACCGGGTCGTCACCTACATCGTCGACCGCAACATCAACTACACGAATATCTGCGTCACCGATTGCGATTTTTGCGCCTTCTATCGTAAAGAAAAAGACGACGACGCCTACGTTCTTCCTTTTGAAACCATTGGGGGAAAAATCGAGGAAACAATGGCGCTGGGGGGACGGCAGATTCTCCTGCAGGGCGGTCATAATGTCCATCTCGGAATCGAATATTTTGAAGACCTGTTTCAAAAGATCAAGGAAAAATACGGCATCCACCTGCACGCCCTGTCGCCCTCGGAAATCATTCACATCAGTCAGGTATCGAAGCTTTCCCTTGAGGAGACTTTAAAGCGTTTGCACAGGGCGGGGCTGGATTCCATTCCCGGCGGGGGTGCCGAGATTCTGGTGGACAAGGTGCGAAATCAAATCGGACCCAAAAAATGCACGACCGATCAGTGGCTTGAAGTGATGGAAAAAGCCCACGGCATGGGAATCCCCACCACCGCGACCATGATGTTCGGTCATGTCGAATCTCTCAAAGACCGTGTCGAACACCTTCTGCGCCTTCGTTTGCAACAAGACCAAACGGGCGGTTTCACGGCGTTCATCCCCTGGCCCTGGCAACCGGGCAACACAAAACTTGGCCGCGACTTAAAAGGGCAAAAAGCGGTGAGCGGTCTGGATTACCTGAAAACTTTGGCCATCAGCAGAATCGTTCTGGACAACTTCGACAATATCCAGTCTTCATGGGTGACTCAGGGGCCTAAGGTCGGGCAGGTGGCCTTGTACTATGGGGCCAACGACATGGGAAGCACCATGCTGGAAGAAAACGTCGTCCGCGCGGCGGGAACGGTATTTTGTCTCGATGAAAAAGATATCCGCCGGCTGATCACCGATGGCGGCTTCACCCCTCAGAAACGCAATATGCGTTACGAATTCGTTTGATCGACCCTCCTCTGGAGCAATGACTTATGTGGCGTTTCCTGCCGATACTCCTGACCGCGTTGATCTTTCTGTCCAGTTGCCAGAACTGGGAATCGAAGAACGAAGTCTTCCATTTACGCGGCGCTTACAACAACGAATTCTACAAGCGCCATTTCAAGGATTTCCAACTGACCACCGTCGCTCATTGGGCGCACGGCAGGATCAGCGACGTTCTCCTATCGCAACCCGTCGACACGGTGCAGGCGGACCGGGAGTTTTATGACAAAAGTAAGTGGTTTCTCAAACATCCCGCCAAAACGGAACCCCATCAGACCTATGTAGGGCCTGAATTCGCCCGTCTGGCCTGGCGCGCCGTCCATGCGATCGACTGGACTCATCAACTGCACGAACAGCTCTACGATATCATGACGGATTCGAGAATCCCCAGTTCAGAAAAGATAACCTGGATCAATCGTGCAGTGGATTATTATTTGAGCGAACCTGAAGTCGCATTCAGCCCGGCCCCGTTTGAAGAGGTCATCATGAAACGCGTCGGGTTGATGCAACAACCCTGGTTCAAGTCGTTTCGCAAAAATTGGCCTAAAACGACTAATATTTTCTGGGCGTTTCACTGGTGGCACCCGGTGGTTTACGAAGCGCAATTGCTCTATCCCGATCTTAACCGGCAACAGGAAGCGGTGCTCAAAATCGACGAGCTTTTCATAGAAAAGGTGATCCCAAATCCTCCCAACCGCATGTTACTTTCAAGAGAAGTGATGCCGAGGTTCAGTCAATTGGCCCCGGAGGCGGCCAATATTTTTGACAACCTGCATATGTTTCATGGGATCATTTACGATATCCTCCAGTCCCCGGATGTGAAAGATAAGCGCCGGGAAATTTACAGGATGATCGATCGCATGACCGTAAAACCCGGCGACCGGACGATGGCCAAAAACTTCCCCACCCCTAACCCGGACCTGGACCCTCTGGTTTACCCGGAGGTTATGTGGAAAGGCGGCGGGGAAATGGGCCGGATCATGGGGCACTCCATGCACCACCGCATGAAAGGATAATCCTTGTTCAAACACTTAAATCGACCGATCGCCGTTCTGGTTTTGTTGTCCATAGGATTCTTTTCAACATCCTTTGCCGCGGATCATCGCAATCTGGAGGAAGGGTTTCCGACCCGAACCGAAGACGCCTACCCCATTGCCTTTAAAGCTCTGGAGTTTCAAGCCGGGGCTTCGTATGAGTACGAAGGAGATGACAAGACCCACGTTGGCGAATTCGAGCCGGAGCTTAAATGGGGTTTCATGAAGAACGCGCACCTCGGGCTGGGAACTCCGCTGACCTGGCGCGAAAACGGGGACCACACCAATAACGGCGATATCGAGATTGAAGGGTTTTATAATTTCAATGTAGAGACGCAATCTCTACCTGCTTTCGCGCTGAAAACCAGCGTGACCGCCCCAAGCGGCGTGGATTCCAGGGGCGTGGATTTCCAGTTACTGGGCATCCTCACCAGAGGCTGGGGGCAAAACAGGCTGCATTTTAATGGCGGATACACAAGAAACAATGGCAGAGAATCGGGAGAGCGGGCGGATTTATACACCTTCGGGATCGGATTCGACCGCCCCATTGATCTCGATCATCTGTTTGTCGCGGAATTATTTGTGGATCAGGCACCCAAGAAAGCCATCGACCCCTTGTTCAGCTACACCCTTGGGTTGAGAAAGCAGTTGAACCCCTGGTCGGTTCTGGCCTTCGGCCTGGGCGGAGGCTTCGGCGCTCCCGAAGCGGTCGATTTCAAGGCTACTCTGGCGTATCAACTGGGTTTCTGACTGGCGGCACGAGGGAGCCACTATACGGAAGGAAACAATTGGGCTGACGTTTGGGAAATTACAATGTCGAGTTCCGGTTGATGACTTATAAATCTTTGATGGCGGCTTTGATGGTGATGTCGCCGTAGACTTTCGCCCGGCATCCTAATTTCTGGTTAGGTTCCAGTTTGTGAAGGCGTTCGATAAACGTCTGGGGGTCGACATTTTCCATGGGTTCGACTTCAATCAGACAGGTGCCGCAGATTCCCATTCCCCGGCAATTCAACATCCTGGACATGCCCTTATAAATTTCGACATCCTTATAGGCGGCGGCTTGGCGCATGTTTGCCCCATACCCCACCTTGATGGTTTTAGTCTCGTTGGTCTCGGCGTTGACGATGGTGATTTTGGGCATGGCGGATACAGTCCTGTGTCAAACTACGGTTAAACGTCCAGCGGATATCAAGCCGCTTATTTTCCATCAGAACACGGAAAAGTCAATATTTATATGGAATAATTGTGTCCGGTCAGAATTTTCTGATCTTTCAGATAATGGTAAATTTTGTTCGCGGCTTCGACCTCGTTTTTGGCTTCCGGTAGGGACAGGGTCACATCGACCGCGCCTGAGGTTTGAGGCTGGTCGGTGATTGCAATGTCAATGACCGGATGCGGCTCCGCCAGCAGGCGAATATCCCCGTCCTGATCCTGATTGAACGCGTTGGAGGTGGAAATGACCACGTGACCGGCATCGAGGAATAGTTTCGTGACTTCGCCGAACCGCCTCACCGTTTCTCCGTCATAGAACTCTGGATCACCCTCGGTGATATCCACAGAGACTCCCAGGCGGACATTTCGGCGGTCCAGCAGGTAGCTCTGGAAATTCAATTTGAACAGTTTTTCTTCGAGATGCCGGGCGAGGTTGGCCTTGCCCACCCCGCTGTCGCCGGAAATGAGAATGAGCGCCGCCCGATGCCCGTTGCGATAGGATCGTTCTTCTGCTTTGACACCGCTCTTCACCCAGTTGAAGTCGCGGAAACGAACTTCATCGCGTAATTTATCTTCTTTACTCGACGGTGTGTAGGTGGTGATGATGCCGCCTCCGCAAACGTCGAATTCATCCACCAGAACGAATCGCCCGGTCGTGGCGCTGGTTCCGAAAAGGTCGAAGGCGACCGGTCTCTTGGTTTTCAAGGTCAATTCGGCCACATCATTCTTGGCAAGGAAATTTTGATCGGCCAAAGTTTCCAACGTGGAGGCGTCGATCACTTTTTTGAATTCCACCACCTCGCACGCCACTTCCTGAGTGGTGAGCTTCAGGGTGTAAGTTCGGCCTTTTTCCAGATGGCGTTTTCCCATCCAGAACAGGTTGACGTCAAAAGTCGAGGATACGATGGGCAACTCATCCACACGGGTGGCGACTTCTCCCCGTTCTGTAAAAATCTGTTCGTCCAGAGTGAACCCGATGGATTGAGACGCGGAAGCTTCTGTCGGTTGCTCGGCGACGCTCCAGGCTTCAATGGTTTTGACGACGCCTTTTTTGTTGGAAGGCGAAAACGTGAGGCGGTCCCCCACCTTGAGACGGCCCGATTCGACCCGCCCGGCGATGATTCTGCGTTCGTCGAATTTATAGACATCCTGCACAGGCATGCGGAAAGGCAGATGACTGGGAGGCACTTTTTCCTCGAACCGGTCCAGCATTTCCAAAACAGTAGGTCCTTTGTACCAGGGCATTTCATCTTCCCGTTTGGCGATATTGGTTCCGAGCTTGGCGGAAACGGGAATAAAATCCTCCGCCTGAACACCAATCGATTCCAGAAAAGCGGTGTATTCGGATTTGATTTTGGAAAACACTTCGGCGTCGTAACCGACGAGATCCATTTTATTGACCACCACCGCCACTTGATTGAGCCCCAAAAGTTTCAGGATGTAACCGTGGCGGCGCGATTGTTCCTGCACGCCTTCGTGAGCGTCGATCAGCAAGAGGGCCGATTCGGCATTGGCGGCGCCCGTTACCATATTTTTCAAAAATTCTTTATGACCAGGCGCATCGATGATGACGTAATGACGTTTCCGGGTCTTGAAAAATATTTGCGAGGTGTCGATGGTGATGCCCTGGTCCTGTTCTTCTTCCAGGGCGTCGAGCAGGAACGCGAACTCGAATACCTTGCCCTGCCGTTCGCATATGTCTTTGATGAAGTCTATTTTACCTTCCGGCAAACTGCCCGTGTCGGACAGCAACCTTCCCACCAGGGTGGATTTACCGTGATCCACATGTCCCACGATCACCAGCTTCATTTGTCGGCTGGAGAGAGTTGGGACGTTTCCGTTATCGTTCATTTACATATATCCTTTGGCGCGGAGTTTCTGCATGGCGTAGGTGTCTTCCTGATCCTGTGCCCGGCCAGACCGTTCCGAAGTTGTTGTATTATTTTTTAACTCGTCCACGATCTCATCCACATTTTTGGCCTTGGAATCAATGGCGCCCGTACAGGGAGCGCAACCGAGGGACCGGTAGCGCTTGCCTTCCTCGTTGGCAAAGTAGAGGTCGATGATGGGGATTTTCTCGCGCTGAATGTATTCCCAGACATTGAGTTCCGTCCAATGCAGAATGGGATGGATGCGGATGTGGGTTCCCTCTTTAAATGTGGTTTTGAACTGGTCCCACAATTCCGGCGGCTGATCTTTGAAATCCCATTCAAAATTTTTGTCGCGCGGCGAAAAATAACGCTCCTTGGCGCGGGTTCCTTCCTCATCCCGCCGGATGCCCAGGATCAGGCCGGTGTAACCCTTTTCTTCCATGACATTTTGCAAACCCTGAGTCTTTAAGGCTTCACAGCACACCAGCCGACCCATTTCGTGGTTCATGCCTTCGTCAAGGGCTTTTTTATTCTGCCCGACCACCAGGTTCAGCCCCCATTCTTTGGCCATTTTGTCGCGGTATTCGATCATAGAGGGGATTTTATAACTGGTGTCTATGTGTACCAGGGGCATGGGGCAATACCCAAAAAACGCCTTACGCGCCAGCCAAGCCATGACCGTGGAGTCTTTTCCGATAGACCACAGCATGGCCAGGTTTTTGAAGTTTTTATACGCCTCGCGGAGTATGAAGATGCTTTGATTTTCAAGATCGTCCAAATGATCCAAAATCGTTCGGATATCCTAATAAAAGATTAAAAACCAACGGGGTTGCTCACACTTTATCCTGTTAGCGCAATGGAAGCAAGCGTTAAGCACCTCCACGAACTTTGGGAGGAAGATTGGGCCGCCCTCGCTTCGCTTGTGATATTTCCTTCATCAGCTTTCATGCCCCGAAGGGGTAGAAAGGGTAGCAAGGGAACACTCACCTCGAAAGCCCTTTTTTTGATGGCGGGCCCAGGTCGAATTAAAAGTAGTTTTTTCAGGTAAATACGGGTGGGTGTTGCAACCTTCATGAAAAATATTTTTTGACGATATCGGGGAATTGGCAGTGTTCGCAATTATTGTCGTTTTGGGTGCAGAAATCCTGATAAACCTGCATCAACCCCTGGGCCTGTTTGTCGTTTTTTAGCACTTTGAGCATTTCCTTCTTGTTTCCAAAGATGTAATGCTTCATGAAGCGCAATAACTTATTGTCGCCGGGTTTCTTACCGGACTGAAACAAAACATTGAAGCCGGTTTCCAGTTTCTCCGATTTACTGGCGCGGGCAAAAATCAATCCGACAGGAATCGCGATATTGATGGTGATTTCCCTGGACCTCGTGGCGCCGACCAACACCTGCGGCTTCTCCAGCAGTTTGCCGCCGGGAGAATAATGATTGCCCCAGTAGTCGTCGTTGGCCTCGACACAGAAAAAATCGGTGAGCTTACCGGGAACCGGGTTCTTGCCGCCATCGTCACCGGTCATGTTTTCCTGAAAAATTTTCATGTAGTCCGCGAACATTCCCGTTTCCTCGTGGCGGACGATCAGATGAGCGAGACCCGCAATGCGTCGATAAGGAAAATTTGCCGGGCGGATGCCGCCGAATTTCCACGAGGCTTCGGTCAGCGAAGTGGATGGCGCGCGGGAACGATATTTTTTCTCCCACAGGTTCTGCAGTTTTTCAAAATATGCACGGTCGTCGGCAATCAAACCGGATGTGTCCAGTTGTTTGAATCCGATCAGCCCGGCCACGCCAAACATCATGGACTGAATGTGCAGAACTTTTTCCGCCTTGCTGATTCTCCTGGGCAGGAGTTCTTGCAGAGTGTTCAACCGAATGGCTCCCGTCAGTTTTTGAAACGGCTCTTTGTTGTTGGGGTAACCAAGGGCTTCCGCGACGCCTTCGTAAAATGTTTGTTCGTAACCGTTGATAATGACCCGGTCGTGAAATCGTTCCATCTTGGTGAATACACGGGCATCCCCGGCGGCGTTTAAAAGATGGGTCAGTTTTTCTTTGGAAAGCTGTTCCAGAGGCTGGTGGCATCGACCAAAATCCAATTGGTTTTGTTCTGGATAATTATCAAAATCCAGTTCGTCGTTGAGATCAAGGATTCCCCGGGTCAGATGTTTTTTTAATTCCAGCTGGTAAATACCGGTTCTGGATCGGACATCAGATTCCCCGCTCCACAAAAAAACATGCAGGATCACATTGCCGTATTCCGAATCTGTCACCGGGCCGTGCGCCTCCCGGTCCGATGAATAAACGTGGATCTCGACATCTCCTTCCAGAGTTTTTCCGTTTACTTTTATGACGGCGTTTTTAAAATCCGGTCCCGGACCAAAATTCCAATAGCCTCGAAAAATAATTTCCAGCTCACGTTGATCGGTGGTGCGCAGCGAATCGGTTTTGAACAGCTGATCGTTCCAGACACAGCGGATGGTTTTTTCCGGAACCTCGATCTTCGATTCCTTTTCATTCACCTGAACCCTTGAAACCCAGCGGGTGAATCTGGAATAAGAATCCGTGAACAAAGTTTGCATGGAGGTCATTTGATTTTCCATTCCGTGCCGTTGGGAGTGTCTTCCAGCACCACTCCCATCGCGGTCAGGTCGTCCCTGCATTGATCGGCCCTGCTCCAGTCTTTTGCGGTGCGGGCTGAATTTCTTTCCGCGATGAGGCTCTCAATTTTTTCAGTGTCGAGGTCCAACTCCTGATTCTTCAATTGAAACATTTCGGATTGAAATTCTTTCGGACTCCTAAAAAACAGGCCCAGCACATGGCCGGCTTTTATTAAACCAGCGAGGCTGATTTCAAGGTCTGCATCCTGACCGGTGTTGGGGGCCTGCATGAGAGTGTTCATTTTGCGTAGTTCTTCGTTCAAATGGGCCAGAGCGACGGCGGTGTTGAAGTCATCGTTCATGGCTTCCTCAAATTTCTGCATGAAAACAGAAGATTGTATCTTGTCGTCTAAA
Source organism: Nitrospinaceae bacterium (assembly GCA_029261655.1). Taxonomy (GTDB): domain Bacteria; phylum Nitrospinota; class Nitrospinia; order Nitrospinales; family VA-1; genus JADFGI01. The sequence goes on along the minus strand of JAJDAY010000030.1, from coordinate 45,163 downwards.
GAAGAACTTCCTGCGCTCTTTTTTTCTTGCAGAAAATCTTTCGCCGCTTCAATGCCTTCGTAAAACCGGGTCAGCACTTTGGCCGCATCCTCGATATTTTTTTCGGAAAAATCAATGGGGTTGCGGTAATGACTGCTGATTAAAAAAAGCCGCAGCACTTCCGGGTGATGACGTTTGTAAATTTCGCGGATGGTGAAGAAATTGCCAAGGGACTTGGACATTTTCTCCTTGTCAATATTGACGAATCCGTTGTGTATCCAGTATTTGACCGGAGGTTTCCCCGATGCGCCGCAGGATTGGGCGATTTCGTTTTCGTGGTGCGGAAAGATCAGGTCCTTTCCGCCGCCGTGAATGTCAAAGGTTTCTCCGAGATATTTTTTTCCCATCGCCGAACATTCGATATGCCAACCTGGGCGACCCGGCCCCCAGGGGCTGTCCCATGCGGGCTCACCTTGTTTACTTTTTTTCCACAACGCGAAATCCAGGGGATTGCGTTTGGCTTCGTTAACTTCGACACGGGCGCCGGTCAAAAGATCGTCGGTGTTTTTTCCGGAAAGTTTTCCATAACCGGGAAATGACAGAACAGAATAAAAAACGTCTCCGTCCTTGTCGTAGGCTTTTCCCTGTTCAATGAGAGCCTGGATCATGGCGATCATCTCCGGGATATGCCCCGTGGCTTTGGGTTCCACGGTCGGGAGATCGATGTTCAGTTTTCCCATGTCTTCGTAGAAAGCCTGAATGTATTTTTCAGTCACTTCCTGCCAGGGGATGCCTTGTTCTTTGGCCCGGTTGATGATTTTGTCGTCGATATCGGTGAAATTGCGGGCGTAGTTCACTTCATAGCCCAGATGTTTCAGGTATCGGTAAATGGTATCGAAAACCGCTCCCGCACGGGCATGCCCGACATGGCAATAATCATAAACCGTCACGCCGCAAACGTACATCCCCACCCGGTTTTCCTGCAAGGGAATGAAATCTTCTTTTTTGCGGGTCAGTGAATTGTAGAGACGCAGTTTCATGACAGTCAAATTATCATCCAGATGGCGGCAAAGTCAAATATGGCGGGTGGGAGCGGTTGCGGACAAAGACCCGCAACCGAGGTCATGGCTATTTTTTATTTTCCGGGTTCAGCCGGGCTTCCAGTTCCTGCACGTTGTTACGCAGTTGGCTGACGGCAAACCTGGCACGGCTGGTGAGCAATTCTTCCGTCACATCTTCCTTTTTCACGCCGATTCCAGAGATCAGTTTGCGGATTTCATCGAGTTTCTTTTCCAGTTGGATACTGCGCTTCTGGCTAAAACTTTTCGCGATGGCGCCCTTCAAACCTTCACCGTCATAATGTTTGGTGATGACCATCAGCATGCGCTTTCTGGGGATGGACTTTTTGCCGTTTTTCCAGTCCTGAATGGCCTGAAGCATTTCTTTTTCTATATTATCCACGATGGCGTTGTAATCGGTGGGATCGACCATGTCGTGAATTTCTCCCGCTTGCGAGGTCGATTTAATATCCATGTCGAAGGTTTGATCCACCCCTTTCATGTCAACGGGTTTCAGGTTGGCCGCCACTTCCTCAGGATTCAACCTGGGGTGCCAGACCTGCAGAAGATACCCCTGACTTTTAACCCCCTCAAAACTAAATTCTCCCTCTGCATCAGGATGCGTGAAATAACCGTTGGGAACGACGAAAATGGTGCCTATCATGTCCTTGTGCAGATTACACCGAAGCACGATGGGACCCGCCTGGTCCAGCTTCAGTGACCTCGACGAACCCGCCGCCATGGCTCCCAGATTGAACTGGTTGTTCTGGGATTTGGAAAATATGTTGTGCACTTCCTTGTCTTCATTGGCAAACGTGACGGTGGAACCCACGGGAACGGTTGTGTGTTGCGGGAAGAAACTGAGGTTGCTTTGCCGGATGGTCATATCCTGGGTTTTTTGATCCGGAACCCTCAGCTTGTTTTGTGTTTCCAGAAACACAACCGCGTTGGCCGCAATGGCTTTTCCGTTGACCAGAACCTTGCCTTTGACATTGGTGGTGTCCTTGACGTTCTTGGACCCCTCTTCCATTTTGTGATCGGACCCGGACCCTTCGGATTTCCCGCCCAATGATTTTTTTATTTCCGCTTCAATATCGGGTTTAGCTTCTTTCAGAGGTCCTGCTTTTTCAGAAGGGTCGTCATCGCCGGCCTTGGCCTTTCTGAGCCCCATGGCCGTCAGCATCTGCACGACAAACGGTTTTTCAAAACTTTTGTCGATGGCGATCGCCTTCTCAAAATGCGGCGCGGCTTCCTCAAATTTCTTTTTTATTCCAAGTATGATTCCCAGGTTGAAATGGGCCGCTCCAAAGTCCGGTTTTAAGGCGATGGCCTTGCGGTAACTGGCGATTTCCTGGTCATAGAATTTTTTCTGGCCGTAAGCTTTACCGAGAAAATTGTAGGCCAGATAGTTTTTGGGCTCCATTTCCACTGACTTTTCAAACAGCCGGATGGCTTCGTCCGAGTCCCGTTCCTCAAGAGCTGACAAGGCCCAGTTGAAGACGATCTCTTTATCATCCGGGGCCAGTTCATGCGCCTTTGCAAATTTTTTATTGGCTCCCTTGTACTTTTTTTGCATCTTCAAAGCGGCGCCCCAGATGGAATACACGATGTTTGAATCGGGGCTGATTTCAGCGGCTTTTTCAAATTCCATATTCGCCTGATTGTGTTTTCCCTGCTCCGTCAATTCCATCCCTTTGGAAATATGCTCCAGGGTTTCTTTGGGCAGGTCGGTTTTGGGCGCCGGGTCGTTGGATGCTTTTTTAACGAGGTCTGAAGAGTCCAGGTCGAGGTCATCGGGTGCCGGGTCAAAGTCCGGCAATGGCTCTGTATCAGGCTCTTTGGCTTGCTCCTCCAAAGCCTGCTTGACTTGTTTGTAAGGAACAAGCTCGCTCTCAGGAGTCGATAAATCCATTAAAGCCCAAAGCCCGACTGCGATGACAGCTCCCCAGAAAACCGTCAGGCCGACACGTTTTAAAGCTCCGGCTGAATTTGACGGAGCAGGGTCTCTTTCCAGGGAGGACTTATTTCTTTTAATTTTTTTCGGGCTCATAGGATAAGAATTTTGCTTAAAAGCTATTTAATTATGAATGATAAGGTTGTTAGATACCCTGACATCGAGATTATTCCAAAATATTGAAAAAAAACTATAAATCGGATCTCAGTCGGGGAATGGGTAGTTTGAAAACATCCTTATTGGGGTAATCATCTTCCGTGACCGGTCGTTTTTTGCTGGAAGCCGTGACTCCCTGGACTTTGGATGTAAAGGTGGAAAATTTGTGGGTCACCTTGTCGGACCCGCATTCGGCGCAGGTAGTTTCCTCTTTGTTGACGCTGGCGGGTTGCAATAGCGTGAACTCTTTTGAGCAATCGCCACAAAAATACTCGTACAGGGGCATAGATTCTTTGACCTCAATCAATTATCCAGTTGAAAATTAGCGGATATTAGGATTAAATCAAACCGTAAACGACCTGTCAATTGTATTCGCAGTCTTTAGACTTTCTCCCAGCCTGTCCTATCGCCATAGAAATATTTTTTGTTCCCAGGATAAAAAGATGCCGTCTTTGAAAGCCCAATCCACCGTCAACCACAACCTTTTGGAGGATTTGAAGGGAAAACGCGGGTATTTGCCCTACCAGATGATCCAGTCGGCCTGCCGGCAGGGGTTCATCCATTCGGAGTTTCCCATCCAGCCTTCCCAGTTTCAACCGGTCAGTCTGGACCTGAGACTGGGGCCGAAAGCCTACCGCATTCAGTGCAGTTTTTTACCGGAAAACGAAACGGTTGAGGACAAACTCAAGCAGGTCACGCTTTATGAGTTCGATCTATCGAAGGGCGGGGGCATCCTTGAAAAAGGCGCGATTTATTTGATCCCGCTCATGGAGGAATTGAATTTCCCGCCTGCCATGTTTGGGCTGGCCAATCCGAAAAGTTCTACCGGTCGACTGGACATGTTCACCCGCGTGATCATAGACCGTGGCCATCGATTCGATGAAATTCAGAAGGAATATCAGGGTAAAATGTATCTGGAAATTATTCCCAGATCGTTTCCCGTAAAAGTCACCGCGGGGCAGTCGCTCAATCAATTGCGGATCGGATACGTCACCTCTGAAACACTGGGCAATCAGGGGCTGGAGCCAGAGTATAAAAAAAACCCCATTCTGTTCGATGATAACGGTTTCGAAATTCCCTACAGCTCCATCCGGGTCAAGGAGGGCATCTACATCGGCGTCGATCTGGTTGGAAAAAACGAGGACGATGTCATCGCCTATAAGGCAAAAACCAATTCCAACGTCATCGACCTTGCAAAAATCAATCATTACGAGGCGGAAGATTTCTGGGAACCTGTTCACCGGGCCAGAAACAACCGGCTGATTCTGGAGCCGGAATGTTTTTACATCATGATGTCGAAGGAAAAGATTTGCGTCGCCCCGCACCTGCTCGCGGAAATGGTGGCGTATGAACCCAACAGCGGCGAACTGCGCACGCACTACGCCGGTTTTTTCGATCCCGGCTTCGGTTGGGTCGAAGGGGAGTCGAGCCTCAATCTTGGAACACGCGCGGTCATGGAGGTCCGTCCGCACGATGTCCCCTTCATGGTGGAAGACGGGCAAACGTTTTGCAGGTTGAAATTTGAAAAGATCATTGAAACGCCGACCATCGTGTACGGAAAAGAAATCATGTCCAATTATCATTCCCAGGGACTGGCCTTGAGCAAGTATTTCAAGAATACTAAAAGTGCGGGAAAATAAAATTTGGCACGATGGTTTTTTCTCCGGGATCGGCTTTGAACGGAATTTATTAAAATAAGGGCTGGATTGTTTTTTGCCGCATTGTGTTTCTGTAATAGAATAAACCTGAACTTACTGGGGAAGAAGAATTGGAACGGGAAGAATTAAAGTCCATTGTCGAGAATATTCTACTGGCGTCGGATCAACCGGTCACGCCGGACGACCTGCAATCGACTCTGATGAACGGCACGGAAAAATCGGAATTGCAATCCCTGCTCAAGGAGCTGCAGGAAGAGTATCAGTCCCGCAACCTCAAGATTGAAGAAATTGCCGGTGGGTATCAGTTGTGCACGCGCCCCGAATATTCAGAGTGGGTGCGAAAATTTCTCAAACTCGATAAAACCACGAAACTCTCGCAACCGAGCCTCGACACCCTTTCGATCATCGCCTACAAACAGCCTCTCACCAAACAGGAGGTCGAAGAAATACGCGGTGTTGACTGCGGCGGGGTGATACGAACCTTGCTGGACAAAAAAATTGTCGGACCGGCAGGCAGAAAAAAGGTCCCCGGCAGACCCATCATGTATCGCACCACCCGTAAGTTTCTTGAGTATTTCGGTTTGAAAGATCTGGTCGACCTGCCGACGCTGGAAGACCTGCAGGAAGAACTCTCAGGCGACCTGGAAAACAATGCTCAAGAGGAAATGGATTTTAACACTCCGCCTGTTCAGAATGCCTCCCTTGAAGATGAAGACGGGGATGAAGATCCGCCGCAACTGGTGGTCCCTGAAAAGAAATCCTCTTTTCCTAATAATGAAGAAGATGCCGTTTCTTCCTCTTCTTCCAGTCATGATTTGGACTCAGAGGTTTGAGGCGCTCAAAGGATCAATATTAAATGAAAACGCGCCTGCAGAAAATCATTGCCGAGGCGGGGTTTGCTTCACGCCGGGAAGCGGAACAATGGATCGCCCAGGGCCTGGTTCAGGTGAACGGCAAAACCGTCACCTTATTGGGTTCCCTTGCGGACCCTGCCGTGGATAAAATCAAAGTCAGGGGGAAGCTGGTTCCTCCGCCCGAGGAAAAATCTTTTGTCATTCTCAACAAACCCCCCAGTTGCCTGACCACCACCAAAAAAGACGCGCGCGGTCGGCGAACGGTGATGGACTTCGTTGAAAAAGTACCGGTGCGGGTTTTTCCTGTCGGACGCCTGGACTACAACACGCAGGGGATTTTGTTGTTCACCAACGACGGTCATCTTGCCCGGAAATTACTCGAACCCAAATATCAGATGGAGCGCGTCTATCAGGTCAAGGTCAAGGGAATTCCTGATGAAAAAAAACTGAAACGGGTCGGCAAGGGAATTCGATTGGATAAAATTCCAACGGCGCCCATTAAAATAAAAGTATTCCGAACCACGGGGAAAAATTGTATTTTGACCATGACCCTGACGGAAGGAAAAAACCGCCACATAAAACGGGTCTGTGAAATGATCGGGCATCCGGTCATAAAGTTGAAGAGAACTCATTTTTGCAAATTAAACCTGACCGGCTTGCCTCTGGGAAGTTGCCGTTTTCTTTCACCCAGGGAAATCAAATCACTTTATAAAGCCGTCAGCCAAAGTGTCTGAAAATTTCCCCAGGTTGAGCAGGGTCGATGGCACGCCATCCATTTTTTATTTTCGTAATTTTAAGAACACCGAAAAAATCAATTGAATTCCTTGCATATAAAAAAGACATTTCTTGTGCTGGCAATGCTCCTTTTCGGCGGGTTCTTATTTTCCCCGACCCAGAGTCTCGCTCAGGGGCCGGTCAAGTTGACGTATCAGGTCGACGCCCGGATTTCTGTTCTCGGCAATGACTTTGGCAAAGCGAGAGAACTGGCCGTGTCTCAGGGGTTCAAATCGGCTCTGGAAAAGGCTCTCAGAGATTTTTTAGGAAATGAAAAATTTGATGCCAACCAAAAAAACTTCCGCGACACCCTGAAACATGCCGAGCGCTATGTGCAGAGTTACCGGTTCATCGAGGCTGAGGACGATCCGATCGGGAAAACCAGCCAGGTGGTCATGCAGGTGACTCTTTTCCCCAATGCCCTCGGCAGTTCTTTGAGCAATACCGGGATCGCGGTGGGAAGCGTGAGTTCTAAAAAGGTGGTCATATTGATATCCGAAAAAAGCCTCACCTCCGAGGAATCGATTTCCTTCTGGGATACCCTGCCAATTTCGGAAGCGGCTCTGGCGCAAAACTTTGCCGAAAGAGGTGTGACCCTGATTCCCCGCGACCTGATTAAAGACGCCGTGTCTGAAGAAAATGTATTGAGCGCCGTTAAGGGAGATGTGAATTCTGCTGTCCAGATTGGCTTGAAAGTCGGGGCTGATATCGTTATTTTGGGCAACTCGGTGTCCAACCGGGTGGAGAGCCAGATTGAATCGACGGATTCCGCGATTCAAACCACGATCAGCGTGCGCATGATTTCGGCTCTGACATCGACCGTCATCGCGGCAAAAAGCGAGTTCGCGACCGCGCGCAATGAAGAACTGCTTGCGGGCGAGCTGGAAGCCTTTGGGGACGCCAGCCGGAAGCTTTCTGAATTTTTATTGCGTTCGCTTGACCGCTACTGGAATGCCCCATCCGCCTCTCGGGATGTTCAAGGCAGCCAGCCCAATCTGCCGTCACCAGTCCTGCCGCCTTCATCCATGGAAGATCTCTAACGCATGGAACGGAAAACAAATTATCAGGCCATTTTCCTAGCCCTTGCCATCCTGGGCCTAACGGCGATTTTTTTGTATTATTCACGGCGCGTGATCATCCCGTTTTTTGTGGCGTTTGCCCTGGCCTATCTGTTGGACCCTGTGGTCGACCGCATGGAAAAATGGAAACTGTCGCGGACCCTGTCCGTCCTTTCCCTGATGACCGTTTTCTTCACCTCGATTCTGGGAGCCGGCCTGTTGGTTTTTCCGCTGTTAAGGGTCCAGGCGGAAAATCTGGCGAAAAACCTGCCAAAATATATCGCGGTGGTGCAAAACTGGATCCGCCCGGTTCTGGAGAAGGTCGCGGGCCTCGATCAGGCTAAAATCAAGGAGTTGCTAAACGAAGGCATGGCCCAATTTGGCGAGCTTCCCCTGAAAATTCTGACGTTCGCTTCTTCTTTCCTCTGGAGTTCCCTTTCAAACCTGTTTGACATTATTTTGATGACGGCGAATCTGGTGATCATTCCAGTCGTCATGTTTTATCTATTGCGGGATTACGACAAGATCCAGGAAAAAAGTCTGAACCTGATTCCACCACGGCTCAAAGACACAGTCGTGGACACGGTTTCAGAGGTCGATCTTGTGCTCGCAAGTTTTGTTCGCGGTCAGTTGATGGTGGCGGTTTTAATGGGCGGTCTGTATTCAATAGGTCTTTACATGGTTGGCACTCCCATGAGTCTTTTCATTGGGTTCCTCGCGGGTTTCGCGAGTCTGGTTCCCTACCTTGGGTTCGTCGTGGGTTTTGTTCCCGCCGCGGTTTTGACCTACCTGCAGGTTCAGGAATGGGCGCCCGTTTTTGCAGTGCTGGGGGTGTTTGGCGTGGTGCAAATCCTGGAAGGCGTGATCATCACCCCGCGCATATTGGGTGAAAATATCGGTCTGCATCCGGTCGCCGTCATATTCGCGGTTCTTTTGGGGGGGGAGTTGTTTGGACTGACGGGAATCATCCTGGGGGTTCCCACCGTCGCCGTGCTCAATGTGCTGATGCGCCGCGGGGTGCTTAAATATAAGGATTCGGATTTGTTCAGCGCCCCCCCTCGAAGCTAGTAGCTAATTTGATTTCAAACAGATAACATCCTTTTGCGGTCATGATTTTGCTTGACCGGCCCGTCTTAATTTTCTATATTTACTTCAAAGATGAGGCCGCAGAATGAACTGGCGGTCGTATCCGGATTGATCCGTCATTTTTATAACGCCTGAATCAGATCCGGGGTCTTTCCAGACTTCCCCACACAACCGAAGAGGGCACTCCCGTCCCCCTTTGAAGGAGACCATCATGAGCCAAGTGATTTCACATCCCCTGCCAATCAGCAACCTTCTGACCCGCGTACGCGCTGAACTGGACGCGGAAAATTACAGTCCCCAGACGATAAAGGCCTATTTAGGCCAATTGAATATTTTCATGCGCCAGATTCAACCGGGGGAACTCCATTCAATCACCCAGGAAGATATACGGACTTACCTCGATCAGCTGGCCGTCAGCGACCTGTCCCGTTCCACGATTGACCAGGCGGTGAACGCCTTGAGCTTTTTTTGCAAATTCCTCCTCAATCAATCCCTGGACTTAGACGGGTTTCACAGGCCACCCAAGAAAAAACCCGCCCCCGTTCTCCTGACTCTGGACGAGGTGAAACGCATCGCCATCTCAGCCGAGAACCCGAAGCATCGGCTCATGATTGAGCTTGGTTATACGGCGGGCCTGCGGGTTTCCGAAGTCGTCAATGTGCGTGTCAAACATCTGGACATTGCGAATCTCAAATTATTTGTTCCCGCCCAGGATGTCAAAAGCGAAGGACGCACGACGATTTTTTCAGGCAGTCTCAAGGACGCTTTGGCCAGGCAGATAGGGAATAAAGACCCGGAAAGCCTGCTTTTCCCCAGTGAACGGGGGGGACCGCTGACAACCCGCGCGGTGGCAAAATTTTTCAAATCCGCATTGGCGATTTCCGGAGTGCAGAAACTGGCCACGCCCCATTCTCTCAGACATTCCTTTGGAGCGTTCATGGTGAAAGCCGGGACCGACCCAAGCGTTGTGCAAAACCTGCTGGGGCTTCGTCGGGCCAAGCCCGTCAAGCTGATGGGTTAGCCCCTGGCAATCGCACCGCCAATCGGTTTGGGTCATCTATTGACCGGCGAGATTTCAGGTGCTGTCCACTGTGTGAACAACGTTGATGTTGTCTCTGGATCGTTTCCCCCCTGACAATTCATGAATGATTTCGGCGGCGTCTTAAAAAACCTGTTGCACCTCACGGCAACTGAGCGCAAACAACAGTATTTTCCATTCTCCCCAGGCACGTAAAAGACACATTCATGGGCGGCTAAAAAATTAAGCGCGCCCCTTCCCAGGCTGACTCAGGCCAATATCATTGAACTGCAAGGCTACGATTGGCCGGGCAATGTCCGGGAACTGCAAAACGTGATTGAGCGAGCGGTTATAATATCCCGATCCGGTAAACTTTCGTTTAATCTGTCGAATGACGGGAAAAACACCCGAAAAACAGTTCCAGCGAGGGTTCAAAAAAAAGAGTTGCCGAAACCCGTATCTTCACTGAAAAGGAAATGGAATTATATTATCAGGAGAATATAATAAATGCCTTGAATCAGTGGGACTGGAAAATCTCGGGTCTGACGGAGTGACGGAACTGTTGGGATTAAAACCCACCACCCTCAACCCAAAAATCAAGAAGATGGGCTTAAAAAGGCCGAGCTAAAAAGACCTCGATAGAAAGGGACGTGTAAGAACTTGGGGGTGTGTTCGACAAACTTAAAACGGGCGTTTCCCCAGTTCCCGTTTGCCCCAAAAACCATTGCTAGAATTGTAGAGGTGTGATTCATGAAAGCGTCCGACCTTTTTGTCCGATCACTTGAAAATGAAGGCGTGGAGTATATTTTTGGGATTCCTGGAGAAGAAAACCTGGATTTTCTGGAATCCCTGAGAGAATCAAACATCAAGCTCATTCTGACCCGCCATGAGCAGGCGGCGGGGTTCATGGCCGCCACCTTCGGGCGTCTGACCGGGAAGGTCGGCGTTTGCCTGTCCACTCTCGGACCGGGGGTGACAAATTTCGTGACCGCAAGCGCATACGCCCAGTTGGGCGCTATGCCGATCCTGATGATTTCCGGACAAAAACCCATCAAAAAAAGCAAACAAGGCCGCTTTCAAATCATCGACGTTGTCGAAATGATGCGACCTTTGACAAAATACACCAAACAGGTGGTGCACGGAAACAGCATCCCGCAGATCGTCCGCGAGGCGGTCAGGCTCTCTCAGGAAGAACGCCCCGGTGCCGTTCATATCGAGTTACCGGAAGACATTGCCGCCGAGGAATGTTCGACCGGGCCTTTTGAAATTTTTCATCCCCGACGTCCGCACCCGGATGCGCTGGCCGTAGAAAAAGCCGTGAGCATGATCCAGGAGTCTAAAATGCCGCTCCTCTTGATTGGAGCAGGAGCCAATCGAAACCGCACCAGCGAGGCTTTGCGCGACTTGATCGATCGAAGCGGAATATATTTTTTCAACACCCAGATGGGAAAAGGCGTGGTCGATGAAAGACATCTCAATTTCCTGGGAACAGCGGCGTTATCCAACGATGATTACCTGCACTATGCTATCGACAAAGCCGACCTGATCATTAATGTCGGCCACGATGTGATCGAAAAACCACCGTTTTTCATGGAGAAAGGCGGAGCCCGTGTCATTCACGTCAATTATTTCACGGCCCGCCTGGATGAGGTTTATTTTCCCCAGCTGGATGTCGTGGGAGATATCGCCAGCAGCATAGAAGCCATTTCGGCTCGTCTGAAAAAATGCGACCATTGGGACTTCAGTTATTTTGAACGGGTCCGGGAACAAGTCGAAATTCATATCAATGAAAAAAGTGAGGACAGCCGCTTCCCCATCGTTCCTCAACACCTGGTGGCCGAGGTTCGGAGTGTCATGCCCGATGACGGGATCATTGCCCTGGACAACGGCATTTACAAAATCTGGTTTGCCAGAAACTATAAGGCGTATTCCACCAACACGGTGTTGCTGGACAACGCGTTAGCCACTATGGGCGCAGGATTCCCATCCGCCATGGCGGCTAAGATCGTTCACCCGAAAAGAAAAGTGATGGCGATTTGCGGCGACGGGGGTTTCATGATGAACTCTCAGGAAATGGAAACCGCCGTCCGTTTGAAACTGGACCTCGTCATTGTCATTCTGCGTGACAACGCTTACGGAATGATCAAATGGAAACAAGCGGCAATGAATTTTCAGAATTTTGGTTTGGACTATGGCAACCCGGATTTTGTCAAGTATGCCGAGGCTTACGGCGCCAATGGGCATCGAGTAGGTAGCACCGATCAGTTGGGTCAAGTCCTTAAAGGTTGTTTGAATTCACCAGGCGTCCATCTTGTAGAGGTTCCTGTTGATTATTCCGAAAATGAGCGCGTGTTGATCGAAGAACTCAAAAGGAAAACAGAAGTTTTATAAAGTTCGAATAAATATGGGGAGCCATCAATGAAAAAAAAGTTAAAAGTGTTTTCTCCGTTTGACGGTCAATTGATCTCTGAATTGGAACTCAACAACGAAGAGGAAGTGGAAAACGCTCTTCAAAAAGCCCACCGGTTGGCGAACAATGCCGATGAAGCAATTCCGATTCATGAACGCATCCGGATTCTGGAAAAAACCGCCGACCTGGTGGAAGAACGGATGGATGAATTTACCCGGCAGGCGGCCCGGGAAGGGGGAAAACCCCTGATCGACTCAAGGGTCGAACTCAACCGCGCGGTTCAGGGCATAAGGGAGTCCGCACGATCCATCAATCAAATGGTAGGGCATGAGATCCCCATGGGTTTGACGCCCTCTTCGACGAACCGCATGGCCTTCACCATCCGGGAGCCCATTGGAGTGGTCGTGGCCGTCAGCGCCTTCAATCACCCCTTCAACCTGATCGTGCATCAGGTGATTCCCGCGATCGCTGTGGGTTGTCCGGTCATTGTAAAACCAGCCTCGACAACGCCGCTTTCCTGTTTCAATCTGGTGGGTTGTCTCTACGAGGCGGGACTGCCGGGAGACTGGTGCCGGATCATCTTGTCCGATCGGGCAACTTCTGAAAAGCTGGTGACCGACTCCAGAGTGTCTTTTCTCACCTTCATAGGTTCCGCCAGGGTTGGCTGGGGGCTTCGTTCCAAACTGGCGCCCGGCACACGATGTTCGCTTGAACATGGCGGCGCGGCCCCGGTCATCCTTGATGAAGACGCTGATATCGAAGACGCCCTGCCCTTGCTGGCAAAAGGCGGTTTTTACCATGCCGGGCAGGTTTGCGTTTCCGTGCAAAGAATATTCGTCCATGAAAAAATCGTCGACAGGTTTTCCAGGGCGCTGGTCGAGCTGGCGAAAAAACTCGTGGTGGGGGACCCTATCTATGAAGAGACGGAAGTCGGACCTCTCATCACCGAACAGGAAGTTGACCGTGTGGATGAATGGGTGCAGGAAGCCAAATCCGCTGGCGCTGAAATTCTGACCGGGGGTAAAAAAATCGGCAGCACCTGTTACACGCCGACGGTCATTTTAAACCCACCCGATCACACGAAGGTATCTTCGGAAGAAATATTCGGTCCGGTCATCAATGTCTATTCGTTCAAAGATCGACAAGAAGCCATTGAACGGGCAAATCAGGTTCCGTTTTCATTTCAATCTGCGGTTTTCACCAAAAATATTGACGCGGCGCTGGACACCGCCAAACGTCTCAACGCATCTGCGGTGATGGTCAACGACCACACCGCCTTTCGCGTTGACTGGATGCCTTTTGCGGGCCGTAAAGCTTCCGGCTTGGGGGTTGGCGGAATCGTTGACACCATGCTGGAAATGACGGAAGAAAAAATGATCGTATTTAGATCGAAACTGATCTGATTCAGAATCTTCCCGGTGATTGCGGGTAAGGTCGTGATTCATTCCGGAATTTTATTTTTTCCCCGCAACCGGAAATGCGCCGCCGGTTCGTCCTTCGGTTTTTTGATACCCATACTGGGAGATTTCTGGTATGAAGAGAAAGGGTTTTATTCGACTGGCAATCGTAATGATGTCGATTTTAAGCATCGGCTTTTTCATTCCCGCCCTGAAAATTCACCATTTCAGCCCGTTCAATTCCGGAGTGTCTTCAGTCATCGGGTTGATCGCTCTGGCGTGGATAGTTTATTCCATCGTGGTATGGGTGGCTGACGGCTTTAAGTGAAAAAACAATTTTTGATTTCATTCCCACCGTTATTTACAATGACGTTTCTTTTCTTTTGAAGGTTCTGATTCCCGCAAGCGTTATCTGGATGATTCCCCCTGATTAAAGTTTTAATACCGGAGAAGTACGAATTGGCAAACACGATGAATGAGGTGATGGATGCGTAGATTTTTGCGCAATAACATGCTCATCCTGGTTCTGTTGAACTCCAGCAATGTTTTCAATTATCTGTTCCAACTGGTCGCAGGACGCGGTCTGTCCACAATAGACTATGGCAGTTTCAATGCCGTAAATTCGATGGCTGTCATCCTGTCCGCTCCCGTCGCGGTCCTCCCGCTGGTATTTTCCCGTTACACGGTTCAGTTGGGTGAAACGGGTTTGAAGCAGGTCAAGAGACTCCTGGTGGATGGGTTGCGCGGAATGGTGTTCATTGCGGGCGCAATGTTTTTGATTGGGTTGACGGTGATTCCCTGGCTACAGGGCTTTCTTTATCTGGAATCGAAAACACCTATCGTGATCATGCTGGTCCAATTGGCGTTTTCTCTTGTGCTCCCGGTTTTTATGGGAGTGATTCAGGGCTTGCACCGCTTCACCGCCTTTGGAATTTGCGGCAGCAGTATTGCGCTCGGTCGGTTTTTATCGGGTTTGCTTCTCGTCTTCGCGCTTGGATGGGGGATCAATGGCGCCCTCCTGTCGGGAACCATCGGCACGCTCCTCGCCATGGGAATCGGTTTGTGGGCTGTCAGGGATATATTAAAAGTGCCTGGCGAACCCCTGCCCCATGACCTTTTTTCTGAGATGCGAAAGTATTCGTTTCCGGTTTTCCTTTCCACGACCATGGTGATGGCTCTTGGCAATCTGGATATTGTTTTGGTAAAGCACTATTGTTCCCCGGAGGAGGCCGGTCTCTACTCCATCGCCGCGATTCTGGGCAGGATCGCCTTGTTCCTTCCGGGTGTTCTCATCGTCGTGCTTTTCCCGGAGGCGTCGAAAGCGCAGGCTACAGGGAAGGAAGACTCCCGTATCCTTTGGGTCAGTCTGGCAATGACCGCATTTCTGGGGGGATGCGTTGCTCTGGTCTGCGCGGTTTGGCCGGAACAAATCATCGTCCTGCTGTTCGGGGCCAAATACCAGGCAGGGGCTGAATTGCTGAAAGTCATCAGTCTGGCAATGGCCATGCTCGCGGTTGCGAACGTTATTTTTATCTACAGTCTGGCCCGGTCCCAATTCCAATTCCTCTGGCCTCTGGCTATGGGAGTGGGAATGATGTTGCTTCTTATTTTCAACTTTCACGACTCCGCTCTCACCATCGCAAAAATGGTTTTATATTCCATCGGATTAATTCTTGCCGGAACGCTGGCCTGGTATTTCCTGTCCTCCAGACGTCGCCTCCCCTCGCCATGACATTGGCCCGGTCGTTAAGCGTTCAATGGCTGGCCACCGTCTATGTCGCCGCGATCTCCATGCTGATAACATTTTTTCTGGCCCGATCGTTCGGCCCGGAAACTTTTGGCAGGTACAGCTATATCATCACCCTGGCCGCTCTCTTCGCCATTCTCCAGGACGGGGGTTTCAGGACCCTTATATTTCGCGAATTCACCGCCTCTTCCCTGCCATTAAAAGCGGAGAAACTTTTTCCCTCGGCTCTCGGTCATCTCCTGATGGTCACAGGACTTGGAATTTTCGTCATCTTTCTATTGCCTGTTCAGGACAATGCCTATCTGGCCCTTGCCATGTTCGCATTCGGACTTGGAACTGCGGCCAATTTTATTTCGTCCGTCCTGAAAGGAAAAGGAGACTTTGACCGGGAAGCCTGGTGGCGGGTCATCGTTCGTTCTTTGACCGCTGTTGGGGTCGTGAGTTTTCTTTTTCTCTTGTCCTTCCAGCTGGAATGGATATTCATCGGATGGATCACGGGTTTTATCATCGCCATTATTTTTCAACGTCTGGTTTCTCTTAAAATTCTCATCATCAAACCCGCCACCAAAATCTACCGTTCCATTGCCGCCTTATTGACCATCGAAATCGCGACATTAATTTATTTCAAAATCGACATCGTCATGTTGAGACACCTGGGCGAATCTTTAAGCGAAGTCGGGTTTTATGCCGCCGCCTCCAGAACCCTGGAAGGCGTGATTTTTATTCTGCTCCCCATTGCCAATGTTTTTTTTCGGGAACTTCGTCTGCGCGCGAATGATCCTGAAAATTTTGTTCAGCTGACGGTCAAACTGAGTTGTTATGCGGGCGGCCTCACCCTTATTATCGTTCCTCTAGGAATTCTTTTTGGTGATGACATCATCAGGTTATGTTTTGGTTCGGACTACCAACCCGGTTCTCAGGTGATCCTCTGGTTGTTGGTTTCTTTATTTTTTATGATCCCAAATATCGTCCTGACTCAGGCCGCCCTGGCCATCAACCGGGAAAACCACTATGCTTTTTGCGCCGTCAGTGCCGCCCTGTTGAACATGGCATTGAACTTTTGGCTGATACCCGTTTACGGCCCCAAGGGCGCGGCCATTGGAACGCTATTCACAGAAGCATTTTTGCTGGTCTTTTTAGGGTCGGGCATTGCTTCCTGGTATTGGAAGGAAAGGAAAATAAAAGATGAATCGCGGTAAAACAATCGTGCTCCATGATTCATTTGCCTTTAAAGGCGGCGGAGAGCGACTGGTCCACACCCTTTGTCAGGGGTTGGACCTGGATCTGGCCTTTGGCGAAAAATCGGATCAGGGGTTTGATCTTGGCACCTTAACGGGGAAACTCTTTGACCTTAAAATCCGCTCCCATTTGTGGGGGTGGCGGACAGTCAAACGACTTACCAGTTTCGGTTTTAAAACAAAATTTTTAAAAAATTACCAAACGGTCATATACAGCGGTCAGAATTCACCGCTCGCCGTACACAACCATCCTGACGGCAAAAATATCTATTATTGCCACACGCCTCCGCGTTCCTTATACGACCTCAAGGACTACCGGCTGGCTTCCCTGTCTTTCCTACAGAGGCTGGAACATCATGCCTTCAACCTGTGCTTTCAACCGTTGTTCGAATCCGCGATCAACAAGATGGACGTTGTTGTCGCCAACTCTTGCAATATTCAAAAAAGAATCAAACAATATTTACACAAAGACTCCATCGTCATTAACCCGCCTTGCGACACGCAAAACTTTAACTGGCTGGGGCAGGAGGATTATTATTTTTCATTCGCCCGTTTGGACTCTTTAAAACGGGTGGACATCATCATCAAAGCCTTCAATCAAATGCCCGACAAACGCCTCGTCATAGCTTCGACCGGGCCTGAGATTGAAAGGTTGAGAAAAATAGCCGAAGGAAGCAAGAACATCTCTTTCACCGGCCCGGTCGATGACCATCGATTAAAAGATCTGTTGGGAAAGTCCATCGCCAGTATCTACATCCCAAGAGAAGAAGATTTTGGCATGTCGTCCGTCGAATCTCTGGCGGCAGGAAAACCCGTGCTGGGAGTTGCGGAAGGGGGAGTCATGGAAACGCTGGTGCATGGAGAAACGGGAATTTTGATCCCGGCCGATCCTTCCCCCGAAGACCTGATTGAGGCCGTCCACGAACTGAACCCAAAACGGGCTCTTTCCATGCGGGCCTCGTGCGAACAACGAGCGGGGCTTTTCGATAAGAAAATCTTCCTCGAAAAAATGGGTCGATTGATCGGACGATAATGCATGACCAGACCAAGAGGCCCCGCCTGGTCATGCACCTGAACCTATTTCAAGTCGTTGATGGAAGCTCCAAAGTTGATGTGAAAAGGCGTTCCACCGATCACCAGAGCGGGAACGGAGGTCACCCCCAGCTTTTCTGCTTCGCTGATTCGGCCTTTTTCATTGCCCAAATTGACTTCCTCCACCTGATAATCCGATGGGTTCAGGGCAGTTACAAACCGTTGTTCCGCTTCGACGCAAACCGGGCATCCGGCATGATAAAAGATAGCTTTATTCATTGTTTCTATTCCTTTCTTTTTTAGTATGAAATATTTATTTACAAAATTTTCCAACGAACAAATTCGGCCTCCTCAATAAATCAAGTGCAACGGTGAATCCCTTTCCAGGCATGTATATTGAGGGGCCTAACACTCACTTCCTCCATCGGGTAAACACATAATCGCGATCTGTCTGGGAGGTATGACAGGTAAAACAGCTTTTTCCGCCATCTGCCACGAGACGATCCGTTTTGCTATCCTTCGGAAACACCTCAAACCCCCATCCTCCGGTCGCACTGAAACCCTTTTTTTCCTTTTGCATGACACCTATGAACTTTCTCTCCCCTTCCTGAATGGCATGGTCGCCCCGGCTGTATTGCAAAAGATCAAAAACCAGAACCGAACCATCCTGAAAACTTCCCTTTTTAAGCCCTTCCAGTGCCAATTTGTTTCCGTACACATGGTGCAATCCCTGAAAAGGGTTCTCCAGTGGATGACCAGGCTCAATGAGCATTGATTTAATATGCGCCCATTGACGGTAACCCTCCGGGTAATCGACCTTCTCTTTTTCCGCGTAACCCGGAGACGCAGAAACAAATAAAATGACCGCCGCTAAAACTGTTGAAAAAAGCTTCATTCGATTGATCTCCTAAGATAATTCCAGTTATTTTTTGTATCGAGTCGATACCTATTTGAAATATATCTCATGATAATTGTTTTGTCAAATTAGTTTTGATTCGATACAATAATTTATTATGAGCGCTTTACTGTTACACGAATATATCGAGCGAATATCCCACCTGCTCCGCACCGAAACCCGCCAGGCAGGGGCCGATTATGACCTTCAGCCTATTCAGCTGGATGCCCTGCATTTCCTGAATCAGGCGAATCGGTATTCAAACACGCCCCTGGGTGTGACGGAATATCTGGGTCTGACAAAGGGGACGGTGTCGCAAACGCTCATGGCTCTGGAACGGAAGGGATTGATTCAGAAAAGCCCCGACAAAAAAGACGGCAGGATCGTTCATTTAAATGTAACGAAGGTTGGAAGGAAGCTTTTGAGGGAAACCCTGCCCTCGAAAACGGTGCTCAGGGTTTGGTCAGAATTGGCGGAAGCAGAGCAAATTCAGTTGACCGAAGGACTCCAGAAAACTTTAAAGACGATGCAACGGTTAAATGGAATGAAGCCCTTTGGCCTGTGCCGGACCTGCCGCTATAACCGAAAAAAGAGTGAAGGAAAATTCTTCTGCGAACTGACTCAGGAAAACCTGAGCCAGGCGGACACTGAACTCATCTGTCGGGAATACCAACTGTCGGAAGAAATGGGGATGGGGAGTTAATTTTTATCTCTATCTACAGCGTCTTGCATTCCATTTTGGTCGGAGGTTTGGCCTGACACTCCAGGGATTCTGTCATGCCGTTGGCGGCTCCTGCACAGGCGGTGCTGATAGCCGTCATCATGGTTTCCTGTTTCTCCATTCCTTTGACGGTCTGACAGACTTCCCTGTCTTTAAAAACGATGCACGCATGGCACTGAAATTTATTGCCCGTCCAGATGAGCGTGAATGAAATGTAGCTGACAAATACTAGAAACCCGATGGTTAAAATTGCGCCTTTGTTCATGATATCTCAGGAAATTTTCTCGTTTGTGGTTGGGAGGGGCACGCCATTGGAAATATAATGTTTGCGGTAAAAAATCAGTTCATCAAGGGATTCCCTGACATCGACACTGGCCAGATGAACCCCGCTTTTCTTTGGAAATTTAGGGCCTTTGGGATACCAGCGTTTGATCAGTTCCTTGATGGTCGTGACATCGACACTGCGGTAATGAAGAAAATCGTGAAGTTCTGTCATGTATTTGACCAGAAACCGCCTATCCTGACCAATGGAGTTGCCGCACAGGGGCACGGTCTCCGGCGCGCAGTATTGTTTGATGAAGTCGAGTGTGGCTTCTTCCGCTTCCCGGCAGGAAATTTTCGAACTCATCACACGTTCCGTCAACCCCGACGCTTGATGCGTGGTGGTGTTCCAGGCATCCATCCGCGATAAAATCGCATTGCTTTGTTTGATGGCCAGGCAAGGTCCTTCTTCGAGAATATTCAATTCTCCGTCTGTGACCAGAGTGGCGATTTCAATGATCAATTCTTTTTCAGGATCCAGACCGGTCATTTCCAGATCCATCCAGACCATATTGTTCGACGATTTTTTGCGCATATTATTTCCGATACTTGGGAGGGGTTCACGGTATTTCTGATGGTTCGACCGGCAAATATTTTATTGGGTTTTTTCTAAGATTTCCCCGATGGTTTTATTATTCATCAAAGCTTTAATTTTTGGGTCTTCACCCAGACGGTTGAGGTTTCCCTCGGCAATGGCTTTCATGAGTTCTTTATCTTCAAGTATTTGTTGCACTGAGGGATTATTTTGCAGTTCCCCAATCAATCGGACCGTTTCAGGATCGCTCAATAACAAGTCCTGCATCTGATCAATTTTTTGAGTGCCCGTGACCGCGCCCTGACGGCTGTTTTTTGCCTGGGAGCCTGAATTGTGCACGGGTTTTACCGCACTGATTTTTTCCTCCGGCAGGTCAATGGCACCCAGTGCATCTGAATGAATTCGGTACACGCCCTTGGAAAAGGACAGAATCTCCCCCTGGATGACACTGCCGTCCATCAATTCAAAGCGATTCAGGGTGTTGGCCGAGGCAGGGGAAACCATAAAAAAGAAAAGGAGCAGAAGCCCCAATATTTTTTGATTCCTTTGCAATTGATTTTTGCTAATTGAGGGCATGGGCAGAAAAACCGGGGGTCAACGGCGAACTCTTTCTAGAAAAATGCTTTCCAGTCAAATGAAACCTAATTTTAACCCATTTTCCTGGAAATATGAACTTAAATCACATAAGCGGGTTTTACCCTCCAGGCGACCCAGCCTGAGAGCCAAGGGGGATGGTGATTGACGATGAGGCAAAAAGCTAAATTTTCGTAGGTTAGGGCTAAAAAAAGGAGGAGGGGGCAGGACGATCGTGGCATCGAACCTGCCCCCCCAAAAGGAGAAGAAAAAGTATTAAAGGAATTATAAAATTTTCAAATTAAATGAAAGTTAACCTCAGATTAATTTTTATTAATCTTGGGACCCTGCGCGACCCAACTCTGACTGAAAACAAGGGCTTTGAGTGACTTACTTTATTAAGCCTTCTGGATCAAAAACATTTTTTTCATACGTATTGCGTACAAGGTCCAGATTGTTTGCCAGCCAAAGGTCGGAAAAATTAGGCGGATAAGGGGCGAATCCTTTGATTTGTTGAACCATGATTCGTGCGTCCCGATACCAGGAAATATTTTTTTTCTTTTTAAAAATTTTCTTTGCCTCCTGTAGTTGTTCGACCGCGGCATCAGGGTTCCTATTGCCAAAATAGGCGAGGGCCAGGGCAATGTACCCCAAACCCTCATCTGGCCTAAGTTGTATGGTTTTTTTGTAAGCCGCTATGGCATCAGGAAAGTTTTTTAATTTTGCCTGTGCATTGCCCAAATGAAACTGCGCGTCGAAATGATCGGGCTGGGAAAGAACCAGGCTTTTTCCAATTTCCACGGCTTTGACCATTTCCGCCATTTTTATATAGGCACTGGAAAGCCTGAGTTTGGTCAGCGTCTCCAGGTCTTTTTCCGGCTTTGCCTGAAGCGCTTGTTCCCAGGTCAGGGCGGCCTCCTCTAAAAAACCATCCTTGTCAAGCTGGGCGGCTTTTTGATAAAGAGCCGTCGCCGTTTCAAGGCCGGTTGCGGCCACTGTCAGAAAAATAATCCATAGCGGGGTCAGTGTCAGCAAATATATAGGTCTCATGGTCGATCGAATCCAAAAAAATTGATGTTAAAAAAATAGTTTTTCCACAACAGTTAAACAGAACCCTGGTTTAACACTGATTCCGATTCAACCAGCGGGAGTAAAGCATTTTTGACTTTCAGAGCAAACTGGTTTTTATCACGAACGATTTGTTGCACATCCTTCGGACGAACGTAAAAGATAGTGGACGACGCGCCCTGGCTGGTATTAACGACGGCGCGATCAATGATCATATTTAACTCGGAAAACACCCTGGTTTCAGCCATAAAAGTTCCGACCAGATCATAAGTGGTCAAGACAACCGCCCGCCCAATGATTTTTACTTTGAGTTTCACGTCTTTGTATGGATTTTTTTCCCGCCGGGTGACCCAGTCCCGATCCTTGAAAACAGAAGATACCGGCTCCTTATCGACAAAAATCCTTCTGATATCCTCCATGACCTGTTTCTGGAAAGAATAAAAATTGGAGTGGTCCATGGGATCTCCTGAAGACGTGACCACCTTGAACACATCAAAAGCATTGTCCTTCATGGTCTGGATATTGGCTTCTACAATGCTCAACTGGTTGAAAGCCAGCAACGTCGAGATATTGTACAACAATTCTTTCCTGTCCTTTGCGCACACGATCAGATCTGCAGGTTGTCCCGGCTGGAACATAAAGTCAGCCGCATAAGGTTTGTTTGACGAAATAAAATCATTGTAAATTTCCAATTGCGAAAGCAGGTCCTTGGGAAGTCGGACCATCCGCAAAAACTCCAGTTTAACGGCTTCGGAAACATTCTCATGCCGTTTATGATGAAGCGTGTAGTGATAAAATAATTTCAACTGGTCGATCTGCAAGGCCGACATTTTCATTTTGGTCCCGGCCCGGTCCGCATAGGTGAGAAGGACCAGCATTTTTAATCTTTCCGCATCCTGATTCACCAGATCCCACACCATCTCAAAGGTGTCGTCGTCTTCAGGGTCGAGGAGCATCAAATCGTACATGGTTAAATGTTTCTCGACCAGATAGGCCACGTCTTCCACCCTTTTGGAATCCCCCGAATAACCCAGTCCAGCCAGAATCCGTGGAATCATGGCCGCGCCAACAACTTCCTCGATTTCGCCTTTTTTTATGGCGCCTTTGCCGATATCGTGTAACAGGACGGCCAGTTTCAACGTGGTTTTGTCTTTTAAGGAATGATAAAGATCGATGAGAAACGGGTCGACTTCCTGACGCCTTTCCAGCAGGTTGAGGGCGTCAAGAGCTGACAGAATGTGTATGTCCGTCGGGAATCGGTGAACATAGATGTCCTGCAGCTGGCCGCAGATATTTTTAAAATCAGGGATGTAATAATCGCTCAACAACCCGAACTCATGCAGTAAACGCAAGGCTCGAGAGAAATGATCCCCCCCAATGACTCTTTTAAAATAGTTTTGTATTTCGGCTTTTGTTTTATCATCGGGAACTAAAGAAATGGGGGCCGCCTGGCTCAAACGATTCTCGATTGCGCGCGTGATGGGATAAGACAGCCGATGATTTTTTTCTCCCACCCAGGCAAAAACTTCAAAAATCCATTGCGGGTTTTCGGCAGATAATTTTTCCGGGTCTTTATTGAAGATTATCTGGTTATCCGCATCGAGCGCGAAATCTCCGGTCAACTCGCCGACTTTCTTTGTATCGAGAGACATGCTTTCCCAGAAAAGATTGCGGCTGTAACGTTTCAGCGGCAGGCAGGCATTATAAAAATATTTTCTATAAAACTCTTTAATCTCGTAGCCCATGGCTTTCGCTACTATTTCCCGGACTTCAAAACTCAACACTTCCAGATGAGCGCCCTTTTGGGCGCTATGCAAAAGCAATCGTACTTTGGATAAAAAATTGAACGCAGTTTGCATTTTTTTAAATGCGATTTTGCTCAACAACTTGATTCGAAATAGTTCGTTTAGGAGTTCAAACTGGTTCGCCTGTTTCAGGTTTTGGCGGAGACGCACCAGGGCCAGCGCCCAATAAAGACGCTTGAGTTCCTCCTTGACGTTGGGTTCCTGCTGAAAAAGGGTGTTTTTAACGGTATAATATTTTTTGTGTTTGAAGCAATACTGCAAAATTTCATCCTGATGCAGGAGGCTGGCGGTCTTGATGGAACTCGTGAATTCGGCATACACCAGTGGGTTTCCGGTGACGAATCGATGCTCCATCATGGAAAAAAAATCGGGCAGTTGGCCGACATGGAATTCTTCCACCATTCCCGTCGCTTCGGAATGACAGGATTGGCTCTTTGTCCTGGGGAAAATATCCTGAAAAACAAACAGATATTCAAAGTGCTTTTTTATTTCGTCCACCGCTTCCAGACTGTCTTTCCCCGAGGTGGACTTGGTGACGATCTGCAGATCCACATCGGAACAAAAATACATCTCTTCCCGGCCATATCCTCCCTTGGCGACGATGGCGACCGATACCTCTTTTGGGTCCAGTTGCTTTTTCATGATCCGGTTGTTGAACCAGACAGCGGCTTGAAAACCGGCCTGAACGGCGGAGTCTACCAGCGCCGTCCGTTTCAATAAAATCAGATGACAGTTGTCCGACTTTAAGACTTCTTCCTGAAGCGATTGAGTTTCCAGAGCGATGATTTTTTGAATTCTATTTTTGAATTCCAGATAAAATTTTTGCGGGTCTTTCAGGTCCGAATCTGAAAATGATTCAGGAGCAATGGCGGAAAGGAATTTTTCCTGCATCCCGGATTTATAGCGGACGCTGATAACTTTATTGGATTGATAGAAATCATTCATTTAGAAATCCGCATTGGGCCAAACTTTACAGGAGGATGGAACGGTTTTAGCTTTATCCTCAAAGGATAAACCCATTCCAGGCGAGATTCAAGAAAAGACGGTGGACGCGGGCCGGAAAGGATTGAACCCAGGTTTCGTGCCGGGGAGCTTGTAAACAGGCTCAGTCGAGGGTGCGCCCCATCAATTCAATGAAAGGTCTTAAGGTTTTGATTAGTTTGGCGAACTTATCCGGTTTCAGCGACTGCGGGCCATCGGAAAAAGCATGAATCGGATCGGGGTGGACCTCAATCATCAAGCCATCGGCTCCTGCGGCAATGGCGGCCCGGGACATGGAATCCACCAGATGCCAGTAACCGGTCCCGTGACTGGGATCGACGATGATGGGCAAATGAGTTTCCAGTTTGAGTACGGGGATACAGCTCAAATCCAGAGTGTTGCGGGTGGCGGTCTCAAAGGTGCGGATGCCGCGTTCGCAAAGAATGACGTTGCGGTTGCCCTCGGCCAGAATATATTCGGCGGACATTAAGAATTCCTTGATCGTGGTCATCATGCCGCGTTTGAGCAAAATCGGTTTATCGAGTTTGCCAAGGTCTTTCAATAGGGAAAAATTCTGCACGTTTCTGGCTCCCACCTGCATGACATCGGCGTATTTGGCAACCAGGTCCACTTCGCGGGGATTCATCACCTCGGTGACGATGGGCAATCCCGTTGCCTTTTTGGCCTCCCACATGAGTTTCAAACCTTCTTCTTCCAACCCTTGAAAACTGTAGGGCGAGGTGCGCGGTTTGAAGGCTCCGCCACGCATCATGTTCGCTCCGGCCTCCTTGACCATCCGGGCGGTGGTGCAGATCTGATCCATGCTCTCCACCGAGCAGGGACCGGCCATGATGGCGATTTGTTTGCCGCCGACGGGAATACCGTCCACATCGATCACCGAATCATGCGGTTGGGTTTCACGGCTGGCCAGTTTATAGGGTTTCAATATCGGGAATACAGACTCCACCCCACCCATGGATTCGATCATTTGCAATCGGTCTTTTCCGCGTTCGTCGCCGATCGCACCGATGACCTTGCGCTCAACGCCAATGATTTCATGCGGCTTGTAGCCCAGTTCAACGATGGTGTTTTCCACCGCTTGAATCTGTTCCGGGGTCGCGTCTGCTTTCATTACAATAACCATAATATTTTTTTCTTAAAAATTTTAATAAGTCTTTCCCCAGTATAGACTAAATTTTTAATCGCTCCTATCCATCCCAGGGAAAATTTTTAATCCGGGAGCGATTCTTTTTACATCAAGGCTTTTACTTTTTGTAGGGTTGGGGTATTGTAATACTAAAATTTTCGGACACCTCGAAAAATTTTATTTTTTCCATAATATTCTCCTGTGGGATCTCGAAGATAAGCGACGATATCAAGTTTCAAGACCTCACCTAAATATCAAGTATTGAAATTCGGAAAGGGCGAGCATGGAAGTTAGAATCAGCAGGGAAACGTTTTTAGACGGCGTACAAAAAGTCCAGGGAATCGTTGAAACCAAAGGTGCGATGCCGATTCTATCGCATTTGCTCATCTGCGCCGAAAAAAAAGGGATCACCATCGAAGCAACGGATCTCGAAATCGGAACCCGTGACTCCTATCCCGCCAATGTGATTGCCGAAGGGTCGGTCACACTCAACGCCCGCAAATTATTTGACATTATCAAGGAACTCCCGGATCTGGAGATCCATCTCATCAGGGAGGACAATGACTGGGTGACCCTGAAATGCGGCAATTCCAAGTTTCGCCTCCCCGGACTGCCCGCAGCGGACTTTCCCGCTTTCCCGGAATACAGTCAGGAAAGCCTGATGGAGTTCAGTTGCAGCCAGTTAAAGGAGATGATCCGAAAAACATTTTTTTCCGTATCGCCGGATGAATCCCGACAGGCTTTGAATGGTTTGTTGCTGGAAAATGAAAACGGCAAAGCCAATCTGGTGGCCACCGACGGTCATCGGCTGGCTTTCATCTCCAGGCCGCTTTCAAAATCTTCGCTCCCTGAAGGTGAAAAATTAAGCATTCTACTTCCCAAGAAAGCCATTGCCGAACTTTTGAAATTAATGGAAGACGCCGATTCCGCTTTTTCTTTTTCCACTCTGGGAAATCATCTCGCATTTATCAAGGGCTCCCAGGTGATCGTTTCCAGAAAAATTGACGGGAAATTTCCCAACTACCAGCAGGTCATCCCCAAAGACAACAATTTGAAAATTAAAATCGACCGGGACATTCTCAGCCACGCGCTCAGGCGGGTTTCCCTGCTGGCGGATGAAAAATCCAAAATGGTCCGGTTTGATATTCAGAAGGGAAATTTGACTTTGATTTCAGACAACTCCGATTTTGGCGCCGCCAGGGAGGAGTTTCCCATTGTCTATGACGGCGAGGATGTTTCTATCGGTCTCAACGCGAAATACGTTCTCGACATTCTGAATGTGACGGAAGATCAGGAAGTCATCCTGAACCTGAAAGACCAAAACCATTCCTGTATGATAACGGTCGAAAACGATTCCGATTATCTGGGCATTGTCATGCCCATGCGGATCTAATCGTTTCATCAATCACAGGTCGAAAAACTGATCCAGTTTTTTATCGCTTCTGGGCATTTTACCGGTCACGCCTTCCCACACCTCTTTTGTTTCCATGCATAGATAGACATTCAAATCTTCGGAATACTGTTTGATGTATCTTTGCAGGGTTGCATAAGCGTCATTTCTCTGTGACCGCAAATAACGAAACTTCCCATCCTTGCTTGGCACATGCTCTCCCGTAAACAGGCGGGTGTCTTCGTGGCGGTCTTTGATGATCTGCTTTAAGCGCGACCGATACCTGAAACTTCCAAGACTGATCCATTCGATCCGGTCAACGGGAATAACGGCGAATAATTGCCGGACCAGATCCTCGTAGGCCCGTTCCCATCCGGGAAAAAGAATGATTGGGTCAAAATGAAACCCCACCTTATAACCTTTTTCCTGACACAAGCGGGCGGCTTCCAATCGTTGGTGAAGCGACGGCGTCCCCTTTTCTTCATGCTCAACAATATTAGGGGGATTCAGCGACCAGGAAACGATCACATTTTCGGCACTCTCTTGCTTTAACAAAAGACCCACGGTATCGGATTTGGTTTTAAGCTCTAAAACCGCGTTTTTTTGTTGATTGAAAAAAGGAATCAATTGATCTGAATAGGGGACGACATCTTCCAAAGCCAGACTGTCGGTCAACTCGCCCGTACCCACCCGGAACATTCTGTCGGGATGCTCCTGAAACACCTGGGTGAGTTCTTCGATCAAATCCTCAACATTGACATAAGCCACCATCAGCGGATTGTTTTCGAGAAACCCCTGCAGAAAGCAGTAAGAGCAATCGTACACACAATTCTTCATGAGATTGACGACATAATAGTTGCAACACACCATGCCCGGACTGATGCCGGGACATTTCTTGAGGAAGGAGCCTTTGAACCGCGAGAGCACCAATTGTTTTTTACCCGCTCCGAACACGTCGAGGGAGGTTGCCTTGATTTCCTCGGTCACAGAAACGCTCTCCCTGACCGAGCGCACAGGAATTTTTGAAAAACGCGAAAGGACGTTCCGGGTGAGAAGATAATCTTCCGCACCCTCTTCGACGTAAATGGTTTCCGGCTCAAAAATCATCATAACTCCCACAAAATCAAAAAGAACGGGTTGTGCTGACGGGCTGAATCTGCAATAATGAGTGGATAGGATATTAGTATGAAAACCGGAACTGAACAAGGAAAAGGACAAAAAAATGGCCATTCCGCCTTATCTGCAAGACAAGCTGTCCCCGAAAAAACGGTCTAAAGGAAAAGTTCTATTCAATTTCCTTCTCATTGCTTCCTTGAGCCTCAATGTCTATTTACTGCAATCCCCGCTCAATCCCGACCTGACTCTGGCTCCTGAAAACTGGAGCATCGAGGTCGCGGAGGCCGAGGCGACGGAAATTTCCCAGGAAACCGACAGCGTCCAAAGCCCTGGTCAGGAGGATACGCCCGTTCAGGCCGTGACCGCCATTTCCGAGGCCACGTCGACTGAGACAGATTCAGAAAAAATAACCGAGGACGTTTCTTCCCAATTGCAGGCCACCCCGGTTTCCTATACGGTTCCCTCAGCTGAAAATGGCGAGGAATTGTTGACCCTGCATTTAAAAATTCGCAATTCCCTGACTCACAGCGTCTGCCGCGCCATGACCAAAGAGCAGGGATGCCTGACGATGTCCGCCTATTTGAGCCGATTGCTCTCCTGGAAATTTGATATCAATAAGAGCATGAGAAAGGGCGATTCCCTTGATATCGCCTATGAAATGGTTCCCGGAAAAACCCGGTTTCGGATATTAAAAGTAGTGTACAACAGTCAACTATTTAATGAAGTGTATGAGGCAAATTACTTCAATGGCGAGAATACGAAATGGGGTTCTTATTTCGACGCTGAGGGCCGGGAAATTGCCAAAAGAGTGGTTGATAAGTTTGCCCCGGTAAAAAACTATCAGGAGATCACTTCCCTTCCTGGAGATTTCAGAAAAGGCCCGGTGGGACATAAAGGCACCGATTTCAAAACCCCCATCGGCACTCCGGTTCATGCCAGTTTCGAGGCGAAAGTTCTGCGCACGAACTGGAACGTCCGTACCAATGGGTATTGCGTGGAACTGGACCATCCCAGAGAAGGGGTTAAAACCCTGTACCTGCATCTGAGCCGGGTGTTGGTAAAACCGGGGCAGTATGTGAAGCAGGGGGATAAAATCGCGGAAACGGGAAATACCGGAAGGACCTTCGCCCCGCACTTGCATTACGAAATTAAAAGTCGCGACCAGAAAAAAATTGTATATAATCCTTTCAACTTTAAGCACATCAAATCTTATTATAATACGGTGGCCCTCGAAGAACGGGAACTCTTTCAAAAGAAGGTGAATCTTTACGATTCGGTTTTGCAAAATAGCTGACCTGCCATAAGCCTCACCGTGTCTTTCTCTTCACTCTGAAAGGCGCAGGCTCTGGACACATCTTTATAATGTCGTTTGTTAAAAAAACCCCCAAAGCCCAGAGGAAAACCATCCGCGTTCGGCTGGGCAAAATCCTATTCGATGTGTGTTTAGCTTTTCTGGCCCTCACGGTGGTTCCCGTCCTCATTTACGCCGTGACGAACCCCTCTACCACGCCCCTTTTATGGATTCGCTGGGCAGAAAATGACAAGAGTGACCGTTACACCCGAGTTATAAAAAACTGGGTCCCCGTAGAGCGCATTTCCCCCCACCTGATTAAAGCCGTCATCACCGCCGAGGATCAAAAGTTTTTCCAGCACAACGGATTCGACTGGCAGGCGATTGAATCCGCCATCAAAGTCAACCTCACCTCCAAACGAACCATCGGCGCCAGTACCATATCCATGCAAACTTCGCGCAATGTGTTTCTTTGGCAGGGGCGTAATTTTTTGAGAAAAGGCCTGGAATCCTATTTCACCGTTCTGATTGAAAACCTCTGGTCAAAAAAACGGATTCTCGAAGTTTATTTAAACGTCATCGAGTGGGGCAAAGGAGTCTATGGCTGTGAAGCCGCATCCCGCTATTATTTCAACCGTTCGGTCACCACCCTTTCTCCCGTTGAGGCGGCCTGGCTGGCCGCTATCCTGCCCAGCCCCAGACGGTGGTCCATTCGCCGCCCGCAAAACCATGTGGTGAACCGGCATGCCAGGATCTTAAACAGCATGACCCATGTCCGCATCCCCAGGCTCAGTTGATTTTTCTGTAGAAACAAGGCATCTTCAGTTCACATTTCTTTTCTCCCACCCGGATATTGAAGACAGCCGATGATGATCAAGTTTCAGGTTTCAAAAACATTGCAGGCAAAAATACAAAAAGGTCATCCCTGGGTGTTTGATTACCAGATACTGGGACAAACTCCAAAAGAGGGGAATCCGGGCGATCTCGGTATTATTTACACTTCTAAAAACAAGTTTCTGGCCATCGGATTTTATGATCCATTTTCAGATATTCGGTTGCGAATCCTGCAATGGGGAACGCCTCTAAATATCGACGCCCGGTTTTTTGAAGACCGACTGCAAAAGGCCCTGACGCTTAGAAGTTCGCTGGATAATCAGGGAACCAGCGGCTACCGCGTCCTCAATGGTGAAAATGACGGCTTTCCAGGAATGGTTCTCGACCGATATGAGGACACCGCTGTATTAAAATTATACACGGCGGCGTGGGTTCCCTACCTTGCCGACTTTCTTGATTCGCTGGCGAGCACTCTGCCTGTCCAGCGATGCGTCCTGCGGCTCAGCAGAAACTGCCGGACGGCTATCGAGAAGATCAGTTCTTTTAGAGAAGGCCAGATCCTGTTCGGTCCCCGGCTCAATTCCGCTGTATGTTTCAGAGAGAATGGATTGTTCTTCGAGGTCGATGTATTGGAGGGACAAAAAACGGGATTTTTTTTAGATCAAAGGGAAAATCGGCAGCGCATTCGACCACTGGCCAGGGATAAATCCGTCTTGAATGTTTTCAGCTACACGGGCGGATTTTCCGTGTATGCGTTGGCAGGTAAATGCCAATCCGTATTGGAAATCGATTCCAGCCCGCTTGCTCTTAAAACTTCGCGGGACAATCTTTCATTGAATTTTCCCGCAATTAAACCGGGGCAAAACGAATTTCAACAGATCGAAGGAGACGCCTTCCACGCTTTAAGACAATTGCGGGATCGAAAAGCTTCCTTTGATATTGTCATTCTCGATCCCCCGGCTTTTGCGGTAAAAAAGAAACAAAAGGCAAAGGCACTTGCAACTTACCAGAGGCTGGCCGAATCTGGAGCGAAACTGACACGCCCAGGCGGACTCCTTTTTGCGGCATCCTGTTCAAGACAGGTATCGGCAGAAGAGTTTTTCCGCGCAGTGTTTTCAGGAATACGATCGGCTGGAAAATATTATAAGGAAACCGACAAAACAGGCCATGCGATGGACCATCCGGTCACATTTAAAGAGGCTGAATATTTGAAAGGGATCTATTTGATTATTTCAGAGGGAGGAAAAGAAACACATTGAAGGTAAAGGTTTTTTGAGCGCTGAAACAAAAAAAACCAATTTTCGGGATTGTGATTGGTTACTAAAATTTAAGTGATTGAACAGAAAACTTTCGGTTATTTGCGTGCTCTTTTTTTTGCTTTCGCCTTGGTTTTCTTTTTTGCTACTTTTCTTTTTGCTGTTTTTTTCTTGGCTACTTTTTTCTTAGCCACTTTTTTCTTTGCTGTTTTTTTCTTGGCTACTTTTTTCTTAGCCACTTTTTTCTTTGCTGGTTTTCTCTTAGCCACTTTTTTCTTCGTTACTTTTTTCTTAGCTACTTTTCTTTTTGCTACTTTTTTCTTTGCTGCTTTTTTCTTGGTTGCCATCAAGATCTCCTTTTAGCCTTGATAATCCCAAAAAGACATTTGCTTCAGCGCTCAAAGGATAATATAAATATTTTATTCCATAGGGGGCTAAAGTCAAGAAAATATTGACATTAAAACGCTACCCCGGTATGAAACCAGTGCGCGGTCCCGGCGGTCAACCGTTTACCGTTCTTATGGATTTTTCATACCCTCCTGAAACCCGCGTGTATACTGGCTGGTCGGCACGCTGACAAATTTTCAAAAAAAACGGGCCGGGAAAACGGCGGATGCCCATTTTTTCACAATAAAATAAAAATTTAAAAAAAACACCCTTTTCCATGAAACCACCCCCCCATTTGCACCCAATAAGTCCATTAAAAAGCCAACCTGGCCTGGCCCACGCTTTCAGTCCCAGAAGCCATGAACTAAAAGATGGCACAACGGGCGTATTGGATTTTTCCACCGGGAACCCTTCCACACGTTCAAACATAAAATGGTTTTTGCAGTCCATCGGGATGAACAAAGAAGAGGTATTTCTGGTCCGGCAAGTTCACGGAGACGCGGTTTATGATTTGAAAAGCGCTTCCGCATCCTCAGCCCGGATTGCTGATACTCCCGCCGATGCGATCGTCACCCGGCTGGCAGGCAGGCCCATCGGGGTCTTGACGGCTGACTGCATCCCCATTGTTGTTTATGACCCCCGCCTGCATGTGACCGGAGTGATTCATGCGGGAAGAAAAGGCACGGCGCTGAAAGTAATTTCCAAAACCATCCTGGCCATGCAAAATCTTTATGGATGCGACC
Organism: Nitrospinaceae bacterium; assembly: GCA_029261655.1. Classification (GTDB taxonomy): domain Bacteria; phylum Nitrospinota; class Nitrospinia; order Nitrospinales; family VA-1; genus JADFGI01. Next base: position 12,681 of record JAJDAY010000030.1, on the reverse strand, counting down.
CCAGGGATATACTGGCGGAAATGGGGCCGGGCATAGATGTGTGCTGTTATGAGGTGGGTGCGGACTGCATTGAACCCTTCAAAAAACTTTATCCCGATCGGGCGGGACTTATAAAGCCGTTGCCGTCGGGAAAATTCATGCTCGATTTATTTTCTGCCAACCGGGAGGATGCCATAACGGCCGGAATTGAACCTGAAAACATTTCAAAAACCGGGGTTTGCACTTTCTGCGAGGTGGAACGTTTTTTCTCCTACCGCCGCGAGGGAACAACAGGCCGAATGTTGACGGTGGCCATGCTTTCCCCCCGATGACCCCGTTTTTCCCCCAAAGTTGTATGCACGGGCTATTGGGTCTATAATCTTTTTCAATCTTTATACCTGATCCGGTTTTTAGCGGTCGGCGCATCTTGCGATTGCGGCCGATCAACCGTGCTATCTGTTGAAAATGAAAGTATGAGCTTAAATGCCTGCAACGAATAAACCCGTCGAAAATATATCCTTCAATCAATTGCCTTTTCCTGTGGGCTGGATTTCCCAAAAACCCAGGGAAGTGGAAAAGTTATTATCCGCCATGCCTGTGGAGGAACAGGCACGTTGCGTCATGCAATGCCCGGAAGAGCAAAAACAAAACCTCCTGCTTCTTTCTGAGCAGGCGCTGGAAGTGGTCAACCTGATTCCCCCTGAAGAGATTTATCAGATGATAAAAGTCATAGGAGAAGAAGATGCCATGACCCTTTTATCTCTGGCAAACGAAGATCAGTTGCAATATATATTTGATCTTGAATGGTGGATTGGCGACAAGTTTCAACCCAAACGGGCTTTAGACTGGGTGGATCTTCTGGATAAATGTGATGAACCCAAGATTCTTGACTGGTTCATGACCGAAGAGTTCGACCAAAAGGTGATGCTGTTGCAGGCTCTCATCAAGGTTTTCAAACAGGATGAAATGACAGATTCCTATGCAGGAACCGAGGGGTTGCCCCATTATTCGCCCGATGGGATTTACGATATTTTTTTTACAACCCAGAACTTTGAACCTGTTAAAAAGCTCCTCACTCTTCTTGTGGCCGCCCATCCATCGGTGTTTTATTCCCTCATGGAAGCGGTCATTTGGTATCCGTTGACTCCCACGGTTGAAAAAGCCTACCAGTGGAGAAACTCGCGTATTTCCGAGCGGGGCATTCCAGACCTGGAAGAAGCGATGGGGATCTACAGCCAGCTCGACCCTGAATCTCTGAATCTGAAAGTTCCCGATCCTGTGAACTTTAATGACGCGGAAGTTTATCAGCTCCCGCCCCAGTATTTATTAGCCCATGCGGACTCTGCAAGTTTTTTAGGACAATCTATAGCCATGTTAGAGGACCAGAATCGCCTGGACGCGATTCACTGGGAGCTCACGTGCCTGGCAAATAAAGTCATGGTCGCCGACCGGGAAGACCCCGCAAACCTTGAAAACCGGAAGAAAATTATCGGAAAAATTTTGGGTTACATTAACATCGGGCTGGAAATTGCCGCCCAGGGCGACTCCCAAAAAGGCAAAAGACTTCTGGAACGCACCTGGATGCAGTTTCTTTTTCAGGCCGGGCATCACCGGCTGTTGGGTTTGAAGTGGAAAGCGGAAGCCTTGTTAAAGGAGCAGGGCGCCTTTTTAGACCTGCTGTTTACGGTCGCCGAAAAAGAACAGATGGCGGCTCTGGTCTACCGGTTTCCACAAATCAATGACCCCAGGGAACCCCTGAAAGCGAGAGATTTTGGAACTCTTGAGGATATTCAGAACACGGAAAATCTTTTGCTCCGATGGACTTTCTGGGTCCGGTTTTCCAAACATTGTCTGAACCTCACTGAAAGATCAATGAGACAGATTTTAGAGGATTGCGACATTCCTGAAGATAAAGCCGAAATGGATTTCATTTTCTGGACGACAACCGCGCTTGCAAGGTTTTCTCTCTTTAAGGAGATCTCCTGCCAACCCTTGCTTGAGGTGGCGGCCAGAAGTTTTCTGGAGCTCATCTTTCTTCCAAAAGTTTTCAATGAAGACGACAAGGTCTGCAACGAGGATATCGTCCAATCCTTCCACGACCAGCTGTTGCTCAACCCCATGGCCTGGACGGACGCGGACAAAAAATTTCTCCAGGAAGCGATTGGCCAATGTGTAGAAAACCTGAAAATCCAGTTTGGCCGGATAGATCCCAAGGGGGTCGTGGAGTGGAAATACACCCACGGACTTTGCATTAAATTATAGATCGCTCTCTGGGAATGGAAAGAGGTTCGGTGCGCGGATTTTTTGCAAAAGGCCAACCCAAAACAACTGGGAATTTACGAATTACTCAGTTTTAGCCGCTCAATTTTTTTATTTTAAATAGGGGCGAAAAAGAGTATCATTCCGCAACTCTTATAGAATGAATCGGGTTTGGAGCGGGTGGAATACCAGACCTTTATGTTTACCTTTGAGGCAATCCATGAGCGAAGAAAACCAACCCCTGAAAAAGGCCGCCACACCGGTACAACGACACAAGGAACCCGGACTGTTTGAGACCATCGGATCGTTTCCCGTCTGGTTGATCCGCATTATCCAGGCGCTCACCCCCGATTCCTTAATCAGTAAAACCCCACCTAAAAAGAAAAACGTTAGAATCTGATATTTGATGAGATCCATTAAAAATGCATTGATCAGTGTTTCCGACAAGACGGGAGTTCTGGAATTTGCGCAAAAACTGAATGCGCTTGGCGTCCAGATCCTTTCCACCGGCGGCACCTCCGAACTGCTGAAGAAAAACGGCGTCCCGGTCCGTCTGGTGTCCGACTACACGGGCTTTCCTGAAATGATGGATGGCCGCGTTAAAACCCTGCACCCGAAAGTGCATGGCGGCATCCTCGGACGCCGGGACATGACCGAACACATGCAGGCCATGAAGGAGCACGGCATCGACACCATTGATCTGGTCGCCGTCAACCTCTATCCATTTGAAAAAACCATCGCCAAAAAAGACTGCACCTTCGACGAAGCGGTGGAAAATATAGACATCGGCGGTCCTGCGATGGTGCGCTCCGCGGCAAAAAATTTTAACGATGTCGCCGTGGTCGTTGACCCAAAAGATTATGCAACCGTTCTAAAGGAAATGCAGGCAAATGAAGGCGGGGTCACGTTAACAACCCGGAAACGCCTGAGCCGGGATGCCTTCACCCATACCGCCCGATACGATGCCATGATTTCAAAATACCTATCGAATCAGGCCGGGGAGGAGTCGCCCTTTCCACCGGTGTTTCAAGAGGCTTACGAAAAAGTACAGGACTTGCGCTACGGTGAAAACCCGCATCAATCAGCCGCCTTGTACAGACATTCTTCCGCCGCACCCTCTGACATCGTCTCGGCCCGTAAGCTTCAGGGGAAAGAACTTTCGTTCAACAACCTCCTTGATTTGAACGCCGCCTGGGAACTGGTAACCGAATTTGAATCCAGCGCCGCAGTCATCATCAAGCACACCAACCCATCGGGCGTGGCCTTGAACGAAGATCAATTGCAGGCATTTATCCAGGCGAGAGAAACCGACCCAACTTCGGCGTTCGGAGGCATTCTGAGTTTCAACCGTCCATTAAGAGAAGAGGTCGCAAAGGAAATTCTTAAAAACTTTGTGGAAGCGGTCGTGGCTCCGGGATTCGACAAAAAAGCCCTTGAACTGCTCGCCTCTAAAAAAAATATCCGCTTGCTTGAGATGCCCGCAACAGATTCTTCCCGGTCAGGGGCAAGGAAAGATTTCAAACGCATCGGCGGTGGTCTTTTGCTTCAGGACCTGGACACCGTGACTTACGATCCCGACAAACTGAAAGTGGTGACAGAAAAGCAACCCTCTGAACAGGAAATGAAGGATTTGAAATTCGCCTGGGTGATTGCCAAACATGTCAAATCCAATGCCATCATTTATGCCCGAAATCAGGAAACCATCGGGATGGGCGCGGGCCAGATGAGCCGGGTGGACTCCGCCAGGCTTGCGGTTGACAAAGCGCAAAAACCGTTACCGGGAAGCGTCATGGCTTCGGACGCGTTTTTCCCGTTCAGGGACTCGGTCGATGCCGCGGCCAAAAGCGGTGTTTCGGCGATCATCCAACCCGGAGGGTCCATCCGGGATGAGGAAGTGATCCAGGCCGCAAACGAGCATAAGATCGCGATGGTCTTTACCGGCATCCGCCATTTCAAACATTAGAGTATCTCTAATCCTCCTGCCAGCTTTCCCCTTCGATCCAACAACAGCCCCCACAACGCTGAGCTAAAATCTTCTGCACGAAACAGGCTCTCTCTGCCCTGATCTCAAAGAACGTTAAATTTTATATCGCTATCATTTAGTCAAGAAGCAGAGCACCGGGTTTTTCAGGTCTTCTTCCACGAAGGTTTCGGTGTCACGCAGGCCATAGATGTTTTGTTTTTCCTGTTAAATGCCGATCAGGTAACAAGGCTTAGATGGGCAATAATCTGGATGATTAAAAAACGGGTTCTATGAAAAAAGCGATCATATTTATTCTGGTTCTCGCCCTGGCAGGGGGCGGCGTGCTGGCCTGGAAAAAAATAACTCCGGTAATGGCAGCATTGAAAGAGAAAGACCCTGCGAATTATGAAGCGATGCTGGTTCATGCCAAATCATTTGAATTTAAGAAAGCCCTGAAAAGTTACACGGAGCTTGACCGAATGACTTATGAACAAGTCCTCACCGTTCGCTACCTTTCCAGGAAAAAGAAAGTTCAGGAAAACGATGATTTTAGATTGGGGCAACGGGAGGAAGAATTTGAAGCGCGGGAGGAAACCAGGGAATCGAAAAAAGAGACGCGCCAACAAGAGATGCGGGATTTGACTCTATTGGCTGAAAAAAAACCGGGAAAGGCGCTTAAAACGGGTTGGAGTCAATCGGGCGCCTGGGAAAAAGGATTGCTGTTGCGTGAGAAATGCAATAAATATCTGGAAATGGAAAAGTCCGCCCATCGGGGCATAAAAAAAATTCATAAGCTTCCCCGGATAGCCCCTCTGTTGGACAGGCCACGGGAACTCTCGTTGACCGTTCCCGAAATATGCGAAGAGTTTGTTCCCATCTCCCACGACGAAATGAAGGTGGCCACCGCTTTGGATACGTTGAAAAATAATATGGACTATTTTTTCTTTGTGCAATTGCTGGATGAAATCGGGGTTCCCCGCCAGGAAGTTTTTTCCTTCCCCTCGCAACTGGACCGTATGACCAATGGTTATGCCGGTTCCTGACAAATCATTTTGTTGCTGATTAAAGGAGTCTGATTGGGCTTCAGGAATCAGCCCTTACCGTTTGTGGGAGGATTTTTTTGTGCCTCGGCTTTTGCCTCGGGGACATCGCTTTCCGTAAACTTCTCGCCCAAGGCTGTGGCCAACTGCTTAAGCTCTGTGTTGGATTTAAATTCGGGAAGCGGGGTTCTGCCATTACTTTCAGCAAACTCGACGAGTCTGCGCAGAGGCCTGACCACCATGTTGATCGTGTAACCTCCGCCAATCAGGCAAATCACACTTCCAAAAATAGCGAGGCCCACGATTTCATTGCGCAACTGATCGGTGGTCCGGGTCATCCGATCTCGCAGTAATTGAACTTGTTCCGGGGTTTGGGTTTGGACATTGATGGTGGCGACAATGCGTTCCAACTGCACCATCTGGATAAAAATATAAAACGCGGCATAGCCCAAACAGGAAATAACGACGATATACCCCGTCATTAATAAATTGACGATGCTCTTTTTTTCTCCAGGAAGCTCTTCCCGAAAAATTCCTGCCGGCTTCACAGCTGTCCTTTAACGGTCGATTGATACCGCCTGGCGAGAACCGGGTAGAGCCCCACTCCTTTATATTGCGGTAAAAGCCGACTGAGTCCCTGAAATCGTTCCGCTGGTCCCGGATGCGTGCTGAGAAAGATAGAAGATTTACTCGAACTGGACTGGCCCAGGATTTGAATAAACTCTTTCAATCCCGCCGGGTGATAACCCATTCTGTAGGCGTATTCCATGCCGAATTTATCGGCTTCAAACTCCAGGTCCTTGTCCAACCCATGCGTGAAGAGAATATTCGACATCTCGTTGATGAGCTGACCGAACAAACCTTCGTCTTTGTCCAGGGCGGCCATGGTCAAGCCGCTCACGCCTGAGAGCATTTTACTGCGTTTCAAGGTTTGCAGGGCGTGCTTCTTGGTGATATGAGCGACTTCATGGCCCAGCACTCCCGCCAGCTGGGCTTCGTTTTGTAACAGCCTGAGCAAACCCACGCTGACAAACACATACCCGCCCGGAGTGGCAAACGCGTTGGGATGGTCGGTATTTAAAACCGCAAAGTGATAGTCGATTTCGGGACGGTCGGATACGTCGGCCAAGGATTTGCCCACGAGATTGACATAGTTTTGCAGAGCGGGGTTCTTATACAATCCACCAAATTTGTGCACCACTTCCAAGGCAAGCGAACCACCGAGAGTCAATTCTTCTTCCAGCCCGATCGGTTGAAACGACTGCACGGCACCCACGCTCTTTTGCAAAATCCGCGATGTTTTTTTATCGAAAACCCCCAGGGCTTCGCCCAGGCCGAGCAACCCTCCCTCCCCTTGTTCAGGGGGTGGTTCCTTGGAAGACGGTTGTTTCGCGGGTGGGGATTTGGGTTGCGGCTTTGTCGTCAAGTCTTCCAGCAATCCACCAAAGTCGAATGAATGCGACATTTGAGTAAGAATCAGGCTCACGCCGGCCAGTATCAGGAATGCAAATATTTTTTTCATTTAGTTTTCTACCGGGTTCAGGATAAAGAACAGAACATCAGGGTGGTCCAAAAAATTTCTTCCTATTTCAAAGTTGCCCATTCACTTTAGATAGTTGCTCTTTAACTCTGGACTGATACCGCGCGGCGAGGACGGGGTAATGATCCCCTCCTTTATATTGGGGTAAAAGCTGGCCAAGCCCCAGCAACCGGTCCGGGAAGCTAGGATGCGTGCTGAAGTAAATGGATGTTTTCCCCAGGCTGGATTTGTCCAGAATTTCTATGAACTCTTGCAAGCCGGATGGTTTGTAGCCCATCCTGTAAGCGTATTCCATGCCCAGTTTATCCGCTTCATACTCCAGATCCTTGTCCAGCCCGTGGGTAAAAAGCGTGTTGGACGCTTCAAGAATGACCTTATTAAACATACCCTCGTTTTTATTCATAGCGGACATGGTCAGGCTACTCATTCCTGAGAGAATTTTACTGCGCTTGAGGGTTTCCAGGGCGTGCTTTTGGGTGATGTGAGCGATTTCGTGTCCTAACACTCCGGCCAATTGAGCTTCACTTTCGAGAAGCCTGAGCAAGCCGATACTGACGAAAACATACCCGCCGGGAGTGGCAAAGCCGTTGGGGTGATCGGTATTCAAAACCGCAAAATGGTAGTCGATTTCGGGACGGTCGGACACATCGGCCAATGATTTTCCCACGAGATTGACATAGTTTTGCAGAGCGGGGTTCTTATACAATCCGCCAAATTTGTGCACCACTTCCAAGGCAAGCGAACCGCCGAGAGTCAACTCTTCTTCCAGCCCAATCGGTTGAAGCGCCTGCGCCAAACCGACGGCACTTTTCGCAATTTTCGCCGTTTGCCTGTCAATTCCCAAAGACTCCGCGACGCCGATCAATCCGCCACCGCCAGCCTCCTGACCGAGAGATTCTTTTTTCTGGGGGGCATTCTTTTCCGCATGGGCCTGCCGCGATTGCTCTCCCCTGCCCTGCATGTCATCCACGACATCATTAAAATTTTTCGACACGCTGTCCACGAAATCACCGACACTCTTGGAGTCTACGGTACGACACGATTGAACCCAGATCAGACTCGTGACGGCCAGGGCGAGAATTGTGAAATTTTTTTTCATTTTATGCTGGACCTGAAAACGTATCGCGAAAGTAAAAATACGGTTTAAAGACTATTGCCCATACTCACCCAATCGCCCCTCTTTAAGGAAAAGTTCCATTTCTTCCGGGCTGACTTGAAAGGTTTCCATCTCTTTCACAGCCTTAATATCTTCTGCTGAGATACCTTTCTTTTTTGCGTGATTCTCGGAAACAGGAGTCAATCCGCGGATGCTGGACCCTGAAGAAGATTCTCTGGCGGCGATTTTCTGTTTCCCCCCCAAGGCGCCCAATAATTCGCCGGAACCGCCGGAGGATTTTTCCGGGGCTTTTGAGGTGAGTTTGAATTTGAAAACCCACCCCTTTTTACCGCCTGGCTCTGACACCTGATAAAACCGTTTCAGTTTTTTGATCACGGTGACCGGGGTTCCCTCATCCAGTTTTGCGATCACCTCCGATTTCGCAGAATCCGTAGCCTGTAGTTTGGTGTCGGATTTTTTTACGTACAAGGTCTCTGCCAAGCCTGCGTTTGCAAAACCCAACACGATCAGCAGGAAAAGAGCGATCTGCAAAAGCTTTCCCAAACCTGAAAATTTATTTTTTTCTGGTGTCATATTATAGGTCACTTCCTGAGCTATTAAATTGGGGAACTGGTTTGGTAAGGCTATCGTCAAACAGGGCAGGAGGTCAACCTATTTTTGTGCGGACGTGGACGGTTTTTCGGGTTTTAACTCAACCTCTTTTTTTTCTGGTTTCCTGTAAAAACGCTTTTCTAAGTCGGGACCAGTCGAAGGCCGAACCAGGGTCGTATTTTGGTTTGAGATCGCCAGCCGTACCTTGCTGGATGTGACAATGACCCAGGACCCCGGAAAATTTGGAAAAATTTTTGATCCTGTCGAGGGGAGTCCGGTTGTTTTTTTTGCTGTTAGGAACTTTGAGTTTTATTTTTGGAAGCAATTTGTGGATGCCCAGACAAAGCTTTATGACCGACTGATATTGCTCTTCCGTGAAATCCCACATCCTGACCATGGTGCCGTTGATGCGTCTGCTGAAATATCCCCGTTGCTTATGGGTTCTGGCAGGGACGACTTTAAAATTCCGCGTTCGCAATTTATCCCGGTAGGTCTGAGGAAGAATGAGTTGCCACTGCCCGTTTATTTTTTGGTACTGGTCCTCGGTCACTTTGTACAGATCCGATTCTTCCCGCAAGGCTTCCCACGATAGATTGGCCATTTCCACATGCACGGACCGAATATTTCCGATTCGATCATCAGAAGGCCCCGTGTTGGTTTTCCAGTACAAATCACAGGTCTGATAAATCGTTCCGTCCAGATCGAGATAAAACTGGCTTCCTTTAAAAGTGCTGTCCTTCATGAGCTGGTGACATTGCCAGGAGCAAAAACACACATCATAATGGAGGATGAACTGATGCACCGTTTGCTTTAATTCCTGGTAAGCGACCTCAGTATCCAGGATTCGATATGCGCCATCGGGCAGGGTGGGTTGGTCATTGAGGGCTGGGTCATGCTGACTGCAATCTTCCCGACCCCGCTTATTGGGGCAATTGAACCCCGCCTCATCATTCCAAAGAACGACGGGCGCGCCAATGTCAACTCGTTGACCGCAGGCAATGATGCTTTGGTTGACGGCTGGCAAATCGCGGGATGTGAGTGTCATTTAAGGATAAGTGGCTGAAAAAAAATCACCGCTTTACATTTGCAACGTTACTGCCCCAATGCAGTTTATTGCGCAGGATTTGGTAATAATTTTTTCCAGGAGCCTGGATCAACTGGATGGATGTTTTGGCTTTTTTCACTTCCAATAGATCGCCCTGTAACATATCACATCCTTTCTGGCCATCAAAAGTGACGCGTACATTTTCTTTTTCTGTGGTGAGTTCCACTTGAATGACCGATTGATCGGGAATCACAATCGACCGGTTGGTCAGGGTGAAAGGACAAATGGGGCTGAGAACCAGGGCGTCCATGCTGGGGTGAATGATGGGACCGCCAGCCGACAGGGAGTAAGCGGTGGAACCCGTGGGCGTGGATATGATGAGACCGTCGGCCCGATAGGAGGTCATGTACTGGCTGTTCACCTGAACCTTCAGGTTAACGATTCGGGCCAACGCTCCTTTTCCGATGACAACGTCATTGAGCACATTGTAGTCGCCCACCTTTTTTTTATCCCGCCAAATGCAGGCGTTCAGAAGCATCCGGTTTTCGCATTCATAGCGACCTTGCAAAACATTTTCCAGAACTTCATAGAGATCCGCCAGGGTGACTTCAGCCAGGAACCCCAAGGTCCCCAGGTTGACTCCCAGTATGGGCACCTTGAAAGAATGGGCATTTCGAGCCACTCTCAAAATAGTTCCATCACCGCCAAGCACAATGATGAGGTCGGCACGGTCGGAAATGTCTTCCCACGAACACGAAGCACCCTGACCCGCAATGCTTGCGGTGTTTTTGTCGAGAATCACCTGGCAATCTTTTTTGACCAGCCACTCAATCAGGTCGGCCAAAACCTTGTGCCCCACAGGAAATTTTTGCTTGCAAAAGATTCCTATATTTTTCACGGGTGGCTCTTTTAACAATAAGGAAATAATTTTAAAGGAAGGAAAAACTAAGGGAACCGGGATTTTACCGTTTGCCGAAATCTTGTGGCTTGATATTGTCGAGCCAGTCTTTCCACTGCTTTTTTTCGTCCAGCTTTGTGGTTTCGGGGTCGGGCAGGTCCAGACTCTTAGCGGCTTCAATCACTTTTTCTTCTACATAAATCGGTGACTTGGTTCGAAGGGCCAAGGCGATCGCGTCACTGGGACGCGAATCTATGGACACCGTGTTGCCTCCATATACAAGGGAGATCACCGCGTAGAAAGTATTGTCTTTCAATTCGCTGACGAGAATATGGTCGATTTTAGCCTGCATGGTATTGATGAGGTTTCTGAGAAGGTCATGCGTCATGGGACGGGGTGTGGTGATCTTTTCGATTTCCAGAGCGATGGCATTGGCTTCAAAATATCCCACCCAGATCGGGAGCGCTTTGGCACCCGTTGAGTCTTTTAAAATAATGATAGGCATATTGGTCAGAGGGTCCAAAGTCAAGCCTTCAACCTTCATTTCAACCATGAGGGAATACCTTTTTATTAAAGTTTTTTTGGGTAAGAAAAAAGGCTGAGTCCTCAGTATAATACCTTGCAGAAAAAGCCCTTTACCGTGTCGCCACACCTGATTCGACTATAGTTAAACTCTGTAGATTTGTCAACGGGTGTATTCCGAAATAGAGGAAAGCGTTGGAATTTTCGCAGGTTAATACTCAACTTGCGAAAGGAGTTCGAACTAACCTTTGTTCTGTTTTTGCTGGTCAATAAATTCTTTCATCTTTTTTTGAACGACTTCAGGAACGTCCACCTGTCGCAGAGTTTCGCGGCACAAACTGGTCGAAGTCTTAAACGTGTTCAAAAAGGCGATGCACGGCGGACAATCCTGAAAGTGTTCGTCAAGATCGGCGCTGGCTTTTGCGTCCAAATCTCCATCCAGATATTCGGACAGCATGTCCAGGCATTCTTTACAGCAAATCATTTTTTTTCTCTCCGGGAACCATATTCTTCAAAATAAGGCGAAAGTTTTTTCCTTAAAAATAATCTTGCCCGGTGCAGTCTGGATTTTACGGCTGGAATCGTAAGCTCCAGAATATCGCTCACCTTCTCGGTGGACAACCCCTCACCATCACGGAGTATGAAAACCACTTTTTCTTTTTCGGGCAACTGGTCTACAGCTTTTTGGATGACCTCGCGGGTCTCGTTAGCGAATAAAAAAGATTCCGTATTTTCCGACCAATCCTGAATTTTATCCTGCTGGTATCCGGAACTATTGTAAGAAGGAAGCAAATCCTCCAATGAAACGTTGGGTTCCTTTTTCTTGCTCCTGAGCTTCATGTAGCTGGCATTCAGGGTGATGCGGTACACCCAGCTGGAGAAAGCCGATTTTCCCTGAAAGGTATGCGCCTTTTTAAAAAGGGTTAGCAGAACTTCCTGGGTCACATCCTGCGCGTCCATCTGATTACGTGTCAAATTGAAACTGAGGGCGTAGATTTTCTTTTGATAAATCTCCGCGATTTTGTCGTACGCATCAAGATTACCCGCCTGAAATTCCCTGACCAGGGCTTCCTCGGCTTCTTTGGTCTCTTTATTTTGCGTGAACGACATTTTTTTAATCCCCCATTTGGGGCTGTTTTTTAAAAATTCTTCAGATTTTCATAAAACAGCGCTTTCTTAAGGGCATAAAGAGATCCTGAGTGACTCTGTTTAGATGCCGGAAATCAAAAAGCGATGCAATGAAATGAATTGGGGGATCTATTGAAAAAAGGGCTTTGGAGAAGCTCAGCGTACAAAAGTATTCAACCTGCGCTCTCTTTGGCCTCTAATGAGGCCAAGGGCGTTCATTATTTTGCCTGTTTTTCCTCAGTAGAGGGAGCGGGTTCTTCGGCAGATGGGGTTGCTTCCTCATTACTTCCATTATCTCCGCTGACGCCTTCCCCGATTTCAGCTTTTGGGGCATCTCCCTCTTCCATGGTTTTACTGATATCCATGTCGTCCTTCATTTCATCCGACTCTTTCATGGACTTCTTAAAGTTTTTGATGCTGTTTCCAAAAGCACTGCCTATTTCAGGAAGCTTTCCGGCTCCAAAAATAATCATGATGATGACCAAAATGATCATCAGTTCAGGAAAACCTATACCCATCATAAGAAAAAACCCTCTTGCTAGAATTTGATGAAGTTAAAATTATAACATCCTGATAAAACGTTGCAAACAAATAAACCG
>JAJDAY010000029.1 GCA_029261655.1 Nitrospinaceae bacterium | reverse complement strand
GATGTGGTGAACAATCCCATGTACGCCACCAGCACAGGCTTGATCCAGTACGGATTGCGAGTCGATAAGTTAGGGAAAACACGCCAGCTTCAAGGGCGAAACATGTTCGAAAAAATATTCAGCCGCATGCGGGATTGGGCGGAAGAATTCTTTTAAATAAGAAGGAGGATAAAATGGGCTTGATCGAATTTGACAATAATGTGGAATACTCCGCAAAAATAAAAGTTGTGGGCGTTGGCGGAGGTGGCACCAATGCTGTGACTTCCATGGTGAAAGACCATATTCGGGGCGTGGATTTCAGCGTCGCCAATACGGATATCCAATCCCTCGATTCCTGCGAATGCCCGGACAAAATCCATATCGGAACGGAATTGACTCGCGGATTGGGAGCAGGCTCCAACCCCGATATCGGGAAAAGAGCGGCGGAAGAGAGTGAAAACCAGATCAGGGATGCCCTGCAAGGGGCGGACATGGTGTTCATCACCGCTGGCATGGGCGGCGGAACGGGTACCGGAGCGGCCCCCATCATCTCCCGTATCGCCAAGGAAGTGGGCGCACTGACGGTTGGGGTTGTGACCAAACCGTTTCAATTCGAAGGACGAAAACGGGCGGCTCAGGCGGAAGAAGGAATCAGGGAATTGAAAAATGCCGTTGACACCCTCATCGTTATTCCCAATCAAAAATTGCTCAGTTTCGTTGGCAAGGACACGTCATTCACCAGCGCCTTCTCCATGGTTGACGATATCCTCAAACAGGCGGTCTGCAGTATTTCCGACCTCATCGTGGTTCCCGGCCTGATCAATCTGGACTTCGCCGATGTCAAAGCCATTATGGGCAATATGGGCAAAGCCCTCATGGGCAGTGGCGTGGCATCTGGAGAAAACCGGGCTGTAGAAGCGGCGCAAAATGCTATTTCCAGCCCCTTACTGGACGAAGCGACGGTGGATGGGGCGCGGGGAATTCTCATCAACATCACCGGTGGTGAAGATCTTGGCCTGCTGGAAGTGAACGAAGCCTCCATGATGGTGCAGAAAAACGCCCATCCGGACTCTCACATAATTTTTGGCGCCGTCATCGACCCCCATATGGATGGGAAAATGCGGGTGACTGTTATTGCGACCGGGTTTGAGGAAAATAAAACTCAGCAAAACAAACCACAACTATTGCCAATAGAAAATCACCTGAAGGAAGAAGCGCTCAAAGACGGTACAACGGGCCAGCCGGCATACACACATTTGAAAACTCTGGCATCCGCGATCAAGGAAGAAAACCCGGAATTCGAGGAAATGTCGATGGACTACGATATTCCTACATTTTTAAGAAAACACGCGGACTGACAGCGGATTGACACAGGATCTGAAAACCTCTTTATGCTCCGCCTCGCGGTCCATAAGGGAAACGGGCCACCCACGGTTTGTGCCTGGCTTGAGACGGGTCACGCCCCTATTCGTTCAGGTCCCAGTTGTAGTCCAGGTATTTTAATTTCCCGCCATACTTCTCGATATTCTTTTGCTGGGCCGCTGTGGCGTACCGGCTGATAAACGCGGCCACCCCGCCCTGGGGTTCAAAATCCTCCTCGAACCATTTAAAGATAGAAGACACGTAAACCCTCTTTTTCTTCGCATCGATTTTCAATCCCTTGCCTGTATTTTCGAGAAACATTTTTACCTGATCGTCCAACTGCTCGTTGAGCCTATCCGGCGTGAAGGCCTCTTTTCTAAGATCGGGACAACTCACGGATGCGCAGACGATGGCCACATGAATTCTTGGCTCACCCATTTTCCGCAGGATTTCATGCTCCACTTCGTCCAGGGTGCGTGCCTGCCCCGCCACCTCCCCTGCCGGACGTTTCCAGACTGACTTAAACAGACTGCCCACGTCCTCGATACTTTGCACCGGATAATTGTCTACAACAACCTTGACCGCCAGAATATTATAGACATTGATCCAGAATGATAATTTTTCCTCCTGGGTTTTTAAGTCATCCAAAGAGGCGGTCTTCAACTCCTCGATTAATTTTTTGAATTCATGGTCCCCCTTCAGGCTTTTGTACGCCACCGAATTGAGAACAACGCCGTCAATCGTTGTCGTTTTCACATGTTTCTTTACCAGAGCATCCCACCCCGAAAAATCGAAGGCCACAGCGAAGGTAGCATTGAAAAATAATAAAAAACAAATCATTGCAAAATAATTGATAACCCTAAATTTACTGGTAAACATGACGCTCCTTCTCAATTTTAAATACCTTGCGTCCTTGAGCAAAAGGACCGATGGTAGATGAGTTTGCCAATCAACTATAGAGATTTAGTATAATAGAACCAGCAACCCTTACAAAAAATCCACGATAAAAAAAGAACAAAATCAATTGAACTACAAATGGTTTGCAAACAATTTCCACCCCCCCAGGTTTGGCTTAAAAATCCCCCACCCCGGAAAACGTGAAATTTTCTTCATAAGACGATAATAAATTTTATATTAACGGTGTTTTTGCTTTAATATAAAAACTATGGTCAATTTAATCAAAAATTTAGCCTCCAAACGGGACCGAAGACGACCTCCAAATTTGGCATGGACGAACACCGACCCCAGGGATTTACTGTATATTTCGGATCTGGATGGCACTCTGCTTTCTTCATCGGGAAGCATTTCCACAGAGTCTGTCAAAAGACTCAACCGCCTGATCGACCGCGGTCTTAAATTTACCATAGCCACAGCACGCAGTTACGACTCCGCCCACCCCATTCTCAAAGAGCTCAACCTGAAAATTCCAGCCATCCTGTTCAATGGCGTGTATCTCACCGAATTTAAATCGGGACAGAATATTTATCTCGCCGATTTCATCGCCCAGGATGTGATTAAGGGAATGCTGGAGTTGATCAAGCCCCGCGAATTGCAACCTTTTATCTATTCCTACTTCTCCAATGGGGAAAAACACCGGGTGTATTACCGCAAAACCACCAATCCCGGCGCCGAAGCTTATCTTGCCAGCCTCGACGGCGATAAAAGATTAAACAAAGTGGAAAATTTCAGCTTTGCCGAGGAAGAAAAGGTTTCAGGGTTTCTTTTGATCGACAAAAAGAAAGCCTTGAATAACACTTATCAAGAGTTGAAACAAAAATTCCCGGAAGAAATCAGCCTCTACTTTGCCGAAGATGTTTCCAAAAAAGGTTATTACTGGCTACAAGCTTATCATCGGGAATCCAACAAGGCCCACATGATTAAAATTTTGGCCAGAAAGATGCAACTTCCAATACGAAATGTTGTGGTCTTTGGAGATTATATGAACGACCTTGGAATGTTTAAAATAGCCGGACGCGCCATCGCCGTTTCCAATGCCATCCCGGAAGTGAAACATGCCGCCCACGAAATCATAGGTTCCAACGACCATGACTCTGTCATCGGCTATCTTGAATCCCTGGGATTTGCATGACGAAATACTTTAAAAGTGCAGGTTTAACTTGAATTTTTCTTTAAACTAACCATTATGGTTAATGGCGGTATCTCACTTTCATCGAATCAGGAAAGAAACAATAATAATGGCAGAAAATCAAAGCCCCAAAGAACCCGAAAAAACCATTTACCAAAGGGACAAAACCGCTAAAGAACCGGTAAAGCCCGACGACGCACAGAAAACCCCCGTCCGGCCCAAGATAAAACCAAAAAAAGCTTTCGTCGCCAAAAAAGCGGTTCTGAAAACCGACAAACCGATGGAATACCGGGTTCGTCATATCCGCTTGTCGGCTTTGGACGCGGCCCAATTGATCCGGCAAACCCTTCTCGACTTCCAAAAAGAACTGGCCGATATGCCGGTGGATGACCCGGACAAGGAATTTCATGACCGGGAAAAAGTAGAAAAATTTTTCGCCACGTTAGCGAAAAAATACAGCAACTGTTCCTCCAAGGGGTTGGGGGGCGATCTGGGCTGGATTTATCAGGGGATCAAAATCACGGGAAACCTCCTGACAGAGAGTCTGGTAAAAACCATTTTGGCAACAGAAAGCTATATCATTTCGGAACCGTTCAAGACAGAACTGGGGATTCATCTTATCCTGATTTGCGAAAGTCAGGTTTACGTCCCCAAAGCCAAAATTGATTCTGGAGACAAGCCACCGTCGATACCCGGCGTGCCTAACTGACTCCTCCGCGGAGGGTGTGCTTGCTTACGCCCAGCAACACTTCTTGCCGTGGTTTTGAAGTTTATCGGCTTGTAATGGATTTTAAGTTCTCCGTGGCCTGCTCTACCCCTTCGGGACATGAAAGCTAATGAAGGGGATACCACAGGGGCATGAAGGCAACGGAAGAGATATCACAAACGTCAACCATAATTTCACCCCGGCCTTGGGCCGACTAGAAGCTGACGTCGTTGTTCAAATCATCGCGGAGGATGATTTCAGCGGGCGTGTAATATTTTTTCTTTGAGTTGCAGGCTTTGCAGGCGGCGACGATGTTGCCTTTTACGCTCTTGCCGCCACGGGAAACAGGGACGATGTGGTCCATAGTGATTTCTTCAGGCGAGAACTTGCCTCCACAATAATGGCAAATACCTTCCTGAACTTTCTGCAACCACCATTGCGACTTACGCAACTTACGGGCCTTGGCTTTTTCAACCCTGAATTTTTCCTCACCCAAAGTGCCGAGACCCTCTCCACGCTGGCGGATAGATTTTTCTCTTCTTGCTTTCATCCCTTCTCCTGTAACCGGGTCCATGCCGGATCAACCATCACTTTAGGGTTCAAAGCTCCCCTCACCGCCCGAACCGATCCTGAAATACTTCCCTGAGGATACCAGTGCATGTCGCCAATATCAAACTCAAAGCCCAAAGCGGCAGATAACCGGGTTTTGCTGGTCCAGAAACAGCTCCCATAACTGAACTCAAATATCGGGTCTATATGGAGAACGAAGGTCTTGCCTCTGGACTTGAAAGGTTTACCGATCTCATACAGACTCTGAATTTCCAGCCGACCGGGCATTCGCCAGTCGGAATATCCACCCAGCTTGCCGGCATTCAGGCCGTTGATATAATCATTCGCATCGTACCAGCTGATATAACTCCCTGTTTCCGGGTAGGCATAGCCCTCCTGCCACATGAGTCCGGTCTGGATATCCGTGATGGTTCCATTCTGATTGTCGGTGAACCTCTGGGTCATCGAAATAAATCCCCAGAAATTCCCGCAGGTGATACAGGCTCAAAATCATAACTGCATTCGGCAATATCGTCTTTTTCCCAGGGGTAACGATGACATATGAGGGGTTTTTCGGGAGAATTGTGAACCCGGCACTCGTTGTCTGAACCCAGCTGGGAGCAAGGAATCTGGATCGTATAAAATAGAAGATTCTTTTCGACATCCTCCCCTACGACCTGAATTTGGCGATAACCCAAATATCGTTTCAGCTCTTCCATATTACCGTGCTGTCTTAAAGTAATATCTCTAACTGCGGTAATATTCACGGATTTACAACATTCCCCGCATTGGACGCATTCCCCGACTCGCTCAAGCATTTTTTTCTCCCCTACCCTTTGTCAAAAAATTTGGAAGCACCGATGAACCCGGATCACTCAAAAACCCATCGCCCATTGATCTTAGCTCCTTTGCTTTGCCGGTTTCTTCTTGCCTTTTTCGTAATCCACCGTGATGGTGGTGTAGATGCCCCCGCGCACATTGAAGTCTCCAACCACCTTTACTTTTCTGGGTTTGCATGCCGAAACCAGATCATCGCAAATCTGGTTGACCACTTTTTCATGAAACCCGCCTTCATCCCGAAAGGACCACAGATAGAGTTTGAATGATTTTAATTCAATGCAAAGTTTATCAGGAATATAAGAAAGGGTTATCACCGCAAAATCCGGCTGACCGGTCTTCGGACAAAGGCAAGTGAACTCAGGGCACTCCATTTTGATTTCATAATCCCGTTCCGGATTGGGATTTGGAAAAATATCGATTTCCTTAGATGATTGTTTTTTCATTAGTTATAACTTTTTTAAATTTTTTTTCATTTTTTTTGCAGGCAGACCTTGCATTTCTAAATTTAGATTCTATTGTATTGTTAGCGCTCGCTGATGAGGAGTGCCAATAATACCTCAACCAATCCAAATAATATCTACCAAGCCATCAAATTAACGTAATAGTTTTAAAAACAATATGTTATATACATCAGTCCCCCTAAAATTTCCAGCAAGTCTGGCAAGTTTTTTCTAAAACAGCAGTTTATCATCAATTTTAAGGAGTTAAGATGAAAATCCGACCATTGCAAGACCGAATACTCGTACAACCCATTCTCGAAAAAGAAGTACAACGAGGGGGCATCATCATCCCCGATTCCGCCAAGGAAAAACCCATTGAAGGCCGGGTGAAAGCCGTTGGCAAAGGAAAAGTGGGCGATGACGGAAAACACATTCCAGTGGATGTAAAAGTCGGCGACAAGGTCCTTTACAGCAAATACGGCGGAACCGAAGTCAAGGTAGACGGCGAAGATTTTTTATTGATGCGTGAAGACGACATCCTGGGAATCATCGAAAAATAAATTCGATTAAAACCCTTTTACGATAATTCATTCTTTCAATCAAGGAGATCAACATAAATGGCAAAGCAAATAGTCTATGAAGAAGATGCACGACACAAGATTCTGGCAGGCGTCAACAAGCTCGCGAATACCGTTAAAATCACTTTGGGACCCAAGGGCAGAAATGTCGTCATCGACAAAAAATTCGGTTCCCCCACCATCACCAAGGACGGCGTGACCGTTGCCAAGGAAATCGAACTGGAAGACCCGTTTGAGAATATGGGAGCGCAAATGGTCAACGAAGTCGCCAGCAAAACCAGCGACAACGCAGGAGACGGCACGACAACGGCGACCGTTCTGGCTCAGGCTATTTTCCGTGAAGGAATGAAAATTGTCACCGCCGGCGCCAACCCGATGGATATCAAGAGAGGCATTGAAGATTCAGTAGCCGCCATTATCCCTGAAATCCGCAAGATGGCCAAACCCACCAAAGATAAAAACGAAATCGCCCAGGTAGGAACCATTTCCGCCAACCAGGACAGCGCGATCGGCGATATCATTGCCGAGGCAATGGATAAAGTCGGTAAAGACGGCGTCATCACGGTGGAAGAAGCCAAAAGCATGGACACTTCCCTGGAAATCGTCGAAGGAATGCAGTTCGACCGCGGCTATCTTTCCCCTTACTTCGTGACCGACCCGGAACGGATGGAAACGGTATTGGAAGATGCTTACATCCTCCTCAACGATAAAAAGATTTCCAGCATGAAAGACCTTCTTCCACTTCTGGAGAAGATCGCAAAGTCCGGCAAACCTCTATTGATCGTTGCTGAAGATGTTGACGGTGAAGCGTTGGCGACATTGGTTGTCAACAAACTGCGCGGGACCCTGAACGTCTGCGCCGTTAAAGCGCCTGGATTCGGTGATCGCAGAAAAGACATGCTGAACGACATCGCCATTCTCACCGGGGGTAAAGTCATTTCTGAAGATATCGGTGTGAAACTTGAAAATGTCGAAGTTGCAGACCTGGGCCGAGTCAAACATGTCACGATCGACAAGGAAAACACCACCATTGTCGATGGCAAAGGCAAAGCCTCGGACATTCAAGGCCGGGTCAAACAGATCCGCAATCAGATCGATGAAACCAGCTCCGATTACGACCGCGAAAAATTGCAGGAGCGGTTGGCCAAACTGGTCGGCGGCGTGGCCATCATCAACGTGGGTGCGGCGACGGAAACCGAAATGAAAGAGAAAAAAGCCCGTGTGGAAGACGCGTTGCACGCGACTCGCGCGGCGGTTGAAGAAGGCATCGTTGCTGGAGGCGGAGTCGCTTTCCTGCGTGCCCTTCCTGCGCTGGATAAAATCAAAGGCGACCACGATTATATGCAGGGCGTGAACATTATAAGGCGCGCTCTGGAAGAACCTCTTCGCCAGATCGCCAACAATGCCGGTGAAGAAGGCACGGTTGTGGCTCAAAAGGTGAAATCCCTGAAAGGCAATATGGGTTTTGATGCCAAATCCATGGAATATGTGGACATGATCAAAGCCGGTATCATGGACCCGGCAAAAGTGACCCGGACGGCTCTGCAGAATGCGTCCAGCATTTCTGCCCTTCTGTTGACCACCGAAGCCATGATCGCCGATATCCCTGAAGAAGCGGGAGACGGTCATGCTCACCCACCTGCCGGTGGCGGTATGGGTGGTATGGGCGGCATGGGAGGAATGGGTGGTATGGGCGGCATGATGTAAAGCCTTCCCAACCATTTTCAGGTTTTTGAAAGACGAAACCCCGGCCTTACAGGTCGGGGTTTTTTCTTTTTGCGATCATTCCAATTACTTTAAAAGTTGACAGGGGGACATGCCGACCTTAAGATAATTATATTCAACAGGTTACTTGAGGGAACCCAGCTCAAACCTCCTGATGCAAATAACATCCCTCGTTCTTTTCAATTCTACAAAATGCCGGTGTTTTTAAAAGAAAATCTGTATCACGACCCATTAACAACTCTTTAAAAGCGTGAGAGCCCTTGCAGAAAATTCTTGTAATGATCATGGCAGGTGGTGAAGGGAGTCGTCTTTTCCCCTTGACCAAGGAAAGAGCGAAGCCCGCAGTCCCTTTTGGGGGGAAATACCGGCTGATCGACTTTGTTCTCAGCAATTTCCTCAATTCCCAGATGTATTCCATTTATGTCCTCACCCAATTCAAATCGCAATCCCTGACCGAACATTTGCAGGAAGGCTGGCGGTTCAGTTCTATATTAAAAGATCACTTCATCCTCCCCGTTCCCGCTCAGAAGCGAACGGGAGAAAGCTGGTATCAGGGAACGGCGGACGCCATCTATCAAAACATCAACCTCATTGAAGGTCATGGTTACGACCTGGTCGCCGTGTTCGGAGCAGACCATATCTACCGGATGGATATTCGTCAAATGGTCAATTTCCACACAGAAAATAATGCCAGTATGACGGTGTCCGCCCTGCCCGTCAGTATTGAGGAAGCCAGGAGTTTCGGGGTCATTCAGGTGGATTCTGAAGGGCGTATTATCGGGTTTCAGGAAAAACCGGAACACCCCAGATCCATCCCGGACCGGCCCAATGAAGCCTACGCCTCCATGGGAAACTATATTTTCAATACGGATTTCATGTTAGACGCCCTGTATGAAGACGCCGCCGATAAAAGCTCTTCCCACGACTTTGGTAAAGATATCCTGCCCAGAGTTTTTCCTGATGAACGGGTGTTTGCTTACGACTTTCGTAGCAACCTCATTCCAGGAAGTTCCAGCCAGGAGGTGGGCGCCTGGAGAGACGTGGGAACCATCAAAGCCTTTTGGGAAGCGAATATGGACTTGAGAAACGTC
Source organism: Nitrospinaceae bacterium (assembly GCA_029261655.1). Taxonomy (GTDB): domain Bacteria; phylum Nitrospinota; class Nitrospinia; order Nitrospinales; family VA-1; genus JADFGI01. Next base: position 2,159 of record JAJDAY010000029.1, on the reverse strand, counting down.
AAACCCATGTTCAATCTTTATAATGGCCGCTGGCCGATCAAGACCACCATGTACGAAGGCCCCCCGGCAAAATTCGTTTTCAATGAAGATGGCCGCCGCGGTCAAGCCGTCAATAGTATCGTTGCGGAAGGAAGCATCATCAGCGGGGGCATTGTGCAAGATTCCGTTATCGGCCGGGATGTCCTGATCGACAGCGGTGCCGCGGTTATCAACTCCTTGATTATGGACCGGGTCAAAGTGGGTAAAAATTGTAAAATCAACATGGCCATTATTGATAAGGACGTGAACATCCCCGAAGGCATCCAAATCGGATACAATCTGGAAGATGATAAAAAACGCTTCTCCGTGGATGAAGAATCCAATATTATTGTTGTTCCCAAGGGCTATAAATTTAATTGACCGCATTTTTCACTTAAGTTCCAACCTGACAAGTGAGATCTAAAGCACCCTCAACACTGGAAAAAAATTTTTCGGGCAACCATTTCTAAAATCGGCCAACCTGTGACCCACGTAATTACCGGACTCGACATTCTTCTCGCCGACCCTGAGCGCTATCTACAGGGACAATCCATCGGACTGGTGGTCAACCAGACAAGTGTCGCGGGCGACCACCAGCATTCCATTGATCATTTCAAGAACCATGACAAATTCAAGTTGAAAAAGATCTTTGCCCCGGAGCACGGTCTTTACGGAATCGATCAGGACATGGTGAAAGTAAACGCGAGCCAGGATCCCGGCTCAGGCCTCGATGTGTTGAGTCTTTATGGAGATCAGGCCAAGTCGCTATCCCCGGACCTGAAACATCTGGCCGATACCGACAATCTCGTATTTGACATCCAGGATGTCGGCTCCCGCTATTACACCTTCATCTATACCTTGGCCAACTGCATGGAAGTTTGCCGGGAAGCCGGGGTGCGAATGATCGTATGCGACCGACCGAATCCCATCAACGGAATCTCCGTAGAAGGAAATCTGGTCGGCGAAAACTGGAGATCCTTTGTCGGCCAATACCCCATCGCCAACCGCCACGGCATGACCGTGGGCGAACTTGCGAAAATGTTCAACACCACCTTTGGGATCGCCTGCGATTTAACCGTGGTCCCCATGCGCGGCTGGGACCGCACCATGTGGTATGACCAGACGGGAATCTGCTGGGTCCCCACTTCACCGAACATGCCCACCCTGGAGACAGCCACGGTGTATCCCGGAATGTGCCTCATCGAAGGCACTAAACTGTCGGAGGGACGGGGAACCACATTGCCCTTTGAGTTGATCGGAGCGCCCTATATCGACGCCCACGCCCTGGCCGACCAATTGAAAAAAGAAAAACTGCCGGGAGTCATTTTCCGCCCGCAATATTTCAAACCCATGTTTCAAAAATGTCAGCGCGAGAACTGCGGCGGGGTCCAACTCCATATCACCGACCGGGACCTGTTCAAACCCCTTCTCACCGGAATCGCCGTCATCCGTGCCATCCATCAGCTTTACCCCAGACAATTCGACTGGAGAACAGAAGCCTACGAATTTGTCAACGACCGCCTCGCCATCGACATTCTTTATGGCAACCCGGATTTACGGGAAAAATTCCTTATAAACGACGCTCCCCTGGAAACCATAGAAAACTCCTGGAAAGATGAACTGGAAGAATTCAAGCGACTCAGGCAGGAGTTCCTCATTTATTAGCGGAAAACCTGCAAAATTACAGCGGGAGATCATCCTCCCCTCTTCCAGCCCCAAAAAAACTGAAAAACCGTCAGAAATACACACAAAAGCTTACCAGAATATAATATTATGGCGGGCAGGCCAAAAAGAGGGACCCAGGTGATCTGTCTTTGCCCTCACAGGCCCTGAGAATGGATTGATTTTAAATAAAATACAGTCAATCCCCGGTTTTTGTGGGAACCTTGAAATAAATGTTTCCCAGGGTATTGACAAAATTCGGTCCGGTCCCTATATTCCACACTTTATTTTGAAATAAACCTATGAGTTTAAAGGAAATACTCCTTTCAGATCTGAAGGGAGCCATGAAAGCCAAAGATGCCATTCGCCTGAACATTATCCGCCGTCTGAATTCTGAAATAAAAAATCAGGAAATCAACCTCAAAAAAGAGCTTGATGACGATGCCATTGTCAGCATTATTTCCACACTGATTAAAAAA
>JAJDAY010000028.1 GCA_029261655.1 Nitrospinaceae bacterium | reverse complement strand
GGTAGCTTGGTAAACCCTATCCGGAGCAAGATCGAATAGGAAAGTGTTTGAGGGCGGCCCGTCCGATACTTTCGGGTTGATCGCTTGAGCCTGTCGGCAACGGCAGGCCTAGATTAATGACCATCACTCCATCTTCAGGTGGAGGACAGAACCCGGCTTACCGGTTTGCTTCGCCCCTGCTTTTGCGAGATTGAAAATAGCCTCCTGACAGGCAATTTTCTGCGGAAAAACCTTCCTGACTTTTCCTTTTTATTCCCTCTCACGGTTCAAGACAAATCGTATTTCAATTTGAGTTCTTTTAACTGTTTGAGGTCGATTTCTGAAGGCGCCTGGGTCATCAGGCAGGTGGCTTTTTGCGTTTTTGGAAAAGCGATCACATCACGGATAGAGTTCGCCCCTGTCAGAAGCATGGTCAGACGGTCGAGCCCGAAAGCGATTCCGCCATGCGGAGGCGTGCCGTATTGCAGGGCATCCAGGAGAAAGCCAAACTTCAGTTGAGCCTCTTCGGGACCGATTCCGAGAAGTGCGAACATTTTTTCCTGCACTTCTTTCTGGTGGATACGGATACTGCCACCGGCAATTTCGTTGCCGTTTAAAACCAGATCATAGGCGCGGGAGGAAATTTTCTCAGGGGTTTCGGAAAACTGTTCCATATGGCCCTCATTCGGCGCGGTGAACGGGTGGTGCATGGCCGTGTATCGTTTTTCCTCTTCGTTGTAATCGAGCAAAGGAAACTCAGTCACCCACAGGAGATTGATTTTCTTTTCGTCGATCAATCCCAACAGTTTGCCGGCGGCCAGCCGTATGTGCGCCAGAGCATCGGCGACGACTTTGGGTTTGTCCGCGATGAAGACGATGGTGTCTCCGTCTTCGCCTTTAAGCTTTTCGATCATGCTGTCCAGCATGTCTTTTTCAAAAAATTTAATGATGGGGGATTGCAGTTCCCCCTTTTGCATTTTGATCCAGGCCATTCCCTTGGCGCCGTATGTTTTGGCAAGCTCGGTGAGATCATCGAGAGCTTTGCGGGATAGAACCTCGGCGCTGTTTTTAATGTTGATGGCGCGTATTTGCCCGCCATTTTTCAGGACATCCGCAAACACCTTGAAACTGGTGCCCGCGATCACATCTCCAAGGTCGACCAATTCCAGCCCAAACCTGAGATCGGGTTTATCGCTTCCGAACCGGTCGATGGCCTCTTTGTAAGTGAGAATTGGAAAGGGGGTGTCGATCGTGATTCCCAAAACTTCCTTATAAACGGTCTGCATCATTTCCTCTGCCAGTCGGTACAACTGTTCCTCATTGACGAAAGACATTTCCATATCGATCTGGGTGAACTCCGGTTGCCGGTCGTTACGCAGGTCTTCATCGCGAAAGCATTTGACGATCTGAAAATAGCGGTCCATGCCGGCCACCATCAAAATCTGTTTGAACAATTGCGGCGACTGGGGCAGGGCAAAAAACGTTTTCGGATTCAACCGGCTGGGAACCAGATAATCGCGGGCGCCTTCAGGAGTGCTTTTGGTGAGCATCGGAGTTTCCACTTCGATGAACCCGTGTTTGTCCAGAACCTGGCGGACCACGCGGGTGATCTGATAACGTATTTTCAGATTGTTCTGCAAACGGTCGCTACGAAGATCGAGATAACGGTTTTTGAGACGCAGGACTTCGGCGACGTCCTGATCCTCCCAACCGGAAAACGGCGGTGTTTGAGACGGATTTAAAATTTCCAGATCGTCCACATAGACTTCAATTTTTCCTGTTTTCAGTTTGGCATTGACCATGCCTTCGGGACGGCTCCGTACTTTTCCCTTCACCGCCATGACATAATTCCCTCGCAAAGATTGCGCGTGCTGATGGGCCAGTGAGTCGATTTGCGGATTGAGAACCACCTGGGTGATGCCTTCCTTATCCCAAAGGTCGATGAAAATCAATCCGCCGTGGTCACGGCGGGTATGGACCCAGCCGCAGAGGGTGACGGAATCTTCAATGTTTTTATCGGATAGCTCTCCGCAGTTGTGGGTTCTTTGCCATTGGTGGGTCATAGGGGTTTGCAATCGGGTTGTTGGAGGTTGATGGATTCAATAAAAGTGTCTTCTGGAGTGAAAACCCCCGACAAGTGGTTTGTCTTAAAGGGTTAGATCAAAGAAGGGATAAAATACTTAAATCCTGAAGCAGTTTCAAGTAGATAATTTTTTCATTCATTCGTTTTCATTTTCCGCGATTTGGGAACTTTTTATATCTTCTTCCTCTTGTCGCGCTTTTTTCTCCGCCGCCTCGCGTTCCGCCTGGATGCGGGCGCGTTCCTGTTCCATCCTTTTTTTCTGGATCTGGCTTTCGATGACCATTTGCGGTTTGATTTTGATAGCCAGCGGGATGTTCACCGTACTGCACGAAAGCACGCACACCCCGCAACCGGTGCAGGTTCTCTTGTCGATGATGGGTTTGTCGTCTTTCTGGATGATGGCGCCTGGAATCGGACAGTCGATCACGCATTGCTGGCAGAAGGTGTCGCCGTACGCCTGACAATTTTTTTTGTCCAGTATGGCGTATCCCATTTTGACTTCCATCCTGTCGTTGTTGGGCGGAGGGACCAACGCGCCGTCCGGGCAGGCGGGAATGCAGGGAAGATCATCGCACATGACGCAGGGAATCTTTTTAGGGTCGATGTAGGGCGAACCCGCGATGAGGAACCCCATTTTCTTGGGCACACGTTGAATGGCGTCCTTGGGGCAGGCGTGGATGCATTTGTCGCAACGTGTGCAGGCCTGCAGGAACTGTCTTTCCGTGATGGCTCCCGGCGGTCGAATCAGGGGGACACGCCGGGTTATTTTGTCAACGGTTTCGTTGACATGGTCGATTTTACTTTGAACTTTTTCAATCGCGGGTTTGGCAAAGAAATGAACGCCCTGCTTCAGTAAGTTGCGCCGGTCGTATTCAGGGTCGACGTCCTCATCATCCACGGGGATGCCAAAAATCGTTTCCTGATAAGGTTTTGCTTCCGGTTCGGGAGTTTGGGTGGAATCTATTGTTTGAATCGTTTTTTCAGTGACGGTTTTGGAGGTTTCTATCCGGGTTTCGCCATTGGCGGAAATCTCCGTTTGTGTGGATTCCACTTTAATTTCCGTGGTCTCCATTTTCTCCGGGTCTTTTTTGTCGGACTTACGGAAGCGATGCACGATTCGTTTGAAGAATCCTTTTTTCTCTCCAGACTCGGAAACGGTCAATTCTTCGCTGACGGTTTCAAGGGCAGTCGTTTCTTCGGCTTCATCCGGCTCTTCAGAGCCTTGTTTCTTTTTAGGGAGTTTTTTCTCTTCTTCTTCAACCGCATCGGCAAAATCGGTCAACCGCGCGAAAGAGAACAGGTCCCGTCTGGAAACCTCTTTAGGCTCCGATTTTGGTTCCACCCGCTTGGTTTCTTTGTCCAGGCTCAATAATTGCGAGTCCGACCAGGAGGTGTCGTCGCCCCTTTGGTCGGCGGAAATGCTGTCTTCTCCGGGGACTTTTCTTGGCGGAATCTTTTTGTTTTTAAAAGTTTCCTTAGCGAGTTTGTAGCGAAACTTCATGGCGATTTGTTGGAGTTTAATTGGGCCTTAAGGCAAGATGGGTTCTGAATTGAAACCTGATCCTGAACCCAGTTTGCCGGGTCTAAACGGTCCAACTGAACTCCTCGGCGATGTTTTGGTAATCCTGCCAGTTTTGCGCGTTGGCGTTCTCCAGCATGTATTCATCCATTGCCAGTACCAGGGGGTGTCCCTTGTTGACAAAAGATTCAATGGTCGGGAAGCGAAGCAGAAATATGGTCACGGCAATTTTCGCCAGATCGCGCAAATTTGGCTCCGCCATGATCTGCTTCAATATTTCTTCTGCATTTTCGGCGGTGACCGATTGAAACATTTCACTGGTTTTTTCTTCCAGCTCCGGGTGTGCGTCGCAAATCTTGGCGGCCTGTAACTGGATCTCCAGAATTTTCTGATAATCCTCCTCGTCAAATTCTCCGTCCATCCTGCCCATGTCCCAGGGAGACCCGTCCAGCGTTCGATTTTCAGAGCTGTCTTTACGTTCAGACGTTTCACAAAATGTTATGTTTGCTTCATCCAGAAGGATTTTGGCTTTGTTTTCCGTGCTTGTTTCGTATTCAGCCATGATAAAAGTTGAACTCCATGAAATATTTGGTTCTGTTCATCCACCCCTTGGGTGATGCGCCTCCAGAGCGATGGAACGGCTTTTGTTCAAGGGGTTGAAAACAAACAGATCGCGTGAGTTGGGTATGATTCAATGCTATCATTAACTATACTCGAATCCCAGAAAAATCAATGCAATCCCTTTGGCATTCCGAAAAAGGGGCGGGTTTTGAATGTGTCGGGAATCAACGCTTCCGGCTTTCAAGGGATATGATACCATAGCGATCTCTAAAGATTAGCTGACAGGGGGTCGGGAGATCCCCTGGGTTCAGGAATATTTTAGGATACCGATTCTATGAAGAAGGTCATGTTGATATTTCCGCCGGAGTGGGTTCCAACCGCCCCTTATCTGGCTCTTCCCAGCCTCACGGCGGTGCTCAGGCAGAATGGCATTGAAGTGGTGCAGAAAGATATTAATGTCGAGATGTACGATCATTTCTTCTCGCGTGAATATCTGGAGTTCACTCGTGGCCGGATCGCCAATCGGAAAAAAGAATTAAAGTCAAAACAATGGGAAGGCAAGGCCACCGAAGAGGATCTCGGAGTCCTGGAAATGATGACATTCTATACCAAGCTCGACCTGGACCACCACATCAACAAGGTGGAACGGGCCAAGGCCATCATGCGGTCCCAGGAGTTTTATGAAGTGGATAAGGCCGAATGGGCCTTGAACGCTTTCCGCGAAGTGATGGAGTACATCTCGGTTTCGTATTATCCCGCCAGCGTCAATTTTTACCCAGTGGAAAGCAACCTCAATGTGTATCGGCCCTGGGTTTCGGAAGATCTCATCAAAGCCCCGCACGATGATCAGGTCAACGTCTATGCCGATGTCTGCCGTCAGCTGGTTTTTAAACACATTGATGAAGAAAAGCCTGATGTTATCGGCATCTCGATCGGAACTCCCGTTCAGCTCATGTCGGGGATCACCTTCGGCACTTTGATCAAACAGCATTATCCCGAAATTCATGTCACGGTGGGCGGCAACGTCATCACGAGGCTCAAAAATGAATTGCCCAGGCAGGATAAGTTCTGGGGCAACGCGTTCGATTCCATGATCGCTTATGAAGGCGAGCACGCCCTGGTGTGGCTGGTGGAGGCGCTGGACGGCAAGCGCAAGATATCCGAGGTCCCTAATTTAATTTACAAGGACGAGTCGGGGGAGGTTCGAGTCAACGAGCTTTATCAGGAGAACGTGAGCAAGCTACCCATTCCCGACTTTGATGGCATACCGTGGGAGAAATATTTTTCCCCGGAAAAACTGGTTCCTTATCTGGGGACGCGCGGTTGTTACTGGGGGAAATGCACGTTCTGCGATCATGGCGCGGGTTATATCGACCAGTTCCGGGCCAAACATGCCGACCAGATCGTCGATGAACTCAAGCAGTTGCGGGACAAGCTCAACGCCAAACATTTCATGTTCACCGATGAATCGTTTCCGCCGGCTTTGTTTGTCAAACTGCCGCCCATGATGATCGAGGCGAAGCTGGATATTTACTGGACGACCTTGATCCGTTTTGAAGCGAGTCTCCTGGAACCTGAATTATGGGACATGGCGGCCAAAGCGGGATGCCGTTCCCTTTATTTTGGACTGGAATCGGCGAATGAACGGATTATTCGGCTCGTCAAAAAAGACACCAATATTAAAGTCGCGATCAAAAACCTGACCGAAGCCAAACGCGTGGGCATCTGGAGCCATGTCATGGGCTTTTATGGTTTTCCAAGCGAGACGCCGGACGAGGCCGAAGACACGCGGCAGTTTCTCCTCAACCATCAGGACATGATTCCATCTGTCGAGATGTACTTTTTTGTTCTCTATAATAACGCGCCCGTCATGCACGAAACCGAGCATTTTGGGATCACCGTGAAAACCAACCCCGAGCACGACCTGGCCCTCGACTTTTACTACACCCCCTCATCCGGGCAGACGACAGAAGAAGCGATGGCCCGGTACGAAGATTTTTACAAAAATGATTTCGACCCCTGGGCGATGAGGATCAATGCCCGCGAGCACGTGTTTCTCTATATCACCCACTTCGGCACCAACCAACTGCCGGATCTTTACGTCAAAAACAGTCCCGCTTCCAAGCGGCAACTTGCCTCCGGCGTGATGATGTAAAGCTGGAAGCCAAGTCTGTAGCATCTGTTGAATATGAAAGGACAAGCTATGCGACCTCCTGTTGTTTGCTACCTTGTTCTGATGATCTCTTTAAGCTTTGCAGGCTTGAGTGAGAATGAAAACCTATAAATACTTTTTTTGCCTGGCGGCCTTGGGCACCGTATGTTTGGTATTTGGTTGCGGGGCACCCTCAAATACGTCTGGCAGTTCTTCTGAGCCAAGCTTGCCCAAATTAGAGGAAAAGACCCAAATTGAGGTCGTCGAGGATTGCCCTTTCGGAAGGTGTCCTTGCATGACCCATCGTATTAAGCAAACAAGCGTCCCCGCCGGCTGGTCAAAGCTGAAAAAAGAAAAATTCTCGGTCCACCGTTGCACCCCCGCGCCTAAAGGTTACCGGGCCGAACCCTATCTTCGAAAAAACCTTGAAAAGTGCGTCATCTGTCCTGAGGGAATGGAATATTCTGCTAATTTACGGGACAGCAGGAAGATTAGAGCACGCGCGAATTTGAAGGAAGACCAATGCGTCCGAATTCAAAGAACCTGTCTGGATGATAAACGCCCGAAATGACAATCAACGCCCGTGAGCATGTGTTCCTCTATATCACCCATTTCGGGACCAGCGAACTGCCCGATCTTTACGTCAAAAACAGCCCCGCTTCCAAGAGGCAACTCGTCTCTGGCGTGATGATGTGACGGCGTAACCCCTTCTCTGGCAACCCAAGCAAGCACAGATCCTACCCTCCATCCAATAGACGCCCGGGACACAACCAATCCACAGAGGATCTTTTTTAGAAGATAGTTACCTGCCCTTAACTGAATCGTGACAAAGCACTGTTATTGTGCAAAACAACTGGCAGGAGTGTTCGATAATTTTGTTGCTGAAAAGGTTAAAATTTCTAGCCAGTCATTTTATAAGCCCGTTCAATCTCATGGCTTTTCAAGAGGGTCTAGTTCGCCTGTTTTATGCAGGAGAGGCAGACTCTTATTGATGGCGGAATGTAACCTTAAAACTGGTGCAAGGATATGATTAAAATGAAACGCTTGATTCCATTATTTCTTATGTTTGTTTTCTCGTCTCCTGTTTATGCGGGCGATTATCATGACGGGTTTGATGCTTACAATCGAAAAGATTTTAAAGAAGCGATTGTGAAATGGAAACCCCTGGCTGAACAGGGAGATTCCAAAATCCAGTTCAACCTGGGAGTGATGTATGACCGGGGCCAGGGAGTGGAGAAAAACCACAAGGAAGCGGTCAAGTGGTATCGGCTGTCTGCGAAACAGGAAAACTCCCACGCCCAAAACAGGCTTGGGGTGAGTTATCACCTGGGTCGGGGAGTTCCTCGGGATATCGATCAAGCGGTCATGTGGTTCAAGCGTTCAGCAGGGCAGGGAAATGCAAATGCCCAGTACAATCTTGGAATGATGCTGGATCGTGGGATCGGAGTTTTAAAGAATTCCAAGGATGCCATGTATTTGCTTCGTACGGCCGCGGAAAATGGAAACAACAAGGCGCAACTTGTCCTTGGGGAAAAATATTTGAACGGCGAGGGAATGGCGCAGGACTATCGGGAAGCCATGAAATGGGTTCGGGTTTCTGCGGAAAATGGGAATGCGGAGGCTCAATTCAACCTTGGCGAGAAGCATCACAAAAGACTGGGAGTGCCCCAGGATTATAAGAAAGCGATTCATTGGTACACGCTTTCAGCCAATCAGGGGAATGCCAAGGCTCAATTTAATCTTGGCCTGATATACGAGAATGGCCGGGGAGTTTCTCCGAGTCATCGGGAGGCCATGAAATGGTACAGACTGTCAGCAGGACAGGGAAACGCTAAAGCCCAATTGAATCTTGGAGCCATGCTCAACCAGGAGCCGGGCGCTCAGGATTCTCAGGAAGCCATGAAATGGCTTCAACTGGCGGCGGAACAAGGGCTGGCCGACGCCCAGTTCAACCTGGGATTGATGTATCACAGCGGGATGGGGACTGAACAGAATACCGAGGAGGCGATCAAGTGGTATCTGATGTCAGCGGAACAGGGACACACCCTTGCTCAATCAAACCTTGGCGGGATTTATGGAAATGGCCGGGGAGTTGCTCAGGATTATGTTCAAGCTCATATGTGGTTCAACCTTGCGGTCATGGAAGGCAATGAGAATGCCGCTCGTAACAGAGACATGGCTGAGAAACGCATGACGCCTGAAGATATCGAAAAAGCCAGGATGCTCGCTCAGGATTGGATGCGCAAGCATCAGAGAGGTTTATAATTTCATCAGGAAAAAGTTCAGCCGTGGTTTGTTAAATCTCAACAAGCCACGGCTGGATTTCAGAATCACTCCACAAGTAGGCTGATCGCCTCCCCCTTACACATCATCCATTATGAGACCAGCATATGAGGTTATTTTTTAGATTATTCCTTTGCACCTGCTGATTTCAGTAACTGGACGATGTTTTCTCGGCCTTTTTGAGTTGCAAGATACAGGGCGGTATTTCCCTTTTTTGTTTTTTTGTTTATGTCTGCTCCATGCTTTAGCAATATCTGAACAATTGTGTAATATCCAAGCTCAGCGCAGGATATCAAAGGGGTGTATCCCTCTACAGTTTCTTGTATATTGACATCAGCCTTATTTTTCAACAAAAGTGTCACAATCCCTTCTCGATTATGGGCTGCTGCTATTCCCATGGCAGTTCTTCCCATATTATCTTTTTTGTCAACCTCGGCACCATTTTTCAATAACATTTTAATAATTTCCAAGTGTCCATTTTGCGCAGCTTGATGCAGTGGTGCAATGCCCGGTCCTCTGAAAGTTCTAAAAATTCCTCTGGGAATATTTGTGTTGGTATTAACCTGGGCGCCTTTTTCCAACAACATTCTCACTATATTTTCTTGTCCAGTTTCTGAAGCAAGAAGCAATGCAGTTCCACCATTATGCGCTTGAAGGTTAACCTCGGCACCTTTTTCAAGAAACAAACTTACAATTTTCTCATGCCCAACTTCGGATGCAATCATCAATGAAGTTAAACCATGGGTCATTCGTTGATCCAGATCAGCACCCCTGTCTAGCAACGTCTTCACAACTTCTAAATGTCCTTGTTGAGATGCTAAATATAAAGCTTGAGCACCATCCTGGTGTCGACCGTTAATGTCGATATTTTTATCTTCCAAAAGGGTTTTTACTTGTGACAGATTACCACGATAGGAAGCTCGTAGGAGATCATCATTTGCCGTATTCGTTGCACAGGAAGTAAGCACCAATGTGAGTAGGATTATTAACTTGGAATCCCAATTTGAATTCGCTTTCATTGAAATCCTTTCCATATAATGGAGAACTTAAGTGAGGTCTAGAAGTCATCCGCACCATTTTATAGAAGAGGTAATTTGTTTTTAGAGCGTGTTGCGATAGTCCTTATAAATATCAATCAAAACCCATTCTCAAACACCACTTCGCTGAGCGGCAACTGGCCCGGTTTTGGCCATGCCTTTTTGGTTCCCTTACCGATGGCGACCATCGGGCCCATGACATGATCGCCCGGCAGGTTGATGAGTTCCGCGACTTTCTCGCCGTCAAAGCCGATCATCGGGCAGGACTCGTACCCCATCGACTTCGCCGCCAGCATCAGCGTCTGCATGGCCATGCCGATCGACCGCTGGGCCTCGTCTCGCTGTAACCATTCCTTGCCTTCATGAAAGGGCCCCATCCAGTTGACCAAAAGTTCCGCCACTTCTTTGGGAGCGTTCTGCCAATAACGTTCCGGGTTTTTCTTCCACGCGTTGGTGTCGGCGGTCATGACGATGAGCAGGGACGCGTCGGTCATCTGCGCCTGATCGTTGCCGAACTCCTTGCGGATTTTCTGGCGCAGGGCAGGGTCACGCACGATCACGAATCGCCAGTGCTGGATGTTGAAGCTGGTCGGAGATTGAATGGCGGCCTCTAACAGTTTGGTCTCTTCCTCGCTGGAGAGTTTGTGCCCGGGGTCGTATTGTTTGATGGCGCGGCGCTGGTAGATGGCGTCAAACGTTTCCATAAATGTTCTCCCTGAGATTATTTGGTTAACTTTACCTGCTTCTCATCAATGTTTATCTGTGTTCATCTGTGGTTGCCCGCCCCGCTCATTTGGCAAACACGCCCTGAAAAAAACCTTGCATGGCTTTCCAGGATTTTTCATCCGCCGCTTTATCATATTTCAATGCGGGGATATTGAACTTTTTGCTGAATTCATCGGCTTGCGGGTTGGTGTAACTGTGCCGGACGCCCTTCAAGCTCATGTAATTGAAATCAACATTGGCATCGACCATCTCTTTTGTAAAAGCCGCCACCGTATCTGATTTTAAAAAAGCATCTTCCGCTCCATTGATGACCAGTATTGATGCGGTGACCTGATCCTTAGCCAGTTTGGGCTGGTCGGGAAGGGCGCTGTGAAAAGCGACGACGCCCTTGAGATCTTCACCGCCGCGCGCCATCCGTATCGACACTGCCCCGCCGAAGCAGAACCCAATGGCCCCGATATTCTCAGAATCGACAGTGGCATGAGCTTCAAGGAGTTTTTTCGCTTCCCGGAATTTAGCCTGAGAGGCCTCCCAGTTACTAAAAGCCGCGTTCATGAACTCGCCGGCTTTTTCTGGATGATCGGCCAGCTTGCCAGTGCCGTACATATCCAGCGCGAACGCCGTGTAACCCAGTTCAGCCAGTTTGCGGGCACGGTTTTGCGCGTGCTTGTTATGTCCCCACCATTCGTGGACCACAAGTATGCCGGGGCGCTTGTCTTTGATAGAGTCGTCATAGGCCAGAAATCCCGTCAGTTCGACCCCGCCCGATGAGTAATTGACCGTTTCGGTATGGACGCCGGCGTTTGCTGTTGAAACCAGACCCACAAGAAAAAGCAGAATGAAAAATTTTTTCACGATACCCTCCAGGAAAAAATGATTAGGAAATAATTAAATAAAAGACGAGTGAATAGTTTTTTTGCCCCGTAGAATTCAGTTTGCCAAGAAACCCATCGCGGACCCTATTGGGTCCAGCCCCTGGCTGATTATGCAGGCAGCATTTCCCCGCATTGCCTTTCAACCGATTTTGGGTCGGACAACAAATCCTTCTGGAATTGAACAGCCATTGGATCGATAAACACGTCTTCCTGGCCGTTCTCCAGAGCGTCCAAAGTTCCCTGGGCCGTTTCCTCAGGAGACCCCTTCTCCATATCAATTCCCTTGGCCATGTCCGTATCAATGGGTCCTGGGAACACACCCATCACCTGAGTGCCTTGAGCCGCCAGTTCCGCGCGCACACCCTGGGTCAGCGAAAACAGCGCGGCTTTGGATGCACTGTACGATCCCAGCATGGGAAAGTTTATCAGGCTGGCGACAGATAAAATATTGACGATGGCGCCGCCGCCGTTTTTCTTCAATACCGGGGCAAAACCGCGAATCATGGCAAGGGTCGCAAAATAATTGACCTCCATTTCCTGACGAGCCTGGGCCAGGTCGTCAGCGGCGATGAATCCACTGTAATTTGCGATTCCGGCATTGTTGATGAGTAAATTAATATCATAAGCTTTTTCAACAGCGGAATCGACCTGGTTTTTTTTCGTTATATCGAGGGATACCGGCTCCACCTTTCCCTTAAAGCGTTCAAGGAATTGCGGGTCATTTTTATTTAAGGCTTCAACATCGCGCATGCCGGCGTACACTTTTTTCGCTCCGCCGTTTATCAGGGCCGTCACAAGAGCCCGGCCAATGCCTCTGTTCGCCCCAGTTACCAGGGCGATTGAATTTTCGATTTTCATGAGTTTCTTCCTATTCTAAAGTTGAGAGTTTTTGAATCGCTATTGTTTTGCGGTGGCTAATTCCTTGAGTCCTTCGGTCGTTACAGGTTCACCACCAACGCCCCATGCTCCTGACGGGACATCTTCCAGGAGGACCCAGGTGATGGGACGAAGGCCTTCGCCTTCTACGGATACGATGGCATCTGTGACTTTTTGAATTATCTCCTGCTTTTGGTCGAGGGTCAAAAATTCGCTGATTCCTTTGATTTGAACGAGTGGCATGATTGGATCTCCTTTTCAAGAGTTGAATATTAAATTGGACCAAATGGTCCAAAAATGGGTAAAAAAATTTAATCCAAAGCGGTCAGGACCACCTCGGTCACTTCCCTGATTTCCTTTGGGCTCGCGCCCGCCTTGATCGTTGTTGTGAGCCCGTTCAGGCTGCTTAATAAATAACGGGCCAGAGGAAGTGGTTTTTTATCGGGAGAAATATCACCCTCTTGTTGAGCGCGTTTTATCGCCGACAAAAAAACGTCTGTCATTCGTTGGATGCTTTTCGTGATCAATTCAGCAATGACCGGGTCTCGCTGCGCAAACTCACTGGCGCAGTTTAATATCAGGCATCCGCGTCGGTCGCCGGAAGGCCGGGCTTTATCTGCCAGACCCTTAAAAGTGTCTTCAATGAAGGCGCGGCCGGTTTTTGAGCTTTGCAGAGAATCAGTGATGTCGCTGATGAATCTGCCCTGATAATGATTGATGCAGTTTTGAAAAAGTTGATGCTTGCTTTCAAAAGTCTGGTAAAAACTGCTCTTGGAAATTTGCATCGCATCTATCAGATCCGCAAGGGAGGTGGCCTCGTAGCCCTTGCTCCAAAACACCTGCACGGCGGATTGGAGGGCTTGATCCGAATCAAAATTTCTGGGTCGACCGATATTCATAAGGGTCAATATAGGACCGATCAGTCCATAAGTCAATAAGAAAGTCATTTTTTCTTTTTCGGGCGAAACCACTCCGACTTAATTCCGTCGAAAGCCGCGCAGGTTGGGTTGGGGCATGTCTTCTTTTATTTCGGCAGGTGGAGGTGGGCTGGGTTCTTCAACTGGGATCTGCTTTTTCTCCAGCATGAACACCGTCAAATCCGGGTTCACCAGGTTTTCCGGGCACATTTTAAGGTGTTGACGGTAAAACGGCATGTTGATGACCGGGTCGTTGTACAGGCACTCAAGCCCATAGTGGTCGAACAGACCCTGTATGGGTTTTGGACCGACGAGAAACAGGACCCCCTCCGGCAACAGGGCATCGACCAGGCCCTGCAACATGCTCTGGCAGGCTTCGCGGTCCTGGAAATACATGAAGGGAATCCATTTGAAAATGAGACCGTACTTTTCCTTGTACACCTCACCGACGTGTTCTCTCTCCGGCAAAAAACTCACCTTGCTCATATTGTCCAGTTGATTGCGTGACGCCGCGTAGTTCCACAACAGGCAGGCATTTTTCTGGGCGAATTCCGGGTCGCTGTACAGCACGGTGTATTGCCGGGCCTTGGTGCAGTCGATGCATCCCGCGAGCACGCAATCAAAAGTATGAATGAGTACTTTATCAATTTTCTCCAGTTTCGCCGGCATTCCGGGGGACATTTCCAGATAATAAAATATCTGGTCGATCACCATCGGCTGGAGAGCGGCCTCGTCAATTTCATTGGCTCCTTCAGGATAAAAAGGAACTGTGTACTGGATTTTTGCCGGGTCCACTTTGGGCGCAAAATTATTGAAGAACCATTTCCAGCCGAAAGGCATTTTGGCCGGAGGCTTCGAAGGCTCGGTTTGCGGCAGGATATTCCATAACGGATCAAAAGGAATTTCCCTTCCAATTTCACCTTCCACCAGAATAAATGAATGATGGCCTGTTTGAAGTTCGCGCTGGCAGGATGGCTTCGCCCCGCGAAAACAATTGACATAGGGAATGCCTAAGGGGTCATCATGGACGGTCACTTTATAGAGAAACTGGTCCTGGATCGTCAGGGTGATCGCGAACTCTTTGCTGAAATAACGCCAGGGCGGATTGGGTTTGGGCGCCCAGGTGATTTGATGGGACCGGTCGGGGTCCGTGAACACCTTCATAATGTCTTTTCCCTCCGGACCTTTGGGCGTAAAAAACGCGGAAAAAATATTGAACGCTTCCTTGGAAGGGTAGGTGGGCAGTCCCCGGTAGCGTAACGTTCCCAAATCCTCTTCGCGGGACTGGTCTTCGTAAAGCCCCCAGATCAACTCAAAGGTCGCGCCGCCCGACCCCGGCAGGGTCGATTGAAATAATTCGACTACAGGGATGAGGTCCAACCGGGCCCAATTCACCTGGAACATAAAACTGATAAAAAGGGTTTTGTCGAACGAGCCGTCATTCAGGGCGTACAAGCCGTCTTTAGTGAGGTGGATATCGTATTTACCGTCGCCTTTAGGGACCATGTGTTCATCGGAATAAAAATATTTTACCTCCGAGAAAGGCACGCGCCAGGATTCCGCGGCTTTTTTCCTGAGATCGTCCAGGGACATCGTCTCCCATCCCTCCTGACCTTTTATGTCAATTTGGGCGCTGAAGGTTTTGGCTTTCGGTTTGATGCCGATCCATTGCCTGGAGTCGAGTTGCATGCGGGCGTGCACGAGCCGGGTTTCACCGGATGCAGGGTCTCGGGTCCATTCGCATTCGTTGAGCGGTTCGCCACCGGGGTCTGTGGTTAGAAAGCGTCTTCCATCGGCATTGTAAAAAGCCATGTGACCCGTGGGATAAACTTTAACGCGCGTGTTGGCGACACTGGGCTTGTCGTTTTCAAACCAATAGACAGCGTCGTCGATAGTCTCACTTTTAAATTGATCGAAGGCGCTTGCAATATCAGCGGCTGATTTTTCATTGCACGGAAATTGGAGTGAGTCCGGCCTCTTGAGCGCCGCGAGAATCTTTTCTTTTTCAGACATTTGATGAAAACCCTGAACAGATTGTTATTGAGGAAGGACCGATTATAGAAAGCCCATCCCGTGCCTGTCAATTGATACCTTGTTCGCTATTCCTAACTTTGGCAGGTAAACGGGAACTAAAGAAGAAGTATCTCACCAAAATTTGATTTAAAATTCGATTTTAATGTGAAAGAGGGGTCAAAAAAAGAGGTCAAACCTTGACTTAGGGCAACTACATTTTAATTTTGAGGGTTTTCTGGGTTTTTAGCAGGTGACGGGAGATATTCCGCTCTAACTAATCTCCACCCTGGAACCTGCCTCTCCAATAAATTGGTACAACTTCCTGGGCAGGTCACAATTGGGTAAGAACTCTAAGTTTCGGAGGTGCTCACTCCCAAATCAACGGCTATTGGCTGGAGTAAATCTTTGGAAAGAGGCCAATCTGCGAGGAATCTATTTTTCTTATTTGTCAGCATCCAATAAAGAAATAGAATCGTGCTTTGTTGGTAAAGCATGTTCTCACTGTACCGATCTTTAATGGTTTGTGAAAGAAACTTGTAGTCCGGTTTGCTGAGGAAAGATTGAATATTGTCTACGAGTTTATCATCAATGAACTGCTCAAACTCTTCCCAAATTACTAATGCTGACTTTTGGGTATGGGACTCTATTCCGGTGAGATTCAAATAAAGTCCGTCGAGTCTTTTTATTATTCCATACTCTTGAAGTGGACCATAGTTTAATAGCTCTGTTACAGAGGTAAAAAAATCATCGGTCGTTTCAATAAGAGCCATACTTTTTGCGACTGTCCGATGCACTTCTGGCTGCACAATTCTTTTCGATTTATAAATTGCATCATGAGTTAACTCAGCGTGAGCGTGTTGTAATAGTGTCCTGATTTGAAGTTCGCATGTGGTCTCTTTGGGAATAATAATATTATTTGCCGTTAATTGTTTTTTTGGCCTCAGGATGTAGTGAACTGATTGGTAAGTAAAAAGAAGAGGGTCCTTTTTTTTGTCTTCATCAAAATGTTTACTTCGATCAAAATTCCAATCGTCGCATTTTTCCACAATATTACATATTTCTTCGATGTCCTTTAAAAGCAAAACTATAAATCGAACACCAACTTTGTCCTCAATTTCATTGTAAGGGTCAGAATAGCTTTTTGTTGATCGATAGAAGGCCTTATCCAAAAGGGAATTATCTTCCTTTAGGCGGCATTTGACAGGAGTTTTTAAAAATACATCAAGGCTTTTTTCTCTAGAGATCAGAGATTCTTGTATTGAACTAGCAATATAATTACCCCATTCTTGATAAATGGATTTTTCTAATGCCCATTTTTTTTTAAATTCGTCTTCAGTCATTGCTGATTTATTATGCGGTCTTTGACAATCACCTTGGTCCATTCAGCTGGATTGCCAGATTCATCCAGGTCACCATCAATGGTCTCAATAATAATAAGATTTTTGAATGCTTCAGATGGTGCGGATATTTTCACATTACTTTTAAAGTTTACATTTCTATATTTTAATTTGCTTTCAATATGCTCAATATCTTTAGTAAATGCACTATTGGGTAAGCCGGAATCGTCCAAGAAGCTTGTGAAGTTATCTTGCAAATCAATATCGTCAAAGTATCTTTCAGCGAATTCAGATGCGCTAACTGAAGATGAAGTATCGACTTTTAGGTATGTTGTTAAAGAATTTAGAAGGTCGCTTTTTTCTGACGCGGGGATATCAAGATTTGTAATGAAGGAACTGGTAAAATCATAAAACAGTTTCGTTGTTCTCGCGCTTGTTTGTGGATAACCACATCCGAGAAAATCTGAATAAAAATATTTGGCGGCAGCTTTTCCATCTACTTTATTAATTTGATTATCAGCAACCATCACCGTCCATTTATCATTTAAATCTGAGTTGGACTCATCATAGGTAGAATTTTCAAAAAAACCTGCAGTCTTATAAAGTCGGGTCCCAGGTGTTAGAAGAAGTTCTTCAACAAATTTTAAAGAAATTTCATTTGTCTTATTATCAATTAATTTTTCATAACCGCTATGAACCTCCGCTTTGATAACGCCAAAGAATTTTTTTGAAAAACTGCCTTGTGTGCCAGAAAAAACTACTACAATACCTCCTGGTATTGATTTCATTTGTTGAGCGTCAGTGAGTTTATTGGCAATGTCATACGATGATACTGCAAATAAATCCTCATCTTGATCCATTAAACTATTGATTAATGCGGGTAAATCGTTTGGGCCCTGATTAATAATTTGCATTTGAACAGCTTTAGAGCCATCACCAAGAGCATCTTTCACTCGAGTTTTAAAGGCCTCCATTGCACTACTTTCAAAGTGCGTGTATTCGTGGCTTTGTGTTGGGGGGACCTTATTTCCATCTTCGCTTCTACGATAAATTTGATGAATAATTATTCGATCAATTTTTAGATTAGATAGTTGCATTTTTTATCCCGATGCAATGTGAAATTTTTGAAAACTACCTATTGTAGAATGGTGATGGTCATTTATTGCTTTGAACAAGGCAAATCCATCCTTCTTTTACCATAAATATTCGATTTTAATGTGAATTCCTTCAAGTGATTGTTAAAATTCATCCATGCCCTTTCGAACCGCTTTAGTCAACATGCCTTTTGGCTTTCATATTTACCCCTCGATTCAGTTGGGGACTTTGTCCACTCTGCTCAAGAGTCACGGCCACGAGGCCAAAAGTTATTATCTGAACCTCCATTTCGCTCATCAGCTGGGGCTTCCGGTTTACAATGAACTGTGCGAGACCCGGCATTTGATCGGCGAGTGGCTGTTTTCCCATCCCCTGTTCGGGGACTCTCCCGGCAACCGCAAATATACAGAAAATTTTGACCAGAATATCAAGAGCGTGTGTAAATCCATCGACCGTCCGCCGGAATTTCTGCTCGATGTTAAAGAAAAGATGGTGCCCGAGTTTTTGCGCTGGGCCGTTGATTCGGTGGACTGGGGCCAATATTCCGCAGTGGGGTTCACCTCCACCTTCAATCAAAATCTTGCCAGCGTGACCCTGGCCAAATGGATCAAGGAAAAATACCCGTCGGTCAAAATCCTGTTTGGCGGTTCCAATTTCGATTCCGAAATGGGGCTGGAGTATTTTCGCGCCTTCGATTGGATCGATTATGTGGTGCAGGGAGAAGCGGAGCCGATTCTGCCGCAATTGATGCAGGCACTAACGAACGGCGGGGAAATTCCGGCGGGGGTGGTCCACCGAAAAGACGGGAAGGTGGTTTATGAGGAAAGCGCCTCCATGTTTGAAGGTTTAGATGAGTACGGACCGCCCGATTATGAAGATTATTTCGAGCAATTAAAAAGCATCGACCCCAATTCGCCGCATCTGGAAAATCCGGTCATACTTTACGAGACCGCCCGTGGTTGCTGGTGGGGAGAGAAACATCACTGCACTTTTTGCGGGTTGAATGCCTCCACGATGAAGTTTCGGGCAAGGTCCATCGAGCAGGTGCATGCGGATATATCCCAATTGTCCAAACAGTACGATACCTTCCGCTTTCGTCTGGTCGACAATATTCTGGAAATGAGCTACATCGACGGCGTGTTCAAGGAATTCGCCCAAGAAAATTATGACTTGCAGTTTTTCATCGAAGTGAAAAGCAATCTGAACAAAGGGCAGATCAAAAACCTGGCTCTGGGAGGGGTGAACGTCATCCAGCCGGGAATCGAAAGTTTCAGCGCCAACCAGTTGAACGACATGGACAAGGGCGTGCGCCCCATGCAGAACATCTTTTTCCTGAAGTGGGCGATGTATTACGGCATTGATGTGACCTGGAACATCCTGACCGGGTTTCCCGGTGAGATAGACGACGATTACCAGCGTCAAACCGATATGCTCCAAATGCTGGTTCACCTGCAACCCCCCATAGGGGTGGGAGATCTCTGGCTGGAGAGATTCAGCCCTTATTTCACCCGGCCCGCCGATTACGGTGTTAAAATAAAAGGCCCGAGCGAAGCCTACCCTTATGTTTACGATGCCCAAAAACTGGACCTGATGAAAATCGCCTACGATTTCGAATTTGAAACCGAAAACTGCGTCAGCCCGCATCTGGCTGAGAAATTAAGGCAGACGGTGGCCGAGTGGAAGGGGCGTCATCAATCGGATCAACTGCCGTTTCTGTTTTTTACCAAATCACTGGATTTTGTGACCGTTTATGATGGCCGCTCGCATACGGGACCCTCCAAAACGCGCTTTGAAGGGCCGTCGGCCTGGATACTCTCCTTCTGCAACGAGAAACCGCGGGCTTTGGAACAGATTCGATTGCATATAAAAGAGAAGTCCGGCCCGACAAAAGTTGAAGATAATGAAGTGGATCAGGCGATTCAGAACCTGGAAGCTAAGAAAATCCTTTATGGCGAACGCGGAAAATATCTGACTCTGGCGCTACCGCACAATTCCCACCTTTAGATGTGATGCATGGTTAGGGAGTATCCCCATTCAATTCCGATTTATTGAAAGAGAACCAGGCAGTTTCAACCCATTTCTCCATTAAAGTTAAAAGGTCTATCCCCGCGTTTTCCCATGTTCTTTATCCATCCGAATGACTAGTCTTTTGACCCACCGGTCCATTACGTTTTTAGCATTCCCGTATTCCGTCAACGCGTTGAATCCTTTTTCACCCTTCTGAGACTCTACAGCGGCAATCACCACTTCTCCCGTAAGAGCGTCGATCAATTCCGCCTCACCCGAAGCACCGCCTAAGCTGATACCGCCAACCATCAAACTGCGATGGGGATCTATCATTTTGGTTGGGGCGACTTCCGTGATGGCAACCCGCAGAATTAATGTTTCGGGACCCGGTGTGTTGACGATGTTGTAATTGCTCTTTTTTAATTCAGTGACAAATTGGTCATGAACATATTGGGAAATGGCGTGCAATTGGTTTTTTTTAATATCCCACATTTTTCCCCTCGAGGATAACCTCACTTGAACAGGGTTTATTATGAACCGGGAATATTTTTTCAAAGATTTGTCGGGGTTGAAGTAAACCCTCGATCCTTCAAAATCCGGGTTATTCTGTAATTTCGAGTAATCGCTTAAAAACCCAGTGCCAGCGGGGCCTTGGGTTGCGCAAGCACTGAGCCCAGAGATGATCAGAAGAGAACCTATAAAAAGTTTGATCTTGTAATTTAGTTTGATCATAAAATTTTCCTCCGAAGGGGTTTCATTTCCTATTTAGATTTCTGATCCGCAACTTTATTCCTTGGAAATATAATTGCAACTGAAAACGGATTTGTTCTTCACCTTATAAAGTCCTGGTGCTTTGTCTTTTAGCAGGCTTGATCTGAAACATTCACAGGTAATATTCACATAGGGAAGATCCCGCCATCCCATGGTCCCTCAAGGTGATGGTCTTTGATCTGAAAAGAGAGCGCTCCCGGCCCTGGGATTATGATAAGTTTTTAAAGTAAATCGAACTCCAAATTTGACTCAGAAAAATGGGTATTTCCTGCTTCGTAGGGTTTAGTCAGGGAGCAAAGTTTAATTGATCGGGGGTGTGGTGATGAAAAAGAAAATGGATTTAATATCTTGTGGCATCCCTTGATATCACTGGCTTTGGTAGGATTGTTGCGGGAATTGTTGCGAATATGCACCCCCTGCCGACCTTTTCATGAGGTGTGGAGGTAAAAAAGTTAAGCCGGGGGCATAGGGGGAAAGTGACCGACGCCCATATCGCTATCAGGTGTCAGATTTTTGTTCCAAATTTATTGAGGCGGTTCCAATTGTGGTGGAAAACTTTCTAATTTCCAAGATGTAGATATCCGACAACTCAACTTCATCAATCTTTGGATATCTCTCGAAGTAGATTGTGAAGGTTCCCACCGCATCTCCCTCAAGTCTACCGAAGGTATGCCACTGTTTCATCTCGGTTGTCTCAAGTCCATCTAAGAAAAACCGAAGTTCGTCCTTACCATCATACTCAATTCTGAAGTTGTGCCACTGGTCATCTACAGGAACCCCACTGAACCACATGTTTTCTGTCCAGTCAGCACGGTAATCCCTGGTTCCATTCCCCATAAGCATGTGCCAATGCTGGAAACTCCTTTGATCTCCTTCGTTTGGCCTGACGTTGTATCCGAAGAGTACATTTCCTTGCCTCTCAGGAGCGTCGATACGAGCCTCAACTTCCAGAGTGTACCCTGTATTAGCCGGGATCTTCTCCCCCCTGTGCCACAGGCGGACTCTGGGATATTGGTTTGATTCAGGCTTTCCTACTGTGATCTTGAGCTTGTCTGGGGATGAGATCTGGACTACCGGGGCTGGTAACTGCTTGTCTGAGGCGTCTACTATCCAACTAAATTGCTCCTTCTTTTCCTGTTTCTCTACCACTTCCTTATTATCTTCAGGAGGAAGCAAACTGTCATCTTCTTTGCATCCAAAGATCCAAATTGGAAAAGTGCCGATAACCACAAGGAAATTTAGGAGAATTCTGCTCATACATATAAGGTACCCTATTTTCACCTAAATTTGATTTTATATTGAGGGGTTGGACACTAGTAGTAGATCAGAATTTAATATGATAAGTTTTTAAAGTAAATAGAACTCCAAATTTGACTCAGGAAAATGGGCATTTCCTGCTTCGCGGATTTTAATCAATGAGCAAAGTCTAATTGATCGGGGGTGTGGTGATGAAAGAGAAAATGGATTTATTGTCGCGTCGAAATTTCCTAAAGACCAGTATGGGAGCACTGGGAACGGTCGCCGGAACGCTGGCGGCGGGTTCGGCTTTTGGCCAGATAGTAAAGCTTAAAACGTCAAAACAACCCCTTGGCCCGTTTTTTCCGGATGATGGGGACCCGGTGCACGAGATTCGGGAAAGTCCCGATTTCAGCCTTCCTGTCAGCGAAGCCAATGACAACGATCTCACCTTTATTCGGGGGCGCAAGGGAAAGGCCCTGGGACAGGTAGTCACCTTAAGGGGGAAGGTTTTGTTGAGTCGGAATGACAAGCTTGAACCGCAATCGGGAGCGGTCATTATTCTGTGGAACGCGTCGGCTGGCGGACGCTACAACCATCGGGGGGATTCAGACACCCCGCGTTTTAAACATCCCAAAACGGGGAAGTGGATGGAAAGAGCCCATGATGAAAACTTCCAGTATTGGGGGCGTTCAATCACTGACGAGGCGGGCAATTATTCGTTCAAGACCATCGTTCCGGGGTTTTATCCTGCGGATATACGTGAGGGTTGGTATCGCCCTCCACATTTGCATTTCATGATCACCTCCCCAGGAGTTCCCCAGTTGGTGACGCAATTGTATTTCAAGGGCGATCAGATCAAGGACAATGATTTCATCCAGCAGTTGAACGCAAAAGACTTCCTGCTCAGAAATAAACGGCTGAACACGGCCCAGCAGGAAAATCTGATCGTCGAATATAAATCGGACCCTGCGGGGAAGGTAGCCGGTGGATTGGCGGGCGAATATGATTTTGTTTTAACTTTTTAAACTTTTTCGAATGATTCCTCAATCGCGGAAATAATTGTTTCAGGGGGAGAGTCTTTATGTATGAAATGAGACGCGCCTTTCTCAATGCAGAGTTTCATTATTTTGTTATCCTCAACACCGCTCAGCATGATGACCACCGCATCAGGGTTCATAGAAATAATTTCATCCAGAACCTCGCCGCCATTTTTAGCCGGCATTTCAAAATCTAGCAATGTCAGATCTGGTTTTTCAGATTTGAACAACAAAATGCCTTGTTCACCATCTTCAGCCTCACCCACAATTTCAAAATTTCCGGCAAGCAGATTTCTCTTGAGAAACACCCTGTATTGCTCACTATCGTCAACTAGAAGTATGCGTGTGCTCTTACTTTTGGTCATAGGTATTTTCTCTAAAATTTTCGGAATAGCGATATCAGCTCTGTTAGGGATATCGACCTTTTCTAATTTTTCAGCATCCGCAAGGCTTGTGGAAACCTCAGAAAATTTAAGTTCGGTGTGAATCTAGGATACGGAAAAAATCTTTAATTTACAATCATTTATGCGGCATTTGTTAATGATTGAGCCCACTTTTTAGTTAAAGCCGGGAATCCTAATAGTTTTCATTTTCAGAAATCGCCGGACAAAAGAGTTTAAGCGCGAAAATAAAAGCCCGGATAAATGAGTCTTGAAAAAATTTTGGTGCGCTCTAAATGGGAATGGCTCTTTTGAGTTGTTTTTTGCCAGAGTCATCGAGGAACAACCTTGGGTTGACATCCTGCCGGTCCTGCCAATATAATCCCCAATAACCACAGAAAAATTATTTTTAAAACATTGTTTTTTGGGGCTCGCCTGTGTTGTGTCGCCTTGGGTCAGCAAAGGGCAGGGCGGATGGGATCGACCACATTCAAAAAGGAAGATGGATTCAATGGACGATGGTAAAAAATTTGAAAAGCTCGGTTACTCCAGTCTCGAAAACAACAATCTCCGGGAAGCGGAAACGCATTTTCTGAAAGCCCTGAACCTGATGGGGAAATCAGGAGACGAAACCGGGCAGGCGTATGTGCTGGGAAACCTGGGGAACATCTGTTTTCAGGATCAACGCCTGGACCTGGCCGAGGACTATTATTCCAAGTCCCTTGCGTTGATGGAAAAAGCGGATGATGTCAAGGGAATCGAAAGTTCATTGGGTAATTTAGGAAGCGTTTATTTTTACCAGGGAAGCCTGGACAAAGCCGAAGAAAATTACAAAAAAGCGTTGGATTTGATGGTTCAGCAAAACGATTCCTTCGGTCAGGGGCTTTACTTTGAATACCTGGGCAACGTGTCTTTGAAACGGCATGCTTTTGAATCCGCAAAAGAATTTTTCAGTAAAGCGTGCGGTTGTCTGGACAGCGCCAAGGATCAGGAGAAAATCCGCCAGCTTCAGGAGAAAGCCGATTCCATCGAGAAGCATCCGGATTATCTGAAAAATGTCGAAGGCAATCTATTGTCCGAAATTGAATCACTGGTCCATAAAGGCGATAAAAAAGAGTTGCTGAAAAAATATCAGGACCTGGAAGATCTCTATTATAAAGGCGCCCAAATGGACAAGGTTGCGGAAACCATCCAGCGCGCTATTTTTGTATACGAAGACTTGAAGGATCTCCATTCCGCAGGCATATGCTATGGCAACCTGGCAAGCGTTTACATGCAGATGGGCGCGGCGGGAGATTCAAAAAAATTTGGCCTGGCGGAGGAAAACTGCGCCAAGGCTTTGGAGCTCATTCAGGAAGGCCAGGACAATGGCCGCCGGTCCTACCTCCTGGGAAGTCTGGGAAATATTTGCCTGCACAAGCGAGAACTGGATAAAGCCTGGGACTATTACAATCAATCCTTGAAAATAATGCGGGAACTGGGGGATGTTCTGGGGGAAGCCCGGAGTTATTCCAATCTGGGCAACGTCAAGACCCTTGAGCAGGACTGGGACGGCGCAAAAGACAATCATCAGAAATCTTTGGAGCTGATGGAAAAACTTGAGAACCGCCCCGGCATCGCTCAGGAGTGTGAGATTTTAGGAGACGTCTATCTCAAGATAAAAGATTTAGAAAAAGCGGAAGTCTATCTCAGCCAGGCCAGCGCCTTGTTCGAGGCCATGAAAGATTCCAAAAGCGAAGCTCAGGTTCAGGAAAAGCTGTTGTACATCATGGGCCAGCCGGAGTACCTGGAAAGGCGCAAAGGTGAGTTGCTGAACGAACTTAAGAAACCCGAGGTCGAAAAAGACGAGAAGATGAAAACCGCTCTCCTGAGTGAGTTGGGAAACGTTCATTATATGGCGCACTCACTGGACCCTTCTGTGGAAATATTTCAGCAAGTGGTTGCCCTGCAGGAAAAAGCCAAAGACGAAACGGGCCTCGGCGCGACTCTGGCGAACCTTGGAAATATCCATGCGGAAAGGAAAGACTACCCCGCCGCAGAAGAATCTTACGCCAGGTCTATCCCGATAAAGGAAAAATCGAGGGACCACCAGGCGCTCGTCGAACTGTATACCAGTCGTGCCAAGGTGCTAGCCCAATTGGGCAAGCTGGAGCTGGCTGAAAAAACCATGGGAAAATCTCTGAAGCTGAATCAACAGTTGGGGAATGCTTCCGGGGTGGTTGGCGATTATAGAAACCTGGGGGATATGTTCCTGCAAAAAACCGACTGGGCCGGGGCTGAGAAAAATTATTTGAATGCCCTTGAGTTGAACCGGAAAAGTGGCGACAAGCCTGAAGAGAGCGAGGACTATCGAAATCTTTGCGCCTTGTATGTGCAGCGGGAAAACTGGAATGAGGCCCAGAAATACGCGCTTCAGGCCTATGAAATCGCCGACGAACTCAAGAACATTCGCACCGCCTGCTATGACGCCCGGAATCTGGCGAACATCTATTCAGAGAAACAAGATCGCCAGCAACAGGAAAAGTATTTAGAGATCGCCAGCGACAAATCGACAGCTTTGAACGATTCCAAAGAAATATGTTTTGATTTGAGAGCGCTGGGCCAGTTTTTTATGGATCGGGGCTACAAAGAAAAATCCGTGGAAAAATTTCAGGCCGCGTTTGATATATCTAAAAAAAGCGGTGATAAAAAAGAAATTGCCACTGATTACCGCAACCTGGGAAATCTCAGCTTCAGCAATGGCGACAGAAAGCAGGCCGAGAATGATTATCTGGAAGCATTGAAGCTGACTGAAGAAATAGGGGATAAAGTAGGGACTGCGCAGGATTATACCTATCTCGGCAACCTGCGCTTTAAAGAAGGGCATTTTGAAGAAGCGGAAAATTATTTCGATAAAGCCAGCGAACTTTTTTCCGATGTAAAGAGTTATGTCAACCTGGCCCAGCTTTATCTGACCCTGGCCCGCATGGAGACTATCGTCAGCCGGCAGGAAGCAACGGACAAGTACCTGGCCAAAGCCAGGGAGGTCGCGAAAGAATTGGGCGACCCTGAGTATTTGATGAAATCCATTGAAGAAGTTGAAAAGCTGAAAGATTCCATCGATAAAAAATAATTTTCTCCGCCCGTTTCTCAAGTTGAGTCTCTATCAGAAATCATAAGGGGTTCATGGGGGGGCGAGATTGTAAAGCGAAATGAGAGCTAAAAAATCCTTTAATATCATAAGTTTCAGATATTTATGTTGTTATTTAGGCTTGAAATTTGTTAGAGTGGCGGGTCAAAAAAATTAACGAGGGAAAATCCAATGTTTTTTGACGATATTCCCTTAAAAAAGTTTAGGGTATTTGCTTGACAATAGGATTGAAATTAAATATAACCTGAGCTATCTAGGTTAGAAAGAAAGCTGGAGCTTATACACTTGAGCCAGTATTTTTCACTGCAATTACCATGAAAAAGGGCAGATGAAAGTAACTTATAGCCCACAACTGATGGAAGAGGCCGTATTCAGGTATCTGAACCATTATGAACGTTCAGGGTTTCGAGCTGATTACGATGAGTACCATTCTCTTGCAGATCCCATCTACGAGTTGCCTGAGGACGATCGCGAAGAAGCTTTTGAGAAGGTCAACCGAATCTTCTTTACCGAAAAGCTCAAGCTCGGTGATCACGTTCTAAGGGCCTTGGAAGCAGTGGGCCTGATTCCTAAAAGAAAGCGGACCACCAGGAAGTCGATTGCCGAAACGGGCCAAGTTCCTCAAGCTTTAGAAGAAAACTCCCCATCCCCTGAGACAGACGTTTCTCACCCGCAAGAATCCCCCGAACAAGAATCTGCCAAAATAGCGAACCAAAATACTGAAATCGAACAGACTCCTTCTACGGTGGAAGATGAGGAAAAGGTTGCCTACGATTTAGCCAGGGATTTTGAAGAAAGAATTATGGCCGTTGCCATCAAGAGAGCCATTAACAAGGTGGATGAAGGTTCCAATGTTTTGTCCCGGACCTCTAATAAGCCTCTGATCGAAATGCGTATTCTGGCAAGCCGTTTCTCCAATCCCGAAGAAGCGCAGGAGTTGGACGCGTTTCTCATACACGAACTCATGCATGCCAAGGATATGGTCGATCCTGAGTTTGATTACGAAGATTCCTTTATCCCCGGTAATCCATCGGTGAAAAACCTGATCACCGCCCGCTTTCGCCTGTTGTGGAATGTTTATGTCGATTCCAGGCTGGAAAGATTGGGGGTCGTTTCAGTTTTGTCCAAGCAGGGGAGGTTCAGGGAATTTGATAACTTTTACCGGAAAATCCCTGAAAAACAAAGAAAAGGAATTTTTGAAGGACTTTGGCGTGCGGAAATGTTCACTCATGAAGAATTGCTGTCAATGGCGACGGACCTTGACACTTTGATGAGTAAGTACGTCGATGCCGAGGACTTGGCGGATGAAGAGCGGGATTATATTCATCTCCAGGGTTCTCCCTGTCCGCTGTGCAAATTTCCCACCTACAACTGGGTGGATGATCCAGAAAGTATATGTGATGAAATGGTCATTGAGGCGATCCAGATCGACTTTCCCGACTGGGAGAGTAAGGACGGCGCTTGTGACCGTTGTGTAGAGGTTTATGAATTGAGGGCTGGTGTCGGTTAGCCGGTTGATAGATTATTTTCAGCTTTTGTTGCGATAAAGTTGTCTAGGTTATACATTTAAACTAGAAATATTTATGGAGGGGAAAAAGTCAGGGTGCACAGGAAGTGTGCCATAGTTTTGTAACTAGCTCGTAAATTATCCACAAGGTTAAAAACCTAAGAGGGAGGGCAAGTT
Source organism: Nitrospinaceae bacterium (assembly GCA_029261655.1). GTDB lineage: Bacteria > Nitrospinota > Nitrospinia > Nitrospinales > VA-1 > JADFGI01. The sequence goes on along the minus strand of JAJDAY010000028.1, from coordinate 140 downwards.
GTATGAGGTTAAACAGAAGGAAGTTTTTGCAAGTGAGTGCTGGTGTAGCGACAGCTATGGCGCTTTCAAGCAAGAAGGTAGGAGCGCAGTTGAAGCCGGTGGTGAAGGTGGGGAATCCGTTGGATTCTTATCCTGATCGT
>JAJDAY010000027.1 GCA_029261655.1 Nitrospinaceae bacterium | reverse complement strand
AATGATTCGCACCGATGGATTTACTTGCGCGACGGCCTCCTCCATATCTTTTCGTTCCTTGTGGTCGATGAGAGTCACCTGGGCTTTTTTCCCTGCCAGGAAATTTGCCGAAGCGATGCCTGAACGCCCCATACCGATCACCGTTATTTTTTTGTTTTTCAATTCCATTGTTCAGCGCAATTTCAGAGTGCTCAAACCGATCATCGCCAGGACAACCGCGATGATCCAAAAGCGGACGATGACTTTGGGTTCGGCCCAGCCCGACTGTTCAAAGTGATGGTGCAACGGCGCCATTTTGAAGACGCGCTTGCCGCCGCTGTATTTGTAATATCCAACCTGGATGATGACGGAAAGCGCTTCGATCACAAAAATTCCTCCCACCAGGATCAAAAGCATTTCGTGTTTGACGATGACCGCGATGGTTCCTAAAATGCCGCCCAGGGAAAGGGAACCGACATCCCCCATGAACACCTGCGCGGGATAGGAGTTGTACCAGAGAAAGCCCAGGCTGGCTCCGATCACGGCTGTGCCCAAAACGGCGATCTCTCCCGCTTCACGGATGTATTGAATGTCCAGGTACTGGGCGAAATTAAAATGTCCGCTGAGATAGACAATTGCCGTATAGGTGAGGGTGGCGATGATGATGGGACCTATGGCCAGCCCGTCCAGCCCATCGGTCAGGTTGACGGCGTTGGATGTTCCGACAATGATAAAAATAATGAAGAAAAGGTAGCCGACCCCAAGATCCGGTTGCCATTGCTTGAAGAAGGGCACGGAAAGCGTTGTGGCGTATTCTGCCCGGGCGGGATCAAAATAAACCAGATAGACACCGATGACGATCGCCAGCAGAGTCTGGCAAATCAGCTTGGTTTTGACGGACAATCCGTCGCCCTTTCTGAGTTTGTAAATATCGTCATAAAGACCCACCGCTCCAAACCCCACCGCCGCGAAAATAATGATCCAGATGTAATTGTTGGATAAATTCGCCCAAAGCAGGGTGGACAATAAAAAGGTGAACAGGATCAACGCCCCTCCCATAGTGGGTGTTCCCGATTTGACGTTGTGGTGCTGTGGCCCGTGTTTGCGTATCTTTTCACCGATCTGGTATTTCTGCAGGAGGCGGATCATGTAAGTCCCAAGAATCAGACTGAGTATGAGCGCGGTCACCCCAGAGTACGCTGACCGAAACGTGATGTATCGGAACACGTTAAAAATGGGGTAGTCCGCACTGAGTGGATAGAAAAAATGATAAAACATGATCTTTAATGGGCCTCAGGGTGAATCATTTCTTTCAATACCTTTTCCATTCCTGATCCGCGGGATCCTTTAAACAGCAGGCAGTCGCCGGGCCGGGTGTTTTCTCGCAAAAATTCAGAAGCGTCTTCACGTTTGTCGAAGACGATGACCCGGTCTTTCTTCATGCCGCTGGAGTGAGCTTCCTTTGCGGTTAACGCGGTCATCTCACCCACAGTGATCAGCATGTCGATGGAATGTCCGGCGATTTCCTTTCCCAGATCGGTATGCGCCGATTGCGCCAGGTCCCCCAGTTCCAGCATGTCTCCGATCACAAAAATTCTGCGGCCGGGAGAGGGGTATTCAACCAGCGTGGCCAGAGCTTCCTGCATCGACTTCGGATTTGCGTTGTAAGCGTCATTGATGATGGTCATGGAATCGTGTTGAAAAATTTCATAGCGCTGGGAAAGCAATTTGCAATTGGCAAGACCCGTCTTCATGTTTACGGTCTCGATTCCCAGGGAGCGCCCGGTGGCGATCGCCGCCAGAGCGTTGTAGATATTGCAGAACCCAAGAAAGGGGAGCTTGACCGGGAATGTACTTCCCGCCAGGGAAACCGTGAAATCGTGTCCGCCGCCGGTTGCCTTTATGTTGTCCGCTTTAACGTCCGCCGGATTCTGGATGCCGAAAGTGGTTTGTTTCACAGCGGTCTTCAGGGCGGTCGCAAGCTCCAGCACCAGAGGATCGTCCGCGTTGACAATGGCGGTTGCCTGGTCATGGAGGGAGTCGAACAGTTCACCTTTAGCCGCTTGCACGTTCTTGAGGGTTTTCAATTGATCCAGATGTCCTTCGGAAATATTGGTGATGACTCCGATATCGGGTTTGGCGATGTCTGCGAGCAATCTGATTTCACCCGCCGCACTCATGCCCATCTCGAGCACGGCCACTTCATGTGTCTTGTCCAGTTCGAGTACGTTGAGAGGAAGGCCGATGTGATTGTTCAGGTTGCCTCGGGTCTTCAGGGTTTTAAAAGTGGTTTCAGCGATAGACGCGATCATTTCCTTGGTTGTGGATTTTCCGTTGGTTCCGGTTATCCCGACGACGCGAACGGATAATCTTTGCCTGTGAAAGCGGGCCAGGTCTTGCAGGGCGGACAAGGTGTCGTTCACCCGAATCACAAAAGGCATGTCGGCCTCATTGGTTGGCCGTTGTTTATTGTCTGAAAGAATAATTCCCGCGGCTTTTTTATCCACTGCCTGCTGGATGAAAGCGTGGCCATCAAAAGTCGGGCCCACTATGCAGAAAAACAATTGCCCGCTTTTGAGGGTGCGGGAGTCGATGGAAACGCCTTTAAAGGCCTCCAGTTCTTGCCCTGAAAGGAGATCCCCCCCCATAGCCTGCAAGCATTCCCTGGCGTTACTTTCAATCACGGTTCATCCTTTGGGTGATTGCGTCAGTCGCAATCTCCTTGTCGTCGAAATGAATGGTTTCAGTATTCAGAATTTGATAATTTTCGTGGCCTTTTCCGGCGATTAAAATGAGATCGCCTGAACGGGCGTTTTCAATTGCATGTTCGATGGCCTGTTTACGGTCGGACAGGACGATATAGTCCTGAGACTCTCTGGACAAGGACGGAACTCCCTTAAGAATGTCCTTAATGATCCTTTCAGGATCTTCGGTCCTGGGGTTGTCGGACGTGATGACAGCGTAATCGCTCGACTCAAGAGCCACACGGCCCATCTCTTTGCGCTTGCCCCGGTCGCGGTCGCCGCCACAACCGAATACAACGATGATTTTTTTTTCGGTCAGCGCCTTAGCGGCGGTCAGGACGTTTGTCAGAGCTTCATGAGTGTGCGCATAATCGACCACGACTGAAAAATTCTGGCCGCAATCCACGCGTTCGAATCTTCCCGGAATATGCGAAATGGCTTGCAGTCCCTTTTGGATTTCATTCAGCGAAAACCCCTGGGCATGAGCCGCCGCAGCCCCACTGAGAAGGTTATAAATGTTGTGCCGACCGAGAAGGAGGGTCTGCACTTCCAGGCTTCCCGATGGAGTTTTGAGGGTGAACTGGCTTCCGGCTTCTGAAAGGTTGCAGTTCTCTGCTCGAATGTCGGCCATTTGATCTATTCCAGTGGTCAGGGTGGGCCGGTCGGTTTCATGGACGATTTCTTTTCCCGCCGGATCATCGATATTGATGACCTGTTGTTCCATGACGGTGTTCTGAAACAATTTTTTCTTGGTATTTTTATAATCTTCCATGTCGATGTGGTAATCGAGATGGTCCCGGCTTAAGTTGGTGAAGATGCCTAAGGAAAACTGCAATTCGGCGACCCGGCTCAAGGCCAGTGAATGCGATGAAACTTCAAGGAAGCAATCCTTGACGCCTTGTTCCGCCATGTCTGCCAGCATGCGGTTGATGTCTAAAGATTCCGGTGTGGTCACGGATGCCGGCGCTTGGAAATCCCCGTAGCGGTAATTGATCGTTCCGATCACTCCGGTTTCCCCGCCGCGCATCTGATACATTTTTTCTAAAATATAGGTCAATGTGGTTTTGCCATTGGTCCCTGTGATCCCCACCAGATTCATTTTTTTAGACGGATGTTCATAGTGTTCGGCGCTGACCCATGCCAGGGCCCGGCGACTGTCATCGACGCAAATAGCGGTTTGGCCCTTGGTTGTGAGATCAAGTTTATTCAATTTGTCGGCGGGCAATTCGGTGATGAAGGCCAAGGCTCCCCGCTGCATGGCATCCTGGATAAACCGACCGCCGTCTTGTTTTAATCCCGGTATGGCGACAAACAAACTTCCAGGTTTCACCTTTCTGGAATCGAAAGCGATGGAGGTGATTTCTTTTTCCAGGGCCCCAACAACATTGAGAACCGGAAATCCCTGGATCAATTGCGACAGTTTGCTGGTTCGTTGCTTATTCACGATGGCCGGAATGTTTGGTGAAAAAGTAAAATAATTTTTACGCTCAATGGTTTCCATCAGGCATGGTTGAGGAAAAAGACCCGCTCGCCTTTTGCGGGTTCGTTGAGGTAACGCAACACTTCTTTGGAAATCTCCCGGAATACCGGACCCGCCACGACACCTCCCCAGTGATGTTTTCGGGGGTTTTCAATCATCACCCGAACCACAATTTTAGGCGCGTCCGCCGGCACAAAACCTATGAATGAAGAGAGGTATTTGTTTTGCGAATAGGAACCGGAATTCCAGTCAAAAATTTGCGCAGTGCCGGTTTTGCCCGCTGTTTCAAACCCTGGGACAGCGGCGGGAGTTCCCGTTCCGTTCTTCACGGCATTTTTCAATACCTCGATCATTTGCCGACTGGTTTTTTCGGAGATGACTCGACGAATTATTTTCGGGCTGAAGGATTTTTCCACCTGACCATTATTTAAAATCAACTTTGTGACTTGCGGTAAAACCAGGTTTCCTCCATTGGCGATAGCGCTCCATGCAGTTGCCAGTTGAATGGGGGTGACGCCGATTTCATGTCCAAATGAAATAGAGGGAAGGGACAGCCCGGACCAGCCAGATTGCCTGGTAAGCAGGCCGGCGGATTCTCCCGGAAGGTCTATCCCGGTTTTTTTGCCGAAACCAAATTTACGGATGTATTTATAAAATTGTTTTTCCCCCAGTTCCTGAGCGATTTTTATAGACCCGATGTTGCTGGATTTCGCGATGATATTTTGCAGGCTCAACCAGTCGAACTTGTGGTTTGCCGCTTCACGGTAAGTTTTACTTTTGATTTTGAATTTTCCGTTTTCGCAAAAGAATAGAGCATCGGTTGATTTGACTTTACCGGAATCCAGAGCCGCCGCCGCAGTGATGGGTTTAAAGATGGAGCCGGGTTCGTAGGAATGGGTGATGATGCGGTTCCTCCTTTTTTCCTTTGGATAAGCCTGGTATTTGTTTGGATTGAACTGAGGGACATTGGCCATGGCTAACATTTCCCCCGTATGAGGTTCCATGACCAGGACCATGCCGGAATCCGCCTCGTATTTTTCGACCTGTTTTTTTAAATGATGTTCGGCAATGAACTGGATGACTTCATCTATGGTCAAAACCACATCGCGACTTTTAGATTTGGTTTTGACCAGCTCGCTGACAGACCGGATATTACGCCCTCTGGCATCTTTTTCTATGACCCGATGCACGGTGGTTCCCTTGAGAATCGACTGATGAAAGTATTCCGAACCGGCAAAACCTTTGTCGTCCATGCCGACAATTCCGGTGACACTTGCGGCCAGCTCACGTTTGGGGTAAACACGTTTTTGCTCGGAAATGAAGCGGACTCCCGGCAAATCAAGGTGGTGTAGTTTACTCACTTCCTCTAAATTGCATTTGCGCTTCACCCAATAGGGACGTTGTTTTGAAGAGAGATCCCCGAAGACTTTTCCTCGATCCATATTGAGATGGGAAGCGAGTGTCCTTGCGGTGTAACTTTTGTCTTTCACTCTGGATGGATTGATGTGGACTGATTCTACCTCAATATTCATGGCCAATGTGTTTTGATTGCGGTCGAAAATCACCCCGCGCCCGTATACAATTTCCTCTTTGTCGGCGTATTGTTTTTTTGATAGAGCCACCAGCTCATCATGGTTGATGACCTGCAGGTAAAACAGACGGGTTCCAAGAGCCATTCCAAACAATATAAAAAGGCACGCCACTCCCACCAACCGAATTTTTAATATTGCGCGGGCATCTTTTTTAAGAGGGGGACTTTTTCTGCTCATGGTCGTCTCGGAAAATTCAACCGGGTCTACAAGCCAACCTTTAAAACAAGGGGTTGGCCATTGGCAAAGGTTAAAAAGAATGAATAATTTTAAAAACCCTTTATTTCAAAAAAACAGTCAGAACCTGCCCCTTTTCCGGGGGCTGGAGATCCGTGTATTTTTCAGCTAGAAAAAGGATGCGGTCCAGCGACTTCAGGCTTTCCCTTTCCACCATCAGCAGGTTGTTTTCTTTCAACAAGCGCCGTTTTTCCTGAGCCAGGCTTTGATATTCGTAAGCCATTTTCACCATTTTCACATTGGGCCAGACGAATGCCATGGCTCCGACCATCAAAAAAACAGAAAACATCATGATCACCCAGAACTTTTTGGGCGACACATGAACCTGGGTTTTGGCGATTCGACCCATCCACTCAAACATAAACCCTCTCGGCCACCCGCATTTTCGCGCTTGAAGAACGGGGGTTTCGCGTCACTTCATTTTCGTCGGCTACAAGAGCACGTTTCGTCAGGACTTTGAGGGCGGGTTTTTTGCCACACACGCAAACAGGCATACGAGGGGGACAGATGCAATCTTTCTCCTCGTATCTGAAAAAATTTTTCACAATTCGATCTTCGAGGGAATGAAACGCTATGGTGACCAGGCGAGCTCCCGCGCCCAGAACTCCCAGGGAATTCTGCAGCGCGGTTTTGAGATGCAACAGCTCGCTGTTAACGGCAATGCGCAGGGCTTGGAAGGTGCGGGTTGCGGGATGAATCTTTGCGAGACGCTTGGAATACAGCGCGCCAGAGAGGATGTCTGATAATTGGTGGGTGGTTGTAATGGGGTTGATTGCCTGCGCTTTGCGGACCGCCCGCACGATCTTTCGGTAATAACGTTCTTCTCCATAATCCTTGATGATGGTTTCCAATTCCTGGTCAGAGAGGGTCTCCAGAAGGTGTCGAGCGGTGACTTCCTGGGTCGTATCCATCCGCATGTCCAAAGGACCGTTGCGCATGAAGGAGAACCCACGTTCCGCGATATCTACCTGGGGGCTGGAAATTCCGAGATCCAGAAGTAAGCCGTCGATTTTGTCGACATTGAATTTTTTGAGGAGATCTGAGATTTCACTGTAGTTGCCGTGAGCAAATTGCACCCTGTCGCCGAAAGGGGCCAAACGTTTCTTTGCAATTTCCAGAGCTGAAGGGTCCCGGTCTATACCAATGACCTTTAACCGGGGTCCGGTATTTTTCAGAATGTATTCTGTGTGACCCCCATTACCTAGCGTCCCATCCACGATCAATCCCTCCTCCTTGACCACAAGGTATTGAAATACTTTCTCTCTTAATACCGGTACGTGAAAACTTGTCATTGCTCAACCGGATTATGCTGGCGGAGATTCTTTAAAGTAATGCTCTCCGCCCAGACCACTCATTCCCCGGATTCCTTTTCCCATTGCTCCCTGGACCAAATCTCAAACGTATTCGACATCCCGATCAGGAGGGCTTCTCTCCCCAGCCCCACAGCTTCGCGTTGATCGGCTGGAATCAAGATCTTTCCTGATTTCATTTGGGAGTCATGGGCTTTTGATAAAACTTTGCGCATTCTTTTTCGTTTGTTCACGTTATCAACATCAAAGGGGTCTAATTTCTCCCAGTTCTTTTTACTCTCGTCCCATTCCTTTTTAGGGGTTATCATGATGTGGTCTTCATTGACGTATATAATCAATTGGGAGTTATACCTGCCTTCAAGAATGGCCTTGATTCTTGAAGGCACGTTAAATCGTCCCTTTTCATCGAAAATTATGGGTATTTTCCCTAAAAATTCATCTGATTCCGTCATAATTTGATGACTGGTTTTAAGGTAAATTGGAACACAATTATATACTTCTCGCTATTTTTTTGTATTTTTGAAACACTTTAAGACACCGCATCCTAGCATATAGAAACTAGCTGTCAATAAAAAAGAAAGTCCTGTTTTTGGAGTAACTTGTTGAAAATAAAAGAGTGCTTTAAAACCCTTTAGATAATTGAGGATGGGGTGTTTTTCCCGACCGCTGTTTTTCCCGACCGCTGTTTTTTTCGACCGATGGCGGAGGCGTGAAACCGGACTTCAGATTGAAAATTTACATTTAATGTTAATTAAGTAAATGAAAAGGCTTACTTTTGTCTGGCGAGGCGACGGGTTCGGGATTCATCTTCCGGCTCGAAGAGATGGAAACGGCTGTATTAACCGGGACTGATTCCGGGGTGTGATTAACAGTAAATGAGTTGTGATTTTACTTTCTGAACACGGCTCGGTTATTAAAGGGAATTGCTTTGACAAGAGGAAATTGTGAATGATAGTATTATTAATGAGTCCTTATTTTCATAAATATTAAGCAACCGGTTAATACCTCATGACTCAGAAAAAGACAAAATTTGTGATCGGCAGTGTTTTGATTGTGGCGGCCATCGGATATCTCATCACAGCGGGGATAAACTCCACATCGCAGTTTTTTTTCACGGTGGATGAATTGATGAGCCAAAAAGTTTCCTATGCCGGCGAGGGGTTGAAAGTTAAAGGGAATGTGGTCAACGGCTCCATTGTCCGCGACTCGGATAATTACTTGAAAATCAATTTTGCCATTGAGGAGAAGAGTTCAAACCTTAATGTTGTTTATGAAGGCATCATTCCCGATATGTTCAAGGACGGCCAGGAAGTTGTGGTCGAAGGAACCCTGGCGCAAGATGGTGTGTTTCATGCGAATACTTTGTTGACCAGTTGCCCGTCCAAGTATGAAGCGGAAAGGGAAGCCGGGAAGTCACATCCGGGGAATATTCCTTATTCCGGTACCGAGAAAGAGGCGAGTCCAAAATCAACGGAGTTCTTACCTAAAACCACAATATAGTTTCTCCTTCAATACTTCTAAACTTTGAACCGGCGTCTGAAAAAATATTCTTTACTTTTCGGAGTTGAGCCGGTGATGAAAATATTTTCAAATGAATGATATTGGCGAATTTACTTTACTCGTAGCTTTGGCGATCGCTTTGTACGGTTGTGTCTCTTACATTATGGCAGTCAGAGGCAACCGCATTGATCTTTACTTGAGTGCGGATAAAACCCCGGTCATCGTGTGGGTGTGCGTGGTCATTTCCTCCGCCGCGCTTTGGCGAGGGTTCATAACCAATGACTTTAGCCTCCAGTACGTTTGGGCTTATTCCAATAAGGAACTGGATACTTTTTACAAGCTGGCCTCGTTCTGGGGCGGGCAAAAGGGTTCCCTGCTTTTTTGGACCTTGCTGTTGACCACGTATATGTGCGTGGTTTATTTCCAGAATAGAAAAAAGAATATCCGCCTGATGCCTTACGCGATGGCCATCATGCTGGTCATCATTATCTTTTTTCTGGTACTGCTGAATTTTTCCACCAATCCTTTTGAGCGCATCCCCCTGCCGCCGGAAGACGGCCGTGGGCTGAACCCCCTGTTGCAAAACTACTGGATGGTCATACATCCTCCCACTTTATACCTGGGGTACGTGGGTTTCACCGTTCCGTTCGCATTTGCGATGGCGGCCCTGATAAGCAAAAACCTGGACGATGGCTGGATTCGTCTGACCCGGAAATGGACTCTTTGGGCCTGGTTTTTCTTGTGCATGGGCAATTTGTTTGGTGCGTCGTGGGCGTATGTGGAGTTGGGATGGGGCGGATACTGGGCCTGGGATCCTGTGGAAAACGCGGCTTTCATGCCTTTGCTGGTCGCGACGGCGTTTTTGCATTCCGTACAGATTCAGGAAAAAAAAGACATGATGAAGGTGTGGAACATGTCTCTGGTTTTGTTGACTTTCGTGATGACCATTTTCGGAACCTTCATCACTCGAAGCGGGTTGATCCAGTCGGTGCATACGTTTGATGAGGCGACGCTGGGTTACTATTTTCTGGCTTTTCTGGCAGTCATCATTATTATCTGCGTGGTTTTGATATTATCGAGGCTCCCGCTGCTAAAGAGTAAAAACGAACTGGACTCCTTTTTATCCCGCGAGGCCAGTTTCCTGATAAACAATCTGGTGCTTTTGGGCATTGGGTTTGCCACCTTCTGGGGAACGATTTTTCCCATCATATCCGAAGCCGTCCGGGGTGTGAAAATCACCGTCGGGCCGCCGTTTTATAATCAGGTCAATGTCCCGATAGGTCTTGTTCTGCTCGCTTTGATCGGCATCGGGCCTGTCATCGCATGGAGACGCGCCACCTGGGCGAACTTGAGAAAAAACTTTCAAATCCCCTCTGTAATTGCGCTGGTCACAGCCGGAATTTTGTTTCCGATGGTTCCTTTGACCGGGCGGGCGGAAATTTTTACCTATGTGACGTTCATCCTTTGCGCCTTCGTGTTGGCCTGCATCCTGCGGGAGTTTTTAAACGGGGCGAAGGCACGAATGGGCTTAGAGCATGGTGGCAGTTTTGTCAGCGAGCTTGGAACCCTTACCTGGCACAATAAACGCCGGTACGGAGGATATATCGTTCATATCGGCATGGTGCTGATATTCGCAGGCATCGCGGGGTCGCAGTCGTACAGCGTTCATGACCAGAAACATATGAAGATAGGCGAGAGTTTCAAGCTCAGAGATTACACCATCACCTATGAAAAACTGACCGCGGTGGAAGCGACTTCTGTTAAAACCCGTGTCATTGCCGAGGTGGGCATCTATAAGGATAACAAACGCGTGTGGACGGGGCGTCCGGAAAAAGAATTTTATAAAGGGCAGAATCAGCCGGTTTCCGAAGTGGATGTTCTGTCTACCATTGTAGAGGATATCTATATCATTCTTGCTGATTTCAATGAAGATGAGTCGGCGACCTTGAAGGTTTACCTGAACCCGATGGTCAGCTGGTTGTGGACCGGCGGGTGGGTCATCGCCTTTGGCACGATGATTTGTATGTGGCCGGATCGGTTGGAACAGAGACGGCGACTGGAGCGGATGAAAAAACAACAGGCCATTTTTGCACCGGCCCAGGAGTGAAGCGATCATGAAAATTCAAAATGGATTACTGGCAATTCTGTTGGCGCTGGTTCTGGTTTCCGGGCTGGCCCAAAGCGCCGGAGCCGCGGCGGTACTCGCGGATCTTGAAAACGCGCTCATGTGCAAGTGCGAGGATAAATGCGGAAAAGTGCTCATCAACTGTACCTGTTCAACGTCGGATAAGACGCGCGCGGCATTCACCAAGTTGCTGGATTCTGGCCTCACCGTGCAACAGATCATCGATATGCAGGTGGAAGAACATGGCGAAACGATATTATCATCACCGACTAAAAGCGGATTCAATTTGACCGCTTGGGCGATGCCATTTGTGGCTTTGCTTGCAGGCGGGTTTGGCGTTAGTAAGATCATCGAGGCCTGGAAAAAGAAAGACGCCCCTAACGACCTGGTCGCAGGTGATGAAGAGACGCCAGCCGTATCCGCCAAAAATTCCAGCCGGATCCAGGACGAATTGGACAAGATTGAGTCATAAATGAATTTTGTCCATTTCATTCAGCTGATTCTGGTTTTAATCATTTTGATAGCCGTGGGTGTGCCCTTGTTTCGCGGGCTTTCCAAAATTAAATTATTTGGGAAGCTGGACCTGTCCGGCGAAGAATATAAACACCTGCTGGTTCGTAAAGAAGAAGTTCTCCTTTCGATCAAGGATCTGGAATTCGATTGGAAGACCCATAAGGTTTCCGAGCAGGATCACCAGAAGCAGAGAAAAAAACTTGAAGAGGAGGCGGTCGCTATTCTGGAACGACTGGATGTATTGGAAAAAGCAAAAAAGAAAGGCAAAAGATCAACCCGTCCCGCCAACAAAGTTTGAACTCCAGGAACGACAATCCCGTCCGGGTTCATCGGTGTTCCTTCTTCCCGGAATTTTAATCAACCCCGCTTAAAATTATTTATGACAAACACCGTTGACAGTCCCGTCACTGCCGAATCCGCCATTGAGGTTCAGAACATTCATAAATCCTTTGGTGTTTTGCAGGCGTTACGCGGAATCAGTTTTTCGTTACATGCGGGAGATTTTCTGACTATTTTTGGCCCCAACGGCGCCGGAAAAACCACGTTGATAAAAATCCTGGCGGGTTTGACGCGAGCCACCGGCGGCACGGCTAAGGTTGCTGGGTTTGATGTCGGTAACGGCGACGCCGGGTTGCGGCAGAAAATAGGGGTGATCGCTCATGCCACCTGTTTGTATGCCGATTTGAGCGCACTGGAGAACCTGGTTTTTTATGCTAATATGTACGGCCTGGACGCCCCTGAAGAAAGAGCCGCTCTTGCAATCAAGGAAGTGGGGCTGGAAGGGCGCATGCATGATCGCATCGGGACTTTTTCCCGCGGCATGCAACAGCGTATATCCATTGCGCGGGCCGTCATCCATGATCCTTCCATTTTATTTCTGGACGAGCCCTTTACCGGCCTGGACCCGCACGGTTCGAAGGTGCTCAAGGAATATCTTCATTCTCTGCACACGAAAAAACGAACCCTCATCATGACCACTCACGATCTGTCCTGTGGATTGGAAATGGGTGACAAGGTGGCGGTGCAAGTGAAAGGTCGATTTGCCTTGTTTGAAAATAGTGACAATTTGGACGTGCCTGAGTTTGAGGAATTGTATTTTGCAACCATCAATAATGGGAACTAGTCAACTCAATACGCGAGAATCCGTTTCTCTTACGAGTGATGAAGGTTTCCGCCGGATATCCTGGATTCCATGCGTCAGTATCTCAACCAGATAAAAGCTATTGTCTTAAAAGACCTTGTCACTGAGCTGAAGACAAAGGAACTTTTCAGTAGCATGTTTATTTTTGCGCTCCTGGTCATTGTCATTTTCATTTTTTCTGTGGACTTGAGCATCGTCAAAGCCAATGAAGTTGGTCCCGGAATTTTGTGGGTGGCTTTTCTTTTTGCCGGAACGATGGGCCTGAATCGTTCCTTTATGCTGGAAAAAGAAAATGGCTGCCTTGAAGGGTTGATTCTGACACCGGCGGATCGTACGGCGATCTATTTTGGTAAACTGATAAGCAACCTGATTTTTTTGCTTGTCATGGAGCTATTTATTTTGCCTCTGTTTATGATATTTTTTAACATTGATCTCATTTCCTTTTTAGGGCCGTTGCTGGTGGTGATTTTTATGGGCACACTGGGGTTTTGCGCTATCGGAACCTTGCTTTCCTCCCTGTCATCCAACCTGAAGACAAGAGAGATCATGCTTCCCATACTTTTGTATCCCCTGATCGTCCCGGTGGTGATCGCTGTTGTGCGAATGACCGGCCAGATTTTGGGCGGAGAATCTTTGGGGTCGATGATGAATTGGGTCGGTTTGACGCTGGCTTTTGATATTATATTCATAGGTGTTTCCATTTTAACGATCGACCATATTTTAGAGGAGTAGTTGCATGGGCAACCTCGGATTTTTGTTTGCGGCCAACGCGTTTGTGTGGGCGGGAGTCATTTACTACCTGTTCACATTGAAAAAACGCAACCTTTCCCTGGAACGAGATCTGCAAATGTTGAAAGAGGTCATCGAAAAGGATTCTAAATAATGAAGGAAGTAGAAACTGAAGAAACACCTCAGGAAAATTATTTCCTGCTCTTGCTGACAGCCGCTGTGATTTTTGCGTCTATAGCCGCGATCTATCTGTATGTGCCGACGGAAAAGACCGAAGGCCCCATTCAGCGCATCATGTATTTTCATGTTCCCTGCGCCTGGCTTTCTTTTTTCGCCTTTTTTGTGGTGTTTATTTCCAGTATTTTATTTCTCTGGAAAAAGGACAGGGAATGGGATATCTACGCCCACGCGTCCGCCGAGATCGGCGTGATTTTTTGTTCGCTGGTGCTCATTACCGGGCCTATCTGGGCAAGACCCATATGGGGCGCCTGGTGGGTTTGGGATGCGCGTTTGACCTCGACGCTCATTCTCTGGTTGATCTATGTTTCTTATCTCATGCTCCGTTCGCAAACAGAGGCAGGTTCCATGCGGGCGCGTTATGCCGCTGTGCTTGGGATCGTCGGGTTTCTAGACATTCCCCTCATCCATTTTTCAGTCCTGTGGTGGCGGTCGTTTCATCCCCTGCCCAAAGTCATCACCTCCGAAGGATTTGGTAAAGGACTCGACACCGCCATGATGATGACCCTTTTGATTTCTGTGGCGGCGTTCACCTTATTGTATTTTGTTTTGATGGGGCAACGAGTCCGGCAGGAAAAATTGAGAGACGAAATTGACCGAATCAAAAAAGAAAAACTCTATTCCCATTAAAAAATACGTCGCCCTCTTCGTAACATTATTTGTTGTGGGCTTGCTGTTTTTTTTCGAGCATTTTCATGAAGAGCCCATTTCCGTGGGAGACGTGAAGATTGAAGAAAAGTTTGACCAGGAAAAATCTTCGGTGGGTTATCTTGCCCCTCAATTTACATTGAGAAACCTCGAAGGAAACCTGGTCAGCCTGGACAGCTTGAAGGGGCAGGTGGTGGTGCTGAATTTTTGGGCCACCTGGTGCGTTCCCTGCCGAATCGAAATGCCGGCGTTTGAAAATCTATATCGTCGCTACCGCTCCCAGGGAGCCACTGTCATCGGTGTCAGTCTGGACAAAGGAAGCGATGAAAAAGTCAAAAAATTTGTTGAGGAGTATCAATTGTCCTTTCCGGTTTTAATGGACCCGGATGGGAAAGCCGAAAAACTGTATCCGTCGGTGAGTATTCCCTTCACTTTTGTCATTGATAAATCCGGACGCATTGTCGCCCGAGTGGATGGCGCGAAAAACTGGGAATCAAAAGAAACCTTTGAAGCCATCGAGTATTTGCTTAAAGATTCGTTCACCTGAAAATTTTGTATCTATAAAGAAAGGAAGGAGAATGTCGGTCGAGCAGGAAGTTCTAGACGCCAATCAGAATTTTTATCAGGCATTCAATCGTGGCGACCTGGCTTTGATGCAGTCGGTTTGGGCGCAACATGATTCCGTCTCCTGCATTCATCCCGGCTGGGAGGTCCTCCGCGGGTTTGACGCTATTATTTCATCCTGGGAAAATATTTTTGTGGGTTCCGAAAATCTGGAGATCAAACTTTCCGACATCCTGGTGACCGGTGCGAAGGGAATGGTCTGGGTGAGTTGTCAGGAGAATTTATTTGCCATGTCCATGTCGGGGGTTCAAGTGTCCAAAGTGCACGCCACCAACCTGTTTGAACAAGTGGAGGGGCAATGGAAAATGGTTTTGCATCATGCGTCTTCCGTCCCGCAATTGTCGCGCCAGGAGCAGATCAACACCAACTGATAAAATAGAGTCTCACGCAATAGGCAAGGCCCGGTGGGGCGCAAAGCGCGCCCTGCCGGGCCTGTCCGATCAACCCTTATTGCCGGATTTATTGAGCCGGAACAAAACTTGCCCGGTGATGCGTGGGTGCGGCCAACCGTTCGACCATACCCTCAAGGGCAATCAACCGTGCTTCTTTTTCCCGGCGTTCATTTTCCCAGGCTACCAGCCGCGCCTTATTCTCCTTAAGCTCTCTTTCGAGTTCCACCAGCCGGTCTTCATTTTCATTGCGCGTGGATTTCAACTCGATGACCTGGCTTTGCATACCCTGAAGTTCATTGAGCAGTAACGTACTCAGGATGTGGTAAGCCACGGTTTCGGGTTTACCTTCTTTGTTGTAGATCGCCAGTTCTGGAAACACTTGGGCAACTTCCTCGGCAATGAGACCGTATTGCACCGGGCGTTCCCCTTTTTGCACGTCGGCTTTGTAGCGGAAGGAAACAGGACGTAAATTCAAAAGACGGCTACTCACATCTCCCAGATCGCGGATGTCTTCCTTGTAGCGGGCGGAAGATAAAACCGTTCCAAGCTGTCCGTCAGGCTTGACGAGCACAGGGACTCCCCCGGCAACGTTCACACCAGAGATCCCCGCTATAAAAGCTCTGGTATGAACAGGCGCTAAAACAGCGCCCGTCACAGTGCCGATGCGGATGGTATCGTTATCAGAAGAAGAGGCCAACCCATCGTCACCAATCCAGATGTTGTGGTTCCCGGTTATGTTTTGGGTTCCAGCACCTTCCCCAATGGCGATGTTGTCTGAACCTGTATTTTGCGAAAGCGCACCGACCCCTATGGCGGTGTTGCTATCGCCTGTGGTGTTACTGCTAAGCGCGGATAACCCTATGGCCACGTTGGATATGCCTTCGAGATTTCCTAGGAGCGCGGCTCCCCCAATGGCAGTGTTGGATACCCCTATGGTATTCGATAAAAGCGCATTGGCCCCAATGGCGGTGTTGCGATCTCCAAAGGTATTGGCTTGTAGTGCATTGTTGCCAAAAGCGGTGTTAAATTCGCCATCGGCGGGTACGTTTTGGTTATTGAAGTTGTTTGACAATGCACCGTTTCCGCCTGCGGTGTTCCCAAGGTCAAAGATAGCTATACCCGTTCCATCAGCACCGTCAGCTCCATCGGCACCCGCCGGTCCTGTCGGACCGGTATCGCCCTGCGGCCCTTGCGCGCCGGGAGCACCATCACTGCCGTTGGCTCCCGGTAAACCTGCAACTCCTTGTGGCCCTTGAGGTCCTGCCGGACCAGTATTGCCTTGCGGCCCTTGAGCACCGGGAGCGCCATCATTTCCGTTAGTTCCCGCCAAACCTTGGGCTCCGTCAGCACCTGCCGGACCCGCCGGACCGGGATCGCCTTGCGGACCTTGAGCGCCGGGAGCACCATCATTACCGTTGGTTCCCGCCAAACCTGGAGCGCCGTCAGCACCTGCCGGTCCTGTCGGACCAGTATTGCCTTGCGGCCCTTGCGCGCCGGGGGCGCCATCAATGCCGTTTGTTCCCGCTAAACCTTGAGCGCCATCAGTACCCGCCGGACCCGCTGGTCCTGTCGGACCGGGATCGCCCTGAGGACCTGGAATCCCGTCACCAGGTAATCCTTGCGGCCCTGTGGGTCCTTCAGGACCGGGATCGCCTTGAAGACCTTGAGCGCCGTCAGCACCCGCTGGACCCTGTGGACCTTCTGGTCCGGGGTCACCTTGAGGTCCTGGAGTGCCCCCGGAACCTGGTGCGCCAAAAGTGGCGTGGAACTCAGCAGATTTATTTTTCCTGGGCATTACCGTCAGAAGATAGTTACCATCCGCCACAACCTCCCCAACCGGTATTCCCGCGATTATCTGCTTGCCTTCAGTATCGGTTGACAACACATCGAGGATCAAATCAATGGGGCTATTCATCATTCCATTTCGTCCAAGAATTACTTTTGTCTTTCCGTTGCTGTGAAGGTTTTCTCCGTTGATGTCGATCATCGTTTTCGTATCATCGACCACCGCAAAGGAGATCACCGGTTTCTTGCTTTTCTTATGTTTTTTTTTGTAATCGTCATCCGCGAGAACAGGGCCGGCAAAGGTTAAAAAAGTTAAAATTAAAACAAGGGTTAACAACCCCTGTCCATTTCTTGAGGGTCTTGCGCCAGCCGAATTGTTAATTTCAAACCTTTCACTCAGCAGATGTGCCATGACAGTTTTCCTTTATAGTAGAGGTTCAACAAGGAAGGGAGTTAACGAAGGCAAATAATCTCTTTGACAGTTCAATGGTGAGAAGTGGAATACCCCGCTATCGTGCTAAAAATACACATAGAAAGTAAATAAAAATAAAGTCATCTTGTTAACGGTAAAAGCAGACGAAACTTTAAAAGGTAAGAAAAAATATTTTCCAATGAAAAATTATTTGGAAAGGGTTGGGAGAAAATGGAATGCAACCTGAAAAGTTAAACGCGGAGTAATTTTGTTAAGGGCATTGGGAAAAAAACTTTTTAAGGCATCGGCCAAAGTTTCAGATTATAATTGAATGCAAAAGTAGGTATTTTATTTTCCGGTTTTAGAATGCAAAGACGCCGGTTATTCGAGGAAGGTCTTGAGGGAAGCGATTTATGAATGAAGCCAATGTCCCCGCAGAATCAAAATCATTTGAAGACCGATTGAAAGATCCTTTCAGCGGTCCGCACGATCAGCCGATCGAGAATTACGGGGTGATAGGCAACATGCGAACGGTTGCCCTGGTGAGTCAGGAAGGGTCTATCGACTGGTTGTGCTATCCGCATTTTGATTCTCCCAGCGTTTTTTCGGCTATCCTGGACAGGAAAAAAGGCGGATTTTTTAAAATTGCTCCGGTCGGAAATTTCAAAAAAAAACAGCTTTACCGGCCCGACACCAATGTATTGGTCACAAGGTTCCTGCACAAAGACGGGGTGGGGGAGATCACCGACTTCATGCCGCTGGGGGCGCCTCATGATAACCGCCATGAAGTGGAACATTGCCAGATTGTACGTATGGTGCGTGTGGTTCGCGGTAATTTAAAGTTTCGCCTGGAGTGTTTTCCTGCTTTTAATTACGCCCAATCAGGCCATAAAGTTAACTTAAGCAAGGAAGGGGCGGTTTTTGAATGCGGCGATAGCGCGCTGGCTCTGCATGCACCTGTCCTTCTAGAGAAGCAGGGTTCCGGAGTGACTGCCGAGTTTGTTTTAGGCGCGGGCGAAGGGCAGTATTTTTCGATCAAGGGCGTTGCGGCGGAGGAAGTGGCCTCCGAAGATGTTTGTGCCTTGAAACGGGATGCTATCGAATTGTTTGGCCAGACCTGCGACTTTTGGCGCGACTGGGTTTCAAAAAGCCAATACCGTGGCAGGTGGCGGGAAATGGTCAATCGTTCCGCCCTGACTCTCAAACTACTGACGTTTTCACCGACGGGAGCCATCGTGGCGGCCCCCACCACCAGTTTGCCTGAAGAAATTGAGGGAAAACGCAATTGGGATTACCGCTTTACCTGGATTCGTGATGCGAGTTTCACCCTCTATGGTTTGTTGTGTCTTGGTTTTACGGACGAGGCGGACGCGTTCATGAAATGGTTGGAGGCGCGTTGCGATGAACCCAACGAGGATGGGTCGCTCCAGATCATGTATGGATTGCGGGGGGAACATCATCTGCCGGAGATGGAACTCAACCACCTTTGCGGTTGGAACAATTCCCGGCCAGTGCGTATCGGCAATGGCGCGGCGGGGCAATTGCAGTTGGATATTTACGGCGAGTTGATGGATTCGGTTTATTTGTACAATAAATACGGCCAGCCAATTTCTTATGACTTATGGGTCAACTTGCGCCGTCTCCTGGACTGGGTTTGCGATCACTGGATGGAACCGGACGAAGGTATCTGGGAAGTGCGTGGCGGACGACGGCATTTTGTTTACTCCAAAGTCATGTGTTGGGTCGCCCTGGACCGGGGGCTGAGGCTTGCTGATAATCGAAGTTTTCCGGCTCCGCATGATCGCTGGCTTAAAGTCCGCGACCAGATTTATGAAGAAGTCATGGAAAAAGGATGGAACCCTGAAATCAAAAGTTTCGTTCAGTTTTACGGCTCCACGACCCTGGACGCCAGCACGCTCATCATGCCGCTGGTGAAATTCATATCTCCCACCGACCCTAGAATGACTTCCACGCTGGACCAGATCATGAAGAATCTTATTTCCGACAGCCTGGTCTACCGATATAAAAACGACGAAACGTATAGCGATGGACTGGAAGGGGAGGAAGGAACTTTTTCCATGTGTACTTTCTGGTTGGTGGAAGCGTTGACCCGCGCGGGCCGCCTTCAGGAAGCGCGTATGATTTTTGAAAAGATGCTGACTTTCGCCAGTCCGCTCGGTCTCTATGCCGAAGAAGTGGGATCGCATGGGGAACAACTGGGAAATTACCCGCAGGCTTTCACTCACCTGTCTCTCATCAGCGCCGCCCACAACCTCGACAAAGCCTTGGGAAAAGGCATTTAATTTTCCAGAGAAATGATACTTCCCGTAACCTGGCTTTCATTCAAGGTGATGAGCCCCACCGTGATGGGGAGTTTGAATCTGCGCGGACCCGCGCTTCCCGGATTAAAATATAAAGTCGTTCCTGCTTGCTGGTTCATCGGTTTGTGAGAATGACCGAAAATAAAAATTTCATTTACAGGGCCGTCAGAAAGCCTGTTTTCTTCAGGAAACTCATGAAGGATGTGCTGGAGGTGGATCGCGTGATTTTCTATCGAGAAGGATATTTTTTCTTCAAAGCGATGCAATAAATCTGTATCGACATTGCCGACCACGGCTTTGACCGGGGCGATGGGTGTGAGTTCCAGAATCACATCGTGACTGCCGATGTCGCCTGCGTGCAGGATGAGGTCCACTCCCTCAAACGCCTTGTACACTTCCGGTCTTACCAGGCCGTGTGTGTCAGATATGATTCCTATTTTCACTTTTCCTGTCCTTTCAATTCCCTGTCACTTTACTTTAATACCTGACGCTTATTCCCGTAACAAGCAAGCCACAAAATGCCCCGGTGCAATTTCTTTGAGTTCGGGGACGGTGGACTCGCATTGTTTTTCCTTGATGGGACAGCGTGTATGAAACGCGCACCCGCCGGGAGGATTCGCGGGACTCGGAATGTCTCCCTTTATCAAGTGCCGTTGTTGTTCGCGACCCGATTCCATCTTCGGAATGACCGAAAGCAGAGCTTCGGTATACGGGTGGCGAGGGTCTCGGTAAAGTTTTTCGCTGGTTGCCATTTCGACGATTTTTCCAAGATACATCACGGCCACCCGATCTGAAAAATGTTCGACAATGGCCATGTCATGAGAAATGAACAGGTAGGAAATATTCATAGTTTCCTTGAGGTCCTGCATGAGGTTTATCACCTGAGCTTGAATAGAAACGTCCAGCGAGGAAACCGGCTCGTCGGCGACAATCAATCGCGGGTTCAAAGCGATCGCCCTGGCAATGGCGATTCTTTGTAATTGGCCGCCGCTGAACTCATGAGGGAAACGGCGGGCATGCTCAGGCGCCAGCCCGACCTTTTTTAACAACCGGGCGACCCGTTCCTTTCTCTCTGGTTTGTCGGCGATGTTGTGGATTATAAAAGGTTCTTCCAGAATACTTTCGATCCGTCTGCGCGGGTTGAGGGAAGCGCTTGGGTCCTGGAAAATGATCTGCATTTCCTGTCTCAGAGTCTGCATTGCACTTTGAGAAAGAGAGGCCAGGTTTTTCCCCTGATAAAGAACTTCCCCGGAAGTGGGTTCCACCAGTCTCAAAATTGCGCGGGCGGCGGTGGATTTTCCGCAACCGCTTTCACCGACCAACCCCAGAGTTTCCCCCGCCTTGAGTGTGAATGAAATTCCGTCCACAGCGCGGACGTTGAGGCTTGGTTTTCCAAGAAAACTCCCGCCTGAGCTGAAATGCTTTTTGAGGTGTTTGATTTCCAGCAGATTCGGATTTGACGAAGGGGTCGTCATGTCGGGTTTCCCTCCAGCCAGCAGGACACTTCGCGCCCCGGACCTACTTTCTTAAGAACGGGTGTCTCTGTTTTACAACGTTCCATCACCGATGGGCAACGGGGGTGAAAGGCGCATCCTGACGGGAGTAGATTTAAAGAAGGTACGTTGCCTGAAATTTCAACAAGACGCTTGCTGGTTCCAAGCTTTTGCCCCAGTTTGGGAACAGAATTTTTAAGCCCCAGGGTGTAGGGATGAAGCGGCGTTTGAAATAATTCTTTGGCGGGGCCGGACTCCACAATTTTGCCCGCATACATCACGATGACCCGTTGGGCAATTTCGGTGACCATGCCGAGATCGTGCGTTATGAGCAGAATCGACATCCCGGTTTGTTCTTTTGATTGTTGCAATAAATCCATGATCTGCGCCTGGATGAGAACATCGAGAGCGGTCGTGGGTTCGTCGGCGATCAGGATTTTCGGTGAGCAGGTCAATGCCATGCCGATCATAACCCGTTGGCGCATGCCGCCGCTCAACTGATGCGGGTATTGGTTCATTTTTTCTGCGGGGGAGGGGATCTCCACCGAGCGTAAGACCTCCACGGCCTTTTGCCAGGCTTCCTTTTGCGTCAGGCGGGAGTGTCTTAGAATGGGTTCCATCATTTGGTCGCCCAGGGTCAGCACCGGATTGAGACTGGTCATCGGGTCCTGGAAAATCATGGCAATATCGTTCCCGCGAATTTTCTGGAGTTCCCTTTGGGGCAGTTGCAATAGATCCCTGGAGTTGAAAGTGATGCTTCCCTGTGCAATTTTTCCGGGCGGCTCAGGAATCAAACGCAGAATGGAAAGAGCGCCGACCGTTTTACCGCAACCGGATTCTCCGACGATCGCTAGAATTTCTCCGGCATCGAGATGGTAGCTGATTCCGTCGACCGCCGTTAACTCCCCATTCCTGCCGGAAAATGTCACTTTTAAATTTTCGACCCGAAGATCTGAATCTACCATGGGTTTTCCCTGTGTTCGCAATATCCTTAAGCGGCAGTATAGAGCAGAGGCTTTCTACAAAACAAATTTATTGAATTTTTCAGATGAGGATGAAAGGCAGAGCGGTTACTTTTAAATTATTGTTATTTATGGAGTGAATTCGGTTGTCCGAATGAAACTCTTGACAGAGACCGGTTTCCCATGTTATCTGACAAATAATCGGATTTATCCTATGCGCGGGACATTGAAATCAAGGGGGAGGGTGTGTGTTATGTCTGGAGGAAAAGTCAAGTGGTTCAGCGATAAAAAGGGTTATGGTTTTATCGAGTCTGCAGAGGGAGAAGATGTTTTTGTCCACTTTTCGGCGGTCCAGGGGGAGGGGTTCAAAACATTAAAGGAAGGTCAGGAAGTTGAATTTGAGAAAAATGACGGCCCTAAAGGCCCGCAAGCGGCAAACGTGATTCCAAAATAAACCCAGCGTACTCCTTGCTACCCCTTCGGGGCATGAAAGCTAATGAAGAAGGGGATACCACAGGGGCATGAAAGCAACGGTCAAATATCACATACCGCTGGACCAAAAATTAACGGACGATGGGTTCCTGGCGGACAAAATACTTGGTAGCGCTGAAATTTTTTTGTCCTGTTACTTTCCTCCCTGGTGGGTGAGCGAAGCGATCGTCAGCCCTGTTTTTCCTTCCCGCGTTGAGGGATTGGAAAAGCTTCTGACCCGGTGTCGAATTCCGTCCGTGGTGATGTGGATCGAGCCGTTGAGGTCGGTCCTCCATATTTTTGTTCCGACGGATTTATACCGCTCAATCACTTCGGGGTGGGGGTGACGCATCCTATTCAGGTAGCCGCTGGAGAAAATAACCGCTTGCGGATTGACGGCGCTGATAAACGAGAGTGAATTGGAAAAGCGGCTCCCGTGATGCGGGCTTTTCAAAAAATTGGCTTTGAGGGCAAAGTCCCGTTCGACCAGATATTCCTCTGTGGACTTTCCAATGTCCCCGGTGAGCAACATGCTGAACTCCCGGTACTCCAAACGCAGGACCAGAGACAGCTCGTTATCCACCTTGTTTTTTCTATGGGAGATGGTTTGCAGGATGAATTCCGGGCCGGGGTGGAGGGCGGTCAGCCGGACCTCGCCAATGTTCAGAGGAACTCCCGGTATCAATGGAACCAGTACCGATTTTTTCGACAGGGTTTTTTGTTTCAACCGGTCGATGCGGGAATCGGTCAGGTTGGAGAATCCATCGAGAAAATGTCCGATGGAAAAGAGATCGACCAAAGATTCCAGACCGCTGATGTGGTCCTGGTCGGAATGAGTCGCCGCCATATAGTCGATATGGCTGACTCCACGGTTCCACAAAAAAGAAGCGACCACCATTTTCCCGACATCCAGGGAGTTTTTATAAAATCCGCCGCCATCGAGAATCATGGTTTCCTGGTTGGGAAACTCAATGAAGATCGACTCCCCCTGACCGACATCCAGAATAGAAATTTGTAACTGTTCTCTCGGCTGTTCCAGTAATCGGGGCCAGATCATCAGCGCCAGAACGCCCAATGAGGCGAAGATCAGGCTTGCCTTTATCAAAATCACGCTTTGGAACTTTCGCGGAGTCTGCTTTACGGTGGCGGGTTTTTGCAGTGCGAGCCAGATCCCGCCCAGAAGAACGAAGGCATACAAGAGAATCCACGCGTGGGGCGGAGAAGGCAGGTAAACCGATGCGTAGGGAAAGGACGCGAAAAACTGGGGGAGGGTCAGGAAACATTCGAGTAGAAAATGCAGTGGAAAAGACAAAAGCCACCCCAACGCCGGAAAAACCGACCCAAGACAAAGAGCGACCAACGCTAAAGGGATGAGAATCGAGGCCAGCGGAATCATGATGAGATTGATGAAAAGCCCAATCAGGCTCACCCGGTTGAAATGAAAAATAAGGAAGGGCAGGGTGCTCACATAAACCGCCAGGGAAACCAGCAAAGAGGCGGCAAAGTATTTTTTCAGCGACTGCAACCATTTTTGCGGCGAGGAGAGTTGTTGTAATTCCTCAAACGGCAGGCTCATGAGGAACCGTCGATACCAGGGTTGCTCTCCCATGCGGTCGATGGGGTCGTCTTCGAGACGGGCGATATGACTCATCACAAAAATAATGCCGGCCATGGCTGAAAAGGACAATTGAAAGCTGACATCCAGCATCGCTTGAGGGTTCCATGTCAGGATTAAAAACGCCGCTATCAGAAGTATGTTGAATAAATCCCGTTCCCGGTTGACCAGAATGGCGAACAGGAAAACCAGCACCATGAACCCGGCTCTGAGAGCGGTGATTTTGGGCAATACCAAAGCCAGGTAAAACAACACCGGGAGAATACAGAGAGCGGCGACGATTTTTCGGGCGGCCCCCGACTGCGCCCATTCGGGGCGAAATTTTAACAGGCTGTAAAACGTCACCGGCCAGAAAATAATAAAAGCCGCCCACGCGACGAACCCCACATGCAGTCCAGACACCGCCATCAGGTGGGACAGTCCCGTGGCGATGTAGGCTTCTTTCAGGGCATCGGAGAGATGGCTTTTTTGCCCGAAAACCATGGCTTTTAGCAGAGCGCCCTGTTCGCCGGAATACTCGGCTTCCAATGTTTTTAGCAAGCCACCGTGCAGGCTGGTTTGCAGGGATTTGTAAAAAGGCTGGGGCCGAGTTCCCAGCGTTTCTATTGAACTGTTTTTGGAAAGCGAACCGTTGGCGGCGATGCCCCGGACCTTAAGGTAGCTTCGATAATCGAAGGCGCCGGGGTTTTTGAAATTGCGCGGATGCTTCAAGCGGACTCGGCTGAAGCGGACAAGGTCTCCCGCTTGCAGGGAATTTTCGATGAGTTCAGGGTGGTAATGGGTCAACCGCACCCGCCCCGACACTTTTTTTCGCTGTTCTTTGGTTTTTAGTTCCAGAACCTCCACCAGGAAGCGCATTTTGTGCTCAAGCCGTTCAGGAGGATCGACCAGTATGCCGACCAGAGTGGAACGCCGGGATTCGTCGATGTGGTTGAGCAGGTTATTTTGGGATCGAGAAAATTCGGATACCGTCGGGGAAAAATATCCCACCAGGAGAAGAAGTGCCAGGAAGACCCAGTTCCGTAGAGGTTGTTTTTTTCTTCCAGCAACCATCACCCACCCAGAGCCTGCCACCAAAGCGGGAAGGAGATAGGGCCAGAGAAAATGCGCGGACTTGGGAAACGCGGCTAATAATCCTCCGAGATAAGAAAGAAAAAAGGGAAGCAGAGCGCTCATGGAATTTTTTTATTGCGGCGCAAAATTTATTTAGGATGCAGGGCGAGACTGATCTGACGCTTTGCGAGGTCCACGCTGGCGACCCGAATTTTTACTGTGTCTCCAATTTTGAAGGTGCGGTGACGGCGTTGCCCCTGCAACTTGTATTCGGTTTCGATAAAAATATAATAGTCATCGGTGATGCTCGATATTCGGACCAGACCTTCCACAAAAACTTCCGCTAATTCGACGAAAAAACCAAACGCCGTGACGCTGGTGATGATGCCTGAATAAATTTTGCCAATTTTGTCAGCCATGAATTGGGCACGCCTGAGATCGTTGATCTCGCGTTCGATTTGGGTGGCGTTTTGTTCACGCGCGGACGACTGTTCGCAATACTCCGCGATTTTGGGTAGCAGGCGCTTGTGTTCTCTTTCGGAGCATTTTCTCTTGGTCAGAAAAGTTTTGATCTGCCGGTGGGTGATGAGGTCCGGGTAGCGCCGGATGGGAGATGTGAAATGTGTGTAATGCTTGAAACCCAGACAATAATGCCCCGGATCTTTTTCGGAGTAGACCGCCTTTTTCATCGTCCTCAGGAGAAGCGCGTTCAGCGTGCGTTCTTCCGCATGACCTTTAATTTTCATCAGCAATTTTTGCAGGTCGATCGAGGATACGTTATGGAGATGGTCTAAACTAAAGCCAAAGGTGAGCAGGAAACGGTTTAACTCGGCGATTTTATCTTCGTCGGGACGTTCGTGAATCCGGTGAACGGCAGGGACGTTTTTTTCAAACAAAAATCTGGCGGTCTCCTGATTGGCCGCCAGCATGAATTCTTCGATGAGTTCGTGCGCGATGTTGTGCTCGGCGACGACGATCTTGTGAACTTTGCCATCCTCCGTCATGTGCACCTCCGGCTCGGGAAGATTAAAATCCACACTCCCGGTCGCGAACCGGTTTTTTCTAAGAATCCGGCTGAGGGTGTGCATGGTATTTAATGAATCTATCACCTCTTTGGGCTGATTGTTTGAATCGCCTGTTTCCAGAATATGGGCGACCTCACTGTATGTGAAGCGGACTTTACTCTGAATGATGGAATTGAAGAATTTTCTTCCGACCACGTTTCCCCGATCATCAAAGTCGATGAGCACTGTGACTGTCAGGCGCTTTTCGTTGGGCTTGAGACTGCAAATCTCATTGGATAATTCAAACGGGAGCATGGGGATGACGGCGTCGGGGAAATAAATACTGGTGGCCCGCAAAAACGCCTCTTTGTCGAGAATCGAGTTTTCCTCCACGAAGTGACTCACGTCGGCGATATGCACTCCCAGGCGAAAACCGTCGCCCATGTTTTCGATAGACACCGCATCGTCAAAATCCTTGGCCTTGGCCCCGTCAATGGTGAAAATCATCCAATCTGATAAATCCCGCCGGTGTTGTTTTTCCTCCTCATCAATGTCGGACAGGGAGATTTTTTTCGCCGCCTTCAACACCTTGTCGGGAAAATCCTGAAAGACGCCGTGCTTGCGCAGAATGGATTTGACCTCTACATCCGGGTCGTCGGAAAAGCCCAGCACCTCGGTGACACGGCCCAAAGGCGGTTGATGCCGGTTGGGGTAGGTTTCGATATCTACGGAAACGATATGGCCCGTTTTGGCTTTCAGGGTGTTCTTCCCGGAAATGAAAATATCATGAAGGTATTTCGCTTCCATGGGAATGACCCAACCGTCCCTGCCGAATTTTTCAAAAGTGCCGACAAGCGTCTGGGTATTGCGTTTCAAGATGCGGATGACCTTGCCCTCCGGGCGTTCCCGGTCCCGGCCCGACTCTACCCGCACCGTCACCAGGTCCAGATGCATGGCGTCGCCCATATTGCCACGGCTGATGAAGATATCTTTTTCCTTGCTGTCCGTTGCCCGGTCCCTGGACGGAACGACGAAACCGAAGCCCTTGTGATGCGCGTTGAGGACACCCGTGATCAGGTTCATCTCATCGGGCAGGCCATAACGGCCACCGCGTATTTTTATCAACAGCCCGTTAGACGCCATTTCCTTGAGCCGATTGCGGAACTCCCGGCGCTTAACATCGGGAATAGAAAACTGTTTCACCATCTCCGAGACCTTCATCGGGCGGGTGGCTTTGGTGCGGAGAAGCTTGAGGATGGTTTCTTCGGTCAGTTTCATAATGGAGAGAGCCGTGAATAGAACCCACTTATATCATAATCCCCTGAATCAAGTCTAATCATGATAATAGAATCATCGCCTGATCTATCAGGTTTTAAGACATAATACTCAAATCATCTGAAGAAAAAGAGGCGAATGAAGTGGAAGTCGAAATAGAAGCCTAGCCAGTGTTGATCTTTGGGAGCAAAAGGACAGGAGGTGGTTTTATTTAAAGTATAGAAACTATTGATGGGATTGTCGGTGCAGGGAAACAGATTTAGAGGTTCATTTAAGAGGAATGTTTGGATTCCCCATCGCCACCGCCCTATGTCTTGGGTGACAAGATGGCTCCGAAGGGAATCAGGAAGTTCATGCAAAAGGCCGTTTACACACGTTTTCTAATAGACCTGTTATTTGGAAAGTCTATCCCGATCGATTTTTCTACACCTTTCAATTGGGCATGTCCTGAGCTTGTGATATTTTACCATTTTCTTCATACCCCTGTTATATCTCCTCCATTAACTTCATGCCCCGGAGGGGTATGTGATATCCGACCGTTGCCTTCATGCCCCGGAGGGGTATGTCGAAGGACTCATGATAACCCCTCAGGGTGACCAATAGAGACAAGTTGAACTACTTGGAATCGCTTACAGTGATTCTTTATTTTCAATATTTTTCAACTCTATAATAAGTTTTGCCATATCCACATCCAACTCATTTTTTTTCGACATTTCGTCCAACAATCGGACTTTTTCAGACACGTCCTCCCAATTGACAATGTAGCCGGTTACTTCATCCTCCGGTCCGACAATTTTATTGATGCTACTCTTTAAATGAATATTACCAAATTGGAATATAGCTTCATGAGGTAAAGCCATAGGATTACGTAAAATTCCTTCCACCCGGTCGGGATCCCTGTGAAATCGGTGAATGGATTCACCAATGAAATCTTCGACCCAAACTCCGAAAACCTCGAAAATCTCATTTTCAATATTTTTAAGCGTTTGTTCCGCTTTTGGGTTCATGTAAACCAGTTTGAAATCCCGGTCGGCAATAAAAATATTGGCTTGGACACTGTCCAGAGCCAGACGCAAACTGGAAATACCTGCCAGCGGAATTTGAGCAATCATTATCTTTCTCCTCCTGTCTGGAGTGTTCTTTAAGGAGATAAGATTTTATTCGGTTTTATTCCAACAAGGGTCATTTTTTTTAAAGGATAAGGTCAGCACATGCAAGAGAAATTTAGAAAACATGTGCCGACCAATTATCTTCATCCAATTTGTTTCCTTATTTTTGCCGACTCAATCATCGATTCAACACATCTTTTTTTACTGACATGGCAATTTGGGCCGCTTCCTGAATCAACTCACCGGGAACGTTCAATTCCTTCAACGTATTTCCGAGGTGACCCATGACCGCATCGAAGTGAGTCTCATTCATTCCTTTCTCAACCAGCTTTTTGTGAGCTTCGCGCATGTTTTTCCCGGAATAATTCGGTGCGCCGCCAAAAGCGAAAGTTAAAAAGGCTTTCTGCTTGTTTCTTTGCCGAGCCATATCGACCCCGTCGAAGAAGGGTTTTAATTTGGGATCAGCAATGACCTTTTCATAAAAAATATCGACGGCGGCGTTAACGGCATCCTTACCTCCTATCCGCTCAAATAAAGTTTTATTTAGACTTTTTTTTTACCGCCACTGGAATCATTGCTATCCGAATCACCGACAATGGCCTGAAGCTCCGTTGCCAACTTGGACAGTTCAGTAGCCGCCACTTGGGTGTCATTAGCGCCCTGAGTGGTGCTTTGAGCCGCTTGCGCAACCCCAGTAACATTTTCGGCGATTTCTCCAGATCCTTTGGCAGCTTCAGAAACATTGCGAGCCATTTCATTTGTCGTCGCCGATTGTTCCTCCACCGCGCTGGCAATGGTATTGGAAATATCGTTGATCTCACTGATCACTATAGTGATCTCTTCAATCGCCTCTACCGAGCTCTTTGTATCCACCTGGATGGCTCCTATTTTGCTGCCGATCTCTTCGGTGGCTTTGGCCGTTTGATTTGCCAGCTCTTTCACCTCATTGGCAACCACTGCAAATCCTTTACCCGCTTCACCCGCACGGGCCGCCTCAATAGTTGCGTTAAGCGCAAGAAGATTGGTTTGCTCCGCAATGGATGTGATCACCTTGATCACCTGCCCGATCTCGACCGAACTCTCTCCTAGTTTACTTACAGTGGCATTTGTTTTTTCTGCAATTTCAACAGCCGAGGAGGCTGTTTTGGACGCCTGTGCGGCGCTTACCGAAATTTCCTTGATGCTTGCGCTCATTTCTTCAGTTGCGGAAGCCACCGTTTGTATGTTTGTACTGACTTCTTCAGCGGCGGCGGAAACTACTGTAACCTGGGCAGAGGTCTCTTCCGCATTGGCGGCCATCTGCTGACTCACAGCGGTCAATTCTTCCGAGGAGCTTGCCAGAACCCCGGCCTTCTCTGTCACCCCATCCAGGATTCGCTGCATATTCTCGCTATTCTCTTTTTCGTTGCGCTCCATTTCCAGCCTTTTAGTAATCACTGACCAACTGACCATGGCGCCCATATAGTTGTGATTTTGATCGTAGATGGGGCTGACTAAAAGATCCAGAACCTCAGGCCCCAATTGAATTTGCGCTTTATGGGGAAGGTTTTTTGGGTCAGACAGTATCTTCCTCTGATGTGCGGGATTCTTGTGGAAAATATCGATTGACTGGCCCACCAGGTTGTCCACCCTATCGGGAAGGTATTGTTCCAGAGTTTTTAAGGTCTTATTAGAGGCAGGGTTCATAAATTGAAGTTTGAAATCTGTATCCGCAAACAAGATATTTATAGGAGCGTTTTCCATCATCGAGGTCACCTGCGAGGCTTTAGCTTCCAATTCCAGCTTTTTAGTGACCACTTCCCAACTGACCATAGCTCCCATGTAGTTTTTTTCCGTATCGTAGATGGGGCTTACCAGAAGGTCCAGAGTTTCGGGTCCTACTTGAATATTGGCCTGATGCGGGAGGTTTTTGGGATCGGAAAGTATCTTCCTCTGATGCGAGGGATTCTTGTGGAAAATATCGATCGACTTGCCCACAAGATTTTCAACCCGGTCAGGAAGGTATTGTTCCAAAGTTTTTAAAGTTTTTGCCGAGATAGGATTCATATATTGAAGAATGAGATCCGTGTCCGCGTACATGATGTTTATTGGAGCGTTCTCCATCATTGATGTCACTTGGGCGACCTGAAGATCGGTCTTTTTCTTTTCTGTGATGTTATCCCAGTTCACCACGTATCCGGCTAACTTACCATTATTGCTATATACAGCGTTGATCTGAGCGCTTAAGGTAACTTCACCAAAGGAGAACTCCGCCTTATGCGGTAGAGACCTTGGATCCCTAAGTATTTTTTCGATCCGTTCCGGATTGCGATGAAACCGATGTATGGACCCACCCACCATATCCTCTATGGAAACGTTAAACTCTTTTCTGATATCATTTTTAATTTCGGAGAGTGTGCTTATCGCCATCTTGTTCGCAAATATCAGATTATATTGAGGGTCTGCAAATAGAATGTTCGCCTGCATGCTTTCCAAACTGCTGAGTAATTTTTCGGATGATTTCAATAATGCGGAATTACCATTCCCGCCTTTCATAAAAATACGGAAAATAAAAGGAACTTGTGACTCAGATTTAGCAGGATTTCTTTCTGTAAAATTGGTCATTTATTAAACCCTTAATTAAGTAATAACGATAATTAGGCTACGACAGTTTGATTTTCTGATAATTATTCCATTTAATAAAACAGTGTAAGTGTAAGTTAATTGAAGGTTGTATGAAATAATGGAATTGATTTAAATTATGTAGAAAAATTCACTGTAGTTGTGTAATGTTTTTATGACAGAATTGGAGGGGGAGTAGAAAAGGAAAGGGGGGAGTTACTGGAGTAAATTATTTTGGTAGGCGTATTTTGTTAATTGACTGTTATTTTCCAGACTCAATTTCATTAAAATTCGGGTTCGGTAGGTTCCTACGGTGGGTGTTGCTAAGTTGAGTTCAGCGGCTATGTGGCTGAGACTTATTCCGGAAGCAAGTTTGAGGAATATTTGGAACTCACGGGGAGACAGCTTCTCATGGGGCAAGGGCTCATACCCCTTGGAAAATACAGACACAAATTTTTCCGCAATGTTGGAGCTCACATATTTTCCTCCGTTAGCAACTTTCCGAATAGCCTCCACCAATTCAGTTTGAGCGCTATCTTTGGTCATATAACCAACGGCCCCCGCTTTATAAAATTGTATGGCATAGTCTTTTTCAGGAGATACACTTAATACAATAACCTTTAGGTCAGGATGATATGTGTTTATCGCTTCCAACACCTCCCACCCATTTTTTTTGGGCATGGAAATATCCAGCAAAATAACATCTATACTCTGTTCCTCAATTTTCTGGAGAAGTTCTGCGCCATCTTTGGCTTCCACCACGAGTTCAAAATCATTTGTTTCGGTAATAATTTGAATCAAGCCCATGCGAATCAGTGTATGGTCATCGGCAATGGCAATCTTTATTTTATTTGCAGGCGCCAGGATCATATTTATCCTTGATTGGAAGTATAACGGTAATGGTAGTACCCATGTCGGGTTTGCTCTGAATATCAAATTGCCCACCCCAGTTCAGGGATCGTTCCTTCATACCTAAAATGCCCAAGGTTTGAGAATGGGTTGCCAATGTTGCATCAAAACCTTTTCCATTGTCTTTCACCAATAGCCTAAAATACTTTTCTTCTTTCACAAAGTTTATTTGAACTAAAGTTGCTTGCGCATGGCGGGAAATATTGGTCAAAGTTTCCTGGAAAATTCTAAATAAATCCGTTGACAGATCACGTTCGCATTTAATTTTTTCTGGCACGATGTCCAACTCATATTCAATATGCGTTTGATCCTTAAATTTTTGAGCCTGCCATTTTATGGCTTCTGAAATACCCAACACGTCAAGAATTTCCGGTCGGAGTTCACTGGAAATCCTACGAACGCTCCTCAGGGAGTCATCCAGGTGAGAAACCAAGGCATCCAACTTTTTATATATCTTTTCTCCAGGGTTCTTGATTTCCTTTTTTATCCACAACAGATCCAGTTTGCAGTAAGTAATAACCTGACCCAATTCATCGTGAATTTCCCGTGCTAAATGTAATTTTTCCTCTTCGCGAACGGATTGTAATTTTTTATTGAGTTTTCGCAACCTTGCACGGGAAATTTCCAATTCATTGTTAATTTCTATCCGTGTCATTTCCGCTTCCGCCCTGGCGGCGAAAAGAGAGAGTATGGACATGACATCTGGGGAGTACTCCATCGGTTTCCTGTCCATAACAACAAGGTGGGAAATGGGCCGTCCCTCTTTTCCAAAAATGGGCACTCCAAAATAGCTTTTTAAACCAAATTTGCCTATATCACTATCATTTGGAAAGGCTTCTTGTAAATGGTCGGTGTAAAATACGGTGGCCCCTTGATAAATTTGTTCACAGGGAGTGCCGGCTAAATCGAATTCAAAATTGGGGCTTTTCTTTCCATCTTTAAAAAATGCCAGGGTATGGCATTTTTCAATATTTGTTTTATCCAGGTGTCCAATAAAACAAAACTCAAACCCGAGAGTAGCCGCCAGGTGGTACACCAGGGAGTGAAAAAATTTTTCTGCTGAAGTGGCAGAGGAAGTTCCCTCCAATACTTCGGATATTTGATTGTAAAGCAGACGAAATTTTTCCCGGTTCTTTAGAAGGTTCTCTTCCGCAATCTTCATCTGGTCAATATCATGAATAATACCGACGACTTTTAGAGGATACCCTTGAGGATCATAATGAGTTTTAGATTTCTGGTGCACATATTTAACATCCCCAGTCGGCAAGGTGATCCGATGCTCGATGTCATAACTTGATCTGCCCAAAAGGGATTCCCGGTTTACCAGATGAACTAATTCCCGGTCTTCTTTATGAATCACACTAAGATATTTTTCATAGGTCGGTTTGAACTCTTTTCGTTCCAGCCCAAAAATTCGATATATTTCATCCGACCAGGATAATTTTTTTTGCTGAACGTCAAAGGTCCAACTCCCCAGGCGAGCTATTTCCTGGGCTTGAGCAAGGTCGCCCTCCCTGATTTTCAAATCAGTTTCAATTTTTTTCCGCTCTGTGATATCTGTATCCGTTCCAACCATCCGGGTTGGATTGCCCTGTTCGTCCCAGGCAACAACTTTGCCCCGGTCCAGGTTCCAACGATATTCCCCGGATTTGGTTTTGAGTCTGTTTTCGCACTCATAGCGGTCTGTCTTGCCTTCCAAATGAACGTGTAATTTTTCCATCACTTCTGGCATATCGTCAGGATGAACTAATTTTTTCCAGGAACTCACATGCCCGGGAAGCTCGTTGAGTTCATAGCCCAAGGATTTGAACCACTGGGAACTGAAAAAGACCTCTCCCGTCTTGATATTCCAGTCCCAGACCCCTTCGGCGGTGGCTTCAATCGTCAAACTAAGACGCTCTTCACTTTCGCGTAATTCTATCAAAGTTTTTTGAATTTCCTGGGTTCTGGCCAACACCAATTTTTCCAATTCTTCCCGGTGCCTTAACAATTTTTCCTCAACGAGTTTTCGCTCTGTGATATCCGTGGATATCCCGCAAATTGCGTAGGGTTTATTATTTGAATCGAATAGAGGAAATTGCGTTGAAAGAAAATTTAGAGGAGGCCCTTCTTTTTGAGGCACGATTTCCTCCACTACCTGAGGAGATAAGGTTTCCATTAATTTTTTATCGTTCGCGTCAAATTGATCGGCTAAATGCTTAGGAAATACTTCCTGGGTGGTTTTTCCGATAATTGTTTCCGTGGATATTCCCGTTACAATTTCATTTTCTCTGTTTGAGAAAGTATACCGACCTTCCAAATCCTTTATAAAAATAATGGCTGGAGAATGGTACAGAATGTTTCTAAAACGACTTTCGCTTTCGATCAAATTTTCATTTAACTTCCTGGCATATTGCACCGCTCTGTTTCGCGCCGTATGGGCCAGCCACAAAACGCTAAAAAATATCAGGCTGACAAGTAATCCGATGATCAAAACAGCGATGGATTTTTCTGTTTCAACGGTATTTTCGAAAGCCTCCAAGGAACTCAGTTCGATTGACCAAACATGGCCAGGAAACTCTATTTTTAAATTTTCCCGGAATAAAGATGAGGCAACGTTGTGGTTGGGGTTGCTGTTGTAAAGAAGAGCCTTTTCCTCCAGGTCCTCCCCATCGAAAAGCTCAAAAGCCATATCTGGAATCTTTCTTCGTCCCAAAACACCTTCCAGAAAATCTCGAGTGCGAAAAGCACTAGTCACATACCCGAATAGTGCGGTACGGCGTTTTTTCACTGAGTTTAATGGCATGTTCTTATTGTAAACAGGAAGATACATGACAAAGCCAGTTTGAATGTCTTCACTCGTTTCCTGAACCAAGGTTACTTTCCCAGAAAGGGAAGTCAATCCCGTATCACGCGCTAGACTCATTGCCTGCCTACGAACAGGTTCGGTGAGCATGTCGTATCCGAATGCCCGTAAATTACGACCGGTGAAGGGTTCCACGTAAGTAATAGAAGTGTATTGCTCGCGTTCTCCTTCGGGCTTGATTGTATAGTTAGGGAATCCACTTTCACGAATCTCCTGAATATGCTTTTCTTTATCTTCAAGGGACACCACTTTAGAAAAGCATATTCCTTGAATACCGCGATAATGTTCCTCTATATTCAAGTTATCGACATAAGTTTTAAACATTTCTCTATCAACTTCAAGGTCAGTAGCCTCAAACAAGCCCACTCCGCCCTTCAACACCTGTTCATAAGCCGCTAGTCTTTCTTCGATGGCGACTTGAATTTCATGACTACGAAACTGGAATCGTGCGAGCGCCTCCGATTTTGCATTATTGCTGAAGACGTGCCAGAGGCCTAAAGTAACAACCAAATCGCAAATCAATACTGCCCAGCCTATGGCAGAAATATAAGGCAGGGGATCATCCCGGCTCAGGGTATCGGGGGGCTTTTCCTTTTTGGGCATAATATTGGATTGGCAGAAAAATAGGAGGGTGAAAATCCGATGGGGCCTGCCAGTATCGGGTTGAATTTTTTAAGTTAAGCTTAAAAAAGAATTTCTTTTCAGGAATAATTTTTTTCGTCAAGCAATGTTGGATCAAAATTTCCAAATGAGAGGTTTATCGGAATTCCAAAATGTGCGTATTACACCAAAATTCCAAATTATAGTCAAATGTGGAGTATCACGGCATTATCACGCGTCGTTCCTTTGGGGCGCGACAATTTTCTCATTTGTTCCAGCAATGAATTTAACGCCGTGGATGACATCAGATAATGATTCCTGTCTATTGATTTTAAGGATGCTCGGCTTTGCTTTTTGCACGGTCATCTCTTATAATCCTGATTTTATTGTAGTGACAACGGTTGAGGAGCCAAGATGCTGATTCAGTTAGACTGGTTGAAAGATTATGTAGAGTGGGATATTTCCAGCGAGGAACTTGCGGAAGTACTTTCCATGGGCGGGTTGGAAATAGAGTCCTTGGAGAAGGTCCCCTTGCCGGACGGAAAACTCACCGAGGTCATGGAGGTCAACGTGACTCCCAACCGGGGTTATTGCTTGAGTTACCGGGGGGTGGCTGGAGAAGTGGCGGCTCTTCTGGGAACTGCTTTCAATTGGACTTCCCCTGAAGGAGAACTGGCCAAAGCCTGGGGCGAGATCCCGGTCACGCAAAAGATCGTGGTGGAGAACCGGGAAGAAACCCTGTGTCCGCGCTACTCCGCGATGGTGATCGAAAATGTGACGCCCGGCCCGTCACCCAAATGGCTTGCGGACCGCCTGGTGGCAATGGGCTTGAGACCCATCAACAATATCGTGGACGTCACCAATTATGTGATGTTTGAAACCGGTCAACCCATGCACGCGTTTGACCGTGATTTGCTGGCGGGGTTCAAAATCGTCATCCGCCGCGCTCATAAGAAGGAAACGTTTGCAAGTCTCGACGGCAGTAAACTGGTTCTGGGGGAAGACGCCCTGGTCATCGCGGACGCGGAAAAACCCGTTGCTCTGGCAGGGGTCATGGGCGGGGCCAACAGCGAGGTTTCCCTGTCCACCCGCACCGTGGTTTTAGAGAGTGCCTGTTTCGATCCGGTGACGGTTCGCCAGGCATCGAAGAAATACGGCATTCGCACAGATTCCTCTTTTCGCTTTGAACGGTCGGTGGATATTTCAGCGGTGATATCGGCGCAAAGCCGAGCGGCTCTTTTGATCCGGCAACTGGCCGGAGGGGAAATCTGCCGTGACCGCATTGACCTTTACCCAAGCCCTGTTATTGCAAAACCAATAGACCTCAGAATTTCAAGAGTCGGTAAAATTCTCGGCTTCCCCCTGAAAGAACAAAAAATCGTCGAATATTTGAAGCGGCTGGGCCTGCAACTGGAAGCGTCCCCATCCAGCGGGGTTTTGAGAGTCAAAGTTCCCGAATTTCGCCCGACCCTGACAAGAGAAATCGATCTCATTGAAGAAATCGCGCGCCTGCACGGGTTTGGCGACATTGAACTGGCTCATCCGGCGGGTGAAATTATTCCGGTGGAGGTGTCCAGGAAGAAGACCGCTTTTAAAACCGCCAAGGACACCCTTTGTCATCTCGGATTCTCAGAGGCCGTCAATTACAGTTTTGTCGGTTCAGATAAAGCGGAGATCTTTAAAAAGGCATTTTGCGATCCTAAAACGGAACTTGTAAATTTAAACAATCCCTTGAGCAATGACTGGTCAACCATGCGATCCAGCCTCCTTCCCGGTTTGTTGAATAACGCGGCCATGAACATGAGCCAGGGCCAAAAAACCGTTAAGCTTTTTGAACAGGGCAGAATTTATTTTAATGACGAGATAGAAAAATCCGCCGTGGAAAAAAACAGTTTGTCGGCATTGGTGGCGGGAAACTATGAATACAGTTTGTGGAAGGACCCGTCAAAAGGGTATGACTTTTTTGACCTGAAAGGTTCTTTGGAAACCCTGTTTGCGCACTTGAAGTTAAAGGTCGAGTTTAAGCCTTCGGGAGACGAAAGAAAATTTCTGGCTGAGGGGAAATCCGCGGACTGCTGGATCGGAGGCAGGAAAGCGGGTTTTCTGGGAGAAGTCTCTGAAAATATCCTCCGCAGGTGGAGTTTTAACCGACTCTTTGTCTATGTATTTGAAATCGATTTTGACAAGGTCATCGAATCCCTGCCGGAACGACCCCGGTTTGAGCCGATCGCCAAATATCCAGAGACTTACCGGGACATCTCCCTGCTGGTCGATCAGGCGGTGGCATCCAGCGTGATCTACGATTTGATTCTTAAAACCAGCGCTCCCCTGATCCGTCGGGTGGATCTTTACGATTATTTTGCGGGTAAAAAAATTGAAAAAGGCAAAAAGAGCCTGACGTTTTCCCTGGCATTTCAATCTGCGGAAAAAACTCTGACCGATGCGGAAGTGAACCCTGTGTTCGAGAAAATCGTGCAGACGCTTTCCGAGGAATTGGGAGCCCGGCTCCGGGAATAACCTGCAAGTCCAACGTGATGATTGACACCTAAAATTGCCAATGGTAGGATTCGCTCATGAACTCGGAAAAGATTGAAATATTGTCGAAACTGGTGGCATCGGTTCTTGAGGAATCCGATAAATTAAAAGCCGAAGTCCAGCGATTGAATGAAAAGATCGAGGAGATGGACTCGGAAAACCGGGCGGTGCTGGACCGGAATTTGAAAGCCCAGACGGACTTGAAAAAGTTGTACGCTTTGGAGGATTCCAACCGAAAAATGGAAAAGGAAAAATCTGCGGTTCGGTCTAAAGTAAACACCTTGTTAGAAAACCTTGAGAAAATGGATTTTGCCTGAGCCTGCCATGTCTGAAAGTATAAAACTGAATATCTATGGACGCAATTATAGTGTCAAAAAAGACGCTTTTTCCGTTGACCCGGAAGAAGTCGCTTCTTTGGTGAACGCCAAAATGAAGGAGTTATCAGGAGCCGGGGGGATCAACTCGACGTCCGATCTGGCAATTCTCACGGCGTTGAATATCGCGCATGAGTTTCTGGAGAATAAACAGAAGGCCGGGGAAAACGACCAGATGGACGAAAACAGCATTGATAACTTGATCCAAACCCTTGAAAAAGGAGTAGAAAACCTGAAGGTTTGAGGTTTTCATTTCCTGACATAACCCTTGAGGGGCGGTAAGCTTTATGCTAGGATTGGGATTGAAAAGGAAGTTTTGCTTCCCTGTTGTGTTCGTGTAAAAATTTATTTTTTTGAGCCAACATTTCGAAAACGGGGTTGATGAATCTATTGCGGTGTGCAAGCCTTGTTGCAAGAGGAAGTCTGAAGCAATATACGGATACCCCACCTGTCCTTGACAGGTTCAAAAAATGGTTTTTATACGGCATCAGCGGGGAAGCTTCTTACGTATAGGGCGGAATTTTTTTTAGCAGGGGATTTGTCGGTCGGGTTGAAAAACAGTGGCTATTGGAAACACAGGAAAAGGCATGGAAATGATATTGAAGGTGATTGGAATTTTATTTCCAGGTTTGGAGATGGCTGGATACGTATTCGGGGTTGATACTTCTCAACAAAGCCTATGCGCTGGTTTTGTTTTCAAAGATAAAACTTCAAAAGGTTTCAGGAAACAATTACTTTGGAATCTTTTGCCTGACAACAAAGCTTCTTCTCCCATGCTTTTCACTCCTTCTGGCCAGATTATGGCCTTGTCCTGATCGGGCTGAATTTTTAGAGCCCTCCCGCTCCCTCGGTATTATCCCTTAGTTTAGAAACGATTTCCTGGCGTTGTTTTCATCCTATTTCAGTCATTAAGCTGAAACTACGTTGCGGGTTGTCTGTTACGGGCAGAGAATGAACCGGGCGCAGTAGTAGAAATTTTAATTTTAAAAATATTTTGGGCTCCCCAGAAGAAACCAAGAAGTCGATTCGAGAAGAAAAGGCCCGTCTCAGGGGGGCTTTGAGTGAGACATCCATCCGGGAAAAGAGTCGGGAAATAACCCGGAAACTTGGGAGTTTGGCGGAATTTAAGGCGTGTCGGGATATTTTGTTTTTCCTGTCACTGCCCAGTGAAGTTCAGACGGATGAAATGATTCAACTGGCATTGGGCCTGGGTAAAAATATTTATGTCCCCATTGTCGACAGAAAGCGCCGACGGTTGGAAATATCAGCAATTCCGGGTCTGGATATTGAATTTGAAAAAAAACAGTTTGGAATCCTGGAACCCGGTGGGTCGCATTTAAATATAGTATCGCCTGAGATTATTGACTTTGTGGTGGTCCCAGGGTTAGCGTTTGACCTCAAAGGCGGCAGGATTGGTTATGGTGCGGGGTATTACGATAAATTATTAAAAGAGGTTTCCGGGCACGTGGTTTCCGTTGGTGTGGCCTATGATTTTCAGGTAATGGATTCGATCCCGCAAACGGAGTTTGACGTGCCGGTTAATAAAATTCTGACTGAGAAAAATTCGATTATCTGCTAGAGCCCATTTTGGGCAAGCGGTTTCTTATATATAAAGGGAGCGAAGATGGACATATTCTTCAACATCAAGGTTAATTTTATCACCCTGCTCTTAGGGATGTTTGTTGCTCTTTTAATAGGGTACGCTATCGGTTATTTCCTCAGAAAAATGTTCACCCAGTACCAGATCAAAGAAGCGGAAGAGCTGAAGAAAAAAATCATCCGTGACGCCGAAAATGAAGCCCAAAACCGGTTGAAAACTTCTGATATTGAGGTAAAAGAAAAACAAATCGCCGCTAAATCTCAATTGGACAAGGAATTCAAAGGCAAGCGGGACGAAATTAGAGAGCAGGAGATAAAAATACAAAAAATAGAGGAGAGTTTTCGCAGGGATGCCGAAAGTGTCCGTGACCGTGAGAAATCCCTTGAAAATAAATTGAAAGAACTGGTCGTTAAGGAAGAGTCCTTGACCGGCGAGCAGGAAAAATATAACAGACTTATCAAGGAAGAAATTGAAAAGCTGGAAATCATCAGCTCTTTCACCGCCGACCAGGCGAAAGAGGAAATAAAAAATAAGATCCTTGATGAAGCCAAAATGGATGCCGCCAGGGAAGTCAAAAAAATAGAAGAGAAAGCCAAGACACAGGCTGAAGACGAAGCTAGAAGGCTTGTGACTATGGCGGTCCAGAGAGTGTGTTCGGATCACGTTGCCGAATCCACCGTTTCCGTCGTCGAGCTTCCAAGCGATGAGATCAAAGGGCGAATCATTGGTCGGGAAGGGCGAAATATACGTGCCCTGGAACAATGCACGGGAATCGACCTGATCATTGACGATACGCCAGGGGCGGTTGTTCTTTCAGGGTTCGATGCCATTCGCCGTGAAGTGGCCAGGCGTTCCCTGGAAAAACTGACTCAGGATGGCAGGATCCATCCGGGCCGGATTGAAGATGTCGTTAATAAATGTAAGAAAGAAGTCACCCAGCAGATTAAGGAAGCGGGTGAGCAGGCCATCCTGGCGGTCGGGATAGACAATGTTCCACCGGATATGGTGCGGTTGCTGGGTCGCCTCAAGTATCGCACCAGTTATACCCAGAATGTTCTCGAGCATGTGCAGGAAGTGGCCTGGATTTGCGGACACATCGCCGGCGAAATCGGGTTGGACGTTCAGATGGCCAAACGAGCCGGATTGTTTCACGATATTGGTAAGGCGATTGACCATCAAACCGATGGAACGCACAC